>NZ_JASGZS010000010.1:0-87174 GCF_047465525.1 Streptococcus infantis | reverse complement strand
TAGCTGACGTAAAAAGTGGGTTTTAGGAACCACGATATTATACAAACTAGAATAAGGACTGACATCCATAGTTAACTGATTATCAAGCATCATTTCACCTCATCTCTAGTATAACAAAAAAGCCATCAATTTGATGACTTTTTCAGTGGGCTCGGAATTACTGACTTTATTTTTTATACACTTTCAAAAACAAGTGTATAAAATTTTCAAGAAGCGTATAAAAAAGGAGCTAAAAAATGAAAGTCAAGCTATTTTATCAGAAGCAAAAGCAAAGCCTGGAGGAATTTGAATCTCAAGTCAACGACTTTATGGCAAGCGTTGAAGTTGTGGATGTGAAATACACTGAAGCGACTGAAGGTGATTATGAGAATTTAAGTGCAACATTGGGTCTACTGATCCTATATAAAGAATAAGGAGGAAACCTATGATAGAACCAGCATACTTTGAACAGGCAGATCAAGAACTGGAGGAACTCAACCGTAAGCGTGACGATTTTATGGCGGATGTAACACCAGTGTGTCTTGAAGATACGCCTGAATTGATTGAACTAGGTGAGAAGCTCTGGGCAGAAGACACCAGCATAAACGCCTATGAGTTATACAGACACCCTGAAGCGCGTGCAAAGTTATTCGCCCAAATCGCGGAAGCCTGCTTCTTGCTGATTGCAGATAGTTCACCAGTACCAGTGCAGCCAACACAAGCACAGCGGATCCATTTTTGCGAGTACCTAGAAGGGCAGTTCCAGAATATCATTAAAAAGTTGATTGAAAGCACAGACAAGCAAGCTCTGGAGTCTTTACTTGAAGCCCTGCAACTGCCCAAAGAAAAACAAGCTCAGTTTATCCGTAATGTGGTAGTAAGCGGCTTACTCAGTGAAGAATAGCAGCAAAGAGGCACTAGCCTCTTTTTGTGGTTTCATTGCTACCTAACCCAATCAATTTGGGTTTTTCCATATATAGGAGTATTTTTGAACGAATGGAAGTTATAAAATCAATAACCATAGAGACATTTATAAAGCCAATGAAAAACAAGAATATTAGTCACGGTATTGCTGAGTTGGACGGTAGAAAACTAGAAATAGACCTAGATAACCTTTATATCACCTTTGAACGTGATCATTTTGATTTAGCGAGAATACCAGGAACCAAGGGAGGCAATCGCTACTTCTTTCTCTGTCCTATTTGTGGTAATCGATGCAGAAAACTCTATAAGAGACTTTTGCTATATGGTTGTGGATCATGCCAGAAAATACACAAATCAACACTGAACCGAAGTAAGACAGATTGCCAATACTATTGGGAGCTTGCTCTGAGGGAAGCTAGAAAGGTAGAACCAGGTTGGAGTCCCAAACGTGGAGGATATATGTTCGATAGTTTTCCTGAAAGACCAAAGTATATGAAACGTGACAAGTATTATAAGCATTATCAAAAGTTTGTGAACTACACCAGAAAAGGAGATAGTTTTTGGCTGAATGGATTGAGATTGTGAGACAATATGAAGTAGTTTTTTGGAACATTTTCAAACAAATCTAAATAAAGATCACAGTTACAACAGTTCAATTACAAGATATCTAACAGCTATGATTATGAGATAAGAGGCAGAGATACCCCCTTTATTTTTAGACGGGGGTATATTTTGCTAAAGTACAAGAACGCTGCCCTCTTTTGTGCAGAAAATTCCTTTTTTGAAATGTTTTTGAAGTTGGTAGCATGTGGTTTTACTAAGTGTTTAGCTTGATTTTTTGACCGATAAAGCTACTACTCAATTATCCAATTTTATAACATAGTGGGGGTGTTCCCCTATCCACGCACTTCTATGAACTTCACACCGTCATTGTACATTTTTTCTCACGGGAAATTACTTCCTAGGGAGTAAATGAACCTCGAGCGAAGCTAGAGAAAAAGCAAAAAGCCAAGGCTCTCCACCTCGGCAATAATTTCAACACAATTATTATATCATAGAGGAGGCCAAGGCATGACACCAGAGCAGGTAAAAGAAAAACTAGAGGGCGTTAAGTGGATAAACAAGGAGATCAAAGGCTTATATTTGGAATTGGAAGCCCTGGAAGGTGGGATTATCAAAAAGCCAACACTAAGCCATAGCAGGGTGCAGACAAGCAGAGAGAACAAGACAGAGGACAATCTTATAAGTGTTCTGAAGCTAAAAGAGGATACACTCCAGAGAATTGAGCGCCTTACCGAGGAAAGAATGGCAATATCTGGGCTAATCGATAAACTGGACAATCCGCTTGAGCGTTCTGTCCTAAGACTTTTTTACTTGAATGATCTTATAGTTTTGGAAGTCGCTGAAGAATTAGGTAAGTCTAAAACTTCGATATATCAGGCTAGAAAAGAAGCTATAGAACACTTGGCAGGTATGGCAAATGCAGATTGATTTTAGAACCAAAGAATGGTTAGGTTTTGATTAGGTTTTGGCAAGGTTTTGATTAGGTTTTACATTTTAAAATAGCAAGGCACAAGACCTTATTTTAGAGATAAAACACTAAGATTTCCTAAGATATAGATACTTTTAGAGACAAAGAACGTTAAGGGGGATATAATCGAACTCCTGGAAAACGTAAAAAAGACAGCACAGGGCTGACTCCTTTATAAATTATTCCTTAAAACTATTATACCATGAAGGAGTATCTTAAAGAAATAGAGGAACAACTAAAAAGAGTAAAGAAAGGGAACGACCTTATCCAGAGACTGCAACTAAAGTACCAGAGTTTAGACAATGGGCTATTATCTGGATCCAATCAATTCACTACAAGGGTAAAAACTAGCAAAACCAATACCACCGAGGATAATATACTGGAAACCTTGGAACTTAAAGATAAAATAGTGGAGCAAATACAAACTATTACTAGCGAACGTATGGAAGTAATGGACATGATAGATCAGTTAGATGATGTAGTTGAATGGTTGGTATTGGTAATGATATACTTTAATAATTTCCCTATGATAAAAATCTGTAATGATTTAAATTTTAGCAAAGTACAAATTTACAGAATTAAGAAAAAAGCCATTGAGAACTTGGACAAGGTAAAAAATGCAAATCGATAAAAAAGAGACAGTCAAACAGGTATACAGATTTCTAAAAAGCTATCACTCATTGATTAAATTGAGCCTAGATGGTCAAGATGGAGCGTTTAGAGCTAAAGCTGAGGAGTTGGTGGGTGTGATTGATTTTTACAAGGATAATCTGGATGATTTAAGGCGCGAGATATTCGCTAATCTCTTTACAAGAAGAGTAGGGGAGAGATTAAAGCTATGGCAGTTATATGAGACACTAGAAATTGATAAAGCTGAGTATGAACGTCTTAAGGTTGAGATACTGCTAGACTTTGCTAAAATCTATCGTGATGGTGCTCTGTTAGTATATGAGTAGGCCTAGGCTTCCTATTTGCCCCCTATTTCGCTCTGTTTTGGAGCGGACGAGTAAAAACGGAAGTTATAGAACATTTTGCAGAGACGGGGTTATAATATTTTCTTGGTAGTAGGTGATGAAATCATAGATATTTTTGAAAGAAAAAAGAGAGCACACACCCCCAACAGCCGAAGCCTTTAATGTAGGAGGTAGTAACTCTCATTGCTTAGATTATAACTTAAAAAACTTTTAAATACAAGAACATTGAGACTCTACTCTTTGGAGATAACCTGAACATCAATAAATAGAAAATGTGATATAATAAAAACATAAAGGATAGAGGTTGAAAAGCATCCGCCTCCAACGCGCCACTTAGTTAGTGGGTCGAGAAATGCGGGCGACATTCGGCGGTCCCGCCTATCCTTCCTTATAGCCAAGCCCTTAGAAGCAAATCTGAGGGCTTTTGTAAGGCTATAGTCTTATATACCACGCGCTTCATGGTATAATATACCTATCAGCAACCAGCAATTAAAAAAGCACGTTTGACCGTGCTAGTTTCTTGCCTGCTGAACTCATCAAATCCTAGCCCTTTTGTGGGGCTTTTTTGCTCCCCTTTTTGCGTACTTTGGGGGAACAAGTAGTAAATAGTAATGTTAGTGATTTTTATTAAAAAGTGCGTGATATAAGGGTTAGAGAACTCTAAGGAAACATAAAATTAGAAGATTTTTATTATACTACAAAATCGGCTTTTTTGGTAATAGAATTTCACTTTTTTTGGTATAATGGAAAGCAACAATGGACTAGAAAGAAGTAATATGCAAGATAAGATTGTCATCCATGGGGCTCGCGCCCATAATTTAAAAAATATAGATGTGGAAATTCCGCGTGACAAGCTAGTTGTGGTGACGGGACTATCTGGATCAGGAAAGTCTAGTTTAGCCTTTGATACCCTTTATGCAGAAGGGCAACGTCGCTATGTTGAAAGTCTGTCAGCCTATGCTCGTCAGTTCTTGGGCAATATGGAAAAGCCAGATGTGGATTCTATCGATGGTCTCAGCCCTGCCATTTCCATTGACCAGAAAACGACTAGTAAAAATCCACGTTCGACGGTTGGGACAACGACGGAAATCAATGACTATCTACGTCTTCTCTATGCTCGGGTAGGGACACCCTATTGTATCAATGGACATGGGGCTATCAAGGCTTCGTCTGTAGAGCAGATTGTGGACAAGGTTTTGGAATTGCCAGAGCGCCAGCGTCTGCAGATTTTGGCTCCTGTTGTTCGTAAGAAAAAAGGTCAGCATAAGACGCTGATTGAAAAGATTCAAAAGGATGGTTACGTCCGTGTCCGTGTCGATGGGGTTGTTTACGATGTGACCGAAGTTCCTGAACTTGAAAAGAATAAACAACACAACATTGACGTGGTGGTAGACCGTATCATCATCAAGGATGGTATCCGTAGTCGTCTCTTTGATTCGATTGAAGCAGCGCTTCGTATCGCTGAAGGTTATGTAGTTATTGATACCATGGATGATTCAGAGTTGCTCTTTTCAGAACACTATGCTTGTCCAGTATGTGGATTTACGGTTCCAGAGTTAGAACCTCGTCTCTTCTCCTTCAATGCACCGTTTGGCTCCTGTAGTGAGTGTGATGGTTTGGGAATCAAGCTAGAGGTTGATACGGACTTGGTAGTGCCAGATGCTAGCAAGACTCTTCGCGAGGGCGCTTTGGCGCCTTGGAACCCGATCTCTTCTAACTATTATCCAAACATGCTGGAACAAGCCATGACAGCCTTTGGAGTGGATATGGATAGGCCTTTTGAGGACTTATCTGAGGCGGATAAACACCTCATTTTCTATGGTTCAGATGGGAAAGAATTCCATTTCCACTATGAGAATGAATTTGGTGGAGTTCGTGATATCGATATTCCATTTGAAGGTGTTGTCAATAATATCAAGCGTCGCTATCATGAAACCAATAGCGACTACACTCGTACACAGATGCGTCTCTATATGAACGAGCTGACTTGTGGCACTTGTCATGGTTATCGTCTCAATGACCAAGCCTTATCTGTTCGTGTAGGGGGAGAGAAAGGACTCCATATCGGAGAAATTTCAGACCTCTCCATCGCAGACCATTTGGAAGTTATTGACCAGTTAACTCTATCTGAAAATGAGGCTATTATTGCTCGTCCTATCCTGAAGGAAATCAAGGACCGCTTGACTTTCCTAAATAACGTGGGCCTTAACTATTTAACGTTATCCCGCTCGGCAGGAACCCTATCAGGTGGGGAGAGTCAACGTATTCGCTTAGCGACCCAGATTGGTTCCAACCTCTCAGGAGTTCTCTATATCCTTGATGAGCCATCCATCGGTCTTCACCAGAGGGACAATGACCGTTTGATTGCCAGTCTGAAAAAGATGCGTGACTTGGGCAACACTCTCATCGTGGTAGAACACGATGAAGACACCATGCGAGAAGCCGATTATCTGATTGACGTTGGCCCTGGTGCAGGTGTCTTTGGTGGAGAAATTGTTGCGGCGGGAACGCCTAAGCAGGTAGCTCGCAACAGCAAGTCCATCACAGGACAGTATCTATCAGGAAAACGCGCGATTCCTGTACCGTCAGAACGCCGTGTTGGAAATGGTCGTTTTATCGAAGTGACAGGTGCGCGTGAGAACAACTTGCAAAACATCACCGCTCGTTTCCCACTAGGAAAGTTCATTGCGGTGACAGGGGTATCTGGTTCAGGGAAGTCTACCCTCATTAACAGCATCCTCAAAAAAGCTATTGCACAAAAGCTCAATCGCAATTCAGACAAGCCTGGTAAGTTTAAGATGATTACAGGAATCGAACATATCGATCGTCTGATAGATATTGACCAGAGTCCAATTGGACGAACGCCAAGGTCTAACCCTGCCACCTATACGGGAGTTTTTGACGATATACGTGACCTCTTTGCCCAGACAAATGAAGCCAAGATTCGTGGCTACAAAAAGGGTCGTTTTAGTTTCAATGTCAAGGGTGGGCGCTGTGAAGCCTGCTCGGGTGATGGGATTATCAAGATTGAGATGCATTTCTTGCCAGATGTATACGTAGCTTGTGAAGTCTGCCATGGAACTCGTTACAATAGCGAAACCCTGGAAGTTCACTACAAGGAAAAGAATATCTCGCAAGTCTTGGATATGACAGTCAATGACGCAGTAGAATTTTTCCAACACATTCCGAAAATTCAACGCAAACTCCAGACTATCAAGGATGTAGGTCTAGGTTATGTGACCTTAGGACAACCAGCTACGACACTTTCTGGTGGAGAAGCGCAGCGTATGAAGTTGGCTAGCGAACTCCACAAGCGCTCGACAGGTAAGTCCTTCTACATTTTAGATGAACCGACAACTGGTTTGCATACTGAGGACATCGCTCGACTACTCACCGTTTTGTCTCGCTTTGTCGATGATGGCAATACAGTTCTCGTCATTGAGCACAATCTGGATGTTATCAAAACAGCAGACCATATTATCGACCTAGGACCAGAAGGTGGTGTTGGCGGTGGTACTATTATCGCAACAGGGACACCAGAGGAAGTAGCTGCTAATGAAGCTAGCTATACAGGACAGTATTTGAAAGGAAAGTTACATCATGAATAAACGTGTACAAGCATTTTTAGATAAAATGCAAGAAAAAGAACTAGATGGAATCATTATCAATAACCTTAAAAATGTCTACTATTTGACAGGATTTTGGGGTTCAAATGGGACAGTCTTCATCAGCCGTGACCGTCAGGTCTTGGTGACAGATGCCCGCTATATCATCGCTGCCAAGCAAGAAGTAACCGGTTTTGAGATTTTTGCAGAGCGTGATGAATTAGCTACTATCGCAAAGATTGCAAAAGATATGGGCCTTTCTCGTATCGGATTTGAAGATGAGATTTCAGTTTCTTATTACCATCGCATGCAAACCGCCTTTGAAGGTTTGGAATTACTTCCTCAGACTCAGTTTGTTGAAGCACTTCGTATGATTAAGGATGAGACAGAAATTGCGACTATTCGTAAGGCTTGTTCCATCTCAGACCAAGCTTTCCACGATGCTCTTGACTTTATCAAGCCAGGTAAGACAGAAATTGAAATTGCCAATTTCCTTGACTTCCGTATGCGTGAGCTGGGAGCGGCAGGTTTGTCTTTTGACACAATCTTAGCGAGTGGAATCAACTCTTCTAAACCTCATGCCCACCCAATGCATAAGCCAGTAGAACTAGGTGAAGCTATTACCATGGACTTCGGCTGCCTTTACGAGCATTATGTGAGTGATATGACTCGTACCATCTACCTAGGCCATGTCAGCGACGAACAAGCAGAAATCTACAACACTGTTTTGAAAGCCAACCAAGCCTTGATTGACCAGGCTAAGGCTGGCTTAGGTTTCCGTGACTTTGACAAAATCCCTCGTGATATTATCATTGAGGCAGGTTATGGAGACTACTTTACTCACGGTATCGGACACGGTATTGGGCTGGATATTCATGAGGAACCATACTTTAGCCAAACATCTACAGAAACTATTAAGGCGGGTATGGCATTGACAGATGAGCCAGGTATCTATATCGAAGGCAAATATGGCGTTCGTATCGAAGACGACATCCTGATTACAGATACCGGCTGTGAATTATTAACCCTTGCTCCAAAGGAATTGATTGTTATCTAAAGAAAATGAGATAAATCGTTGACTTTTACTAGTTAAAGGTTTATACTGAAAGGCGAAAACGGTAGGTGAGGCTACCATAGGGATACGGATGACTACCGCAAAGCAGTGGAGACACTACTCGTTGGTCAACAGTCCTGGTCGCGAAGGTCAAGACTAAGCTCATTACATCGCCCTATGGAGTTAAAGCTTGAACGAAAACGGATAATAAGTTTTTTAGTCCTGCCATTTTATGGCAGGATTTTCTGCTATTTTAGAACAAAGAAAGGAGACAAACGATGCAAATTGACGATCATCCAGAACCGCACATACACAGCCAATCGCTGATTTGTGTCGTTTTGTCCTTATAAAGTGATTGGACTCTGTGTATGAAATCACCATTCATACAGATAGGAGAAACCAATGAAAACTACAAAAGAAAGACTAGCAGCAGCTATTCAAACTCCATTTAAAGATAGTCTAGCTTTTTACCATACAAGTCTAAAAGGCTTAGATTCAGAACAAGTCGAAGAAAATCGTGACCTATATGGGGAAAACACCATCACCAAGGGTCAAGAGGATTCCATCTTTAAGAAAATTTATGAGTCCATTATCAATCCTTTCACAATCATTTTGCTTGTGATTGCCTTTATCTCTCTCGTTACAAATGTCTGGCTTGCCAAACCTGGACAAGAGGATCCAACGACTTCTATCATTATCGTTGTCTTGGTTTTGATTTCAGGAGGGATCCGTTTTGTCCAAGAATTGCGGAGCGACAAGGCAACAACCAATCTTTCAAAAATGATTGTCAACACTGCAACTGTTATTCGTGATGGTCTTGAACAAGAGTTACCCATCGATGAGTTGGTTGTAGGAGATCTCGTGAAATTGAGTGCGGGAGATATGATTCCTGCAGATGTTATCTTGTTTGAATCCCGCGACTTTTTCGTTCAACAGTCAGGTTTGACTGGAGAAAGCGATGCAGTCGAAAAGCTTGCTTTAAATAAAGCTACTAATCAAAATGTAGAGAGTCTTTTAGAAGCAGAATCCTTGGCATTCATGGGGACAAACGTTATCTCAGGAAGTGCTACAGCTATGGTTCTCGCTGTTGGTGATGACACCATGATGGGAGCTATTGAGCAAACTCTCAACACCTATGATGAGCCAACTTCTTTTGAACGTGAAATGAACAGCATTTCTTGGCTCTTGATCCGCTTGATGCTTGTCATGGTTCCGATCGTGTTTTTCGCAAATGGGTTGACTGATGGAGACTGGCTAGAGGCTGGAGTCTTTGCCTTGAGCGTCGGTGTCGGACTTACACCAGAAATGCTTCCAATGATTATCACAGCCAGCTTGGCCAAAGGTTCCATTATTATGGCCAAGGAAAAGGTGGTCATCAAAAAACTCAATGCTATCCAGGACTTAGGAGCAATCGATATCCTATGTACGGATAAAACTGGAACTCTAACGCAAGATGAGATTGTCTTAGAATATCCCTTGGATATCCATGGTGATTTGGATATGGCGGTCTTAAGAAGAGCTTATCTAAATTCACATTTTCAAACAGGTTTGAAAAACTTGATGGATCGTGCCATCATCAGTAGAACTGAAAAAGAAGCTAAAGAACACGTTATTCTACAAGATTTGGATAACATCTTCCAAAAGATTGATGAACTGCCTTTTGACTTTGAACGCAGACGCATGAGTGTCATCGTCAAAGATGACAGCAATGTCGTTAGTATGGTTACCAAAGGCGCTTTAGAAGAAATGTTGAACATTTCGACTCATGTGGAATATCGCGGAGAAATCATTCCCCTAACCGAAGACATTCGCCAAGAAGTATTAGCAGAAGTTGGTCAATTAAACCGTCAAGGTTTGCGTGTTTTAGGTGTTGGTTACAAGTCAGGTCTACGTGAAGATTATGCCTATGCTGTGACTGATGAAAGTGACATGATCCTTACAGGTTACCTTGCCTTTTTGGATCCGCCAAAACCATCTGCAGCACCCGCTATTCAAGCTCTGCTTGAGCATGGTGTCAAAACAAAAATTTTAACTGGGGATAACGAAAAAGTAACCCAAGCCATTTGTGAAAAGGTTGGTTTGGACGTTGAGCATATGCTCTTAGGGGCTGACATTGACCAAATGACAGACCAAGAATTGGCAGAAGCGGTTGAAAGTGTAACAGTATTTGCTAAATTGTCTCCTGATCAAAAAGCCCGTATCATTTTACAGTTAAAGAAAAATGGTCATGCCGTTGGTTATATGGGAGATGGAATCAACGACGCTCCATCCATGAAGGTGGCTGATGTTGGAATTTCTGTAGATACAGCAGTCGATATCGCTAAGGAAACAGCGGATGTTATTTTGCTAGACAAGGATCTCATGGTCCTTGAAACTGGTATCGTTGAGGGCCGTAAGGTCTACGCCAACATGACCAAGTACATCAAGATGACCGTTAGTTCAAACTTTGGGAATATCTTCTCACTCCTTGTTGCGAGTATTTTCTTACCATTTTTACCAATGGCTCCTGTTCATCTCATTGTCCTAAACCTAGTCTATGATTTGTCTTGTGTGGCATTGCCATTTGATAATGTGGATCAAGACTTCCTTAAACAACCCCATACATGGGAAGCAAAATCCATTACGCGATTTATGGTTTGGATGGGACCAATCTCATCTGTCTTTGATATTTTGACCTTTATCTTCCTCTACTTTATCATTGTTCCATTGGTGACAGGTCATCATTATGTCCATGGATCTGAATCTGCCCTTCAGTTTATTATCTTATTCCAAACAGGATGGTTCATCGAATCAATGTGGTCTCAAACCATGGTCATCCATATGCTTCGTACAGCAAAAGTTCCTTTTGTACAAAGCAGACCAGCTTGGCTTGTGATTTTGATGACTCTGGTTGCAGCCTTCTTCGTAACCAGTTTACCTTATGGACCACTGGTAAATATCCTTCGTCTAGCACCCTTAGGACTTCCTTACTTCGTGTTCTTAATCTGTATTATTTTCTTGTATATGTTTAGCGTTACAGTTATTAAGAAATTTTACATTAAGAAATATAAAGAATGGTTATAGTTCGTGTTTTGTCAAGAAAAAAGTTCAAAAATTGCCCAAAAAGTTAAAATTTTTTAAAAATAGGTCGCAAGTCCGATGTTTTTTATGGTATAATAGTCTAAACTGATAGTAACATGTAGCGAAAGGGGTAGGTACATGATCAAAATTTATACAGTCTCAAGTTGTACTAGCTGTAAAAAAGCGAAGACCTGGCTCAATGCCCACCAGTTAAGTTATAAAGAACAAAACCTCGGTAAGGAAGGAATCACGAGAGAAGAACTACTTGATATTTTGACAAAAACAGACAATGGAATTGCAAGTATCGTATCATCGAAAAATCGTTATGCAAAGGCTCTTGGTGTTGATATCGAAGATTTGAGTGTCAATGAAGTGCTCAACCTGATTATGGAAACACCACGTATCTTGAAAAGTCCAATTCTTGTAGATGAGAAACGCCTACAAGTCGGCTATAAAGAAGACGATATCCGTGCCTTTTTGCCACGCTCTGTCCGTAATGTGGAAAATGCAGAAGCGCGTTTACGTGCGGCTCTATAAAACATCAAGGCTGGGAGTGACTCCTGGCCTTCTCTAATATTTAAATTGGATAACATGTGAGGATTTATGAAAAAGTTAGTCATTGGAACATTCGCAGCACTATTTTTGCTCGTTGGATGTGGTCAGAAAAAAGAAACAGCAGCTTCAACTACTGAGAGTTCTCAAGAAGCCCTACAGTCTACCTTGCCCGTATTAGAAAATGCAAGCAAGAATACAGTTGTTACCAAGACCTTGGTTTTGCCAGCTGATGAGAGTGGTGCTCAGCAAACTCAAATCATTACCTACAAAGGCAATCAATTTTTAAGCTTGACCATTCAGCAGAAACGTCCTGTATCAGAAGACTTAAAAACTTATATTTCTGAGCGAGGATTAGATGAAGCTAAAAAAGCTCTAAAAGAAGCTGAGGATAAGGATGAGTCTGTTCAAGTGGCTCGAAAAATTTCAGGATTTACCATTGAAACGACTCTTTTAAATGAGAAAGAAATGGAAACCAAGACTAGCTATGATTTCCAAACGATGGATATTAAAAAAGCCAGTGAAAACGAATACTTGAAGAATGTTGGACTGGAAAATCTATTGAAAAACGAACCAGAGGACTATATTGCTAATCGTGTTGCAAATGGGGCAACAGTCCAGTAGAAAGTCATAGAAAATCAACAGAATCAGACTGTGTGATTTGTAGAACGACCGCGAATGTGCTATAATAGTACTATTCTAAGGAAAGAGGGTGTTAGAATGGGATTTACTGAAGAAACCGTACGTTTTAAATTGGACGATTCCAATAAAAAAGAAATCAGTGAAACATTGACAGATGTCTATGCTTCTTTGAGTGAAAAGGGCTATAACCCTATTAACCAGATTGTGGGCTATGTTCTCAGTGGAGACCCAGCTTACGTTCCTCGTTATAACAATGCACGAAATCAAATCCGTAAGTATGAGCGAGATGAAATCGTTGAAGAACTGGTTCGCTACTACCTTAAAGGACAAGGAGTCGATCTATAATCTATGAGAATTATGGGATTGGACGTTGGTTCAAAAACGGTAGGGGTAGCGATTAGCGATCCGTTAGGTTTTACGGCACAAGGGCTTGAAATCATCCAAATCAATGAAGATCAAGGTCAGTTTGGTTTTGAACGCCTCAAGGAACTCGTTGAAACCTATAAGGTAGACCGTTTTGTTGTTGGTTTGCCTAAAAATATGAACAATACCAGCGGGCCGCGCGTGGAAGCCAGTCGAGCCTATGGAGCCAAACTAGAAGAACTCTTTGGTCTACCGGTAGAGTATCAAGATGAACGCCTAACTACGGTCGCTGCAGAGCGTATGTTGATTGAGCAAGCGGATATTAGTCGCAATAAGCGCAAAAAAGTTATTGATAAATTAGCCGCTCAATTGATTTTGCAAAATTATTTAGATAGAAAATTTTAAGACAGAGGAGAAACTATGTCACACGATCACAACCACGATCACGAAGAACGTGAACTTATTACACTTGTAGATGAGCAAGGAAACGAAACTTTATTTGAAATCCTTTTGACTATTGATGGAAAAGAAGAATTTGGTAAAAACTATGTCCTTCTTGTACCAGTTAATGCAGAAGAAGATGAAAACGGCGAAGTTGAAATTCAAGCTTATTCATTCATCGAAAATGAAGATGGAACAGAAGGCGAATTGCAACCAATCCCTGAAGATTCAGAAGATGAATGGAACATGATTGAAGAAGTCTTCAACAGCTTTATGGAGGAGTAAAAACGTCCAGTGGACGTTTTTAGCCCAGTTTCTTAAAATAAGAGAGAACTGGTAAGTTCGGGAGACTGTATCAGCCCAGTTCCTTGAAATAAGAGAGAACTGGTAAGTCCAGTGAACGTTTTTAGCCTGACGCTAAAAATAAAATTTAGCTAGTATCTAGCAAAATGAGTAAAAAGCGAAGAGAATCTTCGCTTTTTTGTTAAGGAGATAAGCATGATTGAAGTAGAAAAATGGCTTCATAGTCGAATCGGTTTGAATTTCAGATCAGGTTTGGGGCGGATGCAGAGGGCAGTAGATTTACTGGGGAACCCTGAGCAAGCCTATCCTATTATCCATGTGACAGGGACAAATGGAAAAGGTTCAACCATTGCCTTTATGAGAGAGCTCTTTGTTTCTCATGGTAAGAAGGTGGGGACCTTTACTTCGCCCCACATTGTTAGCATCCATGATCGGATTTGTATCAATGGTCAACCCATATCGGACGCAGACTTTATCCGTTTGGCAGATCAAGTCAAAACAATGGAGCAAAGACTTCTAGAAACACATGACCAGTTGTCTTTTTTTGAGTTGTTAACCGTGATTGCTTTGCTTTATTTTAAAGAACAAGGGGTGGATCTAGTTCTATTAGAAGTTGGAATTGGTGGCTTGCTTGACACGACCAATGTGGTGACTGGAGAGATCGCAGTTATTACATCAATCGGCCTAGATCACCAAGAGACCTTGGGCAATAGTCTGGAAGAAATCGCTGAACAGAAAGCAGGAATTTTTAAGCTAGGAAGAGCAGCAGTGATTGCAAACTTAGCTCCTGAAGCCCAGCTCGTTTGTCAAAAGATAGCAGAAGATTTAGATGTAACTCTCTATCAAGCTGACCGAGATTTTTCTTTCAAATCAGGAGATTTTTCTTCTTCTCTAGCGGATTTGACCCGACTAAAACTGGGTTTGGAAGGAGCTTATCAAGAGGAAAATGCCGCCCTTGCTTTGCAGGCATTTCTGTTGTTTATGACAGAGAGAGGTGAAAAGGTCAATGAGGAAGTTATCCGGTGTGCTCTGAAAACAACCAGCTGGGCTGGGCGTCTAGAAGCTGTTACGGAGCACATTTATTTGGATGGGGCTCACAATTTACCGGCTTTAGAGCGGTTGGTTGAATTTATCCAGAAAAAAATTCAGCAAGGTTGTCACCCTCAAATCCTTTTTGGAGCTTTAAAGCGTAAGGATTATAGCGGAATGTTAACTTATTTGACAGATCATTTACCTGATACAGCTCTCTATGTGACGAGCTTCGACTATCAAGGCTCTTTGGAGGAGCAGGATTTGAGTGGCTATCATAGAGTTGCTTCCTATCGAGATTTTATAGATAATTTTGATAGTTCTGCAGGGGAGAAAGAGTTACTGTTTGTGACAGGTTCTCTCTACTTTATATCAGAGGTCCGTGCCCACCTCTTGGGTTATGAATCTATTGATTGACCTCCCTTCCCTTATTTGATATAGTTGAGGTGGAATGTTTCAGCAACTTTTGCTACTTTTAGCCGCCAAAAGAAAGGAGCTATCATGACATTAAAAAGATTCACACTTTCTCTTGCCACTTTGGCAAGTCTTAGTCTTTTGGTTGCTTGTTCAACAAAAGAACAAACAACTTCGGCACCACAAACAAGCACTAGTTCAGAAGTGATAACAAGTCAGGTATCTGAGTCAACAACAGCTAGCGCTACGAATGCTCCAGTCATCAATATAGATGGTACCTATAAGGGGCAAGATGAGGGAGATAGCATTACTCTCGTTGTTACTGGTAATACTGGAACATGGACAGAAGTTGAAGCTGATGGTGATCAGGAAATTAAAAAGGTCACTTTTGAACCAGAAAGTCAGAGAGTCTTTATTGGAGATGATATCAAGGTTTATGTAGCTGAGGGCAATCAAATTATTATCGATGACATGGACCGCGACGTTTCTGATCGTATCGTTTTAAAGAAATAGACATCATTTGTTGGGATTTGGATCTGTAAAAGACGGATTCAAGTCCTTTTTTCATTGACTTTGAGCTCAAAAAAATTCCATACTTTTAAGGTAGCTAATGTCTACCACAAAAGTATAGAATGAGTGAAATTAAAGAAATCGTTCTTGTAAAAACTGAGCGACGCCATCTTCGTCGTTGGTTAATGGTAGTTGCTCGTCTGCGAAAGGTAACAGAGCAGGATTTGCGTTTTTCATGGCATATCCTTTACCTGCAAAAGAAAGCATTTCTTGGTCATTATGTTCGTCACCAAAGGCAATCAAATTCTGTTTGTCTATATTCATGACATTGAGAAGATATTCAAGGGCAAAGGCCTTGTGAACTCCTTTGGGAGTGCATTCAAGGATATTTAAGGGGCCACCCCAAGTATTAATATTGAGTTGGTGCTTGTAGAAGCTGTTCATCTCTTCAGCCAGTGCATATTTATCGTCTGCCCTAGTTTGTAATAAAATACAGTTAGGCCCCTTGGTCACTAAATCAGACTGGAATTGATTTTCTGGGCGAAAGTTTTCAACACCAAATAATTTAGGGTTGGCAATTTCTTTGTCTGGTGCTGTAATGTAAAACTTTTTACGGTATTCACCTGCGATAAAGTCTGCCTCAATATCCTCTTTTCGTTTCACGATATCCAAGAGGTATTTTTTGTCCACAGTCAGACACTTTTCATGTTTCCAAACCTTACCAGGCAGGTGAGTGAGTGAACCATTGAAATTGATCATAGGCGTTTCAAGTTCAAGCTGGTCATAAAAATCTTTAGCCATACGATAAGGGCGACCAGTTGCGATAACAACTTGGTGGCCTTTTTTAGAAATTTTCTTAATCGTTTCAATAGTAAAATCAGAAAGTTGGCTTTCAGAGTTGAGCAAGGTTCCGTCCAAATCGACGGCAATCATTCTTTTAGTCATAAAATCCTCCCGAATCTAGTTTCAGATAAGATGTTTTCTATTATATCAGAAAGTGACTAGAAAAGCTGATAATAAGCGAAAATAGAGACAATAATATCTAATAAGAATTTTTAAAATTAGAAAAAACATCTTGAAAATATGAATGATTGGTGATATAATAGCATTATTGTTCGTAAAATGACAAAGGAGATTAAAAATGGACAAACTATTTAAACTAAAAGAGCACGGGACAGATGTCCGTACAGAGGTTCTTGCTGGTTTAACAACTTTCTTTGCAATGAGTTATATTCTCTTTGTAAACCCTCAAATGCTTTCACAAACAGGAATGCCTGTTCAGGGTGTATTCTTGGCGACAATTATCGGTTCTGTTGTGGGAACTTTGATGATGGCCTTCTATGCTAACTTGCCATATGCGCAAGCTCCAGGTATGGGACTAAATGCCTTCTTCACATTTACCGTCGTATTTGGGATGGGTTATAAATGGCAAGAAGCCCTTGGAATGGTCTTCATCTGTGGAATTATTTCATTGATTATTACATTGACCAATGTTCGTAAAATGATCATCGAATCTATTCCTACAACTCTTCGTTCAGCTATTTCAGCTGGTATTGGGGTTTTCCTTGCTTATGTTGGGATTAAGAATGCTGGTCTCTTGAAATTCTCGATTGACCCAGGTACTTATACAGTAGCAGGTGAAGGAGCAGATAAGGCTCAAGCAGCACTTACTGCAAACTCAGCAGCTGTTCCAGGATTGGTAGACTTCAACTCTCCAGCTGTCTTGGTAGCTCTTGCAGGTATTGCCATTACTATCTTCTTCGTTGTTAAGGGGATCAAAGGTGGTATCATCCTTTCTATTTTGACAACGACAGTTCTTGCGATTGCTGTTGGTCTTGTTAATTTGTCTAGCATTGACTTTGCAAGCAATAATCTTTCATCAGCAGTTAACGACCTAGGAACTTTGTTTGGTGCTGCTCTTGGTTCAGAAGGATTGGGATCTCTGATTTCAAACACTTCTCGTTTGCCAGAAACCTTGATGGCCATTCTTGCTTTCTCATTGACAGATATTTTTGATACTATCGGTACTCTTATCGGTACTGGTGAAAAAGTTGGTATCATTGCAACAAGTGGTGAAAACCATGAGTCAGCTAAATTGGATAAGGCTCTTTACTCTGACTTGGTGGCAACTTCAGTAGGTGCCATTGCAGGTACTTCAAACGTTACAACTTATGTTGAGTCTGCAGCGGGTATCGGTGCTGGTGGACGTACTGGTTTGACAGCTTTGGTTGTTGCCATCTGTTTTGCCCTATCAAGCTTCTTTAGCCCACTTCTAGCAATCGTTCCAACAGCTGCAACTGCACCAATTTTGATTATTGTCGGAATTATGATGCTCTCTAACTTGAAAAATATTCCTTGGGATGATATGGCTGAAGCTGTTCCAGCCTTCTTCACATCTATCTTTATGGGATTCAGCTACTCAATCACACAAGGGATTGCCGTTGGTTTCTTAACTTATACTTTGACGAAGGTTGTCAAAGGTCAAGTGAAAGATGTGCATGTCATGATTTGGATTTTGGATGCCTTGTTTATCTTGAACTACATCAGTATGGCTCTTAACTAATGACAAAAACTAAAAAAAGAGGGGAGTCTCCTCTTTTTTTGTTGATGGAAATATCACAAAATAAAACTTTTTGGTATAATAATTACATGTACACAAAAAATGAAGATGAGTTGGTTGCACTTGGGGAAAAACTAGGGCACTTGTTAGAAAAAAATGATGTGTTGATTTTGACTGGTGAATTAGGTGCTGGGAAAACAACGCTAACAAAGGGTCTGGCTAAGGGATTAGGCATTCATCAAATGATTAAGAGTCCTACTTATACCATTGTTAGAGAATATGAAGGACGTCTACCCTTGTATCACTTAGATGTTTATCGCATCGAAGGGGATGCAGATTCTATCGACTTGGATGAATTCCTTTTTGGTTCAGGTGTAACGGTTATTGAGTGGGGACATCTATTGGGGGAAAATCTTCCATCGGATTATCTGGAGTTAGAAATCCTTAAAAAAGATGAGGGACGAGAGATTGTCTTTCATGCTCATGGCCAAAGAGCGACAGAACTTTTGAAAGGATTGACGGATGGAGTATGATCTTTTAATCCGTGAAGCGGAAGCCCAGGATTCTTCAGCGGTCATTGCTCTCTTAGATCAAATTGGTCAAGAGACTAGTTTTACCAGTCTGGATGAAAATGGGATTGCAATGAGTGAGTCTGAAATGCAACATTTTTTGGATAAGCAGGCCCAGTCGGATAATCAAATTACCCTACTCGCTTTTTTGAATGATGAGTTAGTAGGAATCATCAATATAACAGCTGATCAACGTCCGCGAGTCCGTCATATTGGAGATATTTTTTTAGGAATAAAAAAAGCTTACTGGGGAAATGGTCTCGGTAGTATCTTGATGGAAGAAACTATTGAATGGGCCAAATCAAGTGGTAGTATTCGACGGTTACAATTGACAGTTCAAAAAAGAAATCTTGCTGCGGTGCATCTGTATGAAAAAATGGGCTTTAACATAGAAGGATTACAGGAACGTGGTGCTTGTATAGAAGGAGGAGAGTTTCTAGATGTTTACCTGATGGGTCAACTGATAGATGAATAAAAGTATGGCAAAAAAGATAATCGGAATGTTTTTAGGCTTTGTTCTTGTGACAGTACTTGGTGTGGGAGCTTATGCCTATACGATTTACCAACAGAGTACGCAGACTTTGGCTAAAACCTATAAAAAAATCGGAGAAGAAACCAAGGTGATTGAAGCGACCGAACCTCTGACAATTTTGCTTATGGGAGTGGACACAGGGAATGTTGAACGTACAGATCCATGGGCTGGTAATAGTGATTCAATGATCTTGGTGACGGTGAATCCTAAAACCAAGAAGACAGTCATGATGAGTTTGGAGCGGGATATTCTCACACAAATCCAGCAGCCAGATGGTAGTGTAACGGAGGCTAAACTCAATGCTGCCTACGCCAATGGTGGAGCAGAGTTGTCTATTTCAACGATTCAAAAAATGATGAATATCCATATTGACCGTTATGTGATGGTCAACATGCATGGACTTCAAAGAATGGTTGATGCTGTAGGTGGTATTACAGTGAACAATACTCTTGGCTTCCCAATTTCTATTCAAGACCAGGAACCATTTAATACGATTTCTATCGGTGTTGGTGAACAAAAGCTAAATGGTGAAGAAGCCCTTGTTTATTCACGTATGCGTTATCAGGATCCAGAAGGAGATTATGGACGTCAAAAACGTCAGCGTGAAGTGATTCAAAAAGTTGTCGAGAAGATTCTTAGTTTGAACAGTGTGAGCCACTACCAAGAGATTTTGAAGGCTCTTAGTGACAATATGCAGACAAATATCGAAATTACAACGACAACGATTCCTCAGTTGATGGGTTATCAAGATTCATTTAAGAATATTGAGTCTCAGCAATTGCGTGGAGAGGATGCAATGCTTCAAGGGACATCTTACCAAATCGTGACATCTGAGCATATGTTAGAGATGCAAAATCTTTTACGCCGTTCGCTCGGGCAACCAGAGGTTACGAATTTGGAGACCAATATAGTCTTGTATGAGAATCTTTTTGGCCACTTGCCACCATCTTCTGAGGAGTCAGAATAACAAGAAACTATCCATCAAATCGTAGGAATTATCCTGCGATTTTTTCAAAGAAATCCGAATAGGTAAGTAGGAGGAAAAAATGAAAGCAGAAATTATAGCTGTTGGAACAGAGATTTTGACAGGTCAGATTGTCAATACCAATGCGCAATTCTTGTCTGAAAAATTGGCTGAAATCGGTGTAGATGTCTATTTTCAGACAGCTGTAGGAGATAACGAGGCTCGTCTCTTATCCTTGTTAGAAATTGCTCAGAATCGCAGTAGTCTAGTCATTTTAACAGGTGGCTTGGGACCGACGGAAGATGATTTGACCAAGCAAACTTTGGCCCAATTTTTGGGACGCGACTTGACTTTTGATCCTCAGGCTCAGGCTAAGCTAGATGACTTTTTTGCTCATCGACCAGACTATGCTCGTACTCCAAATAATGAACGCCAGGCTCAAATCGTTCAAGGTTCAACTCCATTACCAAACGAAACAGGACTGGCAGTCGGTGGTATGATCGAGGTGGCTGGGGTAACCTACGTTGTTCTACCAGGACCTCCAAGTGAATTGAAACCTATGGTCTTAAATGAGTTGCTTCCAAGATTGACAACGGGATCTAAGCTCTATTCACGTGTGCTACGTTTCTTTGGGATTGGTGAGAGCCAGCTAGTGACCATTCTATCAGATTTGATTGACCAGCAGACGGATCCAACCTTGGCACCTTATGCTAAAACTGGGGAAGTGACCCTTCGATTATCGACCAAGGCTAAGAGTCAAGAAGAAGCGGATCGTGTTCTAGATACTTTAGAACAAAAAATCC
The DNA here is from genome assembly GCF_047465525.1 of Streptococcus infantis. Taxonomy (GTDB): domain Bacteria; phylum Bacillota; class Bacilli; order Lactobacillales; family Streptococcaceae; genus Streptococcus; species Streptococcus infantis_R. The sequence continues at coordinate 66,365 of NZ_JASGZS010000010.1, read as the reverse complement.
TTGAAAGAGAAACCTTTGAGGGTGTTTCACTTCGAGAAATTTGCTATGGCTATGGGGAAGAAACCAGTTTGGCTAGCCTGGTAGTAGAAGAGTTGAAAAAGCAAAAGAAAACTATCACTGCAGCAGAAAGCTTGACTGCAGGTCTTTTTCAAGCTACTTTGGCTGATTTCTCAGGTGTATCTGCTATCTTTAAAGGTGGTTTTGTGACCTATAGCCTTGAAGAAAAAGCTAAGATGCTTGATATTCCAAATGCTGAATTGGAAAAACACGGAGTCGTCTCAGCCTTTACTGCTGAAAAAATGGCTGAACAGGCGCGAATCAAGACTCAGTCAGATTTTGGCATTAGTTTGACAGGAGTGGCTGGACCAGATAGCCTAGAAGGTCAACCAGCAGGTACAGTCTTTATCGCTTTGGCGCAAGCTTCGGGGACAGAAGTTATCCAGGCCAATATCGCAGGTAGAAGTCGTGCAGATGTGCGAGAAATTGCAGTCTTACATGCTTTTAACCTAGTTCGCAAAGCTTTATTAAGTGCTGGAGATTTGTTATAATAGAAGAAGGTCTAAGGACTATTAGAATACAGGAGAATAAAATGGCGAAAAAACCAACAAAAAAATTAGACGAAATTGGCAAAAAATTTGGTGCTGATCGTGAAAAAGCCCTAAACGATGCCCTTAAATTGATTGAAAAAGATTTCGGTAAGGGATCAATCATGCGCTTGGGTGAACGTGCAGAGCAAAAGGTCCAAGTGATGAGCTCAGGTTCTTTGGCTCTTGATATCGCACTCGGATCAGGTGGTTATCCAAAGGGACGTATCATCGAAATCTACGGTCCAGAATCATCTGGTAAGACAACAGTAGCCCTTCACGCTGTAGCGCAAGCCCAAAAAGAAGGCGGAATTGCTGCCTTTATCGATGCGGAGCACGCGCTTGACCCAGCCTATGCAGCAGCGCTTGGTGTTAATATCGATGAATTGCTCTTGTCACAACCAGACTCAGGGGAGCAAGGTCTTGAAATTGCTGGGAAATTGATTGACTCAGGTGCAGTTGATCTTGTTGTTATCGACTCAGTTGCTGCCCTTGTACCTCGTGCAGAAATCGATGGAGATATCGGAGATAGCCACGTTGGTCTTCAAGCTCGTATGATGAGCCAGGCTATGCGTAAACTCGGAGCTTCTATTAATAAGACTAAGACAATTGCTATCTTTATCAACCAATTGCGTGAAAAAGTAGGAGTTATGTTTGGTAATCCAGAGACAACTCCTGGTGGACGTGCTCTTAAATTCTACGCTTCTGTCCGTTTAGATGTTCGTGGAAGCACACAAATCAAGGGAACTGGTGACCAAAAAGATACTAGCGTAGGTAAGGAAACCAAGATTAAGGTTGTTAAAAACAAGGTGGCTCCACCATTTAAAGAAGCCTTTGTTGAAATCATGTATGGTGAAGGAATTTCAAGAACTGGTGAGCTCTTGAAGATTGCAAGTGATCTTGACATCATCAAGAAGGCAGGAGCATGGTACTCTTATAAAGACGAAAAGATCGGTCAAGGTTCTGAAAATGCTAAGAAATACTTGGCGGATCACCCAGAAGTCTTTGACGAGATTGACCACCAAGTTCGTGTCAAGTTTGGCTTGATTGAAGATGATGCGGTAGCTGATGAAAAAGTTGCACCTGTGGAATCAGAAGTAGCTAATCAAGAAGTGACTCTTGACCTTGGCGATGATCTTGAAATCGAAATTGAAGATTAAAAAGTAAAAGTGGCGGAGGAATCCCCACTTTTTTTGCTATATGAGAATAAAGAAACAAGGTTATGAGAGCAGGAATGACAGATTTTCACAGTAAAAATGAGGAAGACTATTGCAAAAGATTTGATGATAAAATAAATTGAAAATAAAAGTAATACCAAGGAGATTGTTGGTATGGAAAAACGTTTAGTTCGCAATGTTCAAGAGAAAAAAATTGCTGGTGTTTGTGCAGGGCTTGCTGACTATTTAGATATTGATGCAACACTTGTTCGTGGGCTTTGGATTCTCTTCACACTACTAGGTGGATCAGGAATTCTTGCCTATCTCATTCTCTGGCTCATCATGCCAGAAGCTGGAACAAAAGCGTAAACTTAGTGACATTTTTATAAGAGAAATCAAGATAAGGCTGAAACAAAATTGTTTCAGCCTTATTTATAGTGGATTGAAATAAGGGATGAACAATTCGATTAGGAAAGTCAAACTTATTTCTAGAAATATTTTAGAATTCGTAGCGTACTATTCTAGATTCAATCTACTATAATTTTGTTGTGTAGCAGATTGAATAGAAAACACTATAGTAGATTCAAATAAGGGATGAACAATTCGATTAGAAAAATCAAACTTATTTCTAGAAATATTTTTAGCAGTCGTGATGTACTATTATAGATTCAATCTACTATAATTTTGTTGTGTAGCAGATTGAATAGAAAATACTATAGTAGATTCAAATAAGGGATGAACAATTCGATTAGGAAAGTCAAACTTATTTCTAGGAATATTTTTAGCAGTCGTAATGCACTATTCTAGATTCAATCTACTATATTTTGATGGATTTAGCAAAACTTTCTGCTATTTGATTTCGGAATCACAAAAAAATCACCTGTAGTGCAGGTGATTGGGTATTCATTGTAGAGAAATTTGCAGTTTCTTACTGGGAAGTTCAAGACTGCAGTATAGGTTAGTGGTCGCTGAAACGACGGTACTCGATGTGGAAGTCGAAATAATTTTCTTCTTGCAATTTTTGAAAGATATCACGGTAGGCTTCTTCATCAAAGTGGTCACCACGATATAGAATCTCAAAACTAAGACCTTCGTACTCCAAAAAAGCATTGGCGGTTTTGAAGCCATTTTGTTTATAAAATTCCATGCGAGCTTTTCGCTGTTCGAGGTTATCGCATTCCTCATCCAAACGTTCAACTTCAAGAATCATGGTACGCTGGTAAAAATCAATCAGCTTTTCAATGATTTCTTTGCCATAGCCGTGGCTACGCAAATGAGGCATAATGGCAAAAAAGCTTATGTAGAAAGCCTTTTGATTAGAAATGGCAAAGGCAAATCCTACAAATTCCTCTTCGTTGTAAAAGGCGAAAAAGTGGGCATCGTCTCGATCCTGGTAACTTAAAAATTCTTCCAAAGAGACGCGTTCTTCTTCAGGAAAGGCTTCTTTGTTTAATTGGTCGACTTTTTCAAGGTCTGGGAATGCATCTGTAATTAACTGGCTGGTTAAGCTCATACATACTCTCCTTTTCTGTCACGATTATACCAGATTGTTTGTAACTAGGCAACGCTTTCTTATCCAAACTCTCTTGTTCCCCTACTAGAAAGCTGATATAATAGCCTTATGAATAAAAAATCAACGGTGGACCTGATTCATGGTCCCATACTTCCCGCGCTAATTAGTTTTGCATTCCCGATTCTACTGTCCAATATCTTTCAGCAACTTTATAATACGGCTGATATTTTGATTGTTGGGTATTTTTTAGGGCAAGAATCCTTGGCGGCAGTCGGAGCAACGACAGCCATTTTTGATTTGATTATCGGTTTTGCTCTCGGAGTCGGCAATGGAATGGGTGTTGTTATTGCACGTCTCTACGGCGCTCGCAATTTTGCTAAAATTAAAGAAGCTGTCGCAGCAACTTGGATTTTAGGTATTATCTTGAGTGTGCTTGTCATGTTGATGGGCTTTTTTGGTCTTTATCCACTCTTACAGTACCTAGAAACACCTGCAGAAATTCTCCCTCAGTCCTATGAATATATCTCCATGATTGTTAGCTGTGTGGGAGTGAGCTTTGCTTATAATCTTTTTGCAGGTTTGCTACGCTCTGTTGGTGATAGTCTTGCTGCGCTTGGTTTTCTTATTTTCTCAGCCATCGTTAATGTCATCCTGGATTTATATTTTATTACGCAATTGCAGTTGGGGGTTCAGTCTGCAGGTCTTGCAACGATTATCTCCCAGGGCTTGTCAGCTATCCTTTGTTATCTCTATATCCGAAAGAGTGTTCCAGAGCTCCTTCCTAGGTGGAAAGATTTTAAATGGAATAAGGCCCTCTATGTCGATCTCTTAGAGCAGGGGCTAGCCATGGGCTTGATGGGTTCAATCGTCTCTGTCGGAAGTGTTATTTTGCAATCCTCTGTCAATAGTTTTGGAGCAGTCATTATCAGCGCTCAGACAGCAGCACGCCGAATCATGGCCTTTGCCTTATTGCCAATGACGGCTATCTCAGCATCGATGACTACTTTTATCTCTCAAAACTTTGGTGCAAAACGTCCAGATCGCATTGTCCACGGTCTTCGACTAGGGAGTTATATCAGTATGGCTTGGGCAAGCTTTGCATGTGTATTTCTATTTTTTGCAAGTCCTAGCCTAGTTTCTTTCCTGGCAAGTTCGACAGACGGTTACTTGATTGAAAATGGGGCTTTGTACCTACGCATCAGTTCGGTATTCTATCCGTTTTTGAGTCTTTTATTGATCTATAGAAATAGCTTGCAGGGTCTCGGTCAAAAATTCTTGCCACTTGTATCAAGCTTTATCGAGTTTTTGGGCAAAATTATTTTCGTCGCTTGGATTATTCCTTGGACAGGTTATACAGGTGTGATTCTATGTGAGCCCCTTCTCTGGCTAGTTATGACTGCCCAACTTTACTTCTCACTTTCCAAACATCCATGGATCAAAGAAGGCAAAAAACTCTTGGCTACTGGCGGGAAATCCTAGCTTAATTTACAAAAGAAAATCCATTTCCTCTAGTGAAAATCGGATAGACTTGTGTTATAATAAGAAAGATTAAAATGTGAAAAAAGGAGATTCCTAATGGGACGTAAATGGGCCAATATCGTAGCCAAGAAAACGGCTAAAGATGGAGCTAACTCTAAAGTATATGCAAAATTTGGTGTAGAAATCTATGTAGCAGCTAAAAAAGGTGAGCCAGATCCAGAACTAAACACTGCTTTGAAATTCGTTATCGATCGTGCCAAACAAGCGCAAGTGCCAAAACACGTTATTGATAAGGCTATCGATAAGGCAAAAGGAAACACAGACGAAACCTTTACAGAAGGACGTTACGAAGGTTTCGGACCAAATGGTTCTATGTTGATCGTTGATACCTTGACTTCAAACGTTAACCGTACAGCTGCGAATGTTCGTGCTGCCTTTGGTAAAAACGGTGGAAATATGGGAGCTTCAGGTTCTGTATCTTACCTCTTTGACAACAAGGGTGTTATCGTTTTTGCAGGTGATGATGCTGATGCTATCTTTGAACTCTTGCTTGAAGCAGATGTCGATGTAGACGATGTAGAAGCAGAAGAAGGAACAATCACTGTCTACACTGCACCAACTGATCTTCACAAGGCTATCGTTGCTTTGCGTGAAGCTGGTATTGAAGAATTCCAAGTAACTGAATTGGAAATGATTCCTCAATCAGAAGTTGAGTTGTCAGGTGAAGATTTGGAAACATTTGAAAAACTCTACGGAGTCCTTGAAGACGACGAAGACGTCCAAAAAATCTACACAAACGTAGACGGATTCTAAGAATAAAAATAACCCCTTTGAAAATTCAGTGTTTTCAAGGGGTTTGTTTATCCTGTGATGACAAAAGGGCAGGAAAGAGACGAAAATCTCTTTTGCTCAAAACGTTATTAGTAATCTATAATTGTCCATAATCCAATGGATTGTGGAAATATCGTGGTGCGGGGATTTAGAAATCGAGACTTGGTCTACCGATTGCTATTCCCGGCACCTTTTTAGTTATGTTAAACCTTCACTCCAGAATCAGTTTGTTCTTTGCGATCTAGTCCGATGGCGAATTTACGGATCAGAAGAAACTGGCCATTTTCTTGTTTTACGAACGTGAGCATAACTGTCTTAGGATCTGAACTGATGGAGAGATAGGTGATTCTTTTGGTTTCATAATCACTGTCACTTGAATCTGCTTCAGAATCTGGAATCCCATGTTCACTGATAATGTCTTTGTAATTGCTACCTCCTTGCCCTTGGTTGGAAGGGGCACCCTCTATTAAGGCATCAAACTGTTCTTGAGTCCAGGTAAAGATCTCTTCTTCCTCTTCATATTCATCAATGGTACTATTTGGCCAATCTTCATTGGTTGGTTCTTCCATGAGATAATTAGAAGAGCTACGATAGCCTCTTATAAAATCAGCGAAGATAGGAGTGAATAGCAGTTGGCTTATCAGTACAATGATAATGGAAATGAGGCCAAAGCTTGAACCAATCATAGCTAATGTTTTTTGATTTTGGAGATTGAGGCCAATGCCGATGACTCCTAAGATCAAGGCAACAAATCCAAAGAGAAAGGATAGACCATTGATAATTGGTATCCAAGAACCAAGAAGTGCCAGGGCTCCAAAAATGACAGCAAGGGTTCCTAAGGTTTTATACTCTTCTTGTTTCATGTGTGAATTTCTCATTTCTAGTAAACTGGATTCGTATCTATGTGAGATAGTGTTTATTATAGATAAAATAAGAGCTTATGTCAATTTCTGCTTAGATAGTTCTCAAGGAAACTTTTTTCTTGACATCCTATTTGAAAGTGATAAAATAGTTCTCATGAAAACCAATTGGTTCTCGTGAGAACTATTTATGTGTAAAAAGGAGCAATCATGGATAAGCCGATGTTAGCTTTTAAACGTTTTGGTCATCAGGTTCACCTTATGGTGCAACAGGAAGCTAAACGTTGTGGTATTGAATTTATGGGTGGACCGCAGGGCCAAGTCATACGATTTTTAGACTATCGTGAGGAGTCTGAACAGGCGGTGTTAATCAAGGATATTGAGCAGGAACTCAATATCACCAAGTCAGTCGCCAGTAATCTAGTGAAGCGCATGGTGCAAAATGGTTTGGTGGAGTTGGAGACAAGTCCAAGTGATAAGCGGGCAAAATTTGTTCATTTGACGGAAAAATCACGCTCTCAGATGAAGCCAATCAAGTCTTTCTTTGATCGAATTGACCGTAGTCTACTTGATGGAATTTCTGAGGAAAAACTAGCTGTTTTTGAAGAAGTCATGGGTCTACTACAGGCTAATGTAGATAAAATGGGAGGTAAGAATGAAGAAACTCGCTAAACGTATCACAGGAAAAGAGTGGGGAATGATTCTCTTGACTGTCCTCTTTACCTGTTTCTCGGTCTATCTAGAGTTAGAAGTACCGACTTACATTTCAGAAATTACAGAACTACTTGGAACTCCAGGTACGGAGCTAGGAGATCTTTGGTCACCAGCCATTAAGATGATAGGCTTGTCTCTACTTGCTTTTCTCTCATCCGTTACTGTTGGATTTTTTGCCGCTCGAGTTGCAGCATCCTATACAGCTCATCTACGAAGCGATATTTTTAATCGTGTTTTGGATTACTCCCAGATAGAAATTAAACGTTTTTCAATCCCCAGTCTATTGACTCGGACGACTAATGATATCACGCAGATTCAAATGCTCTTTACTATGGGGCTCCAAGTGGTCACTCGTGGTCCTATCATGGCTATCTGGGCCATTGGAAAAATCCTTGGCAAATCTGAATACTGGCTCTGGGCAGTAGTGGTTGCTGTTATCGTCAATGTTCTGATGACAACTGTTCTCATGACGCTTGCCTTTCCAAAACAATCTGTCATCCAGAAATTGACAGATAAACTCAATAGTATCACTCGTGAAAGTTTGACAGGGATTCGAGTGGTTCGTGCTTACAATGCTGAAGATTATCAAGATAAGAAATTTGAAGAAGCCAATGAGGAAGTCACTCGTCTTAATCTCTTTGTCAACCGTTTGATGGCGATTATGAATCCTATTATGATGGCGATTTCGAGTGGCTTGAGTTTAGCTATCTACTGGATTGGAGCCTATATCATCAACGATGCTAGCCTGACAGACCGTCTACCACTCTTTAGTGATATGGTGGTCTTCATGTCTTATGCCATGCAGGTCGTGATGGGCTTCTTGCTCATGAGTGCTCTCTTTTTCGTCCTTCCTCGTACCTTGGTTTCTGCAGGACGTATCAATCAGGTGCTAGACTTGCATTCTTCTATTGAAAATCCTAGTCAACCACAGACGGCAGATTCATCTGTAAAAGGTCAAGTGGAATTCCGTGATGTAACCTTCCGTTACTCTAAAAACTCAGAAGCGGTTGTGGAGCATGTCAGTTTCAAGGCAGAAGCAGGACAAACCATTGCCTTTATCGGCTCAACTGGTTCTGGTAAATCTACGCTAGTTAACCTCTTGCCTCGTTTTTATGATGTATCTGATGGGGAAATCCTAGTAGACGGTGTCAATGTGCAGGATTATGACTTGGAAGATTTGAGGAATAAAGTCGGCTATATCCCACAAAAAGCAGTCCTTTTCTCTGGAGATGTCAAGGGCAATCTAGACTTTGGTAAGAGTCCAGAAACTCCTCTAAGCGAGACTGCTATGTGGCAAGCTCTGGAGTTGGCCCAGTCTAAAAGCTTCATTGAGGATAAGGAAGCAGGTCTAAATTCAGAAGTGGCTCAAGGTGGGACTAACTTCTCAGGAGGTCAAAGACAACGTTTGACCATTGCGCGTGCCTTGGCTCGTAAGCCAGAAATTCTCATTTTTGACGATTCATTCTCGGCCTTGGACTACAAGACAGACCGTATCTTGCGCCAAGAATTAGCTGAAAAAACCCCGTCTATGACCAAGTTGATCGTTGCCCAACGCATCTCAACCATCATGGATGCAGACTTAATCTTAGTCTTAGATCAGGGTAAAGTCGTGGGACAAGGCACCCACAAAGAACTTCTTGCTACTAATGAAGTTTACCAAGAAATTGCCTATTCACAACTATCGAAGGAGGAATTGGAACATGGAAAATAAGAAGATGTCCGTTTGGAAACAATACAAACCTTTTCTAGCAGGTCTCCAACTTCCTCTACTAGTTGCAGTTGTGGCTGCTGTATGTTCAAGTATTATCACTGTTTATGGACCAACTAAGATCAAAGAAATCACCAACTTGATTTCAGATGGCTTGGCTACAGAAATCGATTTGGTAGCTGTGTCAAGTATCGCCAGCTTTTTAGCTATTTTGTATGTGCTTGGTGCCATTCTCAACTATACGCAAGCCTATATCTTTTCAACGAGTATCCAACATTTTTCAAAACGCTTGCGGACAGCTATCGCTGAAAAAATTAACCGTCTGCCACTTGCTTATTTTGACCGTCATTCTCAAGGAGATACTCTCTCTCGTGTAACCAATGACGTCGATACGGCGGCTCAGTCCCTCAACCAAAGTCTGGGGACCGTTATCTCAGCTAGCTTCTTGCTAATCGCTGTTTTGATTACCATGTTTGGCATGAACTGGATTTTGGCATTGGTAACAGTTGTTTCAACCCTTGTAGGTTTTGCTGCGGTTTCAGTGATTATGGCTAAGTCACAGGGTTACTTTAAAGCCCAGCAAAACAACCTAGCGGCCGTAAACGGTTATGTAGAAGAAATGTACTCTGGCCACAATGTTGTGACCAGCTATAATGCTGTGGATACTACTAAAGAAACATTCGCAGGATTGAATCAAAATCTACATGATAGTATCTGGAAATCTCAGTTTATTTCTGGCATCATGATGCCTGCTATGTTCTTTGTCGGAAACTTTAGCTATGTTTTGGTTGTTATCGTCGGCGCTGCCTTGGCTCTTGAAGGCCATATCAGTATTGGGATTATCGTAGCCTTCATGGTCTACGTTCGTACCTTCTCACAACCCTTATCACAGATTGCCCAAGGGATTACAAGTTTGCAACAGGCTAGTGCAGCTATGACCCGTGTCTTTGAATTTCTAAGTGAAGATGAGATGGAAGACGAATCTCATAAGGAAAGACAATTGACTGGCATGAAGGGTGAAGTTGTCTTTGACCAAGTTTCCTTTGGTTACACTCCTGAGCGAACCATCATTCATGACTTTTCTGCGACAGCTCGTGCAGGGCAAAAAGTCGCTATTGTCGGGCCAACTGGAGCTGGGAAGACGACTATTGTTAATCTCTTGATGAAATTTTATGAGATTGATAAGGGAAGCATTCGCATCGATGGTGTGGATACCAAGAATATGAAACGCTCAGAAGTGCATGATGCCTTCTCGATGGTCTTGCAGGATACCTGGCTCTTTGAAGGAACCATTCGAGACAATCTCATTTATAATCAAACTGAGATTAGTGAAGAACGCGTGATTGAAGCAGCCAAAGCAGTCGGAATCCACCACTTTATCACAACTTTACCAGATGGATACGATACCGTCTTGGATGATACAGTGACCTTGTCCGTCGGACAGAAACAGCTCTTGACTATCGCTCGTGCCCTTCTCAAGGATGCTCCGCTCTTGATTCTTGATGAAGCGACATCTTCAGTCGATACACGTACAGAGGAATTGATTCAGAAAGCCATGGACCGTTTGATGGAGGAACGCACATCCTTTGTTATTGCCCACCGCTTGTCAACGATCTGCAATGCTGACTTGATTCTGGTCATGAAGGACGGAAACATCATCGAGCAAGGCAATCATGAAGAGCTTATGGCTCAAGGTGGTTTCTATGCTGACCTCTACAATAGTCAATTTACAGAAGATGAAGTAGAAGAATAAAACCAAAGAAGGCTTGACGGCCTTCTTTTTCTTCTTTATACTGGTATAATAGAAAGAGGAAAGTATGAGTCAGAAATTATACAATATGAAATTTTCTGCGGTCTATCCAGCCTTGATCGCAAAGGTTGAGCGAAAGGGTGGGAGGTCAGAATCCGTTCATCAAGTGACCAGTTGGCTAACAGGTTATGAGGTGAGTGACATCCTTGCTTGTCTGGATAGGGACCTTACCTACGGAGATTTTTTTCGACAGGCACCGTCTTATGCGCCTGAACGGATTGCGATTACAGGTAAGATTTGTGGGGTTCGTATTGAGGAAATTGAGGACCCTCTGATGCAGGAAATCCGCCGTCTGGACAAATTAGTGGACTGGCTTGCCAAGGGGAAAACAGCCCAGCAGGTCCTAGAAAAGTATGAGAAATAGACATGAAAAACTATCAAGAGTGGTATGATAAGAGAAAATCAAGTCTCCTTCAACATCCACAGCTATTACAATTGATGCGAGTCTTTAATCGCATGATGACAGTCCTGATGCCCTTGGCATACTTGACCTTGTTGGGAACAAACTTTGTAAGTAAAGGGGTTGGGAAAGAACTTTCTGCTTATATTTTAGTTCCAGCTTTTGGTTTTGTTCTATTGACGCTAGTTCGCAAGTGGATCAATCAACCACGTCCTTATGAAGCTTGGGAAATTGTCCCGCTACTAGATAAAGACAGCTCTGGGAATTCAATGCCTAGCCGACATGTCTTTTCGGCAACCATTATTTCCATGTCTTGCCTGCATGCAAATTTTCCTGTGGGCTTGATTTTATTGGTCTTGTCAGCTCTTCTCGGTTTGGTCCGAGTCTTGGGTGGTGTTCATTATCCCAAGGATGTTCTAGTTGGCTACGCCTGTGGTCTCATCTTGGGAATTCTTTTCTTTATTTTCTAAAAAGCAAAGCAAGTGGGCTTGGCCTCGTAACTACTTACGGGTCAAAAGTGACCACTTGCTTTTTTGCTCTTGTAAAGTCTTCTGGCCTTTGGTATAGTAGATGCAGAAAGGAGATAGGATGAAGTTACGAATCGAGATTGATAGTGAATTAACTGAGACAGAGATTGTCATCAAGGCTGCAGCCCTGACAGATGAGATAGCTGACTTGCAACGACTCTTGCAACGACTCTTGCAAGAAACCAAGGCTCCTAGGTTGATCTTTTACAAGGGGACGGGTGAGTACTACTTAGACTTGGCAGAAATCCTCTTCTTTGAGACGGAAGGTAGCAAGATTTACGCCCATACCCAGAAAGAAGCCTATGAGGTTCGGCTCAAGCTTTATGAGTTGGAGTCTATCCTGCCCCGTTATTTCAGTCGGGTATCCAAGTCGACTATTGCCAATATCCGGCAAGTTTACTCGGTTGACAAGTCCTTCTCAGGGACAGGCACTATTTCCTTTTATCAAACCCACAAGGAGGTTCACGTGTCACGACACTACCAATCCCTCCTAAAAGAAAATCTAAGAAACATGAGGTAAGAACATGAAAAAGAAAGCATTTGGTATTGTGTTGCTAGTATTGGCAGCTGTAGTGTTATTGCAGGGGAATTTTGGAATCCCTTCTCTAGGAGGGCAGATTTGGCCATTGATCGGTATTGGATTTTTTGCCTATCAATCAGTTGGAGCTTTGTTGCGTCGTCACTTAACTTCAGCCTCTTTTACAGCCCTAGTGGCCTTAATGATTGCTAACCACTTTTATGACATTTTACCGATTCCAAATCAGTCATTGTTCTGGGCTAGTATTTTAATCGTAATGGGTGTCAGCGCACTCACTCATTCTAACAGAACTTGGAACGGGAAAAAATGGTGGTATGATGGTAAGAAGACCATTCTTACAGATAAGGAAGTCGCTTTTGGGACTGGGACTTTCTACAAGCAAGATCAAGAATTGGTAGAGGATCTAGTAGAAGTTGGTTTTGGAAATGCCAAGATCTACTATGACAATGCAGAGATGTTGGGAGATAGCGCAACCTTGAAGATAGAAGTCGGTTTTGGAAATGCAGTTATCTATGTTCCTCAACATTGGGGAGTTGATTTAAAGGTAGAAACTTTCTGTGGCGTAGCCAAGGCAGATACTCCTCTAGCCCCAACCAGCAAAACCTTGATTATCCGTGGAGATGTGGCCTTTGGGAAGTTGGGAATTGTCTACGTTAAATAAAAAAATATTCCAATTCCCTTGCAAAAAAGAAGAAAGTGTGATAACATAGTACGGTATGTGGTGCTAGCACATCCGCTATATTAGATCTAATAGGAGGAAAACACAATGGCTAAAGTATGTTACTTTACAGGTCGTAAGACTGTATCAGGAAACAACCGTTCACACGCGATGAACCAAACAAAACGTGCCGTAAAACCAAACCTTCAAAAAGTTACTGTTCTTATCGATGGTAAACCTAAAAAAGTTTGGGCTTCAGCTCGTGCTTTGAAATCAGGTAAAGTTGAACGCGTTTAATAAAGAGTAAAAGGCCATCAGGTCTTTTTCTTTTGCTCTAAGCTCAAAAAGTCTCGTCAAAGGAGCAAATATCCGCCGATACAGTATTCTGCTTTTACACTTGGCTTGAAATATGATAAAATAGAGTATCAACTAGTTGAGGTAGAAAAAATGACTGTAAAAATTAATACAAAAGATGGTCAAATCGAACTAACAGATGAAGTGATTGCTACCGTTGTAGGCGGTGCAGCAACTGAGATTTTTGGTGTAGTCGGTATGGCAAGTAAGAAAGCCCTCAAAGATAATTTCCAAGCCCTCCTTGGGAAGGAAAATTATTCTAAAGGTGTCGTTGTAAAAGCGGCCGAGGATGGTAGCATTGCAGTTGATGTATATACCGTGTTGAGCTATGGAACTAAGATTAGTGAAGTCTCAAAAAACATCCAAGAGCGTGTACGCTTTAGTTTGGAAAACCAACTTGGCATCACTGCTCAAACTGTGAATGTCTACATTCAAAATATCAAAGTTGTAGGAGAATAATCGTGTCAAATATTACTACAAGCTTATTTCAAGAAATGGTACAGGCTGCATCTACTCGTTTGAACAAGCAAGCCGAATATGTCAACTCATTGAACGTCTTCCCAGTTCCAGATGGAGATACAGGAACAAACATGGGAATGACTATCGAAAATGGTGCTAAAGAAGTAGCAGACAAACCAGCTTCAACTGTTGGTGAGGCTGCAAGTATCTTGGCTAAAGGTCTTTTGATGGGTGCGCGTGGGAACTCAGGAGTTATCACTTCACAGCTTTTCCGCGGATTCTCACAAGCCATCAAGACAAAAGAAGAGTTAACAGGAAAAGACCTAGCTCTTGCCTTCCAATCTGGTGTTGAAGTAGCCTACAAGGCTGTTATGAAGCCAGTTGAAGGAACAATCCTGACTGTATCACGTGGCGCTGCCATCGGTGCTAAGAAAAAAGCCGAGCAGACAGACGATGCCATTGAGGTTATGCGTGCTGCCTTGGAAGGAGCTAAAACAGCTCTTGCTAAGACTCCAGACATGCTTCCAGTCTTGAAGGAAGTTGGTGTTGTTGACTCAGGTGGTCAAGGTTTGGTTTTCATCTATGAAGGCTTCCTTTCAGCTCTTACTGGTGAATATAGCGCTTCTGAGGACTTTGTAGCGACTCCAGCTAATATGGGTGAAATGATCAATGCAGAACACCATAAGTCTGTTGCTGGACATGTGGCAACAGAAGATATCACTTTTGGTTACTGTACGGAAATCATGGTTGCCCTTAAGCAAGGTCCAACTTATGCTAAAGAGTTTAACTACGATGAATTCCGCAACTACTTGAATGACCTTGGGGATTCTCTGCTTGTTGTCAACGACGACGAAATCGTTAAAGTTCACGTCCATACAGAAGATCCAGGACTTGTTATGCAAGAAGGTCTGAAATATGGTAGCTTGGTTAAGGTTAAAGTCGATAACATGCGTAACCAACACGAAGCACAAGTGGAAAAAGAAGCAACTCAAGTCAGCAAACCAGCTGAAGAAAAAGAATACGCCCTTATCGCAGTAGTAGCTGGACAAGGCTTGGCAGACATCTTCCGTGCTCAAGGTGTGGACTATGTCATCGAAGGTGGACAAACCATGAACCCTTCTACAGAAGATTTTGTCAAGGCTGTAGAGCAAGTGAATGCTCGCAACATCATCTTCTTGCCAAACAACAAAAATATCTTTATGGCAGCTCAATCTGCAGCAGAGGTATTGGAACAACCAGCAGTAGTGGTAGAAGCTCGTACTCTTCCTCAAGGATTGACTAGCCTTCTAGCATTTGACCCAAGCAAGTCTATCGAAGAAAACCAAGAACGCATGACTGCAGCCCTTGGCGATGTTGTCAGTGGTAGTGTAACAACAGCTGTTCGTGACACGACTATCGATGGTCTAGAAATTCACGAAAATGACAATCTTGGTATGGTGGATGGTAAGATTCTCGTATCAAACCCTGATATGCACCAAACTCTGACTGAAACTTTGAAACATATGTTGGATGAAGACAGTGAAATCGTAACCTTCTATATCGGTGAAGATGGAAGTGAAGAATTGGCTAACCAAATCGCCCAAGAAATCGCAGAAGAATTCGAAGATGTAGAAGTGGAAATCCACCAAGGTCAACAACCAGTTTACCCATATCTTTTCAGTGTGGAATAAAGATTAAATAGAAAACGAAAGAGGTCGGGATTTTCCTGACCTTTTTTGATTTGTAGAGAATTCTATTTTCCTAGCTGAGTGAACTTTTTGTGACATTTGTCATATTTCCTCATGACAGAAGCTTCTAGTGGCACTAGCTTCAAAGAATTATAATAGATGTATCAAATGGAGGAAGAAAAAATGAAACATAAAGTAATTATCGCAATGAGTTTAGTAGCAGCAGGAGTCATGACTTATCTCATGTTCTCAGGATTGGACGAAGGCTTCTATCATTTTCCTTGGGAGTTATTTGCAGGATTTGGCATGATGTCTTGGTTGATCCGAGAAGGTTTGAAATTGGTCTCAGATGTGAAAAAGGAGTTTGAAAAATGAAAAAAGCGATTCTCTATTTCTTTATTGGACTATCACTAGTGGTATGGTTGGTCGAAATGTTTACAGGTTGGTTTGACCAAGCCTTCCTTCACCAAGTCATTCGTGGTGCTTGGGGTCTAGGATTTATGATTTTTATCGCCATTCCGATGGGGAAGGAGTGGCTGAAAGGAGAATATCATGAACATGATTAAGGTAGAAAGCCTAAATAAAAACATCAAGGGCAAGGCTATATTGAAGGATATTTCCTTTGAAGTGGCTGAAGGAGAATGCGTCGCCTTGATTGGTCCAAATGGTGCTGGAAAGACAACACTCTTGGACTGTTTGCTTGGAGATAAACTGGTCACCAGCGGTCAAGTATCCATCCAAGGATTGCCAGTGACGAATTCTCAGTTAGACTATATTAGAGGCTACCTCCCTCAAGAAAATGTCATTGTTCAGAAATTAAAGGTTAAAGAGTTGATTGCTTTCTTTCAAAGCATTTACCCAAATCCCTTGAGCAACCAGGAGATTGATCAACTATTGCAGTTTGACAAGCAACAAAAAGAGCAGTTGGCAGAAAAATTGTCAGGTGGGCAAAAACGTCTCTTCTCTTTTGTCTTGACCTTGATTGGGCGACCAAAACTTGTCTTTTTAGATGAGCCAACTGCGGCCATGGATACTTCAACCCGTCAACGTTTTTGGGAAATTGTCCAAGACTTAAAAGCGCAGGGAGTTACCATTCTCTATTCGTCTCATTATATCGAGGAAGTAGAGCATACAGCAGACCGGATTTTGGTCTTAAATAAGGGAGAATTGATCCGTGATACGACACCTCTAGCCATGCGCAGTGAGGAGATTGAAAAGCACTTTGTCCTACCTCTAGCTTACAAGGAAGTCGTCGAACAGTCTAACTTGGTTGAAAACTGGTCACAAAAACAAGATGCCCTGCAAGTAGTCACACGCGAAGCGGATGCTTTCTGGGAACGGTTAGTCCAGGCAGGATGTAGGATTCAAGAAATTGAAGTCACTAACCGTAGCTTGCTGGATACAATCTTTGAAGAAACACAAAAGGGAGATGACTAAGATGAAACGATGGATTGCACTAAACAAGATAGAATTTCTATTGACCAAACGACAATTAGTCTATTATCTATTATCTGTAGGGATGCCGACGGCCTTCTATTTATTCTTTTCAAGCATGTACCAGGATACACCAAGTGGGCCGGCTAATTTTATGCGCGACTACCTTATCTCTATGACGGCCTTTTCCATGATGTCGACAGCTATGTTTTCATTCCCAGCTGTTTTACATACCGATAAGATCAACAACTGGCAGAAAACATTACGCCATACTCCAGTAAATATGGTAGAATATTATCTATCAAAGATAACAAGTATGATGGTTGATTATTTGGTTTCAATCCTGGTTGTTTTCTCAGTTGGGCACTTGGTCAGGGGTGTGGATATGCCTCTAGGAAGCTGGATTGGGGCTGCGCTCTTGCTTATTGCGGGAAGTGTAGCTTTTGTAGCGCTTGGCTTGATCCTGACACTCTTACCGTCTAGTCAGCTGATGTCTGTCGTGGGCAATCTTCTCTATCTAGGATTGGCTGTTTTAGGCGGACTCTGGATGCCCATCACTTTATTTCCAGACTGGATGCAAGCAATCGGGAAGTGTCTACCAACCTATCAGTTGATGGAGTTGCTCAAGACCTTCTTAAACGAGGGTGGCATCAATTTATCAGCCACAGTTTATCTACTTGTTTTTTCAGCAGTTTTATTTGGTTTGACTATTTACCTTCAAGGTCATAAGGAGAATTCTTAATGCTTGAAAAACTGAAAAGCATACATTATATGTTTTGGGCCAGTTTGATTTTTATGGTTTTCCCTATCCTCTCTGCAGTAGTTGGGGAGATTCCTAGCTGGCATTTACTAGTTGATATTCTATTTGTGGTGGCTTACTTAGGCGTTTTGACAACCAAGAGCCAGCGATTATCCTGGCTCTTTTGGATTATCATGCTAGCCTATGTAGCTGGGAATACCGTCTTTATTTATGGCAACTATGTCTGGTTCTTCTTTTTCCTTGCCAATCTCTTGATTTATCATTTTAGAGTGCGTAGCCTACGTTCTCTTCATGTCTGGACTTTCCTTCTTGCTCAAGTTCTTGTTGTTGGACAACTCATGATGTTTCAGTCAGTCGAAACTGAGGCTGTAGCCTTTGAACTTGGGATTCTTACTTTTGTCGATTTGATGACATTGGGCTTGGTTCGGATTCGCATTGTCGAGGATTTGAAAGAAGCTCAGGCCAAGCAAAATGCCCAGATAAATCTATTGCTTGCTGAAAATGAACGCAGTCGTATAGGTCAGGATTTGCATGATAGCCTGGGGCATACCTTTGCCATGCTGAGTGTCAAGACAGATCTGGCCCTGCAGTTATTTCAGATGCAGGCCTATCCACAGGTGGAGAAGGAATTAAAAGAAATTCACCAGATCAGCAAGGATTCCATGAATGAAGTGCGAACCATCGTGGAAAATCTGAAATTACGGACTTTAGCATCAGAGCTTGAGACTGTCAAGAAGATGCTGGAGATTGCTGGAATTGAAGTTGAGGTTGACAATCAATTGGACAAGGCTAGCCTGACCCAAGATGTGGAGTCGACGGCTGCTATGATTTTGTTAGAACTGGCGACCAATATCATCAAGCATGCCAGCGCTAATAAAGCCTATCTAAAACTGGAACGTACAGATCAGGAATTGCTCCTGACAGTTAGAGATGACGGGAAAGGTTTTGCAACTGTAAAAGGGAATGAACTCCATACAGTCCGAGATCGTGTAGCAGCCTTCTCAGGTCAAGTAGAGCTGGTCAGTTTGAAACATCCAACAGAGGTGCGCGTGCATCTGCCTTATAAGGAGAGAAAGTAGATGAAAGTATTAGTCGCAGAAGATCAAAGTATGCTTAGAGATGCCATGTGCCAGCTCTTAAGCTTTCAACCAGATGTGGAGACTGTCTTGCAGGCGAAAAATGGAGCTGAAGCTATCGAGGTTTTGGGGAAAGAAACAGTAGATATTGCCATCCTTGACGTCGAAATGCCAGTCAAAACAGGACTAGAAGCGCTCGAGTGGATCAAACAAGAAGTGCCTGAAATCAAGGTGGTTATCGTTACGACCTTTAAACGCCCAGGTTATTTTGAACGAGCGGTCAAAGCAGGAGTCGACGCCTATGTCTTGAAAGAGCGAAGCATCGCCGAACTCATGCAAACCCTGCATACGGTGTTAGAGGGACGCAAGGAATATTCTCCAGAGCTGATGGAAGTCATGATGACCCATCCCAATCCCTTGACCGAGCAAGAAGTCGCTGTTTTGCATGGAGTTGCACAGGGGCTGTCCAACCAAGAAATTGCGGATAAGCTCTACCTCTCAAACGGCACCGTCCGTAATTACATGACCAATATCCTCTCCAAACTAGGCGCCAGCAACCGAACCGAAGCAGCCAAAACTGCCGAAGAAGAAGGCTGGTTGTGAGGGAGAGAAAGAAAAAATCTCTTAGAAATGAATCTAAGAGATTTTTTGTGTTATGTGACTATTAGTCCGTCTCGCTCCGTTAGGTGCGAGATAAAAAAACACCCGCTATGCGGGTGCGCGTCGAAGGTTATACTAAAAAACTCCAAACGCGATACAATAAAGGTGTTCAAGCCAATTGTAAAGCGAAAGGAGAAAACCATGGCACAAAAGTCTCATAGTTTATCACACACAAAGTGGATGTGTTCCATCACATTGTGTTCACCCCTAAGTATAGACGAAAAATCATCTATAATCAATATCGAAGTAGTTTAGGCGAAATATTTCATCGCTTGTGTAGTTATGAAGGTATTGAAATTATCGACGGACACTTAATGCGTGATTATGTACATATGTTGGTAAGTATTCCACCAAGGATAATTCATGGGTTATTTAAAAGGCAAAAGTGCACTCATGATGTTTGATAAACACGCCAACCTCAAGTATAAGTTTGGAAATCGGTATTTCTGGGCGGAAGGTTATTATGTGAGTACAGTAGGGCTCAATGAAGCCACAATTAAGAAATATATTCAAGATTAAAGAAATTATCCAGTGGATGATTTCTTCACGAGTATGAAAATTTGAGAACGAGTAAAGCATGATATAGCACTAGATAAATGAAGTGTGAAAGAATATGAGGATCCCTTTAGGGATGGTGGTAAGTAATACTCACGCCTTTTTAAGAGGCAAGTGACGAGTCAAGAGCAATAGAGCTTGAACAAGGTGAAAGCCAGCGTCTTTAGACGCTGGCTGGTAATTTGGGCTTATAGCCCTAGTGCAAACCACCCGTTTGACGGGGGGGATTGGATTGTTACCTTGAATGCTATACGTTAAAACGCCGTATGCCGAACGACACGTATGGTGGTGTGAGATGGGCGAGAAATCAACCCTTACTCGAAAGGTAGTATAGAAGTTTAAGCCTTATCTAATTGCAATAGAGCTTCAATCTCGGCTAGTGTGCTTGCTTGTGAGATAGCACCACGGAGTTTAGCTGCACCTGATGTTCCACGGAGGTAGTGAGGAGCGAGTCCACGGAATTCACGGACCGCAACCTTTTCTCCCTTGAGGTTGATTAAGCGTTTCAAATGCTCGTAGGCGATGTTCATCTTGTCTTCAAAGGTTAAATCAGGAAGGATTTCTCCAGTTTCAAAGTAGTGATTGATTTGATTGAAGAGGTAAGGATTCCCCATAGCTGCGCGTCCAATCATAACGGCATCAGCACCGACTTCTTCGATGCGTTGTTTAGCTTCTTGGACAGTGCGAATGTCACCGTTAGCGATAAATGGAATTTTTGTCAGAGCTTGTGCAACCTTGTGAAGAGTCTCCAAATCTGCATGTCCAGTGTACATTTGTTCACGAGTACGACCGTGCATAGCAAGTGCAGAGACACCTGCAGCCTCAGCGGCGAGGGCATTTTCCACAGCTAGAGATGGGTCAGACCAGCCCGTACGCATTTTGACAGTGAGAGGGATATCAAGGACTGATTGAACTTTGTTAATGATAGAGTAGATCTTGTCTGGATCCTTGAGCCACATAGCGCCAGCTTCGTTTTTTACGATTTTATTAACTGGGCAACCCATGTTGATATCGACGATATCGGTCTTAGTATTTTCTTGGATGAATTCTGCTGCGCGTGCGAGGCTGTCTTCATCGCTACCAAAGAGTTGGATAGAGACTGGGTTTTCGCCTTCATCGATATGAAGCATGTGTAGGGTTTTTTCGTTGTTATATTGGATTCCCTTGTCAGAGACCATTTCCATGACAACGAGTCCTGCACCGAGCTCTTTTGCGATAGTACGAAAGGCTGAGTTGGTCACACCGGCCATGGGTGCTAAAACGGTACGATTGGGAATCTCAACATTGCCAATCATAAAAGGTGTATTAAGATTTGTCACGAATGAGTTCCTCCAAATCATTTTCGTTAAAGTTGTAAGTTGTTTGACAGAATTGACAAGTGATTTCCGCCCCGTGATCTTGATCCTTCATTTCCTGCAAGTCTGAGCTTGGGAGACTAGAAAGAGCTTTCATAAAGCGTTCTTTGCTACAGTCACATTGGAAACGAATCTCTTCTTCAGACAAGCGTTTGTATGGTTCGTCACCATAGATGGCTTTAAGAAGAGCTTCGATATGGTCTTCACTCTCGAGAAGTGTTGAAATGGCAGGCATTTCTTGGATGCGTTTTTCAAAGCGAGCAATCTCTTCATCCTTGGCTCCCGGCAAGACTTGAACTAGGAAACCACCTGCTACTTTGACCTTGTCTTCTTCGTCCAAAAGGACATTGAGACCAACTGCTGACGGAGTTTGCTGGCTTTCTGTTAAGTAGAAGGCAAGATCTTCACCGATTTCTCCAGAGATAAGCGGAGTCATAGAGTTATAAGGATTTCCAGTGCCATAGTCTGTGATAACGAGAAATTGACCATTTCCAACAAAAGGTCCGACTAGAACTTCACCAGTTGCAGTCTTTTTGATGTCAACACCAGGATTTTGGACGTAGCCTTTGACATTTCCTTTGGTATCTGCGACGGTGATGATGGCTCCTAGAGAGCTAGTTCCAAGAACTTTAACCGTTAGCTTGGTATTTCCTTTTTCATTGGCTGCGAGAATCTGGCTGGCGATAAGAGTGCGGCCAAGTGCAACAGTTGAGCTAGCTTGGGTTTGATGTTTTTCTTGAGCAGTGCGGACGGTTTCAGTGCTATCAAGAACATAAGCACGAAAAGCCCCGCTTTCTGATATAGTTTTAATAATTTTATCCATAGCTACTATTTTAGCATAAAAAAGCCCAAAGGGGGAGTGGGGTGTTTGCTGATTCTGAGGATTATTTGAGTTTGAAACTAGGGAAAAACCGAAAAGATAAACAGATTATTTTAGCATTTTTTTAATTTATGCTATGCTTGAAGAAGAAAATGAAAGGGGTAACAAATGTATTTAGGAGACTTGATGGAAAAAGCTGAAGCTGGTCAATTTTTAGTCCTTTCTTTTTTATTGCAGGAGTCACAAACGACCTTAAAAGCACTGATGGAGGAGACGGGCTTCTCTAAAGCGACTGTGACCAAGTACATCTTATTCACAAATGAAAGAGCGCAAACAGTTGGTCTAGATGTACAGATTCATTTACAGGAAGAGCAGGTCAACTTGTCAGTCGGTGCGACTACTAAGGGGCGTGATATTCGTCGCCTATTTTTAGACAATGCGGTGAAATACCAGATTTTACTATATCTGCTCTATCACCAGCAGTTTCAAGCCCATCAGCTGGTTCAAGAATTGATGGTCAGTGAGGCCACGCTTGGGCGCCACTTATCTGGTTTAAATCAGATTTTATCCGAATTTGATTTATCTATCCAAAACGGACGTTTGCGAGGTCCAGAGCACCAGATTCGTTACTTTTATTTCTGTCTTTTACGTAAGGTTTGGTCGAGTAAGGACTGGGGAAATGAAATGCAAAAGCCTGAGAGAAGGCGGGAGATTGCTAGTTTAGAAGAAATCTGTGGTGCTCAATTGTCTTCGGGGCAGAAGTTAGACTTGATTTTGTGGAATCATATCAGCCAACAACGTCTACGTGTCAATGCCTGTCAATTTCAAGTCATAGAAGATAAAATGCGAGGCTATTTTGACAATATTTTCTACCTTCGCTTGTTGAGAAAGACACCGTCCTTTTTTGCTGGGCAACACATTCCTTTGGGAACTGAGGATGGTGAGATGATGATTTTCTTCTCTTTTCTTCTTTCTCATCGCATTTTGCCCCTACATACCATGGAGTATATCCTTGGGTTTGGAGGGCGGCTGGCAGATTTGTTGACGCAACTGATTCAAAAAATGAAGAAAGAGGGCTTGCTAGGCGGTTATACGGAAGACCATGTCACCTATGAACTGAGTCAATTTTGTGGCCAAGTCTATCTATTCAAGGGCTATATTTTACAAGACCGCTATAAGTACCAGTTAGAGAATCGTCATCCTTATTTGCTGATGGAACATGATTTTAAAGAGACAGCAGAGGAGATTTTTCATGCTTTACCTGCCTTTCAGCAGGAGACGGACTTGGATAAAAAAATACTTTGGGAATTGCTTCAATTGATGGAATACATGGCAGAAAATGACGGTCATCATATGCGGATTGGTCTAGATGTAACAGCGGGTTTTCTTGTCTTTTCAAGAATGACTGCTATCTTGAAACGCTATTTGGAATACAATCGTTTTATTACTATTGAAGCCTATGACCCTAGTCGATACTACGATTTGCTGGTTACCAATAATCCTATTCATAAAAAAGACCAGACTCCAGTATATTATTTAAAAAACGACTTAGATATGGAAGATTTGGCAGCGATTCGTCAGATATTATTTGCTTAAAAGGCTTGGGAATCCAGGCCTTTTTTGTGAAATTCTCACAATCTTATCAATTTTTTTTAAAATTTTAAAAAACTTGATAAACAAGAAAGCGCTTTATTTTGTATACTAGTTACTGTAAAGAGGAAATAACCTCAAGATCTTTATCAGGAGGACAGCACATGTCACAAGAAAAATACATTATGGCCATTGACCAAGGAACTACCAGTTCTCGTGCCATTATTTTTAACAAAAAAGGGGAAAAGGTCAGCTCAAGTCAAAAAGAATTCACACAAATCTTTCCACAAGCAGGTTGGGTTGAGCACAATGCCAATGAAATTTGGAACTCTGTGCAGTCAGTAATCGCTGGGGCTTTTATCGAAAGTGGTATCAAGCCAAATCAAATCCAAGCTATCGGGATTACCAACCAGCGTGAAACGACAGTTGTTTGGGATAAAAAGACAGGTCTTCCTATCTATAATGCCATCGTTTGGCAGTCTCGCCAGACAGCGCCTTTGGCTGAACAACTAAAAAAACAAGGTTATGTAGAGAAATTCCATGAGAAGACTGGTCTGATCATCGATGCTTACTTCTCTGCGACCAAGGTTCGTTGGATCTTGGACCATGTAGAAGGCGCTCAAGAGCGAGCAGAAAAGGGTGAGTTGCTCTTTGGTACTATCGATACTTGGTTGGTTTGGAAATTGACTGATGGTGCGGCTCACGTGACCGACTACTCAAATGCGGCTCGTACCATGCTCTATAACATTAAAGAACTCAAATGGGATGATGAGATTTTGGAAATCCTCAACATTCCGAAGGCTATGCTTCCAGAAGTTCGTTCTAACTCTGAAATCTACGGTAAGACAGCTCCTTTCCATTTCTACGGCGGTGAAGTGCCAATCTCAGGTATGGCTGGGGACCAACAGGCAGCCCTCTTTGGACAGTTGGCTTTTGAGCCTGGTATGGTCAAAAATACTTACGGAACAGGTTCTTTCATCATCATGAATACTGGGGAAGAGATGCAGTTGTCTGAGAACAATCTTTTGACAACCATTGGTTACGGAATCAACGGCAAGGTTTATTATGCCTTGGAAGGTTCTATCTTTATCGCAGGAAGTGCTATTCAGTGGCTTCGTGACGGCCTTCGCATGGTTGAAAACTCACCAGAGTCTGAAAAATACGCTCGTGATTCGCACAACAACGACGAAGTTTATGTCGTTCCGGCCTTCACAGGTCTAGGTGCTCCATATTGGAACCAAAACGCTCGCGGTTCTGTCTTTGGCTTGACTCGTGGAACAAGCAAAGAAGACTTTATCAAGGCAACCTTGCAATCTATCGCTTATCAAGTACGTGATATCATTGACACGATGCAAGTGGATGCTCAGACAGCTATCCAAGTCTTGAAGGTGGATGGCGGTGCAGCTATGAACAACTTCCTCATGCAGTTCCAGGCTGATATCTTAGGAATCGATATTGCCCGCGCCAAAAATTTGGAAACAACTGCTCTAGGAGCAGCCTTCCTAGCAGGTTTGTCAGTAGGCTACTGGAAGGATTTGGATGAGTTGAAACTCTTGAATGAGACAGGAGAACTTTTTGAGCCATCCATGAACGAATCGCGTAAGGAACAACTCTACAAGGGCTGGAAGAAGGCTGTGAAAGCAACGCAAGTCTTTGCGGAAATCGACGACTAATAACAACTAATACTAGGAGAATAAAGCGACTCAGTTAGAAAGTGTGTAAATATGGAATTTTCAAAGAAAACACGTGAATTATCAATTCAAAAAATGCAGGAACGTACCCTGGACCTCTTGATTATCGGTGGGGGAATTACAGGGGCTGGTGTAGCCTTGCAGGCGGCAGCTAGTGGTCTTGATACTGGTTTGATTGAAATGCAGGACTTCGCAGAAGGAACATCAAGCCGTTCGACAAAATTGGTTCACGGAGGTCTTCGCTACCTCAAACAATTCGACGTAGAAGTGGTGTCAGATACGGTTTCTGAACGTGCAGTGGTTCAACAAATTGCTCCACATATTCCAAAACCGGACCCAATGCTTTTACCAGTTTACGATGAGGATGGAGCGACCTTTAGCCTCTTCCGTCTTAAAGTAGCTATGGACCTTTACGACCTCTTGGCAGGGGTTAATAACACGCCAGCTGCTAACAAGGTTTTGAGCAAGGAAGAAGTCTTGGAACGTCAACCAAACTTGAAGAAAGAAGGTTTGGTAGGAGGTGGGGTTTACCTTGACTTCCGTAACAACGATGCCCGTCTCGTGATTGAAAACATCAAACGTGCTAACCAAGATGGTGCCCTCATTGCCAACCACGTGAAGGCAGAAGGATTCCTCTTTGACGAAAGTGGCAAGATTACAGGTGTTGTAGCTCGTGATTTGTTGACAGACCAAGTCTTTGAAATCAAGGCTCGTCTGGTGATCAACACAACAGGTCCTTGGAGCGATAAGGTACGCAATTTGTCTAATAAGGGAACACAATTCTCACAAATGCGTCCAACTAAGGGAGTTCACTTGGTAGTGGATTCAAGCAAGATTAAGGTCTCACAGCCAGTTTACTTTGACACAGGTTTGGGTGACGGTCGTATGGTCTTTGTTCTCCCACGTGAAAACAAGACTTACTTCGGTACAACAGATACAGACTACACAGGCGATTTGGAACATCCAAAAGTGACTCAAGAAGATGTAGATTACCTACTTGGCATTGTCAACAACCGCTTCCCAGAAGCTAACATCACTATTGACGATATCGAAAGCAGCTGGGCAGGTCTTCGTCCATTGATTGCAGGTAATAGCGCTTCTGACTACAATGGCGGAAATAACGGAACTATCAGTGATGAAAGCTTTAACAACTTGATTGCGACTGTTGAAGCTTATCTATCGAAAGAAAAAACGCGTGAAGATGTTGAATCTGCTGTCAGCAAGCTTGAAAGCAGCACATCTGAGAAACATTTGGATCCATCTGCAGTTTCTCGTGGGTCTAGCTTGGACCGTGATGACAATGGCCTTTTGACCCTTGCTGGTGGTAAAATCACAGACTACCGTAAGATGGCTGAAGGAGCTATGGAGCGCGTGGTTGACATCCTCAAAGCAGAATTTGACCGCAGCTTTAAACTTATCAACTCTAAGACTTACCCTGTTTCAGGTGGAGAATTGAACCCAGCAAATGTGGACTCAGAAATCGAAGCCTTTGCGCAACTGGGAGTTTCTCGTGGTTTGGATAGTAAGGAAGCCCACTATCTAGCAAATCTTTACGGTTCAAATGCACCGAAGGTCTTTGCCCTTGCTCACAGCTTGGAACAAGCGCCAGGACTCAGCTTGGCAGACACCTTGTCGCTTCACTATGCAATGCGCAATGAGTTGGCACTTAGCCCAGTTGACTTCCTCCTTCGTCGTACCAACTACATGCTCTTTATGCGTGATAGCTTGGACAGCATCGTAGAGCCAGTTTTGGATGAAATGGGACGATTCTATGACTGGACAGAAGAAGAGAAAACAACTTACCGTGTTGATGTCGAAGCAGCTCTTGCTCAAAATGACTTGGCAGCATTAAAAAATTAAGAAAAACTAGAAGAGAGGGAGACAAGCGTTCCTTGCTTTCTCTCTCCTTCTTTTAAATGGAGACAAAGATATGATGAAAGAATTATTTGGAGAATTTTTGGGAACTTTAATCCTGATTCTTCTAGGAAATGGTGTTGTTGCAGGTGTGGTTCTTCCCAAAACTAAGAGTAACAATTCAGGATGGATTGTCATCACTATGGGTTGGGGGATTGCCGTTGCTGTCGCAGCCTTTGTGTCTGGCAAGCTCAGTCCAGCTCATTTAAACCCAGCTGTGACCATTGGTGTGGCCTTAAAAGGTGGCCTGCCTTGGGCATCAGTATTCCCTTATATCCTAGCCCAGTTTGCAGGAGCTATGCTCGGTCAGATTTTGGTTTGGTTGCAATTCAAGCCGCATTATGAGGCTGAAGAAAATGCAGGCAATATCCTGGCAACCTTCAGTACTGGGCCAGCCATCAAGGATACAGTTTCTAACTTGATCAGTGAAATCCTTGGAACCTTTGTTTTGGTGTTGACAATCTTTGCTTTGGGGCTTTATGACCTTCAGCCTGGTATCGGAACCTTTGCAGTGGGAACGTTGATTGTCGGTATTGGTTTGTCACTAGGTGGGACAACAGGCTATGCCTTGAACCCTGCGCGTGACCTTGGCCCTCGTATCATGCACAGCCTTCTACCAATTCCCAACAAGGGAGACGGAGACTGGTCTTATGCCTGGATTCCAGTTGTAGGCCCTGTTATCGGTGCAGCCTTGGCCGTACTTGTATTCTCACTTTTCTAAGATAAAAGAGTTATTTGTAACAAAGTTTGAGATTGGATTCTCAAACTTTGTTGTTTTTAAGGGCAAAACATTAATATTTTAACTTGTCTTAAAATAAGCTAAAATGTGCTTTCTAAAAATGGTAAACAGTTGAAAATAGAGGGAATAAAGTGGTAAAATGGGAACAAGAAAAAATAGTAATTGTTTGTGGGAAAATTGACGGAAATTTACAGAAAAGAAATCGATCATGGATAGAAAGAAACCATTATATATTTTTTTAGGGCAAACGGTCCTGTATTTTATTGTTTTACTGGGTTTGCTTTACTTTTTTAGTTATCTTGGTCAAGGTCAGGGTGGCTTTATCTACAATGAATTTTAACTTTAAGGAGAAAACGAACTGTGTCTAATAAACCGATAAAAGATATGATTGAAGCGATTGAGTACTTCGCCCAAACTCAGCCTAGCTTTCCAGTCTATAATGTTCTTGGTGAGGAACGTACCTATGGTGATTTGAAGGCTGATTCGGATAGTTTGGCTGCAACCATCGATCAACTAGATTTACCTGAAAAATCTCCTGTAGTCGTTTTTGGTGGTCAGGAGTATGAGATGTTGGCTACCTTTGTAGCCTTGACAAAATCTGGCCATGCCTACATTCCAATTGATAGCCACTCTGCCTTGGAGCGTGTGTCTGCCATTCTTGAAGTGGCTGAGCCAAGCTTGATTATTGCTATCTCAGACTTTCCATTGAAGCAGGTTTCTACACCTATGATGAATCTAGCTCAGGTTCAAGATGCCTTTGCTCAAGGGGCAAGTTATGAGATGACGCATCCAGTCAAGGGGGATGATAACTACTACATCATCTTTACATCAGGGACAACTGGGAAACCAAAAGGAGTGCAAATTTCCCATGATAATCTGCTCAGCTTTACCAACTGGATGATTACGGACAGGGAATTTGCGACGCCAAGTCGTCCACAAATGTTGGCCCAACCACCTTATTCTTTTGACTTGTCTGTCATGTATTGGGCACCGACCTTGGCACTTGGTGGTACGCTTTTTGCTCTTCCATCAGCTATCACTCAAGACTTTAAGCAACTCTTTGCGACCATCTTTTCACTTCCGATTGCTATCTGGACTTCAACACCATCTTTTGCAGATATGGCAATGCTGTCGGAGGATTTCAATGCTGAAAAGATGCCAGGAATTACCCATTTCTACTTTGATGGGGAAGAGTTGACCGTTAAAACCGCTCAGAAATTGCGCGAGCGTTTCCCAAATGCGCGTATCATCAATGCTTACGGTCCAACGGAAGCAACAGTTGCTTTATCAGCAGTCGCTATTACAGATGAGATGTTAGCAACCTTGAAACGTCTTCCGATTGGCTACACCAAAAAAGATTCACCTACCTTCATCATCGATGAAGAGGGCAATAAACTGCCAAACGGAGAGCAAGGGGAGATCATCGTATCTGGTTCAGCTGTTTCAAAAGGCTACATGAATAATCCTGAAAAAACAGCTGAAGCTTTCTTCGAATTTGAAGGTCTGCCAGCCTATCATACGGGAGATGTCGGTACTATGACAGATGAAGGCCTCCTTCTCTATGGTGGACGGATGGATTTCCAGATCAAGTTTAACGGTTACCGCATTGAGCTAGAAGATGTTTCTCAAAACTTGAATAAATCTCAGTATGTTGAATCCGCTGTTGCAGTTCCACGTTACAACAAAGACCACAAGGTTCAAAACCTCTTGGCCTATGTTATCTTAAAAGATGGCGTCAAAGAACAATTTGAGCGCGAAATTGATATCACGAAAGCGATCAAGGAAGACTTGGAAGATATTATGATGTCTTACATGATGCCGTCTAAGTTCCTTTACAGAAAGGAATTGCCACTAACTCCAAATGGCAAGATTGACATTAAAGGCTTAATCAATGAGGTAAATAATAGATGATGGAGCTTCTCAAACAGCTTCCTCATATTGAGCCTTATGGAAATCTACAGTACTTTGTCTACGTGATTACCGCTACCTTGCCAATCTTTATCGGTCTTTTTTTCAAAAAACGTTTTGGCTGGTATGAAATATTGGTTAGTCTCTTCTTTATAGTCACTATGTTGACGGGAGGCAAGACCAATCAATTAGCTGCCTTAGGAATCTATCTAATTTGGCAAATAGTACTGGTTCTTTTTTACAAGCAGTATCGAAAAGTCCGAGACGGCAAATGGATTTTCTATCTCGTTAGTCTGTTGTCGTTACTTCCCATCATCTTTGTCAAGGTGCAGCCTGCTATCAATGGAACGCAGTCTTTGCTTGGATTTTTGGGAATTTCTTATTTGACATTTCGTTCGGTAGGAATCATCATCGAACTTCGAGATGGAGTCATTAAGGATTTGAAGATGTGGGAGTATTTGCGTTTTCTTCTCTTTATGCCGACATTTTCAAGTGGTCCTATTGATCGTTTCAAACGTTTTAATGAAAATTATCAGACGATTCCAGAACGTGATGAGTTGATGGACATGCTAGCTGAGTCAGTTCGATATATCATGTGGGGATTTCTGTATAAATTTATCCTAGCTCATATTTTAGGCGAGATTTTATTACCACCGCTAAAGAATTTAGCTTTACAAACAGGTGGCGTCTTTAACTATTATGTAGTGGCCATCATGTACACATTTGGTTTGGAGCTCTTCTTTGACTTTGCAGGTTACTCTATGTTTGCTCTAGCTATTTCAAATCTGATGGGGATTCGTAGTCCGATCAACTTCAACAAACCCTTTTTATCAAGGGATTTGAAGGAATTTTGGAATCGTTGGCACATGAGTTTATCATTCTGGTTCCGTGACTTTGTCTTTATGCGCATGGTCATGGTGATGACGAGAAAGAAGCTTTTTAAGAATCGAAATGTGACCTCAAGTGTCGCCTATATCCTGAACATGCTCCTTATGGGGTTCTGGCATGGGATAACTTGGTTTTACATTGCCTACGGACTCTTTCATGGAGTGGGCTTAGTCATTAATGATGCTTGGGTTCGAAAGAAAAAAACGCTCAATAAAGAACGTAAGAAAGCAGGGCAAGCTCCCTTGCCTGAGAATCGCTGGGTTCAGTTGCTTGGCATGGTGATAACCTTCCATGTCGTGATGATTTCATTCTTAATCTTCTCTGGATTTTTGAATGATTTATGGTTTAAAAAATAAAAGGAATTAAAAAATGGATATCAAATCAGAAGTTATTGAAATTATTGATGAATTGTTTATGGAAGATGTTTCTGACATGATGGATGAAGATCTTTTTGATGCAGGTGTCTTGGATAGTATGGGGACAGTTGAATTAATCGTGGAAATCGAAAACCGCTTTGATATTCGTGTCCCAGTTACAGAATTTGGTCGTGATGACTGGAATACAGCTAATAAAATCGTAGCAGGAATTGCGGAGTTAAAGAATGCTTAAACGCTTGTGGCTGATTTTCGGGCCTGTTTTTCTAGCGGGCTTGTTGGTGTGCCTTCTTATCTGTTTCTATCCAAGTAGCCCAAGTCATAATCTCATGGAGGAAAAATACTCTGCCGCTTCGATAAGTGCAGAAAGCTTTAAGGAAAGAAGTCAAAAAGTAAGAGCTCTTACGGATCCTGATATGCGTTTTGTGCCTTTTTTTGGATCTAGTGAGTGGATGCGTTTTGATAGTATGCATCCAGCAGTACTGGCTGAAAAGTATGACCGTTCTTATCGTCCTTACTTTATGGGACAGGCAGGAGCAGCTACCCTCAGTCAGTATTTTGGGATACAACAAATCACATCCGAACTTGAAAATAAGCAAGCGGTATTTGTCATTTCCCCACAGTGGTTTACAAAAGAAGATCATGACCCGACTATTTTCCAAACCTATTTTAATAATGATCAGTTGACTGCCTTCTTGGAAAATCAATCTGGGGATGCAGCCTCTCAGTATGCTGCCAATAGACTCTTAAAGCAAAATCCTGGTGTTTCTATGAAGAGCATCGTTGAGAAATTAGCCAAAGGAGAAAAATTATCAGAGTTCGACCAAAGTATGATTAATATTTCGTCGCAATTAAATGAGAAACAATCAGCTTTTTTTGGACAATTCTCCATTCGTGGACGATTAAGGTACAAAGATAACGTTGAGAAATATTTGAGTAGTCTCCCAGATCAATTTTCTTATGAAGAATTGGAAAATATTGCACGTAAGGATGCAGAAGAAAATACGACCAATAATGATTTGGGAGTAGATAATCATTTTTACAATACTAAATTAAAGAAAGATTTGAAAAAATGGGAAGGATCTCAAAAGAATTTTAACTTTCTCAAATCACCTGAGTACAATGATTTGCAGTTAGTGCTCGATCAATTTGCAAAATCTAAGGTCAATGTGCTCTTTGTCTTTCAACCTGTCAATAAAAAATGGATGGATTATACCGGGTTAAGTGAGGAGATGTATCAACACACAGTTGAAAAAATTCGTTACCAGTTGGAGAGTCAAGGCTTCACCAATATCGCTGACTTTTCAAAAAACGGTGGAGATCCCTACTTTGTTAAGGACACGATTCATATCGGTTGGTTAGGCTGGTTAGCATTTGATAAGGTTGTAAATCCCTTTTTGAGCAATCCAACAACAGCGCCTGATTACCAAATTAATGACCGTTTCTTTAGTCAAGATTGGGCAACCTATGATGGGAATATCCAAGATTTTCAATAATATAGAAAAGGAGTTTGAACTTTTTGTTCAGACTTTTTTATGAAATGTCGGATAGGTTACCTTCAAAAAGGTTAAAAGTTTAAAAATGATGCTAAATAGCGTATAATGGTAAAAGAAAGAAGAGAAAGGGATTTCAATATGAATAAACGTTTTTTGTTGCCTGTGCTATCGACAGCCCTATTAGCTCCAGCCTTTTTAGCTGGATAGGTCTATGCTGAAGAAAATACTAGTTCTTCAGAAGCTACAGAAGTTGTGAGCATTACAGAAGCACCAGTAGTGACAGCGACTCCTGAGGTTGTTACAAGTCCGGCAACGCCAGTTGAAGAGGCTGCACCTCAAAAAGAAGAAGCAGATACTGTTATCTTGCATACCAATGACGTGCATGGTCGTATCGTAGAAGAAAAAGGAGTAATCGGAGATGCCAAACTCGCAACGGTTATTGAGAAGGAGCGAGAAAAGAGCGATCAAACGACTCTAGTAGTAGATGCAGGCGATGCCTTCCAAGGTCTGCCAATTTCAAACTCTACAAAGGGTGAAGCACGTGCCAAAATCTTAAACGAGATGGGCTATGATGCTATGGCTGTAGGAAATCATGAGTTTGACTTTGGACTTGATGAAGTTGAAAAATACAAAGAAATTTTGAACTTCCCATTGCTCAGCTCAAACACTTATGTCAATGGTGCTCGTTTATTTGAAGCGGCAACAATTGTTGATAAGAACAAGGATGTTGAAGGTGATGAATTTGTCGTCATCGGTGTGACAACGCCTGAGACAGCTACCAAGACCCACCCTAAAAATGTTACAGGTGTAACCTTTACAGAGCCTATTGCCGAGGTTAACAAGGTTATCGAAGAAATTCAAGCTAAAGCCTTGGCAGAAGGCAAAGACTACAAACACTATGTTGTCCTTGCTCACTTGGGAGTTGATACAACAACACCAGTAGAATGGCGCGGTTCAACACTTGCAGAAGCACTTTCAAAAAATCCTCTTTTGAAAGGTAAGCGTGTTACAGTGATTGACGGTCACTCTCATACAGTAGAATCGACTACTTATGGAGACAATGTTACATACAACCAGACAGGAAGCTATCTCCATAACGTTGGTAAAATCACTTACAAATCTCGCCAATTATTGGGGAATCCTTCACTCATTGCGGCTGCAGATGCTAAGAAATTGGAAGCTAATCCAAAAATTGAAAAACTTGTCAAGGACATCAAACAAAAGTATGACGCTGAAAATGCTATAGAGGTTGTTTCAAATAGTCCAGTTGAATTGAACGGTGACCGTGAAAATGTCCGTGTCCGTGAAACCAACCTTGGAAATGTTGTCGCAGATTCTCTCTATCAGTATGGTCAAACAGGATTTAGTCATCCGACGGATATCGCTGTGACCAATGGTGGTGGCCTGCGTGAAACGATTGCTAAAGATAAGCCAATTACAAAAGGAAATGTCATTGCGGTTCTACCATTTGGGAACACAATTTCACAAATTCAAGTAACTGGTCAGCAAGTTTTTGAAATGTTTGAAAAATCACTCGGATCTATTTTGCAGGTTGATAAGGCAGGAAAAACTGTCTTGGATGAAAATGGTCAACCATTGCTAGAACCAAGTGGCGGATTCTTACAGATTTCAGGAGCCAAGGTCTACTACGATACAAATCTAGCTGCAGGCAAACGTGTCTTGGCTATTCAAGTTAAGAATCGTGCGACTGGTCTTTATGAAAAACTAGATTTGGAAAAAGTTTACTACCTAGCAACCAATGACTTCCTTGCAGCAGGTGGTGATGGTTATACCATGCTTGGTGGTGCCAGAGAAGAAGGCCCTTCAATGGATGCTGCCTTTGAAGATTACCTTAAAACAGCTGATTTGACTCAGTATGAAAAGGTAAATCCAAACTCACGCACGATTTCTGTGGATTCAAAAACATTTAAACTGCCAGAAGATCAAGGTAAAGAGCAAAATCCAGCTAAACCAGGAAAAGATTCAGCAACAGATCCAGCAAAACCAGAAAAAGATTCAGCAAAAACTCCTACTCAACCAGGAAAAAATCAGGGAACAACTCCGGCTAATTCAGGAAATGATGCAACTAAGCCAGGAAAAGTTCAAAAGACAACTCCAGCTAAATCGGAGCAAGATTCAGCAACAAAAACAACTCCATCAGGGAAAAATCAGGGAACAACTCCTGCTCAAACATCTACTGTAAAAGTTGATTATAAGGTTGCAGATAAATTTACCAACAAGACAGTCGTATCAGAAAAATTACTTCCTAATACAGGTAGTGAACAATCTATTTTCATGATGCTATTGGGTATGATTCTTGGAGCGACAGCCCTCTGGACTAGTCGTAAACAAGAAAAATAATTCTACAAGATGAAAACATATCAGGTGTTTTCATCTTTTTTCTTGACTCCTTGCTTGGATGTGATATACTTAACTAGTAAAGGAATGGTGTGAGAACCTTGTATTTATAGAAATTCTGTTCTGAGAAAGGAGCAAATCATGAGACAGTTGGCAAAAGATATCGATCAATTTTTAAATGAGATTATCCTAAAAGCTGAAAATCAGCATGAAATTCTCATTGGTCATTGCACGAGTGATGTAGCCTTGACCAATACCCAGGAGCATATTCTCATGCTTTTATCAGAGGAGTCGCTCACCAACTCTGAGTTGGCGCGTCGTCTCAATGTCAGTCAAGCTGCCGTTACCAAAGCTATCAAATCCCTGGTTAAGGAGGGAATGTTAGAAACGTCTAAGGACCCTAAGGATGCTCGTGTTGTCTTCTATCAATTGACAGACTTGGCTCGACCTATTGCTGAGGAACACCACCATCATCATGAACATACCCTCTCGGCTTATGAGCAGGTTGCCACTCAGTTCACACCAAACGAACAAAAAATTATCCAGCGGTTTTTAACTGCTTTAGTAGGAGAAATCAAGTAATGAGATACATCACAGTAGAGGATTTGTCCTTCTATTATGACAAGGAACCTGTGCTTGAGCATATCAATTACAGTGTTGATAGTGGGGAATTTGTCACACTGACAGGAGAAAATGGAGCTGCTAAGACGACTCTAATCAAGGCTAGTCTAGGTATTTTACAACCGAGAATTGGGAAAGTAACCATCTCAAAGACAAATATTCATGGGAAAAAATTAAGAATTGCCTACCTTCCCCAGCAGATTGCAAGTTTTAATGCAGGTTTTCCAAGTACTGTTTATGAATTTGTCAAATCCGGTCGTTATCCAAGAAAAGGTTGGTTTCGTCGGTTGAATGCCCACGATGAAGAACACATTAAGGCTAGTTTAAACTCTGTCGGTATGTGGGAACATCGGGACAAACGCATTGGTTCTCTCTCCGGTGGGCAAAAGCAAAGAGCGGTCATTGCACGTATGTTTGCTTCAGATCCAGATATCTTTATCTTGGATGAGCCGACAACAGGAATGGATGCAGGTACCAAGAATGAATTTTATGAGCTCATGCACCATAGTGCCCACCATCATGGTAAGGCTGTTTTGATGATTACTCACGATCCTGAAGAAGTTAAGGATTACGCAGATCGTAATATCCACCTTGTTCGTGACCAAGATTCGCCATGGCGTTGTTTCAATGTCCATGAAAATGATCAGGAGGTGGAACATGCTTAATCTATTTTCTTATGATTTTATGCAGCGGGCCTTTTTGGCTGTTATTGCCATGAGTCTCTTTTCGCCAGTACTGGGAACCTTCCTCATCTTGCGTCGTCAGAGCCTTATGAGTGATACTCTGAGTCACGTCTCGCTTTCAGGGGTTGCCTTTGGTTTGGTTTTGGGGATTTCTCCAACCATCTCAACCATTGCCATTGTCTTAATTGCAGCGGTCTTTCTTGAATATCTCCGTACGGTTTATAAGAGTTTTATGGAGATTGGGACAGCTATTCTCATGTCTACAGGGCTTGCAGTCTCACTTATTGTGATGAGTAAGGGCAAGAGTTCTAGTTCGATGAGTTTGGACCAATATCTGTTTGGTTCTATTGTGACTATTAGTCAAGAGCAGGTAATTGGGCTCTTTGTCATTGCAGCGGTTGTTTTAATCCTGACCTTCCTCTTTTTAAGACCCATGTATATTCTAACTTTTGACGAGGATACAGCTTTTGTAGACGGTTTACCTGTGCGTACCATGTCTATCCTCTTTAATATGGTGACTGGTGTGGCTATTGCCCTCATGATCCCAGCAGCGGGAGCGCTTTTGGTATCGACTATCATGGTCTTACCAGCAAGTATTGCTTTGCGTCTAGGTAAAAACTTTAGTTCTGTGATGATACTTGCCAGTGTTATTGGTTTTCTGGGTATGGTTGCGGGACTCTATATTTCCTATTATGCAGAGACACCACCGAGTGCAAGTATCACTCTTATCTTTGTAGTTGTCTTTTTGTTAGTCAGCTTACTCAAACGTTTTATCAAATAGGAGAAGAAAATGAAAAAACTAGGCCTACTTTTGGCAAGTCTTGTGACAGTTTTCTTGGTAGCTTGTTCCAATCAAAAACAAGCAGACGGGAAATTAAATATCGTTACAACTTTCTATCCTGTCTACGAATTTACCAAGCAAGTAGCAGGAGATACAGCCAATGTCGAGCTCTTGATTGGGGCAGGGACAGAACCACATGATTATGAACCATCGCCTAAGGCAGTCGCTAAGATCCAAGACGCCGACGCCTTTGTGTATGAAAATGAGAACATGGAAACATGGGTTCCCAAGCTTTTAGATTCACTAGATGCCAAAAAAGTAAAAACAATCAAGGCTACTGGAGATATGTTGCTTCTTCCAGGTAGTGAAGAAGAGGAAGACCATGACCACGGCGAAGAGGGTCATCATCACGAGTATGATCCTCACGTATGGTTGTCTCCTGCGCGTGCCATTAAGCTTGTAGAGCACATTCGTGACAGTTTATCAGCTGACTATCCTGATAAAAAAGCAACCTTTGAGCAAAATGCAGCTGCCTATATCGAGAAATTACAAGCTCTGGATAAGGCCTATACTGAAGGACTTTCTAGTGCTAAACAAAAGAGTTTTGTGACTCAACACGCGGCCTTTCGTTACTTAGCTTTAGACTACGGACTCAATCAAGTTTCTATCTCAGGTCTTTCCCCAGATGCGGAGCCTTCAGCAAGCCGCTTGGCAGAATTGACCGAATATATCAAGAAAAACAAGATTTCTTATATCTACTTTGAAGAAAATGCCTCACAAGCCCTAGCTAATACTCTCTCAAAAGAAACAGGAGTTAAGTTAGACGTTCTGAATCCTCTTGAAAGCTTGACCGAAGAGGACATGAAGGCCGGTGAAAACTATATCTCTATTATGGAGAAAAATCTCAAGGCCCTCAAGCAAACAACTGACCAAGCAGGGGCAGAAATTGAGCCAGAAAAAGCCGAGGAAACTAAAACCGTTCAAAATGGTTACTTTGAAGATGCCGATGTCAAGGATCGTACCTTGAGTGACTATGCTGGCAACTGGCAGTCAGTCTATCCTTTCCTTGAAAATGGAACTCTAGATCAAGTCTTTGACTACAAGGCTAAATTGACTGGCAAAATGACCAAGGATGAATACAAAGCCTACTATCAAAAAGGCTATCAAACTGATGTATCTAAGATTAATATCACGGATAACACTATGGAATTCATCCAAGGTGACCAAAGTAAGAAATATACTTACAAGTATGTCGGCAAGAAAATCTTGACTTATAAGAAAGGCAATCGTGGAGTACGCTTCCTCTTTGAAGCGACAGATGCGGACGCTGGGCAATTTAAGTATGTTCAATTCAGCGACCACAATATCGCACCAGTCAAGACGGGACATTTCCATATCTTCTTTGGAGGCACTAGCCAAGAAGCTCTCTTTGAAGAGATGGCCAACTGGCCAACCTATTATCCAGAGAATTTATCTGGTCAAGAAATCGCGCAAGAAATGTTGGCTCATTAAAGCGAAACAATCCTTCCTACATGGGGAGGATTGTTCTTACTTTTTTATTTCTAAGCATCTGGATTGACATTGGCTGATAAGGGTGTATAATAGATGTAATAAATATAGTTACAACAAAGAAAGGTTTTCTATGGTTTACGAATATAATAGTCGCATTCATTTGGCAGAGGTGGCTTTAAATGTTAGAGATTTAGCAGGTCAGACTGCTTTTTACCACCAATTATTAGGTTTGGAGATTTTGAATCAATCGGAGAAAGAAGTTCTTCTAGGTGTTGGAGGAAAACCGCTAGTAAGACTAATCCAAACAGAAGATACAAGCAATCCTAAGCAGAGTTACGGTCTTTATCATATGGCCTTGCTCTTACCTAGTCGCGAAGACTTGGCTAATGTTTTTAAACACTTGTTAGATTTAAAGATCCCACTAGTTGGCGGAGCTGATCATGGTTATAGTGAGGCTATCTATTTGGAAGACTTAGAGGGCAACGGGATTGAACTCTACAGAGATAAACCTGTGACAGTCTGGGATATTCGTGAGGATGGCCGTATTATTGGTGTGACAGAAGAACTATCTGCTCAAGATATCTATGAACTGGGACAAGAACTAGATCCCTTTGTGATTGCAAATGGTACTCGAATGGGGCATGTTCATCTATCCGTTAAAAACAGTCGAGAAGCGTCTGCCTTTTACCAAGGCTCACTAGGTCTTGAGGACAAATTCACGATTCCACACGCTAGTTGGATAGCATCGGGGGATTACCATCATCATCTAGCAGTTAATGAATGGGGGGGGTAAAAATTCAGCTCCTCGTGAGCAAGGAATGGCAGGTCTTGCCTACTATGTGGTTGAAGTTGAGAATAAAGAGGAGTTGTTGAAGATGTTTGCCCAGTCTCAAGGTAATAAGGCGCTAACTCATTGGTTTTCGTCTGCAGAATTTAGCCTGACTGACCAGGATGGCATTGTGACTCGTGTCAGAGTTGAGAGCTAGAAATCTTTAAAACTAGGGGGGATTACTTTATATAAAAAGGACAGAATAGCTTGATTCAAACGTTTTGAAAGTCAAAAGATAGCTTCTTTTGAGAGCATTAAAAAATGCTTCCGGTAGGATTTGTTTTCCCATTAGCTCACTTAATATTGCTGACCAGGCTATTCAGGTTTATTTCAATAAAGAAATCATGTTGGAAAAACGAATGAGTTTCTATCCAAATATGGCTGAGAATCTACTTTTTAAGATAGGGCAGGTTTCCTAAAATTTCTAGAAGTTCTTGGTTGCCAAGCTCCTACCATTGAATGGCGGAGGTCAAAAACGATTCGATCATTGATTCAGATATTTTTTGTTGAAGGTCACACAGTTTTACGAGGAGGCAGATTTAGAAATGAATTAGTGAAGATGAAAACGTCCTTTTCCGAAAACAAACCTCATCGAGATTACAGGCAAAAAAATCGTTCAAAACCCTTGAAAAATCAAAGAAAATTAGGTATAATATGAATAATCATTTGTCGTAGGTTTTGTCTGAAATATTGTCCGGACAAGGCTCACAGCAGTTAAATCTCCTGAAAAAGTCGGATTTAGCTGCTCTTTTTGTGCTTTTTTTCAAGTTTTTTGACCTTTGTAACAAAGATTTAAAGATTCTGAAAATTAGTCGAGGGGGATAAGTTGATAGGGTTTTTAGAACCATCTAACGATAATTACTAGCTTAGGTCACTAAGCTTGGAACTTTATTTAAAAAGGAGAATCATCTTGGCAGGACATGACGTTCAATACGGGAAACATCGTACCCGTCGTAGTTTTTCAAGAATCAAAGAAGTTCTTGACTTACCAAATTTGATTGAAATTCAAACTGATTCATTCAAAGACTTCCTAGACCATGGTCTGAAGGAAGTGTTTGAAGATGTATTGCCAATTTCAAACTTCACAGACACAATGGAGTTGGAATTTGTTGGCTACGAAATCAAAGAACCTAAATATACGCTTGAAGAAGCACGTATCCACGATGCCAGCTACTCAGCACCTATCTTTGTAACCTTCCGCTTGATTAACAAAGAAACTGGCGAAATCAAGACACAGGAAGTATTCTTTGGTGATTTCCCAATCATGACAGAGATGGGAACCTTTATCATCAACGGTGGTGAACGTATCATCGTATCACAGTTGGTGCGTTCTCCAGGTGTTTACTTTAATGACAAGGTAGACAAAAATGGTAAAGTGGGTTACGGTTCAACTGTTATCCCTAACCGTGGAGCTTGGTTGGAACTTGAAAGCGACTCAAAAGACATCGCCTACACTCGTATCGACCGTACTCGTAAGATTCCATTTACGACCTTGGTTCGTGCGCTTGGTTTCTCAGGCGATGATGAAATCTTTGATATCTTTGGTGACAGCGATCTTGTTCGTAACACTGTTGAAAAAGATATTCACAAGAACCCAATGGACTCTCGTACAGACGAAGCTTTGAAGGAAATTTACGAACGCCTTCGTCCAGGTGAGCCTAAGACTGCTGAAAGCTCACGTAGCTTGCTTGTAGCTCGTTTCTTTGACCCACGTCGTTATGACTTGGCTGCAGTTGGTCGTTACAAGATTAATAAAAAACTCAATGTTAAAACACGTTTGCTTAACCAAACCATTGCTGAGCCATTGGTAGACCCTGAAACAGGTGAAATCTTGGTAGAAGCTGGAACAATCATGACTCGTAGCGTGATTGAAAGCATTGAAAGCCATTTGGATGGCGATTTGAACAAGATTGTCTACATTCCAAATGATGCTGCTGTAGTAACAGAGCCAGTTGTTCTTCAAAAATTCAAGGTTGTTGCACCAACTGATCCAGATCGTGTTGTAACAATCATCGGTAATGCAAATCCAGATGACAAGGTTCGTATCGTAACGCCTGCAGATATCTTGGCTGAGATGAGTTACTTCCTCAACTTGGCTGAAGGTATTGGTCGTGTGGATGATATCGACCACCTTGGAAATCGTCGTATCCGTGCTGTTGGTGAATTGCTTGCCAACCAAGTGCGTCTTGGACTTTCACGTATGGAACGTAACGTTCGTGAACGTATGTCTGTTCAAGATAACGAAGTACTAACACCACAACAAATTATTAATATCCGTCCAGTAACTGCAGCGATCAAAGAATTCTTTGGTTCTTCTCAATTGTCACAGTTCATGGACCAACACAACCCGCTTTCTGAGTTGTCACACAAACGTCGTTTGTCTGCCTTAGGGCCTGGTGGTTTGACACGTGACCGCGCTGGATATGAAGTGCGTGACGTGCACTACACTCACTATGGTCGTATGTGTCCAATCGAGACACCTGAGGGACCAAACATCGGTTTGATCAACAACTTGTCTTCATATGGACACCTCAACAAGTATGGTTTCATTCAAACACCATATCGTAAGGTTGATCGTGAAACTGGAAAAGTAACTAACGAAATCGTTTGGTTGACTGCTGATGAAGAAGATGAGTACACAGTAGCACAGGCTAACTCTAAATTGAACGCAGATGGCACTTTTGCTGAAAAAGTTGTCATGGGACGTCACCAAGGGGTTAACCAAGAATACCCAGCTTCAAGTGTTGATTACATGGACGTTTCTCCAAAACAGGTAGTTGCCGTTGCGACAGCATGTATTCCTTTCTTGGAAAACGATGACTCCAACCGTGCCCTCATGGGTGCCAACATGCAACGTCAGGCTGTACCATTGATTGATCCAAAAGCACCTTACGTTGGTACTGGTATGGAATATCAAGCAGCCCATGACTCTGGAGCAGCTGTTATTGCTCAGTATGATGGTAAAGTTACTTATGCCGACGCTGACAAGGTAGAAGTTCGTCGTGAAGATGGCTCATTGGATGTTTACCATATCCAAAAATTCCGTCGTTCAAACTCAGGTACTGCCTACAACCAACGTACGCTTGTTAAAGTTGGTGATCTTGTAGAAAAAGGCGACTTTATCGCTGACGGACCTTCTATGGAAAATGGAGAAATGGCGCTTGGACAAAACCCAATCGTTGCCTACATGACATGGGAAGGTTACAACTTCGAGGATGCCGTTATCATGAGCGAACGCTTGGTCAAAGACGATGTCTACACATCTGTCCACCTCGAAGAATACGAATCAGAAACGCGCGATACAAAGCTTGGGCCTGAAGAAATTACTCGTGAAATTCCAAACGTTGGTGAAGATGCTCTTAAAGACCTTGACGAAATGGGTATTATCCGTATCGGTGCTGAGGTTAAAGAAGGGGACATCCTTGTAGGTAAAGTAACACCTAAGGGTGAAAAAGATCTTTCAGCTGAAGAACGTCTCTTGCACGCTATCTTCGGAGACAAATCTCGTGAAGTTCGTGACACTTCTCTTCGCGTACCCCACGGTGCCGATGGTGTCGTTCGTGATGTTAAGATCTTTACACGTGCAAACGGTGATGAATTGCAATCTGGTGTTAACATGCTAGTTCGTGTTTACATCGCCCAAAAACGTAAGATTAAGGTCGG
Organism: Streptococcus infantis; assembly: GCF_047465525.1. GTDB lineage: Bacteria > Bacillota > Bacilli > Lactobacillales > Streptococcaceae > Streptococcus > Streptococcus infantis_R. The sequence continues at coordinate 23,399 of NZ_JASGZS010000010.1, read as the reverse complement.
AGATAAGATGGCCGGACGTCACGGAAACAAAGGGGTTGTTTCTCGTATCGTTCCTGTAGAAGACATGCCTTACCTTCCAGATGGAACTCCAGTTGATATCATGTTGAACCCACTTGGGGTGCCATCACGTATGAATATCGGTCAGGTAATGGAGCTTCACCTTGGTATGGCAGCTCGTACTCTTGGTATCCACATCGCAACACCAGTCTTTGACGGAGCAAGTTCAGAAGATCTTTGGTCAACTGTTAAGGAAGCAGGTATGGATAGCGATGCTAAGACTATCCTTTACGATGGACGTACTGGTGAACCATTTGATAACCGTGTGTCAGTTGGTGTCATGTACATGATCAAACTTCACCACATGGTTGATGATAAATTGCACGCTCGTTCAGTCGGACCATACTCAACCGTTACGCAACAACCACTCGGAGGTAAAGCTCAGTTTGGTGGACAACGTTTCGGTGAGATGGAGGTTTGGGCGCTTGAAGCCTATGGTGCATCAAATGTCCTTCAAGAAATCTTGACTTACAAGTCTGACGATATCAACGGACGTTTGAAAGCTTATGAAGCTATTACAAAAGGAAAACCAATTCCAAAACCAGGTGTTCCAGAATCCTTCCGAGTTCTTGTTAAAGAATTGCAATCACTTGGTCTTGACATGCGTGTCCTTGACGAAGATGATCAAGAAGTTGAACTTCGTGATCTTGATGAGGGCATGGACGAAGATGTCATCCACGTAGATGACCTTGAAAAAGCACGTAAAAAAGCTGCTGAAGAAGCAAAAGCTGCTTTTGAAGCTGAAGAAGGTGCAAAAGCGGAAGCAACAGAAGAAGCTACTGAACAAGAATAAGTAGCTCACTTAGAATAGAAAGGGAAGAAATAGTGGTTGACGTAAATCGTTTTAAAAGTATGCAAATCACACTAGCTTCTCCAAGCAAAGTCCGTTCATGGTCTTATGGAGAAGTCAAAAAACCTGAAACAATCAATTACCGTACGTTGAAACCAGAACGTGAAGGACTATTTGACGAAGTCATCTTTGGTCCTACAAAAGACTGGGAATGTGCTTGTGGGAAGTACAAACGCATCCGTTACAGAGGAATTGTTTGTGACCGTTGTGGTGTTGAAGTAACGCGTACAAAAGTTCGTCGTGAACGTATGGGACACATCGAGTTGAAAGCTCCTGTATCTCATATCTGGTATTTCAAGGGGATTCCAAGCCGTATGGGCTTGACCCTTGATATGAGTCCTCGTGCACTTGAGGAAGTTATCTACTTTGCAGCTTATGTGGTGATCGATCCGAAGGATACACCACTTGAGCACAAATCAATCATGACAGAGCGTGAATACCGTGAGCGCTTGCGTGAATATGGCTACGGATCATTCGTTGCTAAAATGGGTGCCGAAGCTATCCAAGACCTCTTGAAACAAGTAGATCTTGAAAAAGAAATTGCTGAGCTTAAAGAAGAATTGAAGACAGCAACTGGACAAAAACGTATCAAAGCCATCCGTCGTTTGGATGTTTTGGATGCCTTTTACAAGTCTGGAAACAAACCTGAATGGATGATTCTTAACATCCTTCCGGTTATTCCACCAGATCTTCGTCCAATGTTGCAGTTGGATGGTGGCCGTTTTGCCTCATCTGACTTGAACGACCTTTACCGCCGTGTTATCAACCGTAACAACCGTCTAGCTCGTTTGCTTGAGTTGAATGCACCAGGTATCATCGTTCAAAATGAGAAGCGTATGCTTCAAGAAGCAGTTGATGCTTTGATTGATAATGGTCGTCGTGGTCGTCCGATTACAGGACCAGGTAGCCGTCCACTGAAATCATTGAGCCACATGCTTAAAGGTAAACAAGGACGCTTCCGTCAAAACTTACTTGGTAAACGTGTTGACTTCTCAGGACGTTCCGTTATCGCCGTTGGTCCAACTCTTAAGATGTACCAATGTGGTGTGCCACGTGAAATGGCTATCGAGCTCTTTAAACCATTTGTGATGCGTGAAATCGTAGCTCGTGATATCGTGCAAAACGTTAAAGCCGCTAAACGCTTGGTGGAACGTGGAGATGAGCGTATCTGGGATATCCTCGAAGAAGTGATCAAAGAACATCCAGTGCTTTTGAACCGCGCACCGACCCTTCACCGTTTGGGTATCCAAGCCTTTGAACCTGTCTTGATTGACGGTAAAGCCCTTCGCTTGCACCCACTTGTCTGTGAAGCCTACAATGCCGACTTTGACGGGGACCAAATGGCCATCCACGTACCGCTTTCAGAAGAAGCCCAAGCAGAAGCTCGTATCCTCATGCTCGCTGCTGAGCACATCTTGAATCCGAAAGATGGTAAACCAGTTGTTACTCCATCTCAGGACATGGTTTTGGGTAACTACTACTTGACTATGGAAGAAGCTGGTCGTGAAGGTGAAGGAATGGTCTTCAAAGATCGTGATGAAGCTGTTATGGCTTACCGCAATGGTTATGTTCACCTCCACTCACGTGTTGGTATTGCAACAGACAGCCTCAACAAACCATGGACAGAAGAGCAAAAACATAAAGTCTTGCTGACAACAGTTGGTAAAATCCTCTTCAACGACATCATGCCAGAGGGTCTACCATACTTGCAAGAACCAAACAATGCCAACTTAACAGAAGGCGTTCCAGCTAAATACTTCTTGCCACTTGGTGGAGATATCAAGGAAGCAATCAGCAATCTTGAACTTAACCCTCCATTCAAGAAGAAAAACCTTGGAAATATCATCGCTGAAATCTTCAAACGTTTCCGTACGACAGAAACTTCTGCCCTACTTGACCGCATGAAGAACCTCGGTTACCACCACTCAACTCTTGCAGGTTTGACAGTGGGTATTGCCGATATCCCAGTCGTTGATGACAAGGCTGAAATCATTGAAGAATCACACAAACGTGTAGAACAAATCACAAAACAATTCCGTCGTGGTATGATCACAGACGACGAACGTTATAATGCTGTTACAGCTGAATGGCGTGCTGCCCGTGAAAAACTTGAGAAACGCTTGATTGCCAACCAAGATCCTAAGAACCCAATCGTTATGATGATGGACTCTGGTGCCCGTGGTAATATCTCAAACTTCTCACAGCTTGCCGGTATGCGTGGTCTGATGGCTGCTCCGAACGGACGTATCATGGAATTGCCAATCCTTTCAAACTTCCGCGAAGGTTTGTCAGTACTCGAAATGTTCTTCTCAACTCACGGTGCTCGTAAAGGTATGACCGATACGGCCCTTAAGACAGCCGACTCAGGTTACTTGACTCGTCGTTTGGTTGACGTTGCCCAAGACGTGATTATCCGTGAAGACGACTGTGGAACAGATCGTGGTCTCTTGATCCGCTCTATTGCAGAAGGAAAAGAGATGATTGAGTCTCTTGAAGAGCGCCTCAATGGTCGTTATACTAAGAAAACTGTTAAACATCCAGAAACTGGTGCAGTTATCATTGGTCCAAATGAATTGATCACAGAAGACAAGGCGCGTGAAATTGTCAATGCTGGTGTTGAAGAAGTAACCATCCGTTCCGTATTTACATGTAACACTCGTCATGGTGTCTGCCGTCACTGTTACGGTATCAACTTGGCGACTGGTGATGCGGTTGAAGTTGGTGAAGCAGTTGGTACAATCGCTGCCCAATCTATCGGGGAACCTGGTACACAGCTTACAATGCGTACCTTCCACACGGGTGGGGTTGCCTCAAATACCGATATCACTCAGGGTCTTCCTCGTGTCCAAGAAATCTTTGAAGCCCGCAATCCAAAAGGGGAAGCGGTTATCACAGAGGTCAAAGGACAAGTTACTGCTATCGAAGAAGATGCTTCAACTCGTACCAAGAAAGTCTTCGTTAAGGGTGAAACTGGAGAAGGCGAATACGTGGTACCATTTACAGCACGTATGCGTGTCGAAGTTGGAGACCAAGTCTCTCGTGGTGCAGCTCTTACAGAAGGTTCTATCCAACCGAAACGTCTCCTTGCTGTTCGTGATGTCTTGTCAGTTGAAACCTACCTTCTCGGTGAAGTACAAAAAGTTTACCGTAGCCAAGGGGTAGAAATCGGCGACAAACACATTGAGGTAATGGTTCGTCAAATGATCCGTAAAGTTCGTGTCATGGATCCAGGTGACACAGATCTTCTCATGGGAACTCTTATGGATATCAACGACTTTACAGATGCTAACAAGGATGTTCTTATCGCAGGTGGAGTACCAGCGACAGGTCGTCCAGTCCTTATGGGAATCACCAAAGCCTCACTTGAAACAAATAGTTTCTTGTCAGCGGCTTCCTTCCAGGAAACAACTCGTGTCCTTACAGATGCAGCTATCCGCGGTAAGAAAGACCATCTCCTTGGACTTAAGGAAAATGTTATCATCGGTAAGATTATCCCAGCTGGTACAGGTATGGCACGTTACCGTAACCTTGAACCACAAGCTATCAATGAAGAGTCTTACCTAGCATCTTCTCAAGAAGAAGCTTCAGTAGATACGACAGATACGACTGTAGAAGAAGTCGTTGAAACTGTTGAAGTAAGCGAATAAGTAGGTGTTACTTAAGATCTGAAATGAGAAGATTAATCATTCACGATAGATTCTTAAGAAGGATCCACTAGATAAAAAAGCGAACAAGGCAGAATTCTGATTGTCAGAAAACTAGCTTTGCTCGCTTTTTTTCAAGGTTAGACTTGTGTTTTATAGTAGATCAAATACAAAACAGTACACTGTGAATTCTAAAAAATGCTAGAAATTGACTTAACTGCTCTAGTAAATTTGTTCAGATTTTATTTCATTTCACTATAATTTGCTCGAGATACAATACTATGCTACAATCTTGTAAAATAAACAAGGATGTCAAAACATGAAAACAGAATATCAAAAAATGATCGCGGGAGAACCCTATCACCCATTCGACCCAGACCTCCGTTCTCTAGCACAAACAGCGCGACAAAAGCAAGCAGCTTTTAATGAAGAAGTCGATCCAGTAAAAGGTATGGAAATCATCAAAGGATGGTTTGGTTCTACTGGTGAAAATCTCTACATCAACACTCGCTTGATGGTAGATTACGGGGTCAATATTCATCTGGGAGAAAATTTTTATTCCAATTGGAATTTAACTATGCTAGATGTTTGTCCTATAACCATCGGTGACAATGCTATGATTGGTCCCAACTGTCAATTTTTAACACCCCTTCACCCACTGGACCCCGACGAACGAAACTCGGGACTAGAATTTGGCAAACCCATTACGATTGGTAAGAACTTTTGGGCAGGTGGTGGTGTCATTGTCCTACCGGGTGTTATTTTAGGGGATAATGTCGTTGCAGGAGCAGGAGCGGTCATTACAAAATCCTTTGGAGACAACGTAGTTCTAGCAGGAAATCCAGCACGAGTCATCAAAGAGATTCCAGTTAAAGGAAATTAAAGGTTGTAGAAAGAGAAAGTGAAGTCTTTTTCAAAAGAGCTCTTTGAAATCGAAAAGCCTAACCAGTCTCAGTATCAAAAACTTATTGCTAGCAAAAAACGAGGTCGGAATTTTTATCCCAGCCTCGTTTTTCGTCTTTAGAGATTTTTTCTCTTTTTAGCTTTTTTAGTCAATGCTACATCGCATTGATCAATATTTTGTGTAAGATAGCTAGTCACTTGGAAATCATCGACCTCTGTTTTTAGCTCGACTTCATAGACAATGCTAAGGTTGTCCCCTGCATTTGTGCTATTGATCGTAATCATGTCAATTTCTGAGCAGAATTGGTCAAGAGCTGATTGGATAGCATCTTGAATCTTCTCTTGATTAGTTACCGTGATTGTTAAAAGTCTACGGCGTTGATTGTCAGTTTTGACTTGTTGATTTTCCAAAAGGAACCAAACACCCAAGATAAAGAGGGTAAATAGAATTGCCAGGAAGAGATAGCCTGTTCCACAAGCCAAACCGATAATCATGGCAAGGAAAATCGCAATCAGTTCTCTTGAACCACTCGTTGCAGAACGGAAACGAATCAAACTAAAGGTTCCGGCTACAGCAATTGACGTACCCAAGCTCCCATTGACCAGAAAAATAACCAAGGTCATAAGGCAGGGAAGCAGAGTCAAGCTGATAGCAAATTCTCTGGTGTAGAGGGTTCGATATTTGTAGGTCCAAGTAAGTGCCAAACCGAGGACTAGACTGACTAGAAGTGCCAGCAGTAGTTGGAAGGGATCTGCACTTGCAGTGGCGTTGTTGAAAATGGAATTAAATAGATTAAGCATAAGCGATACCTACGCTTTCTATACTGGGACGTGGTGCATAAGGAAGCCCTTGAGATTTGTGGTAAGCACAACTGTATTTTGAAAATTTGTGCTCCATCAAACCATACTTGTCTAGAATGTCTTGTAACCACTGAGGTTTGTTTCCAGGAGCTTTAATCTCCATAATCACAGTATTGTCATCTAATAGAGGAGCCCCTTGATTTCCTGCGAAGAGACTGACATTTTCATCTCTATAGATTAGATTTTGGTCAATGGTGATACGAATTTTATGATAGTCGTAGCCCTCGATGTATTTTTTTTCTTTTAATGAATAACGATCGTAGTAGATGTACATACGAGGCTTGATAGCCTGCTTGTAATCTTGGTGAAGCTTTTTCACTTTTTCAATGACAACTGTATCAGTAATACTAGCATCCAAGTGCCCTTTGGTCATAAAGTTAAGGATAGAAATAGGAGTTGAGAGTAGTCTGAATTTGCGACCAACTCCTTCTTGATCCTTGGTTTTGATTTCTAAAAATACTTGACTATCTGCTTTGGGGTGGCTGAGATAGGTCCGCATCCGAACCTTTTCTTTTCGCTTATTTCCAAAATCATTATCTTGGAGCACAGCAAAGTCTTCCGTATCAAAGTAGATATTTGAAATAGTTGAAATTGGATAGTCGTCTTCTACTAAATATTCCTTTAAATCTTGGATGAGTTTATCTAAAATTTCTTTGGAGACAATATATTTGGTTTCAATCCGTTTGAAACTTGTTTCGATTGGTTTCATAATTCCTTCTCCTCTAATCTTAGGTTATACTATTTTTAAACAAGGTAAACTTGCTTGTGTTTGATTTTAGGGGGCTTTTCTAAAACTTTTGTTAAATTTAACTTAATTGAAACTAAACTTAAGAAAACTTTCAGAAAAAGTTTAGGCTTCTTTTAGGAAAGACCCGTAGACTAAGAGCATGTAAAATGAAAGTCGAGGAAACGAGCATGAAAGCAAAAAAATGGACATTCTTATTAACGAGTATAGCAACTCTAGCACTAGTAACAGCTTGTACCCAGTCAACTTCAAATACAACAGCTAGCAATACTGCGACAACGAAAACGACATCAACTACAGAAGCTAAGAAAACTAGCTATTTTACAGACAAGGACTATGATACTTCTTATGATGAAAAGACAGCAGCAACTGTAACCTTGTCAGAATCAACAGCGAAGGTATCAGGTGATGGAGTTGCCGTATCAGGATCTACCGTTACAATCTCCAAGGCAGGAACCTATGTCATATCTGGTCAATCCGACGGAGTTCAAATCAAGATTGAAGCCGAAAAGACTGATGATGTACATATTGTTCTAAAGGGTGTGACCATGACCAATACCAATGCTGCTATATCTGCAACATCAGCCGGTCATGTTTACCTAACTCTAGCAGATGGCACAACTAATAGCCTATCAGATTCAGCAACTAATAGTGACGAAAAAGCGGATGCAGCGCTCTTCTCTAAAGTGGACTTGACCATCAACGGTAAAGGAACTCTCAATGTAGATGGTAAGAAAAACAATGGTATCAAGGCAAATGATACACTTCACATCACAGGTGGAAGCTACAACATCACAGCAGTCGGGGATGCCTTTAATGTTAATGATGAACTCAACATTACCGGCACAACTATGACTATCGATGCCAAGGAAGACGGAGTTAAGGTCGACAATGATGAGGACACATCTGTAGGAACCATGTATCTCTCTGACAATACCATCACTGTTACTGCTGGAGATGATGGTATCCACGCATCAGGTGATTTGGTTATTGATAGTGGTACCTATACCGTTAAGAATTCTACAGAAGGGCTTGAAGGTAAGTCAATTACTATCAACGGTGGAGATATCGCCATCTATTCAACGGATGATGGTGTCAATGCAGCCAACAAAAATGCTCAACAAAGTGAAATTTTCTTCACTATGAATGGTGGGAACTTGACGGTTGAAGTTGGTCAAGGGGACACGGATCCAATTGACTCAAATGGTAATATTACAGTTAATGGAGGAACCATCAAAATGACTGGTCAAACTGGTTTTGACTTTGATGGAACAGCGACCTACACAGGCGGAGATATCTATCTCAATGGTGAAAAACAAACTGAGATTGTCAGTTCTATGCCTGGAGGCGGAGGGGCACCTGGCGGTGGCCCTCAAGGAAATGGAGGCCCTGGTGGACGACCATAAAATAAAAATCTCCTTTCTCGAAAGAGAAGGGAGATTTTTTTCAACTATCAACTTTCAACTTGACAAGTGAGTGGATACTCACTATAATAGTTTTATATTTCAAAAGTGAGTAAATACTCACCTAGGAGGATTCAAATGAAAAAATTGTTACATTTAAAAGATTTAGAAAAATCTTTTGGTCGTCAAATGGTCTTAGATCACGTTGGTTTTGATTTACAGCCTGGAGAAATCATTGGTCTAATCGGTCCATCAGGTGCTGGTAAATCAACTATGATTAAAACCATGCTAGGAATGGAAAAGGCGGATAGCGGTATCGCTTTAGTCTTGGACCATACTATGCCAAATCGTCATATTTTAGGTGATATTGGCTATATGGCTCAGTCTGATGCTCTTTATGAGGCCTTGTCAGGTCAAGAAAATCTAGAATTTTTTGGTCAGCTAAAAGGGCTATCCAAAAGAGATCTGACAGCTGAAATTGCCCATGTGGCTCAAGTTGTGGATCTGACAGAGCATTTGAATAAAACGGTATCCGGTTATTCTGGAGGAATGAAGCGACGCTTGTCTTTAGCCGTCGCGCTTCTGGGGAATCCTCAGCTCTTGATTTTGGACGAACCGACAGTTGGAATCGACCCTTCTCTTCGAAAGAAAATCTGGAAAGAATTATTCGCGCTTAGAGACAATGGGGTAGGGATATTAGTTACTACCCATGTTATGGATGAAGCAGAGTTAACGGATAAGGTCGGCTTATTATTAGGTGGAAAAATCATTGCTTTTGATACACCGCAACACTTAAAAGATAGTTATCAAGTTTCAAGTATTGAAGAAGTCTTTTTGAAAGCAGAAGGAGAGTAAGATGAGAACCATTGCTATTGCTAAAAAAGTTATCAAAGAATTGCTTCGTGACAAACGAACCTTGGCTATGATGTTTGTAGCGCCGGTATTTATTATGTGGCTGATGAACCTCATGTTTTCAGCTAGTACAACCGTGAATGTCAAGTTAGCGACACAAGATCTACCAACTGGTTTGGTAACAAAAATGGATGAGCTCGATCATGTGGACGTCGAGACTTATCAAGACTTAGATCAGGCTAAAAAAGCTCTAGCTGACGAGAAAGTAGATGCAGTCATATCGTATAAAGATGGTGAGTATCAGGTCGACTACGCAAATACGGATGCTTCTAAAACAACTATGACACGACAAGTGTTACGAACAAGTATCGTCAATGAAGGCACCGATCAGTTATTATCTCGTGTCAAACAAGCTCTTCCACAATTGAAATTAGATGAAAAGGCGCCTGAAATCAAAGAATCTTACCAATATGGAGATAAAAATACTGGATTCTTTGCACGTATGATTCCAATTTTAATTGGCTTTGTGGTCTTCTTCTTTGTCTTTTTGATTTCTGGTATGGCACTGTTGAAAGAGCGAACAAGTGGAACCTTGGATCGCTTGTTAGCAACCCCAGTGAAACGTTCTGAAATCGTCTATGGCTATATGTTGTCTTACGGTATTATTGCGATTTTTCAAACGGCAGTTGTCGTTTTAGCAGCAATTTGGCTACTAGATGTAGAAGTTGTAGGAAATATTTTAAATGTTATAATAGTTAATGTGGTACTGGCTCTTGTAGCACTAGCTTTTGGAATTCTCTTGTCTACTCTAGCAAAATCAGAATTCCAAATGATGCAATTTATTCCTCTCGTGATTATGCCCCAACTTTTTTTCTCAGGAATTATTCCATTGTCATCCATGGGAGAATGGGCTCCAACTGTGGGGAAATTTTTGCCATTAACCTATTCTGGTGATGCAATAAGCCAGATTATTCTTTACGGACACAATCTTGGTGATATTTTGTCAAATCTTGGTGTTTTAATGATTTTCTTGATCATTTTAACAATTCTCAATATTGTTGGATTGCGTCGTTATCGTAAAGTTTAGAAATCAACATAAATAATGCTAAAAAGGTGTGAAGATTGGATGGATAAGACTGTTTTTGAATCGTTTGAAGATTACTTAGAAGAAGCGAATTACCCTCAAGGAAAGAAAAAAATCATGCAGGCAGCAGTGGATCTCATATCAACCAGGAGTTACCATGGGACCTCAACTCTTCACATAGCTGAGCGTGCTGGACTAAGCCAGGCAACTTTGTTTAAGTATTTTAAGACGAAGGATGATTTACTGACGGCTATTTTACATCCTGTAGTCCCAGGCATTCTCGGTAGTTTTTTTGAGGAACTCTTAGCTTTTGAAACGACAGAAGAGAGGGTTCGTTATCTCGTCCATAATCGTATGAGCTATCTCAAAAAAAATCGTGCCTTGATGAAAATCATTCTACAAGAGAGTTTTTCAAATAAAAAACTAAAAAATGAACAGATTTTTATCTGGAATGCTATTCAAGATAAACTTCGAGTGCTTCATAAGGAATTGCTAGCAGATCCACGTGTAAATCCAGAGATAACGATTCCTCAAATGGTTCGCATCTGTATAGGTCCATTGTTAGCTTACTTCTCTCAACTATATGTCGTTGGCGTCAATGGCGAAATGAGAGAAGAGGACTTAGGCTTATTGGAAAAACAAATCTTAGGTGGTTTGTGGAAATAGGAGGAGTATAGGAATTAGTTCTTTTTGCTTTAGGTTGAGCAACACATCATAAGAAGTATTTTCTAATATTAAAAAACATAATAATTTAAAGAAAAAACTCTTATCCCTAGCATATTAACAGCTTGGAATAAGAGTTTCTTATGTTATTAGGACGAGAAAGAATTATTCTCCGTCTTTTTTAAAGATGTTTTTTACGCCAGATACTGCACCTTCGACAGCTTCTTTTGCATCTTCAGCAACTTCTTTAGCTTTTGAAGCTACCTTTTCTGCAGCTCCTTCTGTTTGAGTTTTTGTATCGCCAGTTAGTTTACCAAAGCCTTCTTTAACAGAACCTTTAGCTTGGTTGAATTTTTCTTCGATTGACATGGGGGATACCTCCGTTAATTTTTTGTATTATCTAAATTACATCAGATATTGGTTTAAGTATATACCCTTTTATGCTAAAAAGCAAAAAACTGATACGAAAAGCATCAGTTTATTTTTTAATAGGTTACAACATTCAATTGACCTTTATCATATTCAGCGATAAAGATATTTGAGACTTCTTCGAAACCTTCTTCTTTCAATTTCTCAGTTAGCCACTCCTCGGATTTGCCAATGGTTTCTAGGATTTCAACTTGGACAACACCGTCTGTGATGACTGGGTACTTAGGATTTTCGTCACCCATTCTTACGACAATTAGTTGTCCGTTTTGCTCAATCACAGCTCTCTTGACATCCTTTAATTGAAAGATTCCTTGAGCGCGCAATTTAAGAGCAACATCAGCAGCAGCTAGACCTTTTGAGCGACAGGCTTCTGGATCTAATTTTCCATTTTTAATGATAATCGTAGGTTTTCCGTCAATCAGATGTTTAATGAAGGAAACATTAGTATTCAACCATTTAAGGAGCAGGATGAGAATAGTCCAGATGATGAGGATAACAACGTATTGGATGATGGTAATCGAGCTATTGTAGATAACCCCACCGATAATTCCCCCAAGAACAAAGTTCTGTACCTGATCTACTGCAGAACTTGGTGCTAAATTTCCTTTACCTGTTACGTTAATAACAAAAACAAGAGAAAGTAGCCCCAAGGCTAATTTAATCGCAATTGTAGCAAAAAAGCTTATCATTTTTCAACCTCCACGAGTTCAACATCTGATTTATAGAGTTCCATTTTTTCCAATAAATAGCTATCTTGGTCGCTTCCACTGATAGCGCGATAAAAATTATCGTTAACCTTAATAATAGCTCCATCAGTTGTAGCTGATGTATTGACATAAATATCTTTTTTATCAACACCTAACTCTTTTGATACAATCTCGATGAAGTGTAAGGAACTACGAAATTGATTATCATTGGATTGACTAGTTTGGAAATTCGTAATGCTAATCAATACAAAAGCAATTAAAGTCAAAATAGAAATGATCGATAATTCACGGAACTTGCTCCCTTTTTTATCTTTGAAAGCCTTAAATGCAAAAAATCCAGTCACGATCAGCAGTAAAGCTGATACAATAATCATGACCCAATTCTGTTGACTAATCTGACTGAGCACATAGTCATAGGAATAGAATTTCATAAAACTCCCTCACTTTTTTTAAATTCAATCTGTTATAAACTAATTCCTAAACTATAGCAATTTTATTAGTAGGAAAAAAGCATTTAATTGTTGTTTTCTATTTAAATTCAATTTTTCGCTAAATTCCCAAACTAAGTTCCACTGCTAATCCAAGTGGAAGTTAGTCTGATAAAAATCCTAAAAACCAGTGGAATTCCGTGTCAGGGTAAATTCCACTGGTTTTACTAATGCTTGATTTCATCGTTTTTGTAGCCGAAAAGAATCGAAAAAAAGAGCGCACAAAATCCCCTCATCTGAAAGCGTTTCAGATTAAGTTCCGCTATGGTGGAAGTTAGTGTGAGACGTTTGAATGCGGTTAAATGTTAGTTTTTAGATCTTATGTTGGAGTAATTTAGAAGACTGACAGACGTCTTCTGCAGGTATTTTAGAAATGCCGAGAAGCTTAGGAATCTCTTCTCCGTAAGTAAAGGCAAAGAGTTCATAGGCTGACTTTCCATTCAAAGCAGCGCGTTTGACACTGTTGACATGAGAGCAGACGAGATTGATGTCCTCTTGAGTTAAATTGTCAAAAGAAGTTCCTTTAGGTAGAATGTCGCGAATCAGCGTGTGATTTTTCTCAATTCTCCCTTTCTGGTCAGAGCGATTAGGGTCACAAAAGAAGAGTTTACTCTCTCCTCGCACATCCATTTCGATGTCATCAACCCTGGCAAACTCTCCTCCATTATCTGTCAGAATAACAGGAAAGAGTTGGCAGAAGTCTTTGTCAGCTTCGTGAAGGTTATTCTTAATATCATAGAGGTGTTTGGTAACCTCAAGGGCAGTTTTACTCTCCAGAAGCCTAGCGAAGATAAAGTTACAGAAAGAGAGATTGAAGGTGAGTAGGACTTTACCTCCCATTCTGCCCATAACTGTATCCATTTCCAGCCAAGAGTTTAGTTGGTTAAGGACTAAATAGTTTTGAAAATCCTCATAGGACCGGCCTTTTTTATCTTCTTTAGGGATGGAAGGTAGATTACTTTTTCGTCTTTCTTTAAATTTAACGGCTCTGACTAGGTCAATAGGAGCGATAGATAGGTATCCTTTTCGGATATGTCGATAGACGGTTGAGGAGCTAACATCAATATTGTGAGTTTTCAGGATATGATAGATGTGTTGTCCCTTTTTAACACCATCAGAAATGACTTTGTCCATGTCCCAGAAAGTCTGAGAGTTGAGAGGAGTTCCTTCACGAGCTTCGACAAGAGTTTGTTCGTACTGCTTTTGAGCTTGTTTAGCGAGGTAGAAGATTTTCTGATAGCCACAGTTTTGTCTTTTTTTAGAGCACCCATTACAGACAAAGGGAGCTTTATCAAGTAGAGGGCAAGGAAGGTTGTTAGAGGTAGAGTCTCTAATTTGTTTGTTTCGTTTGACTTCTTTGGAAACAGTAGTCGGATCTTTAAGAATAAGTTGCCCGATAGCTTTGAAGGTTTCACCGCGCTCTAAACCTAATTGGATATCATTACGGTCTGAAAGGGTAAGGTGTTTATGTTTGGTCATAGTAGGCCTCATTTCTATCACAAACGTCTCACACTTAATTCCACCATAAAAATCCGTTTTAGACTAATTTCCACTTTGGTCAGGAAAGTGGAAGTTACTTTGAGAAATTACCAATTCAATTTTTCTGAATTGAACTTCGACTCGACCTTGACTTTCTTTCTGTTTTTGATACAATAGTAAAAATTTAGAGGAGGTGCCCTATGATTCAAAAACATGCCATTCCTATTTTAGAGTTTGATGATAATCCTCAGGCAGTCATCATGCCAAATCACGAAGGATTAGATTTACAGTTGCCAAAGAAGTGCATCTATGCATTTTTGGAGGAGGAGATTGACCGCTTTGCTCAGGAAGTAGGGGCGGAGTGCGTTGGGGAGTTTGTGTCTGCCACTAAGACCTACCCCGTTTATGTCATGAGTTACAAGGGTGAGGAAGTTTGTCTGGCCCAGGCTCCTGTTGGTTCTGCCCCTGCGGCCCAGTTTATGGATTGGTTGATTGGTTACGGTGTGGAGAAAATCATCTCTACTGGTACTTGTGGCGTGTTAACGAATATAGAAGAAAATGCCTTTCTGGTTCCAGTACGAGCCCTGCGTGATGAAGGAACTAGTTACCATTATGCACCACCTTCTCGTTATATGGATGTGCATGTTCAAGCAATTTCTGCTATCGAGCAAGTTTTGGAACAAAGAGGTATTCCTTATGAGGAAGTCATGACCTGGACGACAGATGGTTTTTACCGAGAGACGGCTGAAAAGGTTGCCTATCGCAAGGAAGAAGGCTGTGCTGTTGTGGAGATGGAGTGCTCGGCTCTTGCGGCAGTGGCCCAGCTACGTGGGGTTGTCTGGGGAGAGTTGTTGTTTACGGCAGATTCTTTGGCGGATCTTGATAACTATGACCAACGCGATTGGGGTGCAGAAGCTTTTGATAAGGCGCTAGGTCTCTGTCTTGAGATCGTTAGTCATATATGAGTATTCTCAGATTTTTGTGGTACAATGTAGCTATGTTATTCAAATCATTTTCGGAAAAAATAAACACAACCTTGGGGCGTTTATCACCTGCTCGTCGAATTTTTTTAAGTTTTGCTTTGGTTATCCTCTTGGGGTCTCTCATTTTGAGTCTTCCATTTGTACAATCTCCAACATCTCATGCTGGTTACTTTGATCATTTATTTACAGCCGTATCTATGGTCTGTGTGACAGGACTTTTTACCTTACCTGTCGCTTCGACCTACAATGTCTGGGGGCAGCTGATCTGTATGTTCTTGATTCAGATTGGTGGTTTGGGTCTCATGACCTTTATCGGGGTCTTCTATATTCAAAGCAAGCAAAAGCTAAGTCTTCGAGGTCGTGAAACAATTCTGGAGAGTTTTAGTTTTGAAGAAACTCAGTCTTTGAAGGATTTTCTACGTTCCATCTTTTTTACAACTTTTTTAGTAGAAGGTTTAGGAGCCTTTCTGTTAAGTTTTCGTTTTGTTCCTGAGTTTGGTTTAGGTCGGGGGATTTTCACTTCCATTTTTGTAGCCATTTCAGCTTTCTGTAATGCTGGGTTTGATAATTTTGGAAGCACGAGTTTGCTAGATTTTCAGACAGATCCTTTGGTTAATCTAGTGATTGCTGGCTTGATTATTACAGGTGGTCTAGGTTTTATGGTCTGGTTTGATCTAGCCACTCAATTGGGAAAGAAGAAAAAACGTCGTCTTCGTTTCCATACTAAGCTAGTCCTCTTCTTAACAGCGGGGATTTTATTTGCTGGAACAGTTTCAACCCTCTTGATAGAGTGGAATAATTCGGGAACGATTGGGAATCTTAGCTTCCCGGATAAATTGCTGGTTAGTTTCTTCCAAACTGTCAGCATGAGAACAGCAGGTTTTGCTTCTATTGATTACACCCAGGCTCGTCCTGTTACTTTGCTGATCTATATCTTACAGATGTTTCTTGGTGGAGCACCTGGAGGAACCGCAGGAGGACTTAAAATCACGACCTTCTTTGTTTTGTTGGTATTCGCACGCAGTGAGTTTTTAGGCTTACCTCATGCCAATGTAGCACAAAGAACGATTGAGCCTCGGACAGTCCAAAAATCATTCAGTGTCTTCATTATTTTTTTATTGACTTTTCTGGTTGGCTTGATTTTACTAGGAATAACAGCAGAAGGGAATCCGAAATTTATCTACCTGATATTTGAAACTATTTCAGCACTTGCCACGGTTGGAGTAACTGCTAATTTGACACCAGAATTAGGCAAATTAGCTCTCAGCATTGTCATGCTACTGATGTTTATCGGACGAATTGGGCCACTGACGCTATTAGTCAGTTTGGCTGAGTATCGGCCAGATAAGAAAGACATGATTCACTATATGAAAGCAGATATAACCATAGGATAAGAAAGGATAAGCTATGTCAGATCGGACAATCGGAATTTTAGGTTTGGGTATTTTTGGGAGTAGTGTTCTCGCCGCTCTCGCTAAGCATGATGTAAATATCATAGCCATTGATGACCATGAGGAACGAATCAATCAATTTGAACCAGTCTTGGCGCGTGGCGTTGTTGGTGACATCACAGATGAGGACCTCTTGCTATCAGCCGGGATTGATACTTGTGATACAGTAGTCGTCGCAACTGGTGAAAATCTAGAGTCTAGTGTTCTAGCAGTCATGCATTGCAAGAGTCTGGGTGTACCGACTGTTATTGCTAAAGTTAAAAGTCATACAGCAAAAAAAGTCCTTGAAAAAATAGGTGCAGACTCAGTTATTTCACCAGAGTATGAGATGGGACGCTCTTTGGCACAGACGATTCTCTTCCATAATAGTGTAGATGTCTTTCAGTTAGACAAGAACGTCTCCATTGTCGAAATGAAAGTTCCTGTATCATGGGTAGGAAAGAGCCTTAGCCAATTAAATCTTAGAGGACGGTACAATCTCAATATCCTCGGTTTTCGTGACTACGAAAATGCTCCCTTAGATGTTCAGTTTGGCCCAAATGACTTACTAAGATCGGATACCTATATCATGGCGGTTATTAATAACCAATATTTGGATACTCTAGCAAGCCTCAGTGAGTAGAAGAGGAATGACTATTTTTTTTTTTCAATGACCATTGAGTCAATATAAGTATTTTATAAGAGGGATTTAAGAAAAATTTTAACTTTTTCTTAATCCCTTTTAATTTTAGGAGATTATACTAGAGTCATCAAATAAAGAAAAACTCTAAGGAGAATCCTATGAAATTCAATCCAAATCAAAGATATACTCGTTGGTCTATTCGTCGTCTCAGTGTCGGTGTTGCCTCAGTTGTTGTGGCCAGTGGCTTCTTTGTTCTCGTCAGTCAACCAAATTCGGTACGTGCCGATGTGGTCAATCCGACCTCTGCTCAAGTCGTACCAGATGCAGATTCGGTGAGTGCAAAGAGCGACTTACCAGTAGAAATTCTCAAAGAAGCAGTTGATACAGCTCTTCCTTCAGAACAGGTAGATTCAACGCCTAAAGCAAGCTTGGATACTATAAGCTCACCAGAAAAAGCGGATGTAGCCACTAAAGACCAAGTAGTAGCACCAAAAGAAGAAGTGCAAGAAAAACCTGAATCTAAGAAAGAAACAGAAGATGCGGTTAAACCTGCGACAAATCCTGCGCCTGCAGTTACTGGACAAGACCGTGAAGCAAGTGAAGCTCAACCAGCAACCACTCCATCTGAAGTTCAAAAAGGCGTGGTTGATAATACCAAAGACACAGTTGATGTCCCAGCCACTTACTTGGACAAGGCCAACTTCCCTGGCCCATTCACAGCCGGAGTCAACCAAGTGATTCCATATGAATTCTTCGCAGGTGACGGTATGTTGACCCGCCTCATCTTAAAAGCATCCGATAAGGCCCCATGGTCAGACAACGGTTCGGCTAAAAATCCTGCTCTCCCACCAGTAGAGAAATTGGGCAAAGGCCTCTACTTCTATGAAGTGGACTTGGCAGGTACTCAAGGTAAATCAGATAAAGACCTTCTTGACCTCTTGAAACAAAACGGCACTCAAAGCTATAAAGCTACTATTAAAGTGTATGGTGCGAAAGATGGCAAAGCAGATTTGAGCAACCTCGTAGCGACTAAGGATTTGGATGTCAACTTGAACGGCTTGACCACCCCTGCTGAAGTACAAAAAGGTGTAGCCGACAACACTAAAGACACGGTAGACGTCCCAGCTACATACTTGGATAAAGCCAATTTCCCTGGTCCATTTACAGCCGGTGTCAACCAAGTGATTCCATACGAATTCTTCGCAGGTGATGGTATGTTGACCCGCCTCATCTTAAAAGCATCCGATAAGGCCCCATGGTCAGACAACGGTTCGGCTAAAAATCCGGCCCTCCCACCAGTAGAGAAATTGGGCAAAGGCCTTTACTTCTATGAAGTGGATTTGGCAGGTACTCAAGGCAAATCAGATAAAGAGCTTCTTGATCTCTTGAAACAAAATGGTACGCAAAGTTACAAGGCAACTATCAAAGTGTACGGTGCGAAAGATGGCAAGGCTGATTTGAGTAATCTAGTAGCGACTAAGGACTTGAATGTCAACTTGAACAGCTTGACCACTCCAGCTGAAGTACAAAAAGGTGTGGCTGACAACACCAAAGACACAGTAGACGTCCCAGCTACATACTTGGACAAGGCTAACTTTCCAGGCCCATTCACAGCCGGAGTCAACCAAGTCATTCCATACGAATTCTTCGCTGGTGACGGTATGTTAACTCGCCTTATCTTGAAAGCATCAGACAAGGCTCCGTGGTCAGACAACGGTTCGGCTAAAAATCCGGCCCTTCCACCAGTAGAGAAATTGGGCAAAGGTCTTTACTTCTATGAAGTGAATTTGGCCGGTACCCAAGGTAAATCAGACAAAGAGCTTCTAGACCTCTTGAAACAAAACGGTACGCAAAGCTATAAAGCTACTATTAAAGTGTATGGTGCAAAAGATGGCAAGGCCGATTTGACAAATCTCATAGCGACTAAGGATTTGACAGTAAACTTGAATGGACATCAGTCTCTTATTCCGATGCAGTCAGGTTCCGTCCCATCTTCGAATGGTTCAGCTATGACGGCTCCAATGATGAATAGTCATCAAGATGCGTCCAATATGAAATCTCACATGCCAGCTACTAGCCAGGATAAGATGATGCCTAGCAAAGAGCAAGATAAAACCATGAATGCTAGCCAGCCTATGGCAACACCAAGTATGAAACAAGATCAAGTTTCAGCAGCCACAAGCAAAATACCTGATGAAGGCAAGATGGCATCTAATAACAAGATGTCAAGTCCGATGATGGCTGATCAAATGAAAGGCAAAAAAGACATGCTTCCATATACTGGTGAAGCCCAAACATCAATGGCTCCTATTGGCTTCTTTGGATTAGCTTTGGCTGGACTGTTAGGTGGTCTCGGTTTGAAAGCTAAAAAAGAGGAAAATGACTAGTCTAGCTACAGACTTTCTATCTAGGATTTGAAAAATCCAGATATAGTTTAGAATGTTCGTAAAGCGATTAAAATAGTGTTATACTATTGTAGTATAGCACTGTTTTTTTCAAAGGAGAGACAGATGGGAAAGACCATTTTACTCGTTGACGACGAGGTAGAAATCACAGATATTCATCAACGCTATCTGGTTCAGGCAGGGTATCAGGTTTTGGTGGCTCATGATGGAGTAGAGGCCTTGGAAATCTTCAAGCGAAAACCGATTGATTTGATTATTACAGATATCATGATGCCTCGGATGGATGGTTATGATTTGATTAGTGAGGTTCAGTATCAATCTCCAGATCAGCCTTTTCTATTTATTACGGCTAAGACAAGCGAACAGGACAAGATTTACGGCCTAAGCCTGGGGGCAGATGACTTTATTGCCAAGCCATTTAGTCCTCGTGAGCTTGTTTTACGTGTCCACAATATCTTGCGTCGCCTTCATCGTGGGGGTGAGATAGAGGTTGTCAGCCTCGGGGATTTACGAATGAATCACGGTAGTCATGAGGCTCAAGTAGGAGATGTAGCACTTGATTTGACAGTCAAATCCTTCGAGCTTTTATGGATTTTAGCCAGCAATCCAAAGCGAGTTTTCTCTAAGACAGATCTTTATGAAAAGGTCTGGCAAGAAGACTATGTGGATGATACCAATACCTTAAATGTTCATATTCATGCTCTTCGACAGGAGTTGGCTAAATATGCTAGTGCAGAAACGCCCACCATAAAAACAGTTTGGGGCTTGGGCTACAAAATTGAGAAAGCACGAGGTAGTCAATGAAATTAAAAAGTTATATTCTAGTGGGGTATATCATTTCAACACTCCTAACGATTATCGTAGTTTTTTGGGCAGTCCAGCGAATGCTAATTGACGAAAGAGAGATTTATTTCCTGATTGGAATGACTCTAATCGCAAGTTTTGTCGGTGCTGGGATTAGTCTCTTTCTCCTATCACCAGTCTTTACTTCATTGGGTAAACTTAAGGAACATGCCAAGCGAGTAGCGGACAAGGACTTTTCTTCAAATCTGGAGGTTCAAGGGCCTGTGGAATTTCAGCAATTAGGCCAAGCTTTCAATGAAATGTCCCATGATTTGCAGGCCACCTTTGATTCCTTGGAAGAAAGCGAACGAGAAAAGGGATTGATGGTTGCCCAGCTATCGCATGATATCAAGACCCCAATCACTTCAATCCAAGCGACGGTAGAAGGGATTTTGGATGGGGTTATCAAGGAAGGAGAACAAGCACATTATCTAGCAACCATTGGGCGTCAGACGGAAAGACTCAATAAACTGGTTGAAGAGTTGAATTTTTTGACTCTAAATACAGCTAGAAATCAGGTAGAAACTACCAGCAAGGACAGTATTTTTCTGGACCAGCTCTTGATTGAGTGCATGAGTGAATTTCAGTTCTTGATTGAGCAGGAGGAGCGAGATGTCCACCTACAGGTAATTCCTGAATCTGCTCGAATTGAAGGAGATTATGCCAAACTTTCTCGTATTTTGGTGAATCTGGTCAATAACGCTTTTAAATACTCTGCTCCAGGAACCAAGCTGGAAGTGGTAGCTAAACTGGAGGATAGCCAGCTTTCAATCAGTGTGACCGATGAGGGACAGGGCATTGCCCCAGAGGATTTAAAGAATATTTTCAAACGCCTTTATCGTGTAGAAACTTCTCGTAACATGAAAACAGGTGGTCATGGCTTAGGTCTTGCGATTGCGCGCGAATTGGCCCATCAATTAGGTGGAGAAATCACAGTTACCAGCCAGTACGGCCTAGGAAGCACCTTTACCCTCCTTCTCAACCTTTCTGCTAGTGAAAATAAAGCTTAACCCCCCTTTACAAATCCAGCCATTCATGGTAGAATAGAGCATGTGTGAAATATCAGCAGGAAAGCATGAAGCTCGTCAACAGGTGTCTTATAATAAGTAACCTTGGCTGTTTAGGCGAAGGGCATCTGCACGAATCAGGGCTTTCTAAGTGACTATTTCCACCGAAATATTATTTATATCAGGAGGACATTCACATGTCACGTTATACAGGACCATCTTGGAAACAAGCTCGTCGCCTTGGCCTTTCACTTACAGGTACAGGTAAAGAATTGGCACGTCGTAACTACGTACCAGGACAACACGGACCAAACAACCGTTCTAAATTGTCAGAATACGGTTTGCAATTGGCTGAAAAACAAAAACTTCGCTTCACTTACGGTGTAGGTGAAAAACAATTCCGTAACTTGTTCGTACAAGCTACAAAAATCAAAGGCGGAATCCTAGGTTTCAACTTCATGCTTCTTTTGGAACGCCGTTTGGATAACGTTGTTTACCGTCTTGGTCTTGCGACTACTCGTCGTCAAGCTCGTCAATTCGTAAACCACGGTCACATCCTTGTTGACGGAAAACGCGTTGATATTCCATCATATCGCGTAACTCCAGGTCAAGTGATCTCAGTTCGTGAAAAATCATTGAAAGTTCCAGCTATCCTTGAAGCAGTAGAAGCTACTCTTGGACGTCCAGCATTCGTATCATTCGATGCTGAAAAATTGGAAGGTTCATTGACTCGTTTGCCAGAACGCGATGAAATCAACCCAGAAATTAACGAAGCACTTGTCGTTGAATTCTACAACAAAATGCTTTAATTTTAAGATATATCTTACAGAAAGCCTACAACAGTGGGCTTTTTGCTTTGTCTGAAAATTAGATTATGAAAAACTAGCCAGCTTTACGTGAATTACAAACTTATAATCAATAACATTACAGACTCAAAAACACAAGACAGAAATCAAAGCCCCTCTTTCCCTCTTTCTCTGCTATACTACAAGCAGAGAAAGGGGGAAAGCAAATGCTTGAAAAGTATTATGAGAAGGTAAAAGGGATTGTCCATAGATGCCGAAAAGATTATTATCTCCACCTGTGGGAAAAAGAGGATTGGGATCAAGAAGGACTGATCTGTCTCTATGAACTCCTCGAGGCCCATCCAGAATTAGTGGAAGAGGAAAAGAAACTCTACGTCTACTTCAAAACAAAATTCCGCAATCGAATCCTAGATAGTGTCAGAAAACAAGAGAGTCAAAAACGTCGCCTGGACCGTATAGCCTATGAAGAAGTAGGCGAGATTAGCCATCGCCTACCAGAAGGAGGATTGTGGCTGGATGATTACTACGCCCTTCATGAATTGTTGGATAGTTATAGAAGAAAATTACCACAAGATAAGCAAGAAGCCTATGAACTCCTCTGGGCAGATGAACGTTTCAAGGGTCGCCAAGCCATGCTGAAAGAGTTAAAGGAAGTAATTCAGTAGAATTGAAAAAAAGTTAAAAAAAGGTGTTGACAAAGTTAGAAAAGTCGGTATAATAGTAAGAGTTGAAAATAACAACTCTGGTCCGTTGGTCAAGGGGTTAAGACACCGCCTTTTCACGGCGGTAACACGGGTTCGAATCCCGTACGGACTATAGTATGTTACAGATGAAACACTAGATGAAAAAAATTAAAAAAAATTTCAAAAAAGTGTTGACAAGCGAAAGCGGCTGTGATATACTAATATAGTTGTCACTTGAGAGAAGTGAGTGACAAAGACCTTTGAAAACTGAACAAGACGAACCAATGTGCAGGGCACTACAACTGAAGTTGTAGTACTGAACAATGAAAAAAACAATAAATCTGTCAGTGACAGAAATGAGTGAGAACTCAAACTTTTAATGAGAGTTTGATCCTGGCTCAGGACGAACGCTGGCGGCGTGCCTAATACATGCA
>NZ_JASGZS010000009.1:0-90695 GCF_047465525.1 Streptococcus infantis | reverse complement strand
TGGTCGAGGTGAAACCAGAGCTAGAGGTCACGACAGAAGCCGTTGCCTATGACACAATTCATCAGGAAAATCCAGACTTGCTTAAGGGTGAAACCCGCCTTGTCCGAGCAGGGGTTGTAGGCGAGCGTACTATTTTAACGGAAGTCACGACTGTAGATGGTAAGGAAGACCGCCAAGTCAAATCCAACACTGTAACTTTGGAGCCAGTTTCAGAAATTATCGCAGTAGGCACTAAGGTAGAATCCACCTCAATCCCAAGTGAGGGAGCACCAAGCTTGGTCGAGGTGAAACCAGAGCTAGAGGTCACGACAGAAGCCGTTGCCTATGACACAATTCATCAGGAAAATCCAGACTTGCTTAAGGGTGAAACCCGCCTTGTCCGAGCAGGGGTTGTAGGCGAGCGCACTATCTTAACAGAAGTGACGACTGTAGATGGCAAGGAAGTCCGCCAAGTCAAATCCAACACTGTAACCTTGGCGCCAGTTACCAAAATCATAGCAGTAGGCACTAAGGTAGAGTCCACCTCAATTCCAAGTGAAGGTGTCCCAAGTTTAGAAGAGGTGAAGCCAGAGCTTGAGGTTACGACAGAAGCCGTTGCTTATGATACTATTCATCAGGAAGATCCAGACTTACTCAAGGGTGAAACCCGCCTTATCCAAGCAGGGGTTGCAGGTGAGCGCACGATCTTAACGGAAGTGACGACTGTAGATGGCAAGGAAGTCCGCCAGGTCAAATCCAATACTGTAACCTTAGAACCAGTTACCGAAATCATAGCAGTAGGCACTAAGGTAGAATCCACTTCAATTCCAAGTGAAGGTGCTCCGAGCTTGGTCGAGGAGAAGCCGGAGCTTGAAGTTACGACAGAAGCCATTGCCTATGACACTATTCATCAGGACGATCCAGACTTACTTAAGGGTGAAACCCGCCTTATCCGATCAGGCCTATCAGGTGAGCGTACTATTTTAACGGAAGTGACGACTGTGGCTGGCAAAGAAGTCCGCCAAGTCAAATCCAATACTGTGACTTTGGAGCCAATTTCCGAAATCATCGCAGTAGGTACTAAGGTAGAATCTACCTCAATTCCAAGTGAAGGTACTCCAAGCTTAGTCCAAGAGAAGCCTGAGCTTGAAGTAACGACAGAAGCCGTTGCTTATGACACTATTCATCAGGACGATCCAGACTTGCTTAAGGGTCAAACTCGTATTATCCAAGCAGGCCTATCAGGTGAGCGTACTATTTTAACGGAAGTGACGACTGTCGATGGCAAGGAAACTCGCAAGCAGGTCTCTAATGAAGTTACGACCGCGCCCGTTACCGAAATTATCGCAGTAGGTACTAAGGTAGAATCTACCTCAATCCCAAGTGAAGGTGCACCAAGTTTGGAAGAGGTGAAACCAGAGCTAGAGGTTACAACAGAAGCCGTTGCCTATGATACTATTCATCAGGAAGATCCAGACTTGCTTAAGGGTCAAACTCGTATTATTCAAGCAGGTCTATCAGGTGAGCGTACTATCTTAACAGAAGTGACGACTGTCAATGGCAAGGAAAATCGCAAACTGGTTTCTAATGAAATAACAAGAGCCCCGGTTCCAGAAATCATCCTTGTAGGGACTAAAAAAGAGCCTTTACCTGTACCACAACCAAAAGTTGACACCCAAACAATCCCATATAAAACAATCTATCAAGCAGATGACAGCCAAGAAGTCGGTTCTAGAAAAACGAAAACACATGGGGTCAATGGACAAGTAGAAACCACTACCCAATATACAAGAGATCAAACCAGTGGTCAGATTACAGAGTCTAGTACATCAAAAACTCTGGTGGAAAAGGTAGATGAGGTTGTTCTAGTTGGGACCAAACCAAGTGTAGAAACAAGGGTCATCGCAAATAGTACGATATATGAAGCGGACCCTTCACTTCCTTATCAAACAGAAAAAGTTGCTGTTCCAGGTAAGGAAGGAAGCGAAAAAACGACGACTACCTACCAAGTAGATACTCAGACAGGTCAGGTTACAGAAAGAGATCACCAAAAGGAAGTAACAGCTCCAATTGATAAGGTAGTGAAGGTCGGAAATGTCCAAACTATTGTGACCCCAATTCCAATCAAGGAGGAACGTCGTCAGGATTCAAGACTTGATAAGGATCTTGAAAAAGTAGAAAGTCAGGGAGAGCCTGGGGAGACTACCACTACCAGAGTTTATGAAGTGAATCCTCAAACAGGTGAAATGCTATCACACACGGAAACAAGTACTGTGACAAAAGCAATGAAGCCAAAGGTCATCTTGGTGGGAACCAAAGAAAACAAACCTCATCTTCTTCCAGTGAATACGGAGTTAGAAAATGCTATCGATGTACGACCTGCTAGCCAAGGAATGAAGGCTGTGGATTTGCTTTCCAATGCTTACGTGACAAATGCCCTCAGGCCAAATATTCTGGGGCGAGATGTAATTAGTAAGAAGATTGAACTCAAAAAGACAAATCCTACTATTACAGATGAAGAGGTTAAAGAAGTCCTTCGCAAAGAATATCTAGAGAGATTATCTATTAAAGACACACTTGAAGAAACGAAAAAGACCCTAGATACAGACCTTAAAAAAGTTGTAGCCCATACCTTGAGTGTGCTCGGAAATACAGCGGAAAGCAGAGCTAAGGTTCAGGCAGATTTAGAAGCTAATAAGGAAAAGATTCTCCTAGGTTTAACCTATATCAATCGTTTCTACAATATTGATTTTGGCAAGACCAACATCCGTGATATTCTTGCCTACAATCCAAGCTCCTTTGGCAAGAAGGTGACGTCATTAGAATGGCTAACATCTCTGGGTTCAATGAACTATGATGAGATGAAACTGGTCAATAGCCCACGAACATTTGAAACTTACTTTGGAAAAGTAACCGATAAGTCAACCCTATTAGACTTCCTTGACTATAACCGAACTACCTTTACAAACATGGATGGTGATACTTGGTTGAAGGATGCTACAAAAGCCATCGTTGTTGAGAAGAAATCCAAAGAGAAGACAGATGAGAATGTCAGTCTTTACACGAAGTTGACCTCTGATCCTGCCAAGTATGGGGCAGAACCTCAACAGATTGATAATCGTAAACAATATAACATGGCTACCCTTCTAGGCCTAGTAAACATCAAGGAACCGAGCATCTATGCCATTACTAATATGGCAACTGTTTCCTACGGAAATATCGGAACTTATATGGATACCTCACTGGCTCAAAGCAATCCTGCTCAATATAAGGCTGAATTGGAAAAAGTGAAGGCTCTGGTTGAATTGACGGCTGAGCGTCAGGCTGCTTATGTTGATACGCTTTATAGAATCACTAAAAAAGACAATCAATCAAAACTAGTAACCAACCGTTTGATTGTGGATACTATGAAAAAGTATACTAGCAAGCAAAATGCAGGCATCAAGGAAGCCTGGTCTAAGGAGTTTGGACCAGAGGCGGATAAGGGAGTCAAGGACTTCATGTCTACTCTAGGCATGTATTCTCCGTCCCAATCAGTTGGTGCTGAGGCAAATGGTGCTGGTGTGCGTTACTTTATTGATAGGGTCTTGGACGATCGAGGGTCAGCAACCTATTCTCATGAAATGACTCACTTGTTGGATCGCACAGTCCTCTTTAATAATTATGGTCGACGAGATGGTACTGGGGCAGAATTCTATGCACGTGGAATCTTTGAAAATTCCTACACTCCTGAAACAGATACCTACTTTAACTTGAACTTTGTCTATGACGAGAGTGACAAAGACAGTTTCTACAACAAGACACCTGAGCGCTTTAAATCAGCCGCAGATTTGAAAGAATATATGCACGGTAGTTTCGATGTTCTCTATACTTTGGATTATCTAGAAGCTGAGGCAAGTCGAGGATTGTCAGCAGCGGATAAGGCAGTCTACTTCAAGCAACTCTTGCCGACTGCGACAAGTGGTTCAAGAACTCCTGTTTCTTATCCAAATCCATCTGTCAAACCAACCCACCAGAGTGAGGAAATCAAGGCCTTGACAGAGGCAGATGCTAGCAAGCTAGGCGATGTTCATAGCTTGATTGACAATCACATCGTAGTAAATCGCTATATTATCAAGGGGTTCACGGCTACAGGTAAAGTAGATGCTAATGGTTATTATACCATTGATATGTTTGATACGATTTATGGTGTAAACGAAAATGACAAGGGGATGAGTGGCGATATCAGCTTTAGAAAACAAGCCTTTGAACTCATGGCAGGTCTTGGTTACTACGAAGGTTTCGTTCCTTATGTCTCTAATCAGTACAAGCAAGATGCTGAAAACGAGAATCGTCCCTTGTCAGACCAATATATCTTTGGAAAAATATTAGCTGGTAAGACCTATGCTCAATTCAAGAAGGAACAAATGGATGAACGGATCGCGAATATCAGTAAGTTAAAACCGATTACCATTGACTATAAAGGTAAGCAGGAAGTGATTTCAAGTCCTGAACGAATGAAGCAATTGATGGAAGAAGCGGTAAAAGAAGAACTTGCTCAGATTAAAGCAGGAAATATCAGCCAAAAACAATACCGTTTCATTGAAACTCCTGTTCAGAAGTTGAAAAAAGCTATATATAAAGCCTACCTCAAAGAATCAAATGAGTTTAGAAATTCCATCTATACTTCTTAAGGGAAAGATAAGTCTATCATTAGGAGTTCATAGCAATTTTGCTACTTAGTAAGATTCACTAGTTAGCTAGGTTCGAGACAGAAAAACACCTTTTGAATTGCAAGTTTTCGCAGTTCAAAAGGTGTTTTGTTTATGATGATAGATTGCTTTTTTCTTCAGAATAGCGTTGATAGAAGTCAACTTTCAGTTGAATAAAGTTTTCCAATTCGCGCAGGAGTTGAAGTAAGGTTGCGCGTGTTTCAAATTCTTCCCTTGTTTTAGGGAGGTTACGATTGCGAAATACCTGCAGGTAGCTTTCAATATCATTTAATAAATCGTTGGCAGGATTGGTCTGGCTGAGTTGATCCGCAGTTTTAGCGAATAGCTGGGCAAGGATTAGGCTTTCGCTTGCGGCTAGATTACAGGTGTTGATTTGCTGGGCCATATTACGAAGAATGCGACTCTGTCTCTGTCTCATTTCGAAATAGTGGATATGATAGTCGGTCTGATGAAAGAGGTGGTCAGAGTGATCAAGATAGACCAGTTTGAGAGCTTCTTCAAGAAGCTGATCCAGTTCTTCAACGAGTTGGGCACGGTTACGACCATCGCCCTTTCCAAGATAATATTCAAAACGTTGTAGGATGTGTTTGAGTTTTTCTTCTACCTTGAGATGATAGAGATGGATTTCTTCTTGCCGAGAAGGCATGTAAAGATTGACAGTCAAGGCAAATCCCGTACCGATCAGAAATAGGAGGAGTTCATTCACTAGCAGTTCTGGTGATGTAGACTTCTGAACCAAGAGATGACTGACCAGGACACTACTCGGGGTAATGCCAATCTCCCAGCCAAGTTTATAGGCCAGAGGGACATAGAGGGCCAAATAGAGACCAAAACTCCAGATGTGGTAGCCAGTCATTTGAAAGGAAAGGACACCAATGAAAAGAGCAAGAAGGGTTGAAAATAAACGATTGCGAGCTAGCTTAATGGTGCTTCGACGGGTATCCGATAAGCTCAATAGGGCAATGATACCAGCGGACACTGCTGAAGATAAATCCAGAAAGTAGGCTAGAACACAGGCTAAACAGGTTGCCAGAATGAGTTTAAAAGTACGTTGGGTGATAGACATGAGACATTTCCTAAACTGAATGATAGAAACCAGACAAAGGCGGTGGGACAGAAATCGATAGACAAAGTCTCGATTTCGTCGTCCCAGCCCCGCGAGGATGATTAGGAGCTTTTTGGAGTCTAAAAGACGAACAAAAAGTTCAATCAGCTACCGCGTCAAAGTTTGATTGTTAATGAAAAGTGAGGTCGGGATTTTTTGTCCCAACCTCCTTGATTATTTATTGCGAGCAGAGGAAAATTCGGCAACTGCTGTAAAGAGCACATCGGTTGAAGAGTTGAGAGCTGTTTCGCAAGAGTCTTGGATAACACCGATGACAAATCCGACACCCACAACCTGCATAGCGATATCATTGGTAATCCCAAAGAGACTACATGCAACAGGGATGAGAAGGAGTGAGCCTCCAGCAATACCAGAAGCCCCACAGGCTGAGATAGCTGCAACGATACTGAGTACAAAGGCTGTTGCAAAATCAACTGAGATTCCAAGGGTATTGACAGCTGCTAGGGTTAAGATGTTGATGGTAACAGCAGCTCCAGCCATATTGATAGTTGATCCAAGTGGGATAGAGACAGAATAGGTATCTGGATTAAGTCCTAGATCCTCACAAAGTTTCATATTAACAGGGATATTTGCAGCTGAGCTTCGAGTGAAAAAGGCTGTGACTCCGCTGATACGCAAACATTTCCAAACAAGTGGATAAGGATTTTTCTTGATAAAGAGAAAAGAAATCAGAGGATTGATCACTAGGGCAACGAAAACCATAGTGGCAATCAAAAGTCCGAGTAAGATTCCGTAATTTGCTAAACTCGCAATACCTTGGCCAGAGATGGTTTCGAAGACTAACCCGAGGATACCAAATGGCGCAAGGTTGATGATCCATTCGACGATTTTTGAAGTCACACTGGCCATTGTTTTGAGTAGTTCCTTGCTATTTTTGCTAGCTTCTCGCATGGCAATCCCAAAGACGATAGCCCAAGACAAAATTCCGATATAGTTAGCTTCGATGATGGCATTGACAGGATTGTCTACTATTTTTAGTAGGAGATTACTGAGTACTTGTCCGATGCCGTCTGGAGGAGTAACTTCTGTACTAGCACTACTCAAGACCATCTGAACAGGGAAGAGAAAGCTAGCCAAAACTGCTACAAGAGCCGCAGCAAAGGTCCCCAGCAAATAGAGGAAAATGACTTTTTTCATATTGCTATCTTGACCTTTCTGGTGTTGGGAAAGGGCGTTAGCGACTAAAGCAAAAACTAGGATAGGGGCGATGGCCTTTAGTCCTCCTACAAATAAATCTCCCAATAAACCGATGCCAGTTAGATTAGGAACGAGTAGACCCAGAATTGCTCCTAAGGTCATTCCGATTCCGATCCGTTTGATAAGATTTGTTTTGTTCCAAGCACGAATAATTCTTTTCATAAAGGTCTCCTTTTTGTGTATTGTTTATGATTATAGTATAAATATACTTGAAAAGCAAGTGTCTTATAGATTTTATTAGAATAAATGAATATTTATGAAAAGGATGGCGAGGAAGGATTTATGGTATAATGAATAGAAAAGGAGTTTTATATGCAAGAATTTTTTCAACGTTATCTGGATAAATTAGATGTAACAACTGTTTTAGAAAATCTCTTGACCAAGGTGATTTCTCTTCTACTTCTTATCCTTCTATTCTATATAGCTAAAAAGTTCCTCCATGTTGCTGTACGAAAGATTGTTAAACCTTCACTTAAATTTTCAAATCGAGATGCAGGTAGACAAAAGACCATTTCTCGTTTGCTTGAGAATATTTTTAACTACACACTTTATTTCTTCTTGATTTACTGTATCTTGTCTATCTTAGGGTTGCCTGTATCTAGCTTGCTTGCTGGGGCTGGGATTGCTGGAGTGGCTATCGGTATGGGGGCACAAGGCTTTCTATCAGATGTCATCAACGGCTTCTTTATTCTCTTTGAACGCCAGTTGGATGTCGGAGATGAAGTTGTTTTGACCAATGGCCCTATTACTGTATCGGGGAAAGTCGTTAGTGTTGGAATTCGGACAACTCAATTGCGAAGTGATGACCAAGCTCTTCATTTTGTTCCTAATAGGAATATCACCGTCGTTAGCAATTTTTCAAGAAAAGAAGAGAACTGAAATTTTACTTGATTTATGGTACAATAGAAAGAGTTTGGTGAAGGAGAAACGATGTTTTTAGATAAGCAGTTAGGAAATGGTTGTACCTGGATTAATCTAGATGTGGAAATCATCAAAAATCTTGAAGATTTATCTGAAATCTATGGATTGGATAAAGAAACCATCGAGTATGCGCTGGATAGAAACGAACGAGCCCACATGGATTATAACCGTGAAAATGGGACAGTGACCTTTATCTACAACGTTCTTGACTTAGAGAAGGACAAGGAATACTATGAAGCCATTCCCATGACCTTTATCGTTGAAAAACAACGAATGATTACCATCAGCAATCATAAGAACGCTTATGTCATTGATCAGATGCTAGGCTATCTTGAAAATCATGAAATCATTTCAATCTACAAGTTTCTATTTGCCGGTTTAGAGCTTATCAGCAATGCTTATTATCCCGTCATTGAACAGATGGATAAAAGTAAGGATGAAATCAGTGCCTTGTTACGTCAAACAACCACTAAAAAAAATCTCTTTGCCCTCTCTGACTTGGAAACTGGTATGGTTTACTTGACAGCTGCGGCTAAACAAAATCGCCTCCTCTTGGAACATATCCAAGGACACGCGCTTTATCGGAACTTTAACGAAGTGGAAAGAGAGCAGTTTGATGATGCTATGATTGAAGCTCATCAGTTGGTGTCCATGACAGATTTGATTTCTCAAGTCTTGCAACAACTCTCCGCTTCTTACAACAACATCCTAAACAATAACCTGAATGATAGTTTGACAACCTTGACCATTATCTCAGTTTTGCTAGCCATTCTTGCAGTCATTACAGGATTTTTCGGAATGAATGTCCCTCTGCCATTTACAGAAGAGCCCAATGCTTGGATTTATATCTTAATAGCAAGTTTGATTTTATGGGCAGCCTTATCTCAATGGCTGAAGAAAATTACTAGAAAATAAAAGAGAAGGAGACAGAATGGCGATTGAAAATTATATGCCAGATTTTGCCGTGGAAGCAGTTTATGATCTGACAGTTCAAAGCCTGCAAAAACAGGGAATCAAAGCTGTTTTGGTGGATTTGGACAATACCCTGATTGCTTGGAATAATCCAGATGGAACAGTAGAGATGAAGCAATGGTTGCATGATCTGCGTGATGCTGGCATACGGATCATTGTGGTATCTAACAATACTCCCAAACGTGTCAAACGAGCAGTTGAAAAATTTAATATTGACTATGTTTACTGGGCACTGAAGCCCTTTACTCTAGGAATTAACCGTGCCATGAAACATTTCCACTATGAAAAAGACCAAGTGGTCATGGTTGGCGACCAGCTAATGACGGATATTCGAGCAGCCCATCGAGCAGGTATTCGCTCGATTTTGGTTAAACCATTAGTTCAACACGACTCTATTAAGACTCAGATTAACCGAGCTCGTGAGCGTCGTATGATGAGAAAAATCGCTGAAAAGTACGGCCCTATTACTTATAAAAAAGGAATCTAACTATGGAAGAAATTCTCTGTATTGGTTGTGGAGCAACTATTCAGACTACAGATAAGACTGGGCTTGGTTTCACCCCCCAGTCGGCACTCGAAAAAGGTTTGGAAACTGGAGAAGTTTATTGCCAGCGTTGTTTCCGTCTTCGTCATTATAATGAAATCACAGATGTTCAGTTAACGGATGATGATTTCCTCAAACTCTTGCACGAGGTAGGAGACAGTGATGCCTTGGTGGTCAATGTCATTGATATTTTTGACTTCAATGGCTCTGTTATCCCAGGTTTGCCACGCTTTGTGTCGGGAAATGATGTGCTCTTGGTTGGAAACAAAAAAGATATCCTACCTAAGTCAGTGAAACCAGGTAAGATTAGCCAGTGGCTGATGGAGCGTGCTCACGAGGAAGGCTTGCGTCCTGTTGATGTCGTCTTGACTTCTGCCCAAAATAAGCATGCCATCAGAGAAGTAATCGATAAGATTGAGCACTACCGTAAGGGACGTGATGTTTACGTAGTTGGTGTGACCAATGTCGGGAAATCAACCCTTATCAATGCTATCATCCAGGAGATCACAGGTGACCAGAACGTCATCACAACTTCACGCTTCCCAGGAACAACCTTGGATAAGATTGAAATCCCACTCGATGATGGATCTTATATCTACGATACGCCAGGGATTATCCACCGTCACCAGATGGCTCACTACTTGACGGCTAAAAACCTCAAGTATGTCAGTCCTAAAAAGGAAATCAAACCCAAAACCTATCAGCTAAACCCTGAACAAACCCTATTTTTAGGTGGATTGGGACGCTTTGACTTTATTGCAGGAGAAAAGCAAGGTTTTACAGCCTTCTTTGACAATGAACTCAAACTTCATCGTACCAAGTTAGAAGGAGCTAATGCCTTTTACGACAAGCACCTTGGAACCCTTCTAACACCACCAAATAGCAAGGAAAAAGAAGATTTTCCAAAACTAATCCAACATGTCTTTAACATCAAGGACAAGACAGACCTAGTCATCTCGGGCCTAGGCTGGATCCGAGTAACAGGCACTGCCAAAGTAGCCGTCTGGGCCCCAGAAGGCGTCGCAGTCGTCACACGAAAAGCAATTATTTAAAATAAAATCACTGAGCGAACAAAGTGAGCTCATAAAAAGATAGTTATTGCCGTGGTGTCTTGCCAATCCATAGATTGGCAAGGGGCACAATTGAGACTTAGGCTCGATTGTGAGGTCAGGAAATCCATTTTTCAAAGATGAAATCATTGAAAAATTAGTTCCGACCGCCCCCCCCACCTAAAATAACTATCAAAAAAGGAAGAAAGAATATGTCATTAACATCGAAACAGCGTGCCTTCCTCAACAGCCAGGCACACACCCTCAAACCCATCATCCAAATCGGGAAAAATGGACTCAACGACCAAATCAAAACCAGCGTTCGTCAGGCACTTGATGCGCGTGAATTGATCAAGGTTACTCTCTTGCAAAACACAGATGAGAATATCCACGAAGTAGCTGAAATCTTGGAAGAAGAAATCGGTGTGGATACAGTCCAAAAAATCGGACGCATCTTGATTTTGTATAAACAATCAAGCAAGAAAGAAAATCGCAAGATTTCTAAAAAAGTAAAAGAAATCTAAGAACGATACTCCCAAAAACTGTTTTTACAGAAAAGTAAAGGAGATTAACCTATGGCAATCGAATTATTAACTCCCTTTACAAAAGTGGAGTTAGAGCCTGAAATCAAGGATAAAAAACGTAAACAAGTCGGTATTTTGGGTGGAAATTTTAATCCCGTTCATAATGCCCATCTGATCGTGGCAGACCAAGTGCGCCAACAGTTGGGATTGGACCAGGTTTTGCTCATGCCCGAATATCAACCACCTCACGTAGATAAAAAGGAAACCATTCCTGAACACCACCGTCTCAAAATGCTTGAGTTAGCGATTGATGGAGTCGAAGGTCTAGCTATTGAAACGATCGAACTAGAACGTAAGGGTATTTCTTACACCTACGACACCATGAAGATTCTGACAGAGAAGAATCCAGACACAGATTACTATTTCATTATCGGTGCTGACATGGTAGACTATCTGCCTAAGTGGTACAGAATTGATGAATTGGTCGACCTCGTTCAGTTTGTAGGGGTTCAGCGCCCACGCTACAAGGCAGGGACTTCCTATCCCGTTATCTGGGTGGATGTGCCTCTCATGGATATCTCGTCCAGCATGGTGCGTGACTTCCTTGCCCAAGGTCGGAAACCCAACTTTCTCCTACCTCAGCCGGTGCTAGACTACATCGAGAAGGAGGGGCTCTACTGATGGCCTATCAAGACTATATCAACTGCTCCCGTGAGGCTTTGTTGGAAAAAATGGCAGAGCTTCTACCCGAGAAACGGTTAACCCATTGCTTGGGTGTGGAGCGTGCAGCCATAGAACTGGCTCAGCGCTTTGGTGTGGATAGTGAGAAAGCAGGACTAGCAGGCCTTCTCCATGATTATGCTAAGAAGCTGTCAGATCAGGAATTTTTAGGCTTGATTGACCATTATCAGCTAGACCCTGACCTCAAAAACTGGGGCAATAATGTATGGCATGGTATGGTTGGCATCTACAAGATTCAGGAAGATTTGGATTTGCATGATTCTGAAATCCTGCGAGCCATTGAAATCCATACAGTCGGGGCTGGTCAGATGACAGACCTAGATAAGGTTATCTATGTCGCAGACTATATCGAGCACAATCGTGTCTTTCCAGGAGTGGATGTGGCACGTGAGATTGCAAGTCTATCGCTTGATAAGGCAGTGGCCTACGAAACAGCTCGTACCGTGGAGCATCTAGCTCACCAGGGATTCCCTATCTATCACCAAACCCTTGAAACCTATAACGCCTTTGTGCACTATTTGAAAGAGGACTAAATGAAGACGGCTTTTATTATTATTGATGTACAAAATATTTTAGTGGAAACAGGTTTTAAGACAGAGAGACTATTGGAAAAAATTTCTTATTTACAAAACCAAGCTAGAAGCAAGAATATTGAAATTATCTATGTTCAACATATTGAGAACTCTGAAGCTCAAACATCAGAAGATTGGCAGTTATCTGCGCTTTTAAATCGAAAACCTGATGAAAAGGTCTTTCAGAAGAAGTATAACAGTATTTTCAAAGAAACTGGCTTAAAAGAATACTTGGATAAACAGGGGATTGAAAAATTAGTTTTATGTGGTATGCAGACAGAATATTGTGTGGATACCTCTGTCAAGGTTGCCTTTGAATATGGCTATCAGCTTATTATTCCAGAAGGTGCTGTCACAACCTTTGATGGGGATGACATTCCAGCAGAAACGATAAATGAATTTTATGAGGACATTTGGGAGGATCGCTTTGCAGATGTCCTAGATTATAAACATATTTTTTAAAAGAGGACTAAATGAACGAAAAAGAATTACTAGAACTAGTCGTGAAAGCGGCTGATGAGAAACGTGCGGAGGATATCCTCGCACTTGATGTACAAGATTTGACTAGCGTGACGGACTACTTTGTGATCACTAGCTCAATGAATAGCCGTCAGTTGGACGCTATTGCTGATAATATTCGTGAAAAAGTAGCAGATGCTGGCTTTAAAGGTAGCCATGTCGAAGGCGATGCAGCTGGAGGTTGGGTCTTGCTGGATCTTGGTGCTGTCGTTGTGCATGTCTTTTCAGAAGAAATGCGTGCCCACTATAACCTAGAAAAACTATGGCATGAGGCGAATTCAGTAGATATTTCAAAAGCTCTTGCTTAGAAGATGAACTCAGTTGTAGTCAACTGGGTTTCTTTGCTTATTTTAGAAAATTGATGGAAAGGTGAGGGCGTCGTGTTTTGTTCATCTCGAAACTGAACACGAGCTAAAAGCTGCGAGAAAAAGATAAACTTCCTTTGTATCTGACGATACAGCAGAAAGTTTCCTATTTTCTCCTTGCTTTTAACGCTCTTTGTATCTTAATTATGGCAACTTATGAAACCTTTGCGGCAGTCTATGATGCAGTCATGGACGATAGTTTATACAACAAATGGACGGATTTTTCTCTGCGTCACTTACCTAAGACCAAGGAGAGAAAGAAACTCTTGGAATTGGCTTGTGGTACAGGCATCCAGTCTGTGCGCTTTTCTCAGGCTGGTTTTGATGTGACTGGACTGGATTTAAGTGCGGATATGCTGAAGATTGCTGAGAAGAGGGCTGCTTCCGCCAAGCAAAAAATTGCTTTTATAGAAGGCAATATGCTGGATCTGTCCAAGGCAGGTCAATATGACTTTGTTACTTGTTATTCGGACTCAATCTGCTACATGCAGGATGAGGTGGAAGTCGGGGACGTCTTTAAGGAAGTCTATAATGCTCTCAACGAAGATGGCATCTTCATCTTTGATGTGCATTCGACCTACCAGACAGACGAAGTTTTTCCAGGCTATTCTTATCATGAAAATGCGGAAGATTTTGCTATGCTCTGGGATACCTATGAGGACGCTGCACCTCACTCTATCGTTCATGAGTTGACCTTCTTTATCAAGGAGGCTGACGGTTCCTTTAGTCGCCACGATGAAGTGCATGAGGAGCGGACTTATGAGGTCTTGACCTATGATATTTTGCTGGAACAGGCCGGTTTTAAGTCCTTCAAACTCTATGCGGACTTTGAGGACAAAGAGCCTACAGAAACCAGCACCCGTTGGTTTTTTGTGGCGCAGAAGTAGGAGATTATCATGACAATCACAGGTATTATCGCGGAGTTCAATCCCTTTCATAATGGGCATAAATACCTGCTAAATCAGGCTGAGGGGCTAAAAATCGTTGCCA
This sequence comes from Streptococcus infantis, assembly GCF_047465525.1. Lineage (GTDB taxonomy): Bacteria > Bacillota > Bacilli > Lactobacillales > Streptococcaceae > Streptococcus > Streptococcus infantis_R. The sequence continues at coordinate 76,484 of NZ_JASGZS010000009.1, read as the reverse complement.
TGTCAGGGAATTTCATGCAGCGTGGAGAGCCTGCTATCGTGGATAAGTGGACACGAGCCCAGATGGCTCTGGAAAATGGAGCAGATTTGGTAGTAGAATTGCCATTTTTAGTCAGTGTTCAGGCGGCGGATTTCTTTGGCCAAGGAGCTGTGGATATCTTGGCTCGGCTGGGTATTGAGAACCTCGCTTTTGGGACAGAAGAAGTTCTAGATTATCAAAAAATCGCTGACTTATACACAGAACAAGGTGCTGAGATGGAGAAATTTGTGGAAAATTTGCCTGACTCTCTCTCTTATCCCCAGAAAACCCAAGCCATGTGGAAGGAATTTGCAGGTCTAGATTTTTCTGGCAATACACCCAATCATGTCCTTGCTCTGGCTTATGCCAAGGCAGTTGCAGGACGAAATATCAAGATGCATCCGATTCAGCGTCAGGGGGCTGGTTACCATTCTGTGGATAAATATGTGGACTTTGCCTCGGCGACAGCCCTGCGTCAGCACCAGAAGGACCAAGATTTCTTAGAACGCTTTATGCCTTCTATTGCCCTATTTGAGCAGGCCAGTAAGGTGAGCTGGGAAGACTATTTTCCCTTGCTCCGCTATCAAATCTTGTCCAATCCAGACCTAACCACTATCTATCAGGTCAATCAGGAAATGGCAGTGCGCATCAAGGATGCCATCAAGATAGCCCAGTCTGTGGAAGACTTGGTTGAGGCAGTTGCGACCAAACGTTACACCAAGGCGCGTGTCAGACGCCTCTTGACCTATATCTTGGTGCAGGCTAGAGAAGGTGACTTGCCAGAAGCCATTCATGTCCTTGGTTTTACCGAAAAAGGCAGACAACACCTTAAGTCTCTGAAAGGGCAGGTCAATCTAGTCAGCCGAATTGGCAAAGAACCCTGGGATGCCATGACTCAAAAGGCAGACCAGATTTACCAACTAGGAAATCCAAGTATAGCAGAGCAGAATTTTGGAAGAGTGCCGATTAGAATAGAAACAAACTAAGTCTACTGAAAGGTAGGCTTTTTGAGATTTTTTACGAATAATACTCTTCGAAAATCTCTTCAAACCACGTCAACGTCGCCTTTCCGTACTCAAGTACAGCCTGCGGCTAGTTTCCTAGTTTGCTCTTTGATTTTCATTGAGTATAAATAGATAGAAAAGAAAATCTTGTACAAGTTCCTGACAATTTCTTTCTTTTCGTGTATAATAGTGGAAAAGAGGTAAAACGAGGTATGGTTATGGAAGCAGTTCTTTACTCAACATTCCGAAATCATTTAAAGGACTACATGAAGAAAGTAAACGATGAATTTGAGCCTTTGACGGTGGTCAATAAAAATCCAGACGAGGACATTGTAGTCCTTTCAAAGAGTGAGTGGGATAGTATTCAAGAAACCCTGAGAATTGCTCAAAACAAGGAACTTTCTGATAAGGTTTTGCGAGGAATGGCCCAAGTCCGTGCTGGAAGCACTCAGGTCCATGTTATTGAGGAGTAAGAAATGCTGCTCAAGTTTACAGAAGATGCCTGGGTTGATTATTGCTACTGGCAAAACCAAGATAAGAAAACATTGAAAAGAATCAATAAACTAATCAAGGATATTCAACGCGACCCTTTTACAGGAATTGGTAAACCAGAACCGCTCAAGTATGATTACCAAGGAGCTTGGTCACGTCGTATTGAAGCAGAAAATTGCTTGATTTACATGATGGATGCAGATAGCGTCGCTTTCTTATCCTTTAAAGATCATTATTAAGTCTACTGAAAGGTAGGCTTTTTAACTTATTTTTTTCTAAAAAAATCTTTAAAAATTTACTTAGGGAGAATCGCTTATTTTATTAGGAAAAATAAGCTTTTTTAGACTTGAAATGACCAAAACAACTTCAATTTAAGGTTTGTTAAAAATGATTTTTTATGGTAGAATGTATAAGAATGCATATCATTCGGATAAACAAATAAATTGAGGTAAAAACATGGAAATTATGGCGATTGTTATCGTTGTTTTTGCCGTCATCATTGGTTTAGTCATTGGATATGTCAGCATCTCAGTCAAGATGAAATCATCACAAGAGGCTGCAGAGCTGATGCTTTTAAATGCTGAACAAGAAGCAACTAATTTACGAGGACAAGCTGAGCGCGAAGCGGATTTATTACTCAATGAAGCTAAGAGCGAAAGCAAGTCTCTTAAAAAAGAAGCACTATTGGAGGCCAAAGAAGAAGCCAGAAAATACCGTGAAGAAGTGGACGCTGAATTTAAATCAGAACGTCAAGAACTCAAGCAAATCGAAAGTCGTTTGACCGAACGTGCTAGCAGTCTTGATCGTAAAGATGACAATTTGACGAACAAAGAAAAAACACTTGAACAAAAAGAACAAAGTATTTCTGATAGAGCAAAAAACCTTGATGTACGTGAAGAGCAACTAGAAGAAATTGAGAAACAAAAGCAAGCTGAACTAGAGCGTATTGGAACTCTGACTCAGTCGGAAGCAAAAGACATTATCTTGGCCCAGACAGAGGAAAACTTGACTAAGGAAATTGCTAGTCGCATTCGTGAGGCTGAGCAAGAAGTTAAGGAACGTTCAGACAAATTGGCTAAGGATATCTTGTCTCAAGCCATGCAGAGAATTGCTGGTGAGTATGTAGCTGAGTCTACCAACTCTACAGTTCATCTGCCTGATGATACTATGAAAGGTCGTATCATTGGTCGTGAAGGGCGTAATATTCGTACCTTTGAAAGTTTGACAGGGGTTGATGTTATTATTGATGATACGCCAGAAGTGGTAACCTTGTCAGGTTTTGATCCTATTCGTCGCGAGATTGCCCGTATGACGATGGAAACCTTGCTTAAGGATGGACGTATCCACCCAGCTCGTATCGAAGAGTTGGTTGAGAAAAATCGTCAAGAGATTGATAACAAGATTCGTGAATATGGTGAAGCCGCAGCCTATGAAATTGGTGCACCGAACCTTCATCCAGACTTGATGAAGATCATGGGTCGCTTGCAGTTCCGTACTTCATACGGACAAAATGTCTTGCGTCATTCGATTGAAGTTGCTAAGTTGGCTGGTATCATGGCTAGCGAACTTGGTGAAAATGCTACCCTTGCTCGTCGTGCGGGATTCCTTCACGATATTGGTAAAGCCATTGACCGTGAAGTAGAAGGTAGCCACGTTGAGATTGGTACCGAGTTAGCTCGCAAGTACAAGGAACACCCAGTTGTGGTGAATACCATTGCTAGTCACCACGGAGATGTAGAACCTGAAAGTGTGATCGCAGTCATCGTTGCTGCAGCGGATGCATTGAGTGCTGCCCGTCCAGGAGCTCGTAGTGAGTCACTCGAAAGCTACATCAAACGTCTCCATGATCTTGAAGAAATTGCTAATAGCTTTGAAGGTGTTCAAAATAGCTTTGCCCTTCAAGCTGGTCGCGAAATCCGCATTATGGTAAATCCAGGTCAAATCAAAGATGACAAGGTCACAATCTTGGCTCATAAAGTTCGTGAGAAAATCGAAAACAATCTCGATTACCCAGGAAATATCAAGGTAACCGTGATTCGTGAACTTCGTGCAGTTGATTATGCAAAATAAATAAGAAAGAGCAGTTGAAAAATTACTGCTTTTTTGTTACACTAGATAGAAAGATTGTAGCGAGCAGAAATGGCTTTAGATATATAATCTTACAGAAATTTTCAAGTCATTTCACAAACTATCCAAAGGAGACATAATGGCAGACCGAGGCTTACTAATCGTTTTTTCAGGTCCTTCAGGAGTTGGGAAAGGAACGGTTAGACGAGAAATTTTTGAGAGTTCTGAAAATCAATTTCAATATTCTGTATCTATGACAACGCGGGCACAACGTCCAGGTGAAGTAGATGGTGTTGATTATTTCTTCCGTACACGGGAAGAATTTGAAGAATTGATCCGTCAAGGGCAAATGTTAGAGTATGCAGAGTATGTGGGTAACTACTATGGAACTCCTCTGACCTATGTCAATGAAACGCTTGATAAGGGAATCGATGTCTTTCTTGAAATTGAAGTGCAGGGAGCTCTTCAGGTCAAGAAAAAAGTTCCAGATGCTGTCTTTATCTTTTTGACACCACCAGATTTGGAAGAATTGCAAGACCGTCTCGTAGGCCGTGGTACCGATAGTGCAGAAGTAATTGCTCAGCGTATCGAAAAAGCCAAGGAAGAAATTGCTTTGATGCGTGAGTATGACTACGCTATTGTAAATGACCATGTTCCTCTTGCCGCAGAACGTGTAAAACGTGTGATTGAAGCTGAACATTTCCGTGTGGACCGAGTGATTGGTCACTATCAGGATATGCTACCAAAGTCTCCGACTATTCGATAAACTATAGAAAATAGGTACAAACAAATGATGCTTAAACCCTCTATTGATACCTTGCTTGATAAGGTACCATCAAAATATTCACTCGTAATCTTGGAAGCAAAACGTGCTCACGAATTAGAAGCTGGAGCACCTCCAACTCAAGAATTTAAATCTGAGAAATCTACTCTTCGTGCCTTGGAAGAAATTGAATCAGGGAATGTAACCATCCACCCAGATCCAGAAGGGAAACGCGAAGCTGTTCGTCGTCGTATCGAAGAAGAAAGACGATTGAAAGAAGAAGAAGAAAAGAAAATCAAAGAGCAAATCGCGAAAGAAAAAGAAGAAGGTGAAAAAATTTAAGGTTGGGGGGACTCAATCTTATTTTTTCTATTGCAAGAATACTCAATCAATTAAAAGGATTTAAGAAGAGAAGGAGGTGAGGATATGGCTATTGCAAAAATCATTGTGGATGTTCCCTTGATGCAGACAGACCAGCCCTATAGCTACAAGATTCCAGAAGAATTTGAGGAAATGTTGGAAGTCGGCATGCGGGTTCATGTACCCTTTGGGAAGGCCAATCGCTTGATTCAGGGAATTGTTCTTGGAATGGAGTCTCAATCTGATGCAAATGTGGCAGACGAAGATTTGAAAGAAATTGCCGAGGTGCTGGACTTTTCTCCTGTTTTAACAGAGGAACAACTCTGGCTAGCAGAGGAGTTACGTAAATCAGTCTTCTCCTACAAAATTTCCATTCTAAAAGCTATGCTCCCTGGATTTTTGAACTCTAGCTATGATAAGATCCTCTATCCTCTGGAAGGCTTAAGTCAAGAAGATAGAGAACGATTATTCGGTTCACAGGAGTCTCTAGCATTTTCATCTCTAGACATAGAAAAGCAGGCTGAGATGATGCGATTGACTCGAAAAGGGCTCTTGAAACTAGAGTATCAAGCTGTGGATCAGAAGAAAGTTAAGACTCAGTCTTGGGTTGAAGTGAATCTTGACAAATTAGAAAAGCTAGAAATCTCAAATCGTGCCAAGAAGAAATTGGAATTGCGAGAATATTTATTAGCACATCCTGAAACAGTTCCTTTGGCTGATTTGTTAGAACATTACTCACGCGAACAAGTTAACTTTTTTGTGGAACATGGTGCTATCACCATCGTGCAAAAGGAAGTCCAACGTTCAGCTGCCTACTTTGAAGGGATTGAGTCGAATCAAGCCCTAGAGTTAAACCCAGAGCAAAAAGAAGCCTGTGAGGCGGTTGTTGGAGCGATTGGGAAGAAACACCCTCCATTTCTTTTACAAGGAATCACTGGAAGTGGGAAAACGGAGGTTTACTTGCAGATTATCCAAGGGGCCTTGGATTTGGGAAAAACAGCGATTGTTCTAGTCCCAGAAATCTCTCTGACACCTCAAATGACCGAGCGATTTATTGCTCGTTTTGGTGAGAAAGTTGCCATTCTCCACTCTGGCTTGTCCAATGGTGAGAAGTACGATGAATGGCGCAAGGTGGAACGAGGAGAAGCCCAGGTAGTTGTTGGTGCTAGGTCTGCCATTTTTGCACCTTTGAAAAATCTAGGGGTAATCATTATCGATGAGGAGCACGAGGCCAGCTACAAGCAAGACAGTAATCCTCGTTATCATGCTAGAGATGTGGCCATTTTACGAGCTCAGTACAATCAAGCTGCCCTAGTCCTTGGTTCTGCAACACCGAGTTTAGAAAGTCGTGCGCGTGCTGGCAAGGGTGTTTATCAACATCTCCGCCTGACGCAAAGGGCCAATCCTTTAGCAAGCATTCCTGAAGTTCAACTGATTGACTTCCGTGATTATATCGGGCAGAATGAAACATCAAATTTTACACCACCACTGATTGAGGCCATTAAAGATCGATTAGATAAAAAAGAGCAGGTTGTTCTCATGCTCAATCGCCGTGGTTACTCTAGCTTTGTCATGTGCCGGGAATGTGGGACCGTGGATACCTGTCCGAACTGCGATATTTCTCTGACGCTGCACATGGATACCAAGACGATGAACTGTCATTATTGTGGTTTTTCCAAAGAAATTCCTCATGTCTGTCCAAATTGTCAGAGTCGCAGTATTCGTTACTATGGAACAGGAACTCAAAAGGCCTACGATGAGCTGGCTGAACTCTTTCCAGAGGCTCGCATTCTGCGAATGGATGTAGATACAACTCGTAAAAAAGGCAGTCACCAAGCTCTACTTGAACAATTTGGCAATGGTGAAGCGGACATATTGCTAGGAACCCAGATGATTGCCAAGGGCTTGGATTTTCCAAATGTGACCTTGGTTGGTGTTCTCAATGCGGATACAGCCTTGAATCTGCCTGATTTCCGTTCTTCTGAGAGAACCTTCCAACTCTTGACCCAGGTAGCTGGACGAGCAGGTCGAGCTGAGAAAGCAGGACAGGTCTTGATTCAGTCCTATAATCCTCAGCATTATGCCATTCGTTTTGCCAAGGATCAGGACTACGAAGGTTTCTATGCCTATGAAATGGGTATCAGACGTCAGTTGGGTTACCCGCCTTATTATTTCACTATTGGGATTACCTTGTCTCATAAAAAAGAGGAAGAGGTTCTTAGACGTGCTTATCAAGTCATGGGTATTTTGAGGTCTGGTTTGTCGGATGCTAGTAAAATCCTAGGACCGACCCCTAAACCGATTGCTCGTACGCATAACCTCTATCATTATCAGATTTTAATTAAATACCGTTTAGAAGATGAGCTGGGTCCAACCCTTAACCAGGTCTTGGCCTTGACACAAGAACGGGAAAATAGCGAACTTCGTCTCAGTATTGACCACGAACCGCAACAGTTTTTATAAGAAGGAGAAGATATGACAAAATTAATCTTTATGGGGACTCCCGATTTTTCAGCAACCGTTTTGAAGGGACTTTTGTCAGATGATCGATATGAGATTCTAGCAGTTGTAACTCAGCCAGACCGTGCTGTCGGACGTAAAAAAGTTATCCAAGAAACACCAGTTAAACAAGCTGCCAAAGAGGCAGGACTTCCTATCTATCAACCTGAAAAATTATCAGGTAGTCCAGAAATGGAAGCTATCATGAATTTGGGTGCTGATGGGATTGTAACAGCCGCCTTTGGGCAATTTCTCCCAAGTAAACTCCTTGATAGCATGGATTTTGCAGTCAATGTTCATGCTTCGCTCCTTCCTAAACACCGTGGTGGTGCTCCTATCCATTATGCCTTGATTCAGGGTGATGAGGAGGCAGGAGTAACCATTATGGAAATGGTTAAGGAAATGGATGCCGGAGATATGATTTCTCGTCGCAGTATTCCCATTACCGATGAGGACAATGTTGGAACCTTGTTTGAAAAATTGGCAATTGTTGGTCGTGATCTGCTTTTGGATACTTTGCCTGCATACATTGCTGGCGAGATTCAACCAGAACCACAAGACCCAAGCCAAGTAACTTTCTCACCAAATATCAAACCTGAGGAAGAAAAATTAGACTGGAACAAGACCAATCGTCAACTCTTTAACCAAATCCGTGGGATGAATCCATGGCCAGTTGCTCATACTTTCCTCAAGGGAGAACGCTTCAAAATCTATGAAGCTCAGCCTGTAGAAGGGAAGGGGAATCCGGGTGAGATTATCTCCATCGGTAAGAAAGAATTAATCGTCGCAACAGCAGAGGGGGCTCTATCTCTCAGACAGGTTCAACCAGCAGGGAAACCTAAGATGGACATTGCTTCCTTCCTTAATGGTGTTGGACGTACCTTGACAGTAGGAGAACGATTTGGTGACTAAAGTAGAAACGGCTAGAAGTCTAGCTCTAGCAGTATTAGAAGATGTGTTTATCAATCAAGCATACTCAAATATTGCCTTAAATAAACACTTAAAAGCAAGTCAGCTATCTCTGACAGATAAGGGCTTGGTAACAGAGCTTGTGTATGGAACTGTAGCTCGAAAACTTACATTGGAGTGGTACCTGTCTCATTTTATCCAAGATAGAGACAAACTAGACAACTGGCTCTATGTTCTGCTTCTCATGAGCGTCTATCAACTCCAATATCTAGATAAACTTCCTGACCATGCAGTAGTCAATGAAGCAGTAGAAATTGCAAAATATCGTAAGAAAGGCAGTGAAAAACTAGTCAATGCAGTTTTGCGCCGTATCTTGCGTGAAGGTTTGCCAGATATTGCCTCTATCAAGCGTAAAAATAAGCGTGATTCTATCGCCTACTCTTTACCAGTTTGGTTGATTTCGAAACTCAAGGAAGAGTATGGAGAAGAGCGAGCGCAAGCTATTTTTGAAAGTCTATTGAAGCGTAATAAAGCCAGTATTCGCGTAACAGATTTGAGCCGAAAAGAGGAAATCAAAGCTCTGCTTGGTGCAAGTGATTCTCTTTTATCTCCTGCTGGTCTGGTTAAGGAACAGGGACATTTTGCTAGTCATGACTTGTTTTCAGAAGGACTTATTACTATCCAAGATGAGTCAAGTCAACTGGTTGCACCTACACTAGAGCTACAAGGTGACGAGCAGGTTTTAGATGCTTGTGCAGCTCCTGGTGGGAAAACAGCCCATATGGCATCTTATTTGACGACAGGTCAGGTAACGGCTCTAGATCTCTATGATCATAAACTCAATTTGATTCAAGAAAATGCTCAGCGTTTAGGCGTAGCAGACCGTGTCCAAACACAAAAATTGGATGCCAGAAAGGTGCATGAGTTTTTTGGCAAGGATCAATTTGATAAGATTTTAGTAGATGCTCCTTGTTCAGGGATTGGTCTATTGCGTCGAAAACCAGATATCAAATACAATAAAGAAACGGCAGATTTCGCGTCATTACAGGAAATTCAGCTGGAAATATTAGGTAGTGTTTGTCAAACACTACGAAAAGGTGGTATAATAACCTATAGTACCTGCACTATTGTCTCTGAAGAGAACTTTCAAGTGGTTCAAGCATTTTTAGAAAGTCATCCAGAGTTCGAGCAGGTTAAACTAGAACACGAATGTAAGGATATCGTGAAAAATGGTTGTATCCTCATTACTCCGGAATTATACGGAAGTGATGGATTCTTCATCAGCCAATTTCGCAAGATATCCGATTAGGAAGGAACTGACACAATGGAGATTTCATTATTAACAGATGTGGGTCAGAAACGTACAAATAATCAAGACTATGTCAATCTTTTTGTCAACCGAGCAGGTTGTACAATGATTATCTTGGCTGACGGGATGGGAGGTCATCGCGCAGGAAATATTGCTAGCGAAATGGCTGTGACTGACTTGGGTGTGTCATGGGTAGATACCCAGATTGACACGGTCAATGAAGTTCGCGAATGGTTTGCCCACCATCTAGAAGTTGAAAATCAAAAGATTTATCAAATGGGGCGTGATGAAGCCTACAAGGGAATGGGGACAACTTTAGAAGCCCTTGCAATCATTGATCATCAAGCTATTTATGCTCATATTGGAGATTCTCGTATCGGTCTGATTCGTGGTGAAGAATACCATCAATTGACCAGTGATCATTCTTTGGTCAATGAATTGCTTAAGGCAGGTCAATTGACACCTGAAGAAGCTGAAGCACATCCACAAAAGAATATCATCACCCAATCTATCGGACAAAAAGACGAAATTCAACCTGATTTTGGAATTGTCAGCTTGGAACCAGGTGACTATCTGGTCATGAATAGCGACGGTCTAACCAATATGATTTCAGGCAGTGAGATCTATGATATTGTGACAAGCGATATTTCGCTTGATGATAAGGCAGCTACTTTAGTACGTTTTGCTAACAATGCTGGTGGCCTTGATAATATTACAGTTGCCCTTGTTTCGATTGAGGAGGAGGCGGCACAATGATCCAGATCGGCAAGATTTTTGCCGGGCGGTATCGGATTATCAAACAAATTGGCCGTGGAGGTATGGCAGATGTCTACCTGGCCAAGGATTTGATTTTAGATGGGGAAGAGGTAGCTGTAAAGGTCCTAAGGACTAACTACCAGACTGACCCGATTGCTGTTGCTCGTTTTCAGCGTGAAGCGCGTGCAATGGCTGACTTAGATCATCCCCATATCGTTCGGATAACGGATATCGGCGAAGAGGACGGTCAACAGTACCTAGCTATGGAATATGTAGCTGGTCTTGATCTCAAGCGCTATATCAAAGAACACTATCCCCTCTCAAATGAAGAAGCTGTCCGTATCATGGGTCAGATTCTCTTGGCGATGCGCTTGGCGCACACTAAAGGTATTGTCCATCGTGACTTAAAACCTCAAAATATTCTTTTGACTCCTGATGGAACGGCTAAGGTGACGGACTTTGGGATTGCTGTAGCCTTTGCAGAGACAAGTCTGACTCAGACCAACTCTATGCTGGGCTCTGTTCACTACTTGTCACCTGAGCAGGCTCGTGGCTCTAAGGCAACTGTCCAGAGTGACATCTATGCCATGGGGATTATTTTCTACGAGATGTTGACAGGGCATATCCCTTATGATGGCGATAGTGCAGTGACTATAGCCCTCCAGCATTTCCAAAAACCTCTCCCTTCGGTTATAGCTGAAAATCCATCTGTTCCCCAAGCTTTGGAGAATGTGGTCATCAAAGCAACTGCTAAAAAGCTTACAGATCGATACCAGTCGGTTTCAGAGATGTATGTTGATTTATCTAGCAGTCTATCTTATAACCGCAGAAATGAACCTAAACTTGTTTTTGATGATGCTACTAAGGCGGACACAAAGACATTGCCAAAAGTTTCTCAGACAACCTTGACCTCTATTCCTAAGGTTCAACCACAGACAGAAAGCCATCAGGCAACTAAAGCTAGCCCAGAAGTAAGTGCTAAAAAATCTGTGGAAAAACCAGTAAAAAAACGTCGTTTTAAGGCACGTTATCTAGTTCTACTAGCAAGTTTCGTACTGGTTGCCGCTTCTCTGGTGTGGATTTTATCCAGAACACCAGCTACTGTTGAGATTCCAAAAGTTGCAGGTCAAACTGTTGCTGAAGCTAAGGAAACCTTGAAAAAAGCGAATTTTGAGATTGGTGAGGAGAAGACCGAAGCGAGTGATACCGTAGAAGAAGGTCGGGTCATCCGAACAGATCCAGATGCTGGCTCAGCTCGCAAGGAAGGGTCTAAAGTTAATCTAATCATATCTTCAGGTAAACAATCATTTAAGATTGGAAACTATATTGGACGCAAATCTACTGATGTTATTGCAGAATTGAAAGGGAAAAAGGTTCCTGAAAATCTGATTAAGATTGAAGAAGAAGAGTCCAGTGAATCAGAACCAGGTGTGGTTTTAAAACAGAGCTTAGCAGAAGGTACAACTTATGATCTTACCAAGGCAACTTCTATCGTTTTGACTGTTGCTAAAAAGGTGACAACCGTAACCATGCCAAGTTATATTGGCTCAAGTCTTGAATTTACAAAGAATAACTTAATTCAAATTGTTGGTGTCAAGGAAGCTAATATCGAAGTAGTAGAGGTATCGACAGCTCCTGAGGGCACTGCTGAAGGAACTGTTGTGGATCAAAGTCCAAAACTAGGTGAGAAAGTTGATCTAAGTACGACACGTATAAAGATTTCTATTTATAAACCAAAAACTCCACCATCATCTTCTTCTGTTCCATCTTCGAGCCAACGCAATAATAACAGAACGGACAATACGGTGCCATCACAAAGTCCATCGACACCATCTTCGTCTACGCAAACTCACGCGGACGAACACAACACAGATAACTAAATAATCTTTGTCACAGTTTTTGTGGCAAAGATTTTTTTTCCTTCGAAATTATGATAAAATAAAATGGAGTTTGAAAAAGGAGGGAAACATGGAAGAATCAAAAAAACTGAATGCAGTTATTGATGTCATCATGCTGGCAGGAACGATTTTACTTCGTAATGGTTCTGAGATTTATCGTGTTGAAGATACCATGATTCGGATTGCTCATTCACAGGGCATTATGGATTGTAATGTTTTAGCCATGCCTGCCGCCATTTTTTTCTCCATTGAAAATACAAATATCTCTCGTATGAAGCGAGTGACCTCCTCTGCTTATAATATTGAGAAGGTGTGTGATGTCAACCAGATTTCACGGCAGCTTGTATCAGGACAGTTGGATTTGGAGACAGCCTTTATCCAACTAAAGGAATTGAATGCCAAGGCATCTCCCTATACCAATGTTCAACTAACTGCTGCAGCGACCCTCAGTGCTCCTTTCTTCTCTATCATGTTCGGTGGGAATGTCTACGATGCCATCGGAGCAGGAGTGGCGACCTTGTTTGCTTTTACCTGCTCTCTCTATGTAGAGAAGTTTATTCGTATCCCTTTTATGACTGCTTTCGCAGGAGCACTTGTCTTTGGTTTGATTGCACAATTTTGGGCGCGCTATTCTGGTTTACCATCGACAGCTGATTTGGTCATTGCGGGTGCGGTCATGCCCTTTGTACCTGGAATTGCCCTGACCAATGCTGTTCGAGATATTATGACTAATCACATTAACTCTGGTATGAGCAAGATGTTTGAATCCTTGCTGATTACCCTTGCCTTAGGGGCTGGAACATCAGTCGCCCTCGTACTCATGAACTAATATGACAGTATCAACATTTTTATTACAGGCTATAGCTAGTCTGCTAGCTATTATTACTTTTTTAATCGTTTTAAATGTCCAGCGTTCCATGCTGATACCTGGTGGTGTTTTGGGAATGTCTATCTGGCTACTCTATCTGATACTCAAGGAACCAACCAATGTTATTTTGGCAACTTTTATTGCTGCGGTGATTGGTTCTTGTGTCAGCCAGATTATGAGTATTCTCTACAAGACTCCAGCAGTTGTTTTTGCTCTGGCTATACTGGCACCACTAGTACCAGGTTATCTGTCCTATCGAACAACTTCCTTTTTCGTTACAGGTGACTACGGCCATGCCATTTCTAGTGCCATGTTAGTCATGATGTTGGCTCTCGTTATCTCCATTGGAATGGCAAGTGGAACAGTTTTGTTGAAATTGTATCATTATCTCAAAAAGAATCGAGCTAGCTAAGACTCGATTTTTTATAGCGCTTCAGGTCAGTTTGTTGAGCTAGTTTCAGAATGAGATAAGGTTTTTAAAATGAACTTGATTTGGTGAATCAAGTCTTTTTTCGCTCATTTGACCTCAATTGTGATAAAATAGAGGTGAACGATTTTTTACAATGAATGATAAAAATAGAGGTAAATATGACAATCGGTATTGATAAGATTGGTTTTGCGACCAGTCAATACGTTTTGAAATTACAAGATTTAGCAGAAACCCGAGGAATTGATCCTGAAAAATTGAGTAAAGGACTCCTTTTAAAAGAATTGAGTATCGCTCCTTTAACAGAGGATATTGTTACCTTGGCTGCCAGTGCAGGAAATTCTATCCTGACTGAAGAAGATAAGCAAGAGATTGATATGGTTATCGTAGCGACAGAGTCTGGGATTGACCAGAGTAAAGCTGCAGCTGTCTTTGTACACGGTTTGCTTGGGATTCAACCATTTGCTCGTAGTTTTGAAATTAAGGAAGCTTGCTATGGTGCAACAGCGGCCCTTCACTATGCTAAGTTACATGTAGAAAATTCTCCTAAATCAAAAGTTTTAGTGCTGGCCAGCGATATTGCAAGGTATGGTGTTGAAACTCCTGGAGAACCAACTCAAGGTGCAGGCTGTGTTGCTATGTTGATTAGCCAAAACCCACGTGTTATGGTCTTCAACAACGATAACGTTGCGCAAACTCGTGATATTATGGACTTCTGGCGTCCAAATTACTCGACAACACCATTTGTAAATGGGGTTTACTCAACGCAGCAATATCTTGATAGCTTAAAAACGACTTGGGAAGAGTACCAAAAGCGTTATGACTGTAACTTGGACGATTTTGAAGCTGTATGTTTCCACTTGCCATATCCGAAGCTAGCTCTCAAAGGATTGAAAAAAATCCTAGACAAATCCTTGCCTCAAGAGAAGAAGGACTTGCTTCAAAAGCACTTTGATGAATCTATTATTTATAGCCAAAAAGTTGGGAACATTTATACAGGTTCACTCTTCTTAGGTCTCTTGTCTCTACTTGAAAATTCTGATAGTCTCAAAGCTGGGGATAAGATTGCCCTCTACAGCTATGGTAGTGGTGCTGTATCTGAGTTCTTTAGTATAGTATTGGTTGAAGGTTTTGAAAAGCAATTGCGGAAAAATCGCTTAGACTTGCTAGACCAGCGTCAAGCATTGAGCGTAGCTGATTATGAACGAATCTTCTTTGAGGAAGCAAACTTTGATGAGTCTGGTTCTGCAACCATGTCAGGCTATGAAGGACAGGACTATGCTCTGGTTGAGATTGTAGAACACCAACGTCGCTACAGCAAGGTTGAAAAATAATGAAAAAAAATTGGAATGGATTTGCTAAAAAATCAATTCAAGAGCGCCTTGAGTTCGTTAAGTCTCAGGCGCTTACTTCTATGGAAGCCCAAGACAGTCTTGAGCAAAATGAAAATCTTAGTCTAGCAGTTGCGGACCAGCTGAGTGAGAATGTGGTGGGGACCTTCTCGCTTCCATACTCAATAGTTCCAGAAGTACTGGTAAACGGTCAAGAGTACACCGTTCCTTATGTGACCGAAGAGCCATCTGTTGTTGCTGCAGCTAGTTTTGCTAGTAAGATTATCAAACGTGCGGGTGGTTTTACTGCTCAGGTTCATCAACGCCAAATGATTGGTCAGGTAGCTCTTTATCAGGTTCCAGATAGGGATAAAGCATGTCAGGCTATTTTGAGTCAGAAAGCAGAGCTGCTCGAACAAGCAAACCAAGCCTATCCATCTATTGTCAAACGTGGTGGTGGAGCCAGAGAGCTAACAGTTGAGAAAATTTCTGGTGAGGCTGATTTTTTAGTGGTTTATCTCCATGTGGATACTCAGGAAGCCATGGGAGCTAATATGCTCAATACCATGCTTGAAGCTTTAAAACCTAGCTTAGAGGCTCTAAGTCAAGGGCAAAGTTTAATGGGCATTTTATCCAACTACGCAACAGATTCTCTAGTAACTGCAACTTGTCGGATTGCCTTTCGTTATTTGAGTCGCCAGAAGGATGAAGCGCGTGAACTAGCTGAAAAAATGGTTTTAGCCAGCCAGTTTGCTCAGGCAGATCCTTATCGAGCAGCTACTCACAATAAGGGAATATTTAATGGAATCGATGCTCTCTTGATTGCTACTGGAAATGATTGGCGGGCTATCGAAGCGGGAGCGCATGCCTATGCCAGTCATGATGGTTCCTATCGAGGTCTCAGTCGTTGGACGATGGATTTGGAAACAGAAGAGCTAATAGGAGAGCTGACCATGCCGATGCCGGTTGCTACCAAGGGTGGATCAATTGGTCTCAATCCTAGAGTCGTTCTCAGCCATGAGTTGCTTGGTCATCCATCTGCCAAAGAATTGGCTCAAATTATCGTTTCGATTGGTCTCGCTCAAAACTTTGCAGCACTTAAAGCTCTGGTCAGCACAGGGATCCAGCATGGACACATGAAACTTCAAGCAAAATCTCTAGCACTTTTAGCAGGAGCTACAGAGAAAGAAGTACCTAAGCTAGTAGAAAGCTTGATTGCTGAAAAAACTTTTAATTTAGAAAAAGCCCAAACTCTTTTGAAAAACTTAAGATCATAAGAAAAACTCAGACTGGTTTGATTTTTTGCGCTTTTTACTGTTTTTTCAAATAAAAGAAACTCAAATACAGAATCGTATTTGAGTTTCTTAATTCAATGACATTATTTGACAGTTTTTCTGTTTTTGTTCAAAAAAACAAGATGTATGCATTGATGACGCTTTGATTTTTATTATAATATAACTGTAAATTATTAAGATTCCTAATCAAAAAAATATAGAGAGGAGGATTTTTGATTAGGAATAAAAAATTAAAATGCTGAGTGTTGCATTACTTAGTACAGTAATATTGAATATAGCACTTACAGAAGGTGTTTCAGTTGTTCATGCTAATGAGGTGGCTTCAGCTACAAAACTTGGAAATACTTTTAAAGATTTATCGGAAGAATCTATTTTATTAATTTTAAAAGCAGTAGATGAAATGCCACAAGGAATGTTGGAAAGAGGAAATCAGGAAGAAATTGATAAATATATGCTTAGTAAAGGCATAGATTTAAAATTTGATAATGAAGTACAGTTCAGGGACTTTTGGGGATGTGTCGGTGCAGTTGCTTGGGCGGTAGGATCTGCTGCTGTTGGTATTGGTATGCTTGTTAAAATTAAACAATTTATAGCAGCAGTAGGAGGTATCAAGGCAGCCGCTTCTGCTTTAATATCCATTGCTGAATCTGGAGCTAATTACGAAAATATTACAAAATTTGGATATGCTGTAGTTGACATGGGGTCTACTATTTTGGGAATTAAGGAAATTGGTGATAACTGTTTTGAATAAGAAATACAATGTAGTTTTATTTTTATTATTTATAGTCTATTTGTTTGGATACTTCTCGATTTCAAAAAATTTAATTCCTATAATGTGTGTGATCCAAATATTTTTGTTAGAAAATATATTTAAATCTCAAAATAAGCTTATCCAAATAGGTAAAATTATAGTTATTATTGCTTCTATAATATTATTTATTGATAGTATACTAAATTAAGAGTCTGAGAACTATTTTGTCTCAGACTCTTTTTGTCTAAATACTTTTACCTGGTAAGAGACTAACTGGTAAGAAATAACCAGTAGTAGCAACCTCTTTGCCTTCAATTTTTTGTAAGAGCAAATCAACTGTTAGGCGAGCAATTTCTTCCAAGGGTTGTTTAATGGTAGTGAGGTGAGGATAGAAATTTTCAATGAAATAAGTTCCGTCATAGCCGATCACCTTGAGTTGTTCAGGAACAGAGAGACCAAGCTCCTGAGCAATTTTAATAACCAAAATAGCAGTCAAATCATCAGAGGCGAAAATCGCATCTGGTTTTTGTTTGGTCAAGATATTTTTAATTTCCATTTCCTTACGAAGGGGTGAAAAGTCACTGGAAACATTGATAATAGGAGCCTTTGGTAAGATAGAAGCAAAACCAGCATGACGAAGTCCAGTTGGTGAATTGGAGTTGTCATTACCTGTAATCATAATGATAGATTTGGCTCCGGTTTTAGCCAGAGTCTGAGCGGCTAGGACTCCGCCAGCATAGTTATCAGAAGAAACGACAGGGATATCTGGTGATAGGTTACGGTCAAATGAAATGATCGGAGCGGTTACGCGATTGTAATCCTCAATCCCAAGGTTGTGACTTCCCGAGATGATGCCGTCCACCTGGTTGGCTTCTAACATTTCGATGTATTCGCGTTCTTTTTCCGAATCGTGCTCACTATTACAGATGATGGTCTTATAGCCGTTTTTGAAGAGTTCGTGCTCCAGTTTGTCAATCAATTCAGCATAGAAAACATGGCTGATTTTTGGGAAAATCAACCCAATTAACTTGGCTGATTTCCCTTGGAGGCTACGAGCAAGGTTGTTGGGTTTGTAGCCTAACTCCCGCATGGCCTCATTGACCTTTTGAATGGTTTTTTCTGACAGATAACCTTTTTTATTGATGACACGTGAAACAGTAGTAGGGCTGACGCCAGCTAATTTTGCGACATCAGTTAGTTTTGCGACCATATTCTAATTCGTAGTAAGTTCCAGTTGGGTTTCCAGATTTAATGAGGATTCCATTTTGATCTTTGTGAGGGAAGACACGACCAGAAAATACTTTTTCTCCTTTATTGATGAAAATTTCAAAGACTGAATTATCGATGAAGATATTTACAGTAGTAGCTTGGTTGTCGATTGAACATGAGCGAGTAGTTCCAAATTCTTGAGCATATTGCTCACCTGCTTGACTGCGGTCAACAGTAACTTGACCATTGACAAGGTCAAAATTGATAGAGAGTCCTTTGCCATCTTTGTCAGCAAGAAGAACGATTTCACTTTGACTATTAGCTGCTAAGTTGAGCTCGAGCTCGTAGGTGTTTTTGGTTTCAGAACGATTTGAAAATTCCTCTTGTGAAGCACGGAGTTCTTTGATAGCAGTTACAGGATACTGATAGAGTTTGCCATCTTTAATGGTAAGTTCCTTGACCAATGAGAAAGTTCCTTGGTGATCAAAACGGTCAGATGGATAAGACACATCTGGTAGACCAAGCCAACTAACAGCAAGTGCACGTCCATCAGGCGCATTGAAGGCTTGAGTAGCGTATGCTTCAAACCCATAATCGAGGTTGTGTAGTTCAGATACATCTACCATACGTGCATTTTCAGGATCGAAGGAAGCACCAATTTTATACATATTTGGATAGATATTGTCATAGTCAAGAACTTTTTTATCCAAACCTTGTGGACAGTAGAGAAGGACAGGTTGTTCTCCGACAAAGACAAGATTCGGGCACTCCATCATATAGGCAGTACGGTCGTTGTTGAAGTCCAACTCACCAACTTCTTGCCAGTTTGTATAATCATTATCGACAGCTTTGTAGAGACGGACAAAACCTTTTTTCTCCAAGTCTTGACCACCAACGATTGCGTAGTATTGTCCTTTAAAGTTAAAAATCTGTGGATCGCGGAAGTGGTCAGTTACATCAGCGGGTTGATCAATCAAGATCTTATCAATCTTTTTAATATTTCCATCCTTATCCATCAAGGCACCAATCTGATAAGGGTGGCGAACCCAATTTTCATCACGGACATTTCCTGTATAGAATAGGAACAATTGATCACCAAACTGCATAGCAGATCCTGAGTAAGCACCGTGGCTATCCAGTGGAGTATCAGGCAAGATTTTAACACCTGTTTCAGTAAAGTGCACCAAATCGTCACTCTCAAGTTGAACCCAAGATTTCAAGCCGTGGGCTGCTCCAAAGGGGAAGTTTTGGTAAAAGACAATCCACTTACCATCAAAATAAGAAAAACCGTTTGGGTCGTTGAGGAGTCCTTCCTTTGGTTCGATGTGATAGCTGACATGCCATGGGGATTGAGCCATCTTTTCTTGGATTTCTTTTTTTTCTTCTTGTGTCCAATCTTCATAACGTCTGTAACGACGTTCAGTAGTCCATTCCATTTCTATTTCCTCCATAAATTCTACTATCTTAATAGTAAACGTTTCCTTATAAAAAAGCAAGTCTTTTACACTAAATTAAAGAAAAAAATGTCAAACGATTGACAGAGTTTGGGAACGTAATTTTATGGAAAATGATGAAAATATGAAAGTTTTTGAAAAACTTTAAAGTAAAAACCTTGATTTTAGAGGGTGTTATGGCTGTGTTGATGAAAAAATAGCAAAAACAATCAAAAAATAAAAAATAGCAAAATTTTTTCTGCAAAACGCTTGACATATTTTTCAAACGTGATAGAATAATATTCGTGGGGCGAGTAAAATCGCTTTCAAACAAGAACAAATTTTTTTATAAGGAGATTTTTGCAAATGACCAATACAGAAATTGCAAAAAAAGTCATCGAAGCCTTAGGTGGACGTGAGAACGTTAACAGTGTAGCACACTGTGCGACTCGCCTTCGTGTTATGGTGAAAGATGAAGCGAAGATCAACAAAGATGCTATCGAGAACTTGGAAAAAGTTCAAGGTGCTTTCTTTAACTCAGGTCAATACCAAATCATTTTTGGTACAGGTACAGTAAACAAGATGTACGACGAAGTCGTAGCTCTTGGTTTGCCAACGACATCTAAGGATGAGATGAAGGCAGAAGCTGCTAAACAAGGAAATTGGTTCCAACGTGCCATCCGTACTTTTGGTGACGTCTTTGTTCCAATCATTCCAGTTATCGTAGCAACTGGTCTCTTCATGGGTGTTCGTGGGCTCTTGAATGCTCTTGGAATGACACTTCCAGAAGATGTGACAACTTACACTCAAATCTTGACTGACACAGCCTTTATCATCTTGCCAGGTTTGGTTGTTTGGTCAACCTTCCGTGTATTCGGTGGTAACCCAGCCGTTGGTATCGTTCTTGGTATGATGCTCGTATCTGGTTCACTTCCAAATGCCTGGGCTGTTGCTTCTGGCGGTGAAGTAACTGCTATGAATTTCTTTGGATTTATCCCAGTTGTTGGTTTGCAAGGTTCAGTTCTTCCAGCCTTCATCATCGGGGTTGTCGGAGCTAAATTTGAAAAAGCTGTTCGTAAAGTGGTTCCAGATGTACTTGATCTCTTGGTAACACCATTCGTAACACTTCTCGTAATGTCAATTCTTGGTTTGTTTATCATCGGACCAGTCTTCCACGTTGTTGAAAACTACATTCTTCTTGGAACAAAAGCTATCCTTAACTTGCCATTTGGTCTTGGTGGTTTCTTGATTGGTGGAGTTCACCAAGTTATCGTCGTATCAGGTGTTCACCACATCTTCAACTTGCTTGAAGTTCAATTGCTTGCTGCTGACCATGTCAACCCATTCAACGCTATTATCACAGCTGCCATGACTGCTCAAGGTGCTGCAACTGTAGCCGTTGGTGTGAAAACTAGAAATCCTAAACTTAAAACACTTGCTTTCCCAGCTGCTCTTTCTGCCTTCCTAGGTATTACTGAGCCTGCTATCTTCGGGGTTAACTTGCGTTTCCGTAAACCATTCTTCCTTTCATTGATCGCTGGTGCAATCGGTGGTGGATTGGCATCTATCCTTGGTCTTGCTGGTACTGGTAATGGTATCACAATCATCCCAGGTACAATGCTTTACATTGGTAACGGACAACTTCCACAATACCTTCTTATGGTAGCTGTATCATTCGCTCTTGGTTTTGCTCTTACTTACATGTTTGGTTATGAAGATGAAGCAGAAGTGGCTTCAGAAGCTACAACTGAACGTTTGGCTGACGAAGCAGTAACTGGTACTGTTGTTGCACCTAGCGAAGGTGTCATCCAAACACCAATCGTTGGTGACGTAGTTCCCCTTTCAGATGTTAATGACCCAGTCTTCTCAAGTGGAGCTATGGGACAAGGTATCGCTGTAAAACCTAGTCAAGATGTTGTTTACGCCCCAGCTGATGCTGAAGTGACAATCGTCTTCCCAACAGGACATGCTTATGGTTTGAAAACTGCAAACGGAGCTGAAATCTTGATCCACGTTGGTATCGATACTGTTTCAATGAACGGTGAAGGATTTGACCAAAAAGTTGCTCAAGGTGACAAGGTTAAAGCTGGAGATGTTCTTGGAACATTTGACTCAGCTAAGATTGCTGCTGCAGGCCTTGATAATACAACAATGGTTATCGTGACAAACACTGCAGACTTTGCTTCAGTAAATCCAGTTGCTTCTGGATCAGTTGCTAAAGGTGATGCAATCATCGAAGTTAAAGCTTAATAAATCAAAAAAACGAACAAATGTCATGTTTGTTCGTTTTTGATTGAATCGTAAAATTTACAGAGGAAAAACTAAAATATAGAGCAACTTTCCTTCTGGAATTATGCTATAATAGAGAAAATAAAAACTAGAGGTTTATCATGACAAAATTATATGGAAGCTTGGAAGCGGGCGGTACAAAATTTGTCTGTGCTGTCGGTGATGAAAACTTTAACATTGTAGAAAAAACACAATTTCCAACAACAACTCCTATCGAGACAATCGATAAAACCATCGAGTTCTTTTCAAAATTTGATAATCTTGCAGGTCTTGCAATTGGTTCATTTGGTCCCATTGATATTGACAAAAACTCAAAAACTTATGGCTTTATCACAACAACTCCAAAACCTCACTGGGCAAATGTGGACTTGCTTGGTGCCCTTCGTCGCGCCCTAAACGTGCCAATGTACTTCACTACAGACGTAAACAGCTCTGCCTACGGTGAAGTGGTTGCCCGTAACAATGCTGGTGGCCGTATCGAGAACTTGGTTTACTACACAATCGGGACAGGTATCGGTGCAGGTGCCATCCAACGTGGGGAGTTTATCGGTGGCGTGGGTCACCCTGAGATGGGGCACTACTATGTGGCTAAACACCCAATGGATATTGAAAAAGAATTCAACGGTGTTTGTCCTTTCCACAAAGGATGTTTGGAAGGCTTTGCGGCTGGTCCAAGCTTAGAAGCTCGTACAGGAATTCGTGGTGAAAACATCGAACTCAACAGTTCTGTATGGGATGTTCAAGCCTACTATATCGCTCAAGCAGCTGTAAATGCAACTGTAACCTTCCGTCCAGACGTTATCGTATTTGGTGGTGGTGTTATGGCTCAACAACACATGCTTGACCGTGTACGTGAGAAGTTCACATCCTTGCTCAATGGTTACCTACCAGTTCCGGATGTGCGTGACTATATCGTAACACCAGCTGTTGCAGGTAATGGTTCAGCTACACTTGGAAACTTCGTTCTTGCTAAGAGCGTAGCAAAATAAGTAAAAAAAATGAGGTCGAGATTTATCTCGGCCACTTTCTTTAGTCTTTTTCAATTTTCGTTTCCTGATGGAATATATTTTGCCAAGTTTCATGTCTGCGCCAGATACTTGTATGGATGGTGTCACCAACCTGATAGCGGATGAGTTTTGTCTTCTGACTAATGGATGTCAAGTGAAGTTCCTTGATAGCAGAGGTTAATTCTTTTTCCTCCTTATAGGCTTCCTTGTCTAGTTCTAGTCCGTCTTGGCGAATATAAATGAAATCTTCAGCCAGTAATTCTTCCAATTGATTTCCTTGGTCAATTAGTTGCTCTCTCATGAGCAATTTTTTATAGACATTATCAAGAATTTCATCCTCAGGAATCGGTGCTGGTTCGATATGAATATCGGTATCAAAGACGCCAAAGCGTTCTGATAACATGGATTCAACCTGATCTGCAATTTCGTGACTTTCGAAAACGGAGAGGTCTGGATTCATCTCGAGAGTAATGTCTAGATAAATATTACTTCCATAAGTACGACCCCGTTGTGATTTGACCTTGCTAATCTTAGGGATTTCCATGATAGCCTTTTGGTAATCTTCGAGCAAGTGCTCATCAAAACCATCTGAAAGGCTGAAGGATGACTCGATAAAGATATCGTAGGCAGTTTTGAGGATAAAGAAGGTGATAACAATGGCAACCAACTTATCCACGAGAGGGAAGTTAAAACTGCTAGCTAGGATGGCGATAGTGGTTCCGAGTGAAGTGATCGCATCTGATAGATTGTCCTTGGCAGCCGCTTTCAGCGCCTTAGACTTGGATTGCTTGCTGAGGTGAGTGTTGTAGAGATAGACTCCAAACATAATCACTGCAGAAATCACTCCCCAAATCGCTCCCAGTGGGTCAATCACAGTTTCTTCGCGACTGATAATCTTTTGAATCGTATCTCGCAAGACATCAAAACCAACATAGAACATGATGATAGAGGTGATAAGACTTGCCAAGTCCTCGATTTTCCAGTGACCGAAACGATGGTCTCTATCTGCTGGCTGTCGGGCCAATCGAATCCCTATGAGGAGGGCAACATTTCCGATGATATCAGAAACGTTGTTGAAACCATCCGCCACCAAACTGGACGAGTGAAGGAGGTGACCTGCTGCTAACTTAGCTGCTGACAAGAAAAGGTAGGTCAAGATGCTAATAATAGCACCTCGCTCAGCTAATTTCAAATTTGAAACTGATTGATTCATCTGACTCTCTTCCTAGAATTTTTGTATTCTATCATTATACTGGTTTTGTAAGGAAAATTCAAATGGAGGTGACTCACTCCACTCCAGTACTTGAAAACTTTTGAAAATCTGTTATAATAGAACTACTCAAGGGAGTAGCTGGCGGTTAACCGCGATAGTGTCGTCATTACGAATTATTTCCGGCACTATATTAAACAGCGAGACTTGTTTTTTTAAAAAACAGGTCTCTTTTTTTGTAAAAAGAGGCCAAAAAGGAGGAGACTGTTTTGTCAAAAGAACAAAATAAAGATTTGTTTTACACACAATCTTCTGAGGAAGTCCTAAAGAATCTGGATTCATCTGTCGAAGGTTTGTCAACTGCTCAAGCTCAAGAACGCTTAGCGACTTATGGTCGAAATGAGTTAGAAGAGGGCGAAAAACGTAGCCTACTAGCTAAATTCCTTGATCAATTTAAGGATTTGATGATCATCATCTTACTAGCGGCAGCGGCACTTTCTGTAATTACAGAAGGAATGGACGGTTTAACAGATGCCATTATTATCTTGGCCGTAGTTGTTCTTAATGCAGCCTTTGGTGTTTACCAAGAAGGTCAAGCAGAAGCAGCAATTGAAGCTCTGAAAAACATGTCTAGCCCGATGGCTCGTGTTCGTCGTGATGGTCATGCCATTGAGATCGACTCAAAAGAATTGGTACCTGGAGATATCGTCTTGCTTGAAGCGGGAGATGTCGTGCCTGCAGATATGCGTTTGCTTGAAGCGGCGTCTCTTAAAATCGAAGAAGCTGCTCTTACTGGTGAATCTGTACCAGTTGAAAAAGATATTACTCAAGTGGTAGAAGCAGATGCTGGTATTGGGGACCGCGTTAATATGAGTTACCAAAACTCAAACGTAACTTACGGTCGTGGTATTGGTGTCGTAACCAATACTGGTATGTATACAGAAGTTGGTAAGATTGCAGATATGTTGGCTAATGCCGATGAGACAGAAACACCATTGAAGCAAAGCTTGGAACAATTATCTAAAGCCTTGACTTACTTAATCGTTGTGATTGCGATTATCACTTTCTTGGTTGGTGTATTCGTTCGTGGTGAACATCCGTTGGAAGGCTTGATGGTTGCGGTTGCTCTTGCGGTTGCGGCGATTCCAGAAGGTCTCCCTGCCATTGTAACCATCGTTCTCTCTTTGGGAACAACAACCCTTGCTAAACGTAATTCAATTGTTCGTAAATTACCAGCGGTTGAAACACTTGGTTCAACAGAAATCATCGCATCTGATAAAACAGGTACCTTGACTATGAACCAAATGACGGTTGAAAAAGTCTATACTAACGGTCAATTGCAAAGCTCTGCATCCGAAATTACTGCTAGCAACAATACCCTTCGTATCATGAACTTTGCCAATGACACTAAAGTGGACCCATCTGGCAAATTGATTGGTGACCCAACGGAGACTGCCTTGGTACAGTTTGGTTTGGACCACAACTTTGATGTTCGTGAAATCTTGAAGGATGAGCCACGTGTGGCTGAATTGCCATTTGACTCAGACCGTAAGCTTATGTCTACCATCCATAAAGAAGCAGATGGTTCATACTTTATCGCTGTCAAGGGTGCCCCTGACCAATTGCTCAAACGCGTGACTCGTATTGAAGTCAATGGGGAAGTTCGTCCAATCACAGAAGAAGACAAACAAGCTATCCTTGCTACCAACAAAGATTTGGCTAAACAAGCACTTCGTGTCTTGATGATGGCTTATAAAACTAGCGATGAAATTCCAACCTTGGAATCTGAAATTGTTGAGTCTGACCTCATCTTCTCTGGTTTAGTCGGCATGATTGACCCTGAGCGTCCAGAAGCAGCAGAAGCTGTCCGTGTCGCTAAGGAAGCAGGTATCCGTCCAATCATGATCACGGGTGACCACCAAGATACAGCTGAAGCTATTGCTAAACGTCTTGGAATCATCGATCCAAATGATACTGAAGACCATGTCTTCACAGGTGCTGAGTTGAATGAACTCACTGATGAAGAATTCCAAAAAGTCTTTAAGCAATACTCTGTATACGCACGTGTATCACCTGAGCACAAGGTTCGTATCGTGAAAGCATGGCAAAAAGAAGGTAAAGTTGTTGCCATGACTGGTGATGGGGTTAACGACGCACCATCACTTAAGACAGCTGATATCGGTATCGGTATGGGGATTACAGGTACAGAGGTTTCTAAGGGAGCTTCTGATATGGTCCTTGCAGATGACAACTTCGCAACCATTATCGTAGCGGTTGAAGAAGGACGTAAGGTCTTCTCAAATATCCAAAAATCTATCCAATACCTCTTGTCTGCCAATATGGCTGAAGTTTTCACTATCTTCTTTGCAACCCTATTTGGTTGGGATGTGTTGCAACCAGTGCATCTCCTCTGGATTAACTTGGTAACAGATACTCTTCCAGCCATCGCTCTTGGGGTGGAACCAGCTGAGCCAGGTGTTATGACCCACAAACCTCGTGGACGTAAGTCTAACTTCTTTGATGGTGGTGTCTTCGGAGCTATCATGTATCAAGGTATCTTCCAAACCATGCTGGTTCTTGGTGTATATGGTTGGGCAATTCTCTTCCCAGAGCATCAAATTCAAAGTGAAATCCACGCAGATGCCCTTACTATGGCCTTTGCAACTCTTGGTTTGATCCAATTGCTCCATGCCTTTAACGTCAAGTCTGTTTACCAATCAATCTTTACGGTTGGACTCTTCAAGAACAAGACCTTTAACTGGTCAATCCCAGTTGCCTTCATCCTCTTGATGGCTACGATTGTGGTTCCAGGATTTAACAGCCTCTTCCACGTTTCACATTTGAGCTTGACTCAATGGATGGCAGTTATTGTAGGTTCACTCATGATTGTTGTTCTTGTTGAAATTGTCAAAGCAGTTCAACGTGCACTTGGAAAAGATAAAAACGCCATTTAAGCATTGAAAAGTCATCTTCGGATGGCTTTTTTGTTTTTATATAAAGATAAAAGTCAATCGATTTTGTGCTATAATCAAGTAGAGAAAAAGATGGAGGAAAGAAGACTTGGAAAAGAAAATCGTAAGAGATATGATATTTTTATCGCAGGTATCCCAGCCTGCAAGGCAAGAAGATTTACCTCTAGCAAAGGATTTACAAGATACTCTGCAGGCTAATCGAGAGACCTGTGTTGGATTAGCAGCCAATATGATTGGGGTTCAAAAGCGCGTGATTATTTTTAATATCGGCATGATTACCATGGTTATGTTTAATCCCGTTCTCAAGTCTTTTGAAGGGCCTTACGAGACCGAGGAAGGTTGCTTGTCTTTGACAGGTGTGAGACCGACAACCAGATATGAAAAAATTACAGTAAGTTACAGAGATGTTCATTGGCAAGAGCAGACCATTACCCTGACAGGTTTTCCGGCTCAGATTTGTCAGCATGAACTGGATCATTTGGAAGGTCGTATTATTTAGTCTCAAATCCTTGGTGTTCCTAGAAAAATATGCTACACTAAGACTATGAAAATTCTAATCCCAACTGCAAAAGAAATGAATACAAATGTCCCTAGTTTAGAAGCAAATCCCTTGCGTCCTGAAAGTCAGGCTGTACTAGAGGAGTTAGCAACATATTCGGTCCAAGAACTAGAGAGTTTTTACAAAATTTCTGCTGAAAAAGCGCAAGAGGAGTATGAGCGCCTCCAGGCATTGAAAAATGGGACTGTAAATTCTTATCCTGCCTTGTACCTCTTTGATGGACTCATGTATCGCAACATCAAAAGGGACAATCTAAGCAAGGTTGAACAAGCCTATCTGGAGAAACACCTCATGATAACGTCAGCTCTTTATGGTGTGATCCCCGCCTTTGCACCCATTGCTCCCCACAGACTGGACTTTTTGATGAAACTCAAAGTCGCTGGAAAAAGCCTGAAAAGTCACTGGCAGTCAGCCTATGAAGAGTCGCTGAATGGTGAAGAACTAATCTTTTCACTCTTGTCTTCTGAATTTGAAACTGTCTTCCCTAAAGAGGTCCGTGAAAAGATGGTGACCTTCAAGTTCATGGAAGAGCGAGATGGTAAACTAAAAATCCACTCAACCATTTCAAAGAAAGCTAGGGGTGCTTTCTTAACAGCCTTGTTGGAAAATCAGGTGACTTCGGTAGAAGAAATCAAAAAGCTCAGCTTTGCAGGTTTCCACTATCGAGAAGACCTGTCTACTGGCAAGGAATTGGCTTTTGTGAAATAGATTGAAAATAGAGTCTGCCCTAGGTTGTATCAGGGCAGGCTTTTTTATGATTTGACGCTCCTATTTTTAGTTCAGAATGGTAGGAATTTTCTCACAATTTTGGTATAATAAGACTATTAGAAAATTTCGAGGAGACAAACATGTCAGTTAAGATTGCTTTACTTGGATTTGGTACAGTAGCCAGTGGTGTACCATTCTTACTAAAGGAAAATGGAGAAAAAATTGTTCAAGCAGCACATTCAGAAATTGAAGTAGCCAAGGTTTTAGTTAAGGATGATGAAGAAAAATCACGCTTGCTTGAAGCAGGAAATGATTTTAATTTTGTAACAAATATTGACGAAATCTTGTCAGATAAAGACATCACAATCGTTGTTGAGTTGATGGGACGTATCGAGCCTGCTAAAACATTTATCACTCGTGCTTTAGAAGCAGGGAAGCACGTTGTGACAGCCAACAAGGACCTTTTGGCTGTTCATGGTGCAGAATTGCTTGAGATTGCCAAAGCTCATAATGTTGCTCTTTACTATGAAGCAGCTGTTGCGGGAGGAATTCCAATCCTTCGTACCTTGGTTAACTCACTAGCATCAGACAAAATCACACGTGTTCTTGGTGTTGTCAATGGAACATCTAACTTCATGATGACCAAAATGGTAGAAGAAGGCTGGTCTTATGCAGATGCCCTTGCTGAAGCTCAACGACTTGGCTTTGCTGAAAGTGATCCAACCAATGACGTTGATGGGATTGATGCAGCCTACAAAATGGTCATCCTTAGCCAGTTTGCATTTGGGATGAATGTCAAATTTGAAGATGTTGCCCATCAAGGAATCCGTAATATCACTCCAGAAGATGTGGCAGTTGCCCAAGATCTTGGGTACGTGGTTAAATTAGTAGGTTCTATCGAAGAAACAGCTTCTGGAATCGCTGCCGAGGTTACTCCAACCTTCCTTCCTAAAGAACACCCACTTGCAAGTGTTAACGGTGTTATGAATGCTGTCTTTGTAGAGTCTATCGGTATCGGAGAGTCTATGTACTATGGACCAGGTGCTGGTCAAAAACCAACTGCAACAAGTGTTGTGGCTGATATTGCCCGTATCGTTCGTCGTTTGAATGATGGAACAATTGGAAAAGCCTTTAATGAATACAGCCGTCCAGTAGTCTTGGCTAAACCAGAAGATGTCAAAGCCAACTACTATTTCTCAATCTTGGCTCCAGATTCAAAAGGTCAAGTCTTGAAATTGGCTGAACTCTTTAATGCAGAAGATATTTCCTTCAAGCAAATCCTACAAGATGGCAAGCAAGAAGGCAAGGCTCGTGTCGTTATCATCACTCATAAAATCAACAAGGCACAGCTTGAAAATATTACAGAATCTTTGAAGGGTGTAGCTGAATTTGAACTTCTCAACACCTTCAAGGTTTTAGGAGACTAAGATGAAGATTATTGTACCTGCTACAAGTGCTAATGTGGGTCCAGGTTTTGACTCAGTTGGAGTAGCTGTAACCAAGTATCTAGAAATTCAGGTTTGTGAAGAACGTGAAGAATGGATGATTGAGCACCAACTAGGTAAATGGATTCCACGAGATGAGCGTAATCTTTTGCTGAAGATTGCTCTACAAATCGTTCCAGACTTACAACCAAGACGTCTGAAGATGGTCAGCGATATTCCTCTTGCACGTGGACTAGGTTCTTCTAGTTCTGTCATCGTTGCAGGGATTGAACTGGCAAATCAATTAGGAAATCTTAAATTAAGCGATCACGACAAATTGCAATTGGCGACTAAGATTGAAGGCCATCCTGATAATGTTGCGCCGGCTATCTATGGTAATCTGGTCATTGCCAGCTCAGTCGAAGATCAGGTTTCAGCTGTTGTGGCGCCCTTCCCAGAGTGTGCTTTTCTAGCTTATATTCCAAACTATGAATTGCGAACTCGCGATAGTCGTGGTGTCTTGCCCAAGAAACTTTCTTATAAAGAAGCTGTTGCAGCAAGTTCTATCGCCAATGTGGCTATCGCAGCTCTATTGACAGGAGATATGGTCAAAGCTGGTCAAGCTATCGAGAGTGACCTTTTCCACGAGCGTTATCGTCAAGATTTGGTTCGAGAATTTGCGACAATTAAAAAAGTTGCCAAGAGAAACGGTGCTTATGCGACCTACTTGTCTGGCGCTGGGCCTACTGTCATGGTTCTAGCTGATCCTGATAAGATGCCGAAGATTAAGGCAGAGCTTGAAAAACAACCGTTCAAAGGCAAGCTTCATGATTTGCAAGTAGACACACAAGGCGTGCGCGTCGAAGAAAAATAAATATAGCGATAGGATGGGGAAACTCTCTATTAGAGGGCTTCCTATCCTTTTTTTGAAAATGAAACGTGGGAACTGATACTCAATGAAAATCAAAGAGCAAACTAGGAAGCGAGCTGCAGGTTGCTCAAAGCACTGCTTTGAGGTTGTAGATAAGACTGACGATGTCAGTTACATATATCTATGGCAAGGCGAAGCTGACGTGGTTTGAATTTGATTTTCGAAGAGTATGACATGTTTCCCGTATTTGATGACCGATAGCTGGTCAAGGAGGTATGAGATGGCAGAAATATATCTAGCAGGTGGTTGCTTTTGGGGCTTAGAGGAATACTTTTCCCGTATTTCTGGAGTGTTGCAAACCAGTGTTGGTTATGCTAATGGTCAGGTAGGAACTACCAATTATCAATTAATCAAAGAAACAGATCATGCTGAGACTGTGCAAGTTATCTATGATGAAAAGGCAGTCTCGCTCCGTGAGATTTTGCTTTATTATTTCCGAGTCATTGATCCATTGTCTGTCAATCAACAAGGAAATGACCGTGGCCGTCAATATCGTACAGGGATTTATTATCAAGATGAAGAGGATTTACCGACTATCTATGCCCTTGTCCAAGAGCAGGAGCGCATGCTCGGTCGCAAGATAGCGGTAGAAGTGGAGAAACTCCGTCACTATATCCTGGCTGAGGACTATCACCAAGACTACCTCAAGAAAAATCCTGGTGGTTATTGCCACATTGATGTGAGGGATGCAGAGAAACCCTTGATAGACGCAGCCAACTATGAAAAACCTAATCAGGAAGTGTTACGAGAAAGTTTATCTGAAGAATCCTTCCGTGTTACCCAAGAGGCTGCGACGGAAGCTCCCTTTAGTAATGCCTATGACCAAACCTTTGAGGAAGGAATTTATGTCGATATCACGACTGGTGAGCCTCTTTTCTTTGCTAAGGATAAGTTTGCCTCAGGCTGTGGTTGGCCAAGCTTTAGCCGACCAATTTCCAAGGAACTTATTCATTACTACAAAGACTTGAGTCATGGAATGGAGCGTATCGAAGTCCGGTCACGTTCGGGTAATGCCCACTTGGGACATGTCTTTACAGACGGACCTCAGGAACTAGGTGGTTTACGCTATTGTATCAATTCTGCTTCTTTACGATTCATTGCTAAGGATGAAATGGAAGAGGCTGGTTATGGCTATCTACTTCCATATTTGAACAAATAAAAAGATGGTGGTTTTTCCACCTTCTTCATTTTGAAAATAGAAGGGACATATGAAACAATTACTTTCTTACTTTAAACCCTACCTCAAGGAGTCTTTCCTAGCGCCCTTGTTTAAATTGCTAGAAGCTGTTTTTGAACTCTTAGTTCCCATGGTGATAGCTGGGATTGTCGACCAATCCATCCCTCAAAAAGATCAAGCTCACCTCTGGATGCAAATGGGCCTCCTCTTTGTGTTTGCAGTTATTGGTGTTTTGGTTGCTTTAGTAGCCCAGTTATACTCAGCCAAGGCAGCAGTCGGCTTCACCAAGGAGTTGACCAATGACCTCTATCGTCATATTCTCTCCTTGCCAAAGGATAGTCGAGACCGTTTGACGACTTCGAGTTTGGTGACGCGTTTGACTTCAGATACCTACCAGATTCAAACGGGAATCAATCAATTCTTGCGCTTATTTTTAAGGGCTCCTATTATTGTTTTCGGTGCCATTTTTATGGCCTATCGTCTATCGCCTGAATTGACCTTCTGGTTTTTGGTCATGGTTGCCATTTTGACCTTTGTCATTGTAGTTTTATCACGCTTGGTCAATCCTCTTTATAGCATTTTGAGAAAGAAAACAGATCAGCTGGTTCAGGAAACACGCCAACAACTACAAGGGATGCGTGTGATTCGTGCTTTTGGTCAAGAAAAACGAGAAATCGAGAATTTCCAAGTACTCAACCAAGTCTATACGGCTATCCAAATGAGAACAGGCTACTGGTCTAGTCTCTTGACACCTTTGACCTATTTGATCGTCAACGGAACTTTGCTGGTGATTATCTGGAATGGTTATATTTCTATCCAAGGAGGCTGGCTCAGTCAGGGTGCCTTGATTGCCTTAATCAACTATCTTCTACAAATCTTGGTAGAGTTGATTAAACTAGCCATGCTCATCAATTCACTCAACCAGTCTTATATATCAGCTAAGCGCATTGAGGAAGTCTTCGCTGAAAAACCTGAAGATATTCATTCTGAGATTTATGTAGGAAAAGTATCTAGACATCGAGTTTTACAAGTTAGTCACTTGACCTTTACTTATCCAGATGCAGCTCAACCTTCGCTAAGGGATATTTCTTTTGATATGCAGCAAGGAGAAATTCTTGGGATTATCGGAGGAACTGGTTCTGGTAAGTCAACCTTGGTACAGGTTTTACTTGGTTTGTACAAACCAGATAAAGGAACAGTGGCCCTCTATCAGGCTGGGAATAGTCCTCAAAATCTTGCTCAATGGCGGTCCTGGATGGCCTATGTCCCTCAAAAAGTTGAACTCTTTAAGGGAACCATCCGTTCCAACTTGACTTTAGGTATGGAAAAACCTGTCTCGGACCAAGAACTCTGGCAGGCTTTAGAAATTGCCCAGGCCAAGGACTTTGTCAGCGATAAGGAAGATCAGCTGGACGCAGAAGTCCAAGCAGGCGGTCGTAATTTTTCAGGTGGACAAAAGCAACGCTTGTCTATTGCCCGAGCAGTCTTGCATCGAGCACCATTTCTCATTTTGGATGATGCGACTTCAGCCCTTGATACCATTACTGAGTCCAATCTTCTAAAGGCCATTCAGGAGAACTTGCCAAACACCAGCTTGATCTTGATTTCCCAACGAACTTCGACCTTGAAGATTGCAGACCAGATTCTCCTTTTAGAAAAAGGTCAACAATTAGCACTTGGAAATCATGAGGAATTGATGAAATCTAGTCAAGTCTATCGTGAAATCAATGCATCTCAACATGGAAAGGAGGACTAGAATGAAAGGTAAACATGCAAGTCAAACTCTCAAACGTTTGGCAAAAGATTTAGCAAGTCATCCCGTCCTTCTTTTCCTGGCTTTCTTGGGAACCATTGCCCAAGTAGCCCTATCAATCTATCTTCCAATCTTGATTGGACAAGTAATTGACCAAGTCTTAGTGACGGGCTCATCTCAGGTGTTTTGGCAGATTTTCCTCCAGATGATATTGGTGGTGATAGGAAATACACTGGTACAATGGGCCAATCCTCTCCTCTATAACCGTCTTATTTTCTCCTATACCAGAGATTTACGTGAAAAAATCATTGGAAAACTCCATCGTCTCCCGATTGCCCTTGTAGACAGACAGGGGAGCGGAGAAATGGTCAGCCGTGTGACGACAGATATTGAACAGTTGGCAGCGGGATTGAACATGATTTTCAACCAATTTTTCATCGGAGTTCTGATGATTTTGGTCAGCATCCTTGCCATGCTTCAGATTCATCTTTTGATGACTCTATTAGTTCTGCTCTTAACACCTCTGTCTATGGTCATTTCACGCTTTATTGCCAAGAAATCCTACCATCTTTTTCAAAAACAGACAGAGTCTAGGGGTATTCAAACCCAGTTGATTGAAGAATCGCTCACCCAACAGACTATAATCCAGTCTTTTAATGCTCAAGAAGAATTTATCGAGAGACTTCATGAGGCAAATGATAACTACGCAGGTTATTCTCAGTCAGCTATCTTTTATTCTTCGACTGTTAACCCTTCAACCCGTTTTGTCAATGCCCTCATTTATGCCCTCCTTGCTGGAGTAGGGGCCTTCCGTATCATGATGGGCTCTACTTTGACAGTTGGACGTTTAGTGACCTTTTTAAACTATGTGCAGCAGTACACTAAGCCTTTTAATGATATTTCATCAGTCTTAGCCGAGTTGCAGAGTGCATTGGCTTGTGCAGAACGTGTTTATACTGTTTTAGAAAGCCCTGAGATTAGAGAAACTGGTCTTAAAGAATTGAACAGCGACCAAGTCAAGGGAGCTATTTCCTTTAAGCATGTTTCTTTTGGCTATACTCCAGAAAAAATCTTGATTAAGGATTTGTCTATTGACATTCCGGCTGGTAGCAAGGTTGCCATCGTTGGGCCAACGGGTGCGGGGAAGTCTACCATCATTAATCTTCTTATGCGTTTTTACCCGATTAACTCTGGAGATATTTTATTGGATGGTCATTCCATTTATGACTATACTCGAGCTTCTCTTCGACAGCAGTTTGGAATGGTGCTTCAAGAAACTTGGCTCAAGCAAGGAAGCATTCATGACAATATTGCCTTTGGCAATCCTGATGCTAGCCGAGAGCAGGTCATTGCGGCAGCCAAGGCAGCTAACGCAGACTTCTTTATCCAACAGTTGCCACATGGTTATGATACCAAGCTTGAAAATGCAGGGGAATCCTTGTCTGTTGGTCAGGCTCAGCTCTTAACCATTGCCCGTGTCTTTCTAGCCATTCCTAAGATTCTTATCTTAGATGAGGCGACTTCATCCATTGATACCCGTACCGAGGTGCTGGTTCAGGATGCCTTTGCCAAACTCATGAAGGGAAGGACAAGCTTTATCATCGCCCACCGTTTGTCAACCATTCAGGATGCTGATTTGATTCTTGTCTTGGTGGATGGAGATATTGTCGAGTATGGCAATCATCAGGAACTGATGGCTAGAAAAGGAAAATACTATCAAATGCAAGAAGCAGCTACTTTTAGTCCAGAATAGACTTTTAATCGTTTATAAAGCAAACAAGCAAATACAGAATAAAAGTTGCCTTCGGGTGACTTTTTTGTTACAATAGCTAGAAAATTATCTAGTATGAAAGCTAATACTCAATGAAAATCAAAGAGCAAACTAGGAAACTAGCCGCAGGTTGCTCAAAACACTGTTTTGAGGTTGTAGATGGAACTGACGTAGTCAGTATCCTACACATACGGCAAGGCGACGCTGACGTGGTTTGAATTTGATTTTCGAAGAGTATAATTTAGAAAAGGAGCCTATTGATGAAAGTCTTTCAGCATGTAAATATCGTGACTTGTGACCAAGATTTCCATGTCTACCTGGATGGTATCTTAGCTCTTGAAAATTCTCAAATCGTCTATGTCGGTCAGGAAAATCAAGAAATTCTCAAGCAAGCAGATCAAATCATAGACTATCAGGGTGCTTGGATTATGCCTGGTTTGGTTAACTGCCATACCCACTCTGCTATGACAGGCTTGAGAGGCATTCGTGACGATAGCAATCTCCATGAATGGCTAGAAGACTATATCTGGCCAGCAGAAGCAGAATTTACACCAGAGATGACTACAAAAGCCGTCAAAGAGGCGCTAACAGAGATGCTCCAGTCAGGAACGACAACATTCAATGATATGTACAATCCGAATGGAGTAGAGATAGAGAAGATTTATGAAGCAGTCAAGGCATCCAAGATGCGTTGCTATTTTTCTCCAACTCTCTTTTCTTCAGACATGGAGACCACAGATGAGACTATAGCAAAAACTCGTGCTGTCATCGGGACAATCAAAGGCTATCAGGATCCCAATTTCAAGGTTATGGTGGCTCCTCATTCGCCCTACAGTTGTAGTCGAGAATTGCTAGAAGCAAGCTTGAACCTAGCAAAAGAAGAAGATATCCCACTTCATATCCATGTGGCAGAAACACAGGAAGAGTCAGACATTATCCTGAAGCGTTATGGTAAACGTCCAATAGCCTTTCTAGATGAACTTGGCTATTTAGATCGGCTGTATTTGCTCACGGTGTGGAGTTAAATGAAGCAGAAATTACCCGCTTGGCAGATTCGCAAGTTGCTATCGCCCACAATCCTATTAGCAATCTCAAACTAGCTTCAGGGATTGCACCGATTATCCAACTTCAAAAGGCTGGAGTGCCAGTTGGTATCGCGACGGACTCAGTTGCTTCTAATAACAACCTCGATATGTTTGAGGAAGGACGTACAGCAGCCCTTTTACAGAAAATGAAGAGTGGTGATGCCAGCCAATTTCCAATCGAGACTGCCCTCAAGGCACTGACCATTGAAGGAGCTAAGGTGTTGGGAATGGAAGATGAGATTGGCAGCCTGGAAGTCGGCAAGCAAGCAGATTTTCTAGTCATTCAACCCCAAGGAAAAATCCATCTCCAACCTCAAGAAAACATGCTGTCTCACCTCGTTTATGCTGTCAAATCCAGTGATGTTTATGATGTCTACATTGCAGGTGAGCAAGTTGTGAGAGCTGGGAAGGTACTAACAGTAGATTTGTAAGTGATACTCTTTCTAATTTTTTTAAGCTAGGTCAGTATCGACTTGACCTCGTTTGCTCTAACAAGATCACTGAGTTAGTATTTATTGTGTGGGCCGTATAGAAAAAAGAAGACTCTGTATGGTCTTCTTTTTGTTGCATAATATTTAATCTGAACACTTTTGAGAGGGATACAGACCTTATCCTCTTTTAATCCTTGCGCGAACTAGGTCAAGTATATCTGATAGTGTTTTGTCCATGATAATAAAGAGTTTGATGATGTAATAAGTATTCTACACTAGATATTAATCGATACCCCAACGCCATTTTTTTTGATAAAATTTTTGAAATCTTGTATAATAGATAGAACTGAAAGTATGAGGTTACGAACTATGAAAATGAAGCAAATCAGTGATACGACTTTAAAAATCACCATGTCTTTAGAAGATTTGATGGA
The DNA here is from genome assembly GCF_047465525.1 of Streptococcus infantis. GTDB lineage: Bacteria > Bacillota > Bacilli > Lactobacillales > Streptococcaceae > Streptococcus > Streptococcus infantis_R. The sequence goes on along the minus strand of NZ_JASGZS010000009.1, from coordinate 39,344 downwards.
TCGTGGAATGGAAATCGCAGACTTTCTCGTTCCACAAGAGAAAACAGAAGAATTTTTCTACGCAATCTTGGATGAGTTAGAGATGCCAGACAGTTTCTTGGATACGGGCATGCTTAGCTTCCGAGTAACACCTAAGCCAGACAAGGTTGATGTTTTTGTGACAAAATCTAAGATCGACCAGAATTTAGATTTTGACGATTTGGCAGACCTTCCAGATATGGATGAGTTGGCTAAAATGTCTCCAGATGAGTTTTTAAAAACCTTGGAGAAAACCATGGCAGAAAAAACTAAAGATGATATTGAAGCTATTCAATCTTTAGAGCAGGTTGAAAAGGAAGAAGAAGCAGCGCTCGATGAAGCCCTCGAAGTCGAAGAAGGAAAAAGAGAGCCTTATATCTACTATATCTTACGTTTTGACGATTTATCTAGTTTGGTTTCTTTTGCCAAAACGGTTGACTACCAAATGGAAACTTCAGAACTCTACAAGATGAATGACCAGTACTATCTGACAGTCTTAGTTGATGTAGAAGATCAACCTAGCCTTTATCCAGCTTGGTTGTTGGCACGTATGCGAGAATTTGCGGATGATAGTGATATCAGTCGTTCTGTCCTACAAGAATATGGGCAACTACTCATCAATCATGATGCTGTCCAAGGACTCCAAAAAGTTTAATCTATAAAAAACAGAGAAGCTACCCTTCTCTGTTTTTGTAAAATCTAGTTTTTAAAATTTTGGATTCAGTTTGTATCCAAAAAACTGTCATATTATAATTTGAGGATAAAATTAAAGTTTTAGCATCATTTCATGAAAATTTTCTGAATCATCATTTGAAGCTACAAGGAAGAAAAAGTGCCTAAAAAATAAGCAAAGTAGTAGCTTTAATAGAAGAAATGGGGTAGAATGGTAGAAGCTGCTTTTCGGTAGTTTATAATCGAATTGACTGACAAATCTTTTAGGTGTAAATATTGTTACATCAACGATTTTACTAAACTATTATATTTTTTTGTTTTCAAAGTATAATTTTATCTTATATTTGAAACTAGATGAATTTGAATCAGTTTTTAAAAGAGCCCTCATATAGTTTTTGAATCCTAGCAAATGGTATTCCTGTGCCTTCCAATCTTGCTAAAATTGATGAAAAACGATATGATAGAATGAAAAAAAGCGAGGTGAAATATGGACCAAAGACGGATTCAAACAGAAACACAGCAGATACTTGAAGATGTATTAGACAAGGCTTCTTTACAGGAGGGAGCACTATTTGTCTTGGGTTTGTCTTCGAGTGAAGTGCTGGGAGGACACATCGGAAAAGATTCGAGTCAGGAAATCGGTGAACTTATTGTCAAGACTATGTTGGAACTGTTGACGGCTAAGGGAATTCACCTGGCTGTTCAAGGTTGTGAACATGTCAATCGGGCTTTAGTTGTTGAACGAGAAGTAGCTATAAAACATCAGTTGGAGATTGTGAGTGTACTCCCGACCTTACATGCAGGAGGTTCTGGTCAATTGGCCGCCTTCCGCTATATGAAGGATCCCGTGGAGGTCGAATTTATCAGGGCAGATGCTGGTCTAGACATTGGTGATACAGCTATCGGTATGCATATCAAACATGTTCAGGTACCCATTCGACCAGTCTTGAGAGAGATTGGTCAGGCTCATGTAACGGCACTTGCGAGTCGACCAAAACTCATTGGAGGGGCGCGTGCTCAATATCCAATAGATCATATTAGGAAGATATAAAATGAATACTAGAAAAATGCAGTTTGAAAGAGTCATCAAATACTCTATTCGGAAGTTCTCGGTTGGTGTCGGTTCTGCGGTTATCGGGACATTTCTTTTGGGGGCAAATAACTTTTTAGTTGAAACTGTTTCAGCTAACGAAGTGGCAACACCCAACCAAGTTCATTACCGTTATTTGGCTGAACAAGAATTGACAGAAGCAGAAAAAGCTTTGATCCATCACGAACTCCCTTCTGATTTAAAGCAAGATGATGTTGTCTATCTTGTTTACAGAAAGAAGGAAGTGAATTCTCAACAATTGCCGAACACTGGAAGCAAGGAGCTGGCACTGGCAACTCTTGGTTTTGCAACAGCGTCTATGGTTGTTGTGGTGATGTCTAAAAAACACCGCAATAAAATGCTTGGCCTTCTCTTTATCGGAGCTCTAGGTGGTAGTTACTTTATCCCTCAGTCAGCTCAAGCATTTGAGAATAAAATCTTAGTGTCTTATAACCAAACGATTGCTGCAAGTAGTCAAGAGGACTTAGCCAAAGGTGTCATTCAGATCGAAGGATACGAATACGTAGGTTACTTTAAAGAATCAGATTTCCAAGACCAACCAGAGCAAATTGCTACTGCTAAGGGAACGCAAGAAGCAGGCCATGAAGGTGAATCTCTGGTTCAACCAGAATTACCAGCTTACACAGGTGAGATTAGTACTAAAGGAACTCAAGAAAAAGGTCACGAAGGTGAATCTCTGATTCAACCAGAATTGCCAGCTTACACAGGTGAGATTAGTACTAAAGGAACGCAAGAAACAGGCCATGAAGGTGAATCTCTGGTTCAGCCAGAAAACCCAGCTTACACAGGTGAGATTAGTGCTAAAGGAACTCAAGAAAAAGGTCACGAAGGTGAGTCTTTAGTTCAGCCAGAATTGCCAGCTTATAAAGGTGAGATCAGTGCTAAAGGCACGCAAGAATCAGGCCACGAAGGCGAAGCTTTGGTTCAACCAGAATTGCCAGCTTACACAGGTGAGATTAGTACTAAAGGAACTCAAGAAGAGGGCCACCAAGGCGAAGCTTTAGTTCAGCCAGAAAACCCAGCCTACACAGGTGAGATTAGTGCTAAAGGAACTCAAGAAAAAGGTCACGAAGGTGAGTCTCTGGTTCAACCAGAAGAACCAGCCTACACAGGTGAGATTAGTGCTAAAGGAACTCAAGAAAAAGGTCACGAAGGTGAGTCTTTAGTTCAGCCAGAATTACCAGCTTACACAGGTGAGATTAGCGCTAAAGGAACTCAAAAAGAGGGCCACGAAGGTGAATCTCTAGTTCAGCCAGAAGACCCAGCTTATAAACCTGAAGAAAGTGCTAAAGGCACGCAAGAAGAGGGCCACGAAGGTGAATCCTTAGTTCAACCAGAAAACCCAGCCTACACAGGTGAGATTAGTGCCAAAGGCACGCAGGAAGAAGGCCACGTGGGTGAAGCTCCTGTACAGCCAGAGAATCCAGCTTATCAAATAACGGAAGGAACGGTTACAGAAACAGAAACGGTGGTCCTTCCGTATGAAACCGAATATGTATCAGATGCGAACCGCTACACTGATGAAGAAACAGTGATTCAAAATGGTCAAGTAGGAAGTCAGCTGATTCACCGTGTCTATAAGACTGTCAATGGTCAAAAAGTTGGGGACCCAATCAGCACGAGTACAAAAACTGTTAAGGCAGCAGTAAATGAAAAAATTAGTCGTGGTACCAAGGCTATTGAAGGTCAAGTTGAAGAAGTTTCATTTGAAGAAATTCCTTTCGAGACAAGAACAGAAGTAGACAGCACTCTTCCGAAGGGAACAGAAGTTGTTGTTCAAGCTGGTCAAAACGGTAAGAAAAAGATTACCAAAGTTTATAAGACTCTTAAGGGCGTGAAAACTGCAGATGCTCCAACGATTTCAGAGAAAGTTGTTGAAGCAGTTCAAGATCGTATCATCAAAAAAGGTGATCAAATCCTGACTGAGCCAACGTTGACCCTCACTCATATAGATAAAGAAGAATTAGAGCGTAGTGCCAAGGTTCGTTACCAATTGGTCAAACCAACAGGTGTAACCATTAAATCTCTTGAAGTTGTTTTGAAAGACGGAGACACTAGCCTTCAAACAGTCAATATGTCTGAGGGAGACCTGACTGCAAATCTTACAAACTTGAAATACTACAAGGACTACAAGATTGCGACCAAGATGGTTTACGATCGTGGAAATGGGAACGAAGAAGTAGTTCTTGCGGAAGAACCACTGCGACTTGATCTCAAAAAAGTCGAAGTCAAAAACATCAAGGAAACCAGCCTTATCAGTGTTGATGACCAAGGTGTAGAAATTGATAATAGTCTATTGTCAGCTAAACCATCAGATGTGAAACCTTATTACTTGAAAGTGACAACTCATGATAACAAGGTGACAAAACTTGCAGTTGATAAGATTGAAGAAGTCACAGTTGATGGTAAAGACTTGTTCAAAGTCACTGCTAAAGCACCAGACCTAGTCCAACGCAATGCAAATAATCAGTTTGCAGAAGAATATGTCCATTACTTTGCTAAGCCAAAAGCTCATGAAGGTGATGTTTATTACGATTTCAGTGATCTTGTAAAAGCCATGCAGGACAATCCTACTGGTACCTTTAAGCTAGGTAGCAGTATGAATGCAAGTAACGTGCAACCAGCTGGCAAGTCTTATGTAACCAATGCCTTCAAGGGAACATTGGAAAGTACAGAAGGTAATAAATTTGCTATCCATAACATTACGAGACCGTTGTTTGGTAACATCGAAGGTGGTACTGTTAAGAATCTCTTGCTTGAAAATGTCAACATTGACATGCCTGGATTTGATCGAGTAGCACCAATCGCAGGTATTATCAAAAATAATGCAACTGTCGAAAATGTTAAAGTAACAGGTAATGTTGTCGGGGGCAACGATGTAGCTGGTATTATCAATAAAATTGATGGTAGTGGTAAGGTAAGTAATGTTGCCTTTATCGGTAAGATTCACGCTGCTGGAAACAAAGGTTGGTATTTAGCAGGTGTTCTAGGTGAAAACTGGAAAGGTATCGTAGAAAAAGCTTACGTTGATGCTGAAATTACTGGTAATAAAGCAAAAGCTGCGGGATTAGTTTATTCTTCTCAAAATGGTGGAGATAATAATACACTAGGTAGAGAAGGTGTTCTCAGAAATTCAGTTGCTAAAGGTTCTATTGAGTTGAAAGAAGCTGTTCAATCTGGTGGCTTACTCGGTACTAACTGGGCCTTGGGTGCTATTGAAGACAACATCACTATGATGAAAGTCAAAACTGGTGAAATGGTGTTCGGTCACTCTGATATTGACGCTGATGATTACTTCACCTATTCAAGAACAAAACGTAACTTCAGTGTTGAGGGGGTAAGTGAGGGGAATAAAACTTACAACAATTCTCGTAAGATTCCTAGCATCTCACAAGAAGAAGCTGACAAGAAAATTGAAGCAATGGGAATCACTGCTGATAAATTTGAAAGCACGAAACCTGTTGAAGACAAACTCAATAACATTATCAACAAAGCCGATCAATACAAAACTATCATTGGCTACGACGCCTCTCGTGAACTTGCCTACCGTAATATCGAAAAATTACAACCATTCTACAATAAAGAGTGGATCGTAGACCAAGGAAATAAACTTGCTGCAGGTAGTCCTCTCTTGACCAAGGAAGTCTTATCTGTTACTGCTATGAAGGGCAATGCCTTTGTGACAGAATTAGCTGATGCTGACCATATTATGGTTCATTATGGTGATAAGACTAAAGACATCTTTACTGTTGAGCTGAAAGAATCTAAGGTTAAACAAGTGAAAGAGTACAGCATTGCTGAACTTGGAGAAGTTGTTTACACGCCTAATATCGTTGATAAAGACCGTAGCGATCTTATCAATGCTATCGTTGAAAAATTAAGCCCAGTAGAATTACAATCAGACCCTATCTACACACACCTAGGTAGAACTGGTCCAAATAAAGTCAATGCCATTAAGAACCTTTACCTGGAAGAAACCTTCAAAGAAGTCAAGGATAACCTGGCTAAATTTGTCAAACAGTTGGTTGAAAATGAAGATCATCAATTAAACACAGATGAAGCTGCTAAACGTGCCTTGATCAAGAAGATTGATGACAATAAGGCTGCTGTTCTTCTTGGTTTGTCTTACCTCAATCGTTACTACGGAGTTAAGTTTGATAACTTCAATATCAAGCAGCTCATGTTGTTCAAACCAGACTTCTATGGTAAAAATGTAAGTGTGTTAGACTTCTTGATCAAGATTGGTTCCAAAGAAAATAACATTAAAGGTGATAGAACTTTAGAAGCTTATCGCGAAACTATTGGTGGAGTTATCGGTATAGGCGAGTTAAACAGTTTCTTAGACTATAATATGCGTCTATTCACAGAAGACAAAGATCTAAATGATTGGTTCATTAAAGCAACTAAAGATAATGTCTATATCGTGGAACCAAAAACAACAAATCCTGATTTTGCAGATAAGAAACATAGAGCCTACGAAGGTTTAAACAATGATATGCACGGTAAGATGATCTTGCCACTTTTGAATCTTAAAGATGCTCATATGTTCTTAATTTCAACCTATAATACCTTGGCTTATAGTTCCTTTGAGAAATATGGTAAGTATACTGAAGCAGAACGGAATGCCTTCAAAGCTGAAATTGATAAGGTCGCTAAAGAGCAGCAGAATTATTTGGATTTCTGGTCCCGTTTATCTTTAGATAAGGTCCGTAATCAACTTTTGAAGAGCAACAACATGGTACCAACACCAGTTTTGGATAACCAAAACTATAAAGGTATCAGCACAGACCGTTATGGGCATACTAATAGCGGTAAAGATGTAGCTCCAATTCGCGAATTGTATGGACCAACCGATCGTTACCATGCGACTGATTGGCGTATGGGAGCAACTGCTCGTGTTTACGCAAATCCATACAAAGATGACTCTGTCTTCTTTATGGTGACGGACATGATTAGTGATTTTGGAGTTTCTGCTTTTACTCACGAAACAACTCACGTCAATGACCGAATGGTTTATCTAGGTGGCTCAAGACACCGTGAAGGAACAGATCTTGAAGCATTTGCACAAGGAATGTTGCAAACTCCATCAGTGTCAAATCCAAACGGTGAATATAAAGCCCTAGGTCTCAATATGGCTTATGAACGTCCAAATGATGGAAATCAGTGGTATAACACAAATCCAAATGATCTGAAGTCTCGTGACGAAATTGATCGTTATATGAAGGGGTACAACGACACTCTTATGCTTCTAGATTATCTTGAAGGGGAGGCTGTCCTCGATAAAGCAAATCAAGATTTAAACAATGCTTGGTTCAAGAAGGTTGATAAGCAATACCGAGGAAATAACACCAAGAACCAATTCGATAAGGTTAGACCTTTAAGTGATGAGGAAAAAGCTATTCCTTTGCGTACAGTAGATGACTTAGTAACCAATAACTTTATGACTAACCGTGGTCCAGGTAACAGAGTTTATAATCCTACTGACTTTGATTCTGCTTATGTGAACGTTCCAATGATGTCTGGTATTTATGGCGGAAATACAAGTGAAGGTGCTCCTGGAGCGATGTCATTTAAACACAATACCTTTAGAATCTGGGGTTACTATGGCTACGAAAAAGGCTTCTTAAACTATGCATCTAATATGCTAAAAGCTGAATCTAAAAAAGCTGGTAAAGCTACTCTAGGTGATGACTTCATCATTAACAAGATTTCTGAAGGAAAATTCAATAATCTTGAAGATTGGAAGAAAGCTTACTTCAAAGAAGTTGTGACAAGTGCCAAAAATGGAATTCAATCTATTGAAATTGATGGTAAAACATACAATAGCTATGAAGACTTGAAACGCGCATTTGCTGAAGCAGTTGATAAAGATAAGGCTACTCTAAATAACGGATCTGTTAAATTTGACAATACTGTTGCTTTGAAAGAAAAAGTCTTCAAGAAACTTCTTCAACAAACAGATAGCTTTAAAACTTCAATCTTTAAATAATTCAAAGCTCTCATCTGCTTAGCAGGTGGGAGTTTTTGTAATCAAGAAGTTTAATGATTTTCCAAACAGATTCTAAGTATTTTTAGCAAGGTAGGTATATAATAGAACTACAAAGTCAATATCTATATTCATATGATAAACAAGGAAGGTGATGAAGATGAAAAAATGGCAAGCAACTGCATTGGTCTGCACTAGTTTTCTTTGTCTATCAGCTTGTAAAAATCAGACAACAAGCGAGGCTGATAAACAAAATGGAGACAAACAAGAGCAAGTTAGCTCTCAGGTAGCAAAAAACGGAGAAGCAGTTACAGACTTTGAACTCACGGGAGTTGATGGGAAAACCTATCATCTATCTGATTATAAGGGTAAAAAGGTCTATCTCAAATTTTGGGCATCTTGGTGCTCTATTTGTCTAGCTAGTTTACCTGATACCGATGAGCTGGCTAAAGAAGAAAGCGATGACTATGTTGTTTTGACAGTCGTTTCTCCTGGTCAAAAAGGCGAGCAAGCAGAAGAAGGCTTCAAGAAATGGTATCAGGGCTTGGACTATAAAGATTTACCAGTATTGTTAGACCCTTCGGGACAACTTTTAGCGAGTTACGGAGTTCGTTCTTATCCGACTCAGGCTTTTATCGATAAAGAAGGCAAACTAGTCAAGACCCAGCCAGGTTTTATGGACAAGGAAACTATTTTACAGACGCTAAAAAGCATAGATTAGAGGCTCATCATGAATGATAAATTAAAAATAATTGTATTCATTGGAATCATCATTTGCATTATTATTGGATTTTTATTTCTTTTGGAAAAAAGGAGCGCAAGCTACACAGATACCACTCAAATCGAGAAGGCAGCAGTTAGTCAAGGACAAAAGGCCAAGAAAAAAACTGAGCCAAGTAAAGATGCTGACTTACATGATATCTATCTAGCGGGAGGTTGTTTCTGGGGAGTAGAAGAGTATTTTTCGCGAGTAGCGGGTGTGACAGATGCTGTTTCGGGCTATGCAAATGGTAGAGGAGAAACAACCCAGTATGAATTGATCGGCCAAACTGGGCATGCTGAGACTGTTCATGTGACCTATGATGCTAATCAAATCTCTCTAAAAGAGATCTTGCTTCATTATTTCCGCATTATCAATCCAGTCAGTAAGAATAAGCAGGGAAATGATGTGGGGACTCAGTACAGAACAGGAGTCTACTATACAGATGAGAAAGATTTAGAAGTCATCAATCAAGTTTTTGACCAAGTTGCTCAGAAATACGACCAGCCTCTAGCGGTTGAAAAGGAAGCCTTAAGAAATTTTATCGTGGCTGAGGACTACCACCAAGACTATCTCCAGAAAAACCCTAATGGATATTGCCATATCAATGTCAATCAGGCAGCCTATCCGGTCATTGATGCAAGTCAATATCCAAAACCGAGCGACGATGAATTGAAAAAACTTTTGTCTTCAGAGGAGTATGCCGTGACTCAAAATGGTCAAACAGAACGTGCCTTTTCAAATCGTTACTGGGATAAATTTGAAGCAGGTATTTATGTGGATGTTGCGACTGGCGAACCTCTCTTTTCTTCGAAAGATAAATTTGAGTCGGGTTGTGGTTGGCCAAGTTTTACCCAGCCGATCAGTCCAGATGTTGCGACCTATAAGGAAGACAAGTCATACAATATGGTCAGAACAGAAGTCAGAAGTCGAACAGGGAATTCTCACCTAGGACATGTCTTTACAGATGGACCTACAGAAAAGGGTGGGCTACGATATTGTATCAATAGTCTCTCCATTCGCTTTATTCCTAAGGATCAAATGGAAGAAAAGGGCTATGGCTATTTGTTGGATTATGTTGAGTGATCTTGAAATTATTAAAAAGAGTTTACTAGAAATATATTTTAATTCATAAGAAGTGTAGAGTTTGGATTTTAGAAGTAGAATGTCTTTTAAAATAGTTTTCTTTTTAATAAAAGAAAAATGAGGTCTGGCAATTTAATCGAACGTGTTGGGATCACTCCTGAAAATTTTTGATTTTGAAAACAAGTAAGGTGAAGGCCATCAGGGTGAATATGGCGCTCTCGGGCTCAATATGGCATACATGCGACCAAATGATGGGGATCAATGGTACAATCCTGATCCAACCAAGTTGCAAACACGCCAGTAGATTGACCACTACATGAAAGGTTATAATGAGGCCTTGATGCTTCTAGATTATCTGGAAGGGGAACGAGTTCTCGCTAAGAATGATCTGGCTTTGAAGAAGGCTTGGTTCAGCAAGATGACCAAGCAAATGCGCTATCAGGACCAGGATAATAAACTCCTTGCTCCAAACCAGTGGGACTATGTCCGTCCATTGACAGATGAGGAAGCCAAGACTCAGCTAAATTCTGTGGATGATTTAATCAAACATAACATCATCACCAATAGGCATTATCAGGGAACTTACCGACCAGAAGAACTCAAGACAGCTTATGTCAATGTCAAGATGGTGGATGCTATCTATGGTGGAAATACAAGTCAGGGAGCTCCAGGAGCCATCTCCTTCAAGCATAATGCCTTCCGTATGTGGGGTTATTATGGCTACGAAAATGGTTTCCTAGGCTATGCTTCTAATAAATACAAAGATGAAGCCTTAAGCGAGGGACGTGACACCCTTGGGGATGATTTCATTATCCAGAAGGTTTCGAAAGGCAAGTTCCAGAACTTGGAAGAATGGAAGAAGGCTTGGTTTGACGCTATTATTGCTAAGGCAAAACGAGGAATCCATAGTTTTGAAATTGATGGTCAGCAAATTGATTCTTATGAGAAATTGCAAGACTTGTTTGACCAAGCAGTAGAAACGGATTACCGAAACTTTAAGTATGGTGGTTCAGTTGCCAACTATACAGTAGCCCTGAAGAAAAAAGTCTTCCAGAAACTATTGCAGGTTACAGATGCCTTTTCATCTGAACTCTTTCCCAAAGGATAGATAAAAGAGAGTGTGTTTTTAGATTTGCTAAGGAAGTGAAATCTACTTTATCATTCTCAAAGAATAAAATTGCCAGATCTCCTGTTTGGGGTCTGGCTTTTATGGTATACTTAGGATATGCATAGAAAAACAGTGATTGATTTCAGGGCTTTGGGCGAGCGATACACCTTTACCCAGCCTATCAAAGAATTAAAAACCAGAGATTTAGCAGAAGTAACAGACTTGTTAGCTCAAGTGGAAAGCTACCAAGAACAGGACTATTATGTGGTGGGTTATGTTAGTTATGAAGCAGCGCCAGCTTTTGAGGAGAAGTTGGCGGTTCACTCAGGTCCCTTGTTAGGAGAGTATCTCCTCTATTTCACTATTCATGACAGCGTTGAAAAATCTAGCATTCCTCTGACTTATGAGGAGGTGGCTTTGCCATCAAACTGGCAGGAAGTAACATCTGCAGAGGACTATGAAAAGGCGATTGCTCAGATTCACCATCATTTACGACAGGGCGATACTTATCAGGTCAATTATACGGTTCAACTCAAGCAGGAGTTGTCTGCTAATCCTTTTGCTATCTACAATCGTATGGTGGTGGAGCAGGAGGCAGGCTACAATGCCTACGTAGAGCATGATGACATGGCAGTGATTTCCATGAGTCCAGAACTCTTTTTTGAACAAAATGATCGTGAATTGACAACTCGTCCTATGAAGGGGACGACTAAACGTGGTCTGACTGATGCTGAAGATTTGAAAGAAGCAGCTTGGTTGGAGCAGGATCCCAAAAATCGTTCAGAAAATATGATGATAGTTGACCTCTTGCGTAATGACATGAATCGTCTGTCTGAGGTGGGAAGTGAGCATGTGGAACGTTTATGTCAGGTGGAACAGTATTCAACGGTTTGGCAGATGACTTCGACCATCAAGAGTCAGTTACGACCAGATATTGACCTAGTAGAAATCTTCCGTTCACTCTTTCCATGTGGTTCTATCACAGGAGCTCCCAAGATAGCGACTATGGAAATTATCAAGAATTTGGAACCACAAGCTAGAGGAGTTTACTGTGGAACTGTTGGACTCTTACTTCCCAATGGTAGACGGATTTTCAACGTAGCTATTCGAACCATTCAACTGCATCGAGATCGAGCCATCTATGGAGTCGGCGGTGGCATCACTTGGGATAGTACTTGGGAGTCAGAATACCGTGAAGTCCAGCAAAAGGCAGCTGTTCTTTACCGAAAACAGCCTCGTTTTCAATTAATAACGACAGGGAAAATCAGTCAGAAGAAATTACTCTTTGAAAATCAACATCTGGAAAGACTGCAAAAGGCTAGTCGTTATTTTGCCTTTACATTTGATGAAGATAGTTTGAGACAAAAGATAGAGGAAGTGTGTCAAGCTTGTGACCTCCATCAAGACTACCGTTTGCGAATCAGTCTCAATAAGTCTGGAGAAATAGACATTGATCGACAAGTATTGACACCACTTAGTTCTAGCTTCTGTCAGGCTAAACTTTGTCTGCAAGAAGCTGATTTGCAGCAGGCCTTTACCTACTTTAAGACGACACACCGACCACATTTGACAATGGGAGAGCAGGAAATCATCTATTACACTGTTGATGGAAAATTGCTTGAAACCTCTATTGGCAATCTGGTTTTGAAAATGGATGGTAAGCTCTATACACCTCCTAGTCAGCTAGGTCTGTTACCAGGAACTTATCGTCAACACTTGCTTGAAAGCGAACAAGTAAAAGAGAAGGTCTTAACCATAGAAGATTTGAAGCGAGCAGAAACTGTATACGGATGCAATGCAGTCAGGGGCTTGTATGAGTTATCATTACAGGAGAACTAAATGAAACTTATATTTTTACATGGCCTAGGTCAGTCAGCAGATAGTTGGAAAGAAGTTCAGGATTTACTGGCAGATTATCCTTCTGAAGCCATAGAGTTATTTCCTACTGGAGTTGGGACTTATCAAGAAGCCAAAGAGCGCATTTATCAGCACTTATCAGAGGAGACAGAACCTTTTGTCTTAATCGGTTTGTCTTTAGGGGCTGCACTTGCATTGGAGCTTTCAAGTTATGATCTACCATATCTTCAGGCCTTGGTTTTGTCAGGATGTCCACTGAAATTAGCAGGTAACATTCCTTTTTACATACAGTTGCTGATATTTAAATTGCTTCCTAAGAGGATATATGAGAAGCAGGGGGCAGATAAGGCTCTTATGGTTGGAGTTTCCGAAGAATTAAAAACACTTGATTTAAGAGAGATTGCACGGAATTGTCCCTATCCAAGCTTGTTAATTTGTGGTAGTCAGGATAAGCCTAATCTCAGTTCAATGAAAGCTATTCAAGAACTGATGCCAGATTCTCAGTTTGAGATCATCCCTGACGGCCCTCATGTCTTGAATAAGGCAAAACCAAAAGAGTTTGCAGAATTAACCAGAAGTTTTCTTGAATTGCTGAAACAAGTTTGATAAAATAATATTGAGATTGATATTATAATTTTAGGAGAAAAATCATGAACAAACGTCATCTATTAAAACTAGGCCTATTTTCTTTACCTGTCCTTGCTCTGTTTTTACATCCTGTTGTTGCAGATGAAAGTATCCATTTTTCAAGCTGTAAGGAAGCTTGGGAGAATGGTTATGCAGATATTCATAAGGGAGAACCAGGGTATTCTGCTACTCTAGATAAAGATCATGATGGGATTGCCTGTGAATCGAAGAATGCGCCAAAGGGAGTTTTAAAAGAGAAAAAGACGAGTACATCTCAAGCTAACAACAGTGTAGCACCAAATAGTGCAGTACCTGCTCCAAGTGCAGCAGCTGTAAGTGGCTGGGTTCGTCAGAATGGATCTTGGTACTATTTTTCTGAAAATGGAACTCCAGTAACAAATACTTGGCAGGGTGCTTACTATCTCAAGTCAGATGGAAGAATGGCTGAGAATGAGTGGGTATACGATAACTATTACCAAGCCTGGTATTACCTCAAATCAGATGGTTCTTATGCACGCAATACTTGGCAAGGAAGTTACTATCTCAAATCAGATGGTAAGATGGCTCAGGGTGAATGGCTTTATGATTCTTACTACAAAGCTTGGTATTACCTCAAATCAGATGGATCTTATGCGCATAATACTTGGCAAGGTGCATATTACCTCAAGTCAAATGGGAAAATGGCTCAGAGTGAGTGGGTCTATGATTCTTCTTACCAAGCCTGGTATTACTTGAAATCAGATGGATCTTATGCTCGCAATGCATGGCAAGGAAATTACTATCTCAAATCAGATGGCAAAATGGCTAAGAATGAGCGAGTGGATGGCGGACGCTATTATGTAGATGCTTCTGGTTTGTGGAAACCATAGAATAGAAAAAAATCTGGAAAGTTAATGCAAACCTTTGCACTGATTGGCAGATTTTGTTATACTAGTACTGTAAGCATTTTCAATTAAGGATAAGGAGAAGACGATGAGTCAAAAGATTATTGGGATTGACCTTGGTGGAACTTCTATCAAGTTCGCTATTTTAACGCAAGAAGGAGAAATCCAAGAAAAATGGTCTATTAAGACAAACATTTTGGATGAAGGAAGCCATATCGTAGACGATATGATTGAAACTATTCAACACCGTTTGGGCTTGCTTGGATTGTCTGCTGAAGATTTCCGTGGAATTGGTATGGGGTCACCTGGTGTGGTTGACCGTGAAAAAGGGACTGTTATCGGTGCCTACAACCTCAACTGGAAAACTCTTCAACCAATCAAAGAAAAAATGGAAAAAGCCTTGGGGATTCCATTCTTTATCGACAATGACGCCAACGTGGCAGCTCTTGGTGAGCGTTGGATGGGTGCTGGTGACAACCAACCAGATGTTGTCTTTATGACACTTGGTACAGGTGTTGGTGGCGGTATCGTAGCAGAAGGTAAATTGCTTCACGGTGTTGCAGGTGCTGCTGGTGAACTTGGACACATCACAGTTGACTTTGACCAACCAATCGCATGTACTTGCGGTAAGAAAGGCTGTCTTGAGACAGTAGCTTCAGCGACAGGTATCGTCAACTTGACTCGTCGTTACGCAGATGAATACGAAGGCGATGCAGAGTTGAAACGCTTGATTGATGACGGAGAAGAAGTAACAGCTAAAACTGTCTTTGATTTGGCAAAAGAAGGAGATGACCTTGCCTTGATCGTTTACCGTAACTTCTCACGTTACTTGGGTATTGTATGTGCCAACATCGGTTCAATCCTAAACCCATCAACAATCGTTATAGGTGGTGGTGTATCAGCTGCGGGAGAATTCCTCCTTCAAGGTGTGCAAAAGGTTTATGATGAAAATACCTTCCCACAAGTTCGCACAACAACTAAACTAGCTCTTGCAACTCTAGGAAATGACGCTGGAGTGATTGGTGCTGCGTCACTTGTCTTGCAATAATGCACATGAATCAAGAGCTTGGATATTGATCAAGCTCTTTTTAAGTTGAAGTTGTTAAAATAAAGTAATAGCTCACTAATGATAGGAGGAGTTTTGGATGAATACTGTAGAACAATCCATGGTTGATTTAGCCTTGTCTATTGCTAGGCAAGCTCATGAAGGGCAACTGGATAAGGCAGGGGTGGCTTACATAGAACATCCAATCTATGTAGCCAGTCTTGTACAAACGGAAGAAGAAAAAGCAGTTGCTTTGTTGCATGATGTTCTTGAGGATAGTCCTGTTTCAGCTGAAGAACTATTACAAGCTGGTTTACCAGAAACAGTTGTTACTGATGTTCAGGTTTTGACAAAGAAACCAATGCAAGATTATCAAGCATATTTGGAAACTGTAAAGACAAATCCTCTAGCACGAGTAGTCAAATTAGCTGATCTAAAACATAATTCAGATTTATCGAGATTGCCTTCTATTACTGCAAAGGATAGGGAAAGATTGAAGAAATATAAAAAGGCCATTGATTTGCTGAGCAGGTAGAAAAGCCCTTTTTATGCTATACTAGTTAAGACAATAATTGAGGTGAGAGTAAATGACAAAAGCAGACACGATTTTTAAAGAAAATATCGAGCGAATTCTCAATGAAGGAGTCTTTTCAGAACAGGCTCGTCCCAAGTATAAGGATGGAACAGTAGCTAACTCCAAGTACATCACAGGTGCTTTTGCGGAGTATGATTTGTCAAAGGGGGAATTTCCCATCACGACCTTGCGCCCCATCGCAATCAAATCAGCCATCAAGGAAGTACTTTGGATCTACCAAGACCAGACCAATAGTTTGGAAGTACTCAATGACAAGTACAATGTTCACTACTGGAATGACTGGGAAGTTGGAGATACAGGGACTATTGGGGAACGTTATGGGGCTGTTGTTAAGAAACATGATATCATTAACAAGATTCTCAAACAGTTAGAAGCCAATCCTTGGAACCGTCGCAATATCATCTCACTTTGGGATTATCAGGCCTTTGAGGAGACAGATGGTCTTCTTCCATGTGCCTTCCAGACCATGTTTGATGTCCGTCGTGTAGATGGGGATATCTATCTGGATGCGACTTTGACCCAGCGTTCTAATGATATGCTGGTGGCTCACCACATCAATGCCATGCAGTATGTGGCGCTTCAGATGATGATTGCTAAACACTTTGGTTGGAAAGTTGGGAAATTCTTCTACTTTATCAACAACCTTCATATCTATGACAATCAATTTGAACAAGCTCAGGAATTGCTTCGTCGTGAGCCTTCAAACTGCCAACCACGTCTGGTCTTGAATGTACCAGATAAGACAAACTTCTTTGATATTAAAGCAGAAGATTTTGAGTTGATTGACTATGATCCAGTCAAGCCGCAGTTGAAGTTTGACCTAGCTATTTAATACTCTCTGGAAATCTCTTCAAACTAGGCTAGATTCCTATTTGGTTTTTATTGAGTATAAAAGAATAGAAAAAAAGAAGTTGAGAAAAATCCCAACTTCTTTTGTTTTTTAACGTGATACGCGACGACGCGCTGCTTTTTTACGGTTTTCTTCGATGAAAGCTGCTTTTTGTTCTTCTGGTTCGATCACTTTCTTTTTAACTGCGTATACTGCACCTGCAACTGCAGCGACAGTTCCTGCAATACCTGTCACAAGACCTTTAGCGAATCCTTTAGCCATGAGTATTCCTCCTTTAACTTATAAATCAGCCAGCTACCTCAAGAGGTCGCATTTTTCTGACTGACCTTTTTGTGATATAATAATAGTAACGAAAAAATGGGAATTTTTCAAGGAAAAAAGATGAAAACAAAAATAATTGTGATTGTTGGACCGACTGCAGTTGGAAAGACAGCTCTAGCCATTGAAGTTGCTAAGCGTTTTAATGGTGAAGTAGTTAGTGGAGATAGCCAACAAGTCTATCGAGGACTAGATATTGGGACAGCCAAGGCTAGTCCAGAGGAGCAGGCAAGTGTTCCTCATCACTTGATTGATGTGAGAGATGTAACCGAGTCTTACTCGGCTTTTGATTTTGTTTCAGAAGCTAAGGCAGTCATTGAGGATATTCAAAGTCGCGGCAAACTAGCTATTATCGCTGGTGGGACAGGTCTTTATATCCAGAGTCTGCTAGAAGGATATCATTTAGGTGGAGAGACTCCCCATGAGGAGATTTTAGCTTATCGAGCTAGTTTGGAGCCTTATACAGATGAGGAATTAGCCCATTTGGTGGATCAAGCAGGCCTTGAAATTCCCCAGTTTAATCGTCGTCGTGCCATGCGTACCTTGGAAATTGCCCATTTTGGTCAAGACTTGGAAAATCAAGAGACCTTGTATGAACCTCTGATTATTTGTTTGGATGATGAGCGTAGTCAGCTTTATGAACGAATTAACCACCGTGTGGATTTGATGTTTGAAGCTGGACTTCTAGACGAAGCCAAGTGGTTATTTGATCATTATCCTGATGTACAGGCTACTAAAGGCATTGGTTACAAGGAACTCTTTCCTTATTTTCGTGGAGAGCAGTCCTTGGAAGAAGCTCGTGACAGTCTCAAACAGGCGACCCGTCGTTTTGCCAAGCGCCAGCTAACCTGGTTCCGTAATCGCATGCAGGTGACCTTTTATCAGATAGGAGAATCTGGTGTAAAAGACCGTATTTTAAACCAGATTGAGGAGTTTTTAAATGATTGAAACGGAGAAAAAAGAGGAGCGAGTCCTGCTGATTGGTGTTGAACTCCAGGGCATGGATAATTTTGACCTCTCCATGGAAGAGCTGGCTAGTCTGGCTAAGACAGCTGGTGCAGTCGTAGTCGATAGTTACAGACAAAAACGTGAAAAATACGACTCCAAGACCTTCGTCGGTTCTGGTAAGTTGGAAGAAATAGCTCAAATGGTGGATGCAGAAGAAATCACGACTGTCATCGTCAACAACCGTTTGACACCACGGCAAAATGTTAACCTCGAGGAAGTGTTAGGTGTCAAGGTCATTGACCGTATGCAGTTGATTTTGGATATCTTTGCCATGAGAGCTCGAAGTCATGAAGGAAAGCTTCAAGTTCATCTTGCGCAACTCAAGTATCTCTTACCTCGCTTGGTTGGTCAGGGGATTATGCTTAGCCGTCAGGCAGGGGGCATTGGTTCTCGTGGTCCAGGTGAAAGCCAGCTGGAGCTTAATCGTCGTAGTGTTCGCAACCAGATTACAGATATCGAGCGCCAGCTCAAGGTGGTTGAGAAAAATCGGGCGACAGTTCGAGAAAAACGTTTGGAGTCAAGTACTTTTAAGATTGGCTTGATTGGCTATACCAATGCTGGAAAGTCAACTATCATGAACACCTTGACTAGCAAGACCCAGTATGAGGCAGATGAGCTCTTTGCGACTCTGGATGCGACAACCAAAAGCATCCATCTGGGGGGGAATATACAGGTAACCTTGACAGATACCGTTGGGTTTATCCAAGACTTGCCAACTGAGTTGGTGTCAAGTTTCAAGTCTACCTTGGAAGAAAGCAAGCATGTAGATCTACTGGTCCATGTCATCGATGCCAGCAATCCTTACCATGAGGAACATGAAAAAACGGTCCTGTCTATCATGAAAGACTTGGACATGGAGGATATTCCTCGCCTAACCCTTTATAATAAAGCGGATTTGGTGGAAGATTTCACGCCTACCCAAACGCCGTATGCACTGATTTCTGCCAAGTCTAAAGATAGTCGAGAACAGTTGCAAGCTTTATTGCTAGATAAGATCAAGGAAATTTTTGAAGCCTTTACTCTGCGCGTGCCTTTTTCTAAGTCTTACAAGATTCATGATTTAGAAAGTGTTGCTATCCTCGAAGAACGTGACTACCAAGATGACGGTGAAGTCATCACAGGCTACATTTCTGAGAAAAATAAATGGAGATTAGAGGAATTTTATGACTGATATCAAAACTTTGGCACTCAAGTATGGTGGCTATACAAGTCTAGACAAGGTCTATCTGGACCAATTTTTAGCTGGTAGGTCTGAAGAGGAGCAACTAGCTCTCATTACACCTCCACCCAGCGTAGTGAATGCCTACTTTGCCGAGCTCTACCAGAAAAAGAGCCCCGAGGCTGCGACCGATTATTTTGCAGAAGTCAGCCAAGAACTGAACCTCTATAATGCTGGGCCAAGTTTCGCTTTGGAAAGCAAGCCCTTTATTCGCCTCAATCTATCTGGTAAATCCTTTGGATTTTGCTACGAGAAAGAAGGTCTTGGTCGCATTTTCTCTGAATATGAGGAAGCAATTACGGATGGCTTGCTTTTTGAGATTGCGCAAATTTTTCCCCATCAGCTAGTTTTTGAGGAGTCTGGAAAAATTTATATGAAGGCAATCGGAGAAGAGGAAGTTGTTAGCGTGGAAAATCTCACAGCTTTGACAGATTTGGAAAGCTTGGCAGATGGAAGAAAGCGACTCAAAGGCTACAGCCAAGAGGATTTGCTACAAGAAGCTAGAGCTTTTTCTGGCAAATTTTATTATCGCTCAGAAAACCGCACCGCTATGTTATATATTGATTAATTAGAAAGTATCGAATGGATATTCAATTTTTAGGAACGGGGGCTGGTCAGCCCTCTAAAGCCCGCAACGTTTCAAGTCTCGCCCTGAAACTCTTGGACGAGATTAACGAAGTTTGGCTCTTTGACTGTGGCGAAGGAACGCAAAATCGCATTCTGGAAACCACGATTCGACCACGGAAGGTCAGCAAAATCTTTATCACCCACTTGCACGGAGACCATATCTTTGGTTTGCCAGGATTTCTCTCTAGTCGTGCCTTTCAAGCCAATGAAGAGCAGACAGATTTGGAAATCTATGGTCCCCAAGGTATTAAGTCATTTGTCTTGACTAGTTTACGTGTCTCTGGTTCTCGTCTACCCTATAAGATTCATTTTCATGAATTTGACCAAGATTCTCTTGGCAAAATCCTTGAAACGGATAAGTTTACCGTTTATGCAGAAGAGTTGGACCACACTATTTTCTGCGTTGGTTATCGTATCATGCAAAAGGATTTAGAAGGGACCTTGGATGCTGAGAAACTCAAGGCTGCTGGTGTCCCATTCGGCCCTCTTTTTGGAAAAATTAAAAACGGTCAGGATGTCGTCTTAGAAGACGGCACCGAGATCAAGGCAGCAGACTATATCTCAGCACCGCGACCTGGTAAGATTATTACCATTTTGGGAGATACTCGAAAAACAGATGCCAGTGTGCGTCTTGGTGTCAATGCAGATGTTCTTGTCCATGAGTCGACTTATGGCAAGGGAGACGAAAAGATTGCCCGCAACCATGGTCACTCAACTAATATGCAAGCTGCGCAGGTTGCAACAGAAGCAGGAGCCAAACGACTCTTGCTCAACCATATCAGTGCACGCTTCCTTTCAAAAGACATTAGCCAGCTCAAGAAAGATGCGGCAACGATTTTTGAAAACGTCCATGTGGTTAAAGACCTAGAAGAAGTGGAAATCTAGAATCTCGAGAAAGGAAAAGTATGTCTACGATTCTCATTACAGGTGCTAGTGGTGGTCTAGCCCAAGAAATGGTCAAACTCTTGCCCAATGATCAATTGATTTTGCTGGGTAGAAATAGAGAAAAATTAGCTCAGCTATACGGAAATCATCCACAGGCTGAATTGGTTGAGATTGATATTACCGATAGTCAAGCCTTAGAAGGATTGGTAGCTGACCTCTATCTCCGTTATGGTAAGATTGATGTTTTGATTAACAACGCTGGTTATGGGATTTTTGAGGATTTTGACAAGATTTCTAATCAAGATATTCATCAAATGTTTG
This sequence comes from Streptococcus infantis, assembly GCF_047465525.1. Classification (GTDB taxonomy): domain Bacteria; phylum Bacillota; class Bacilli; order Lactobacillales; family Streptococcaceae; genus Streptococcus; species Streptococcus infantis_R. The sequence goes on along the minus strand of NZ_JASGZS010000009.1, from coordinate 18,367 downwards.
AGGTTAACACCTTTGCTCTCATGAATCTATCTCGTTTGGTTGCTTCTCGTATGAAGGAGATTCGAAAAGGTCATATCATCAATATCGTCAGTATGGCAGGATTGATAGCGACTGCTAAGTCTAGTCTATATTCTGCGACCAAGTTTGCGGCTATCGGTTTTTCAAATGCTTTGCGACTTGAACTCATGACCTATGGTGTCTATGTGACAACGGTCAATCCAGGCCCAATCCGTACAGGATTTTTTGACCAGGCAGACCCAGATGGGACCTACCTCAAGTCGGTTGACCGTTTTCTATTGGAACCAGATGCTGTCGCGCAAAAGATTGTTAAGGCAATAGGTAAAAACAAACGCGAGCTCAATCTCCCAATCTTACTCAATCTAGCCCATAAGTTTTACACCCTCTTTCCTAAGTTAGCAGATAAGTTGGCTGGGGAAACCTTTAATTATAAGTGAAAAAGCTGTTCCCTTGAGGAATGGCTTTTTGCTTTAATTAGGAGGAGTTGTTTATCAAAAATAATCCCTGAAAATACTGGTAGTTTATTCTTTATTAGATAGTTTAAAGGTATCATAGAGATAAGAAAGCAGAAAAGAGAGGATAAACTTCGAGTCTAACATAACTAAAAGTATATCTATAGTCGAAACTTATGAAGTCAAGATAAAATAGGATTAAAAGAACTTGCCCTTTGTCGGATTGACTAGGCTGTAAATCGGAGTTAGAAATATTCTTAGAATAGAAGAAAATAAAAAAGCCTAAAAATGTTAAAACATCTTGACATTTTATCGATTTAGAGTATAATAAAAAATGTAAAGAGCTCTTGACATTGTTTTGACAGATTGGAGGAACAGGACTATGAGAAAAATGGATGAAATGGACAGAGCGATTCAGCTACGTTCTGAGGAATGGGGTTATAAAACGGCTCTATTTGGCTTATGTGGGTGGACAGTATTTAATATTTATCAATCTATTACAAAAGGCATTGAACTTGAAATGTTACCAAGTCTGATTTTATGTTTATCTATTTCTGTTCAAGGATTTGCACAAACTGCCATAAAACAGAAAATGATTGGTGGTGATGAAGAGTTTAAAGAACCAAATAAACTTGTTCAAGGAGTAATTTTGATGGTTGTTATCCTTATCGTAGTTTTGGCGATTGGCATTTATTGTTTTCAGAAAGACTAATGCTGTATGAAAAATAATATCAAACAGCTAAGAAAGTCTGAAGGACTACGTCAGGAAGATATGGCAAAAATATTAGGCGTTAGTCGACAAACCATTATTGCTATCGAGAATGACAAGTACAATCCTACACTTGAACTAGCAATGAAAATTGCAAGGTTGCTACAACTACATGTTGAAGAAATTTTCATTTTAGAAGATTAAAGATATCAGATAGCATTTATTCTAATCATCTGATTCGTAATGATGGAGAGTTTTCCGGTTCATGGAAACTCTCTTTTTAAAGCTCATAAAGAGTCTACTCAATTTTACCCTTGTCCATCTATATATCTATCGTAAAACTGGTATAAAAATTGCAAATCGGATCTTTAAATAGTATACTAGTTCTGTTAGTTATGAAAACGTTTGCGTTTTTGTTGATGATGATTATTTAGGAGACAAGACATGGAATTAACAGCTATTTATCATAGACCAGAATCAGAGTATGCATATCTTTACAAAGAAGGTCAGCTACATATCCGAATCAGAACCAAGAAAGATGATGTTCAGCAGGTCATCTTACACTATGGAGATCCCTTTATTTTTATTGAGGATAAGTATGAAGCTAAGAAAGAGATGACCAAAGTAACCTCGGATGTTTTATTTGATTATTGGCAGGTTACAGTATCGGTTGCTTTTGCACGGATTCAGTACCTCTTTGAACTCCTTGATGAAGAAGGTCAGGGTGTTTTTTACGGTGATAAGGGTTGCGTAGAACATACTCAAGAAAACTTGGATGCGGAAGGAAATGGTTTCAAGCTTCCTTATATTCACGAAATTGACGGTTGTCAGGTTCCTGACTGGGTTTCAAATACCGTTTGGTATCAGATTTTCCCAGAACGCTTTGCTAATGGAAATCCTAGTTTGACTCCAGATGGAGCTCGAGAGTGGGATGCTGTCATTGCACCTAACATGGATGATTTTTTTGGTGGAGATTTACAAGGGATTATTGACCATTTAGACTATCTAAAAGATTTGGGAATCACTGGACTTTACCTATGTCCGATTTTTGAAGCGACGACCAATCACAAGTACGATACGACGGATTATTTTGAAATTGACCGTCACTTTGGAGACAAGGAAGTCTTTCGTAAACTAGTCGAGGAAGCCCACAAACGTGGTATCAAGATTATGCTAGATGCAGTATTTAATCATATTGGCAACCAGTCAGTCCAATGGCAGGATGTTCTAAAAAATGGAGAAAACTCAGTTTATAAAGATTGGTTCCATATTCAAGAATTCCCGGTTACTGAGGATAAACTTCAGAATCCAAGACAACTCCCTTATCATACCTTTGCCTTTGCTAGCTATATGCCTAAGTTAAATACAGCCAATCCTGAAGTCAAAAAATTTCTTTTAAGTGTTGCAACTTATTGGATTGAAAATTTTGAAATCGATGCTTGGCGTTTGGACGTTGCCAATGAAATTGACCATCAGTTCTGGAGAGATTTTAGAAAGGCAGTTCTAGCTAAAAAGCCTGATTTGTATATTTTAGGTGAAATCTGGCATACGTCTCAGCCTTGGCTACAAGGGGACGAATTCCATGCTGTCATGAACTACCCGCTCTCTGAAAGTATCAAAGATTATTTCTTGCGTCAGCATAAAAAGACAGAGAAGTTCATTTCAGAAATCAGAAGCCAGTCAATGTACTACAAGCAACAAATATCAGAAGTGATGTTTAACCTTCTTGATTCTCACGATACAGAGCGTATCCTCACAACTGCCAAAGGCAATCTCCAACATGTCAAGGCTGCTTTAACCTTCCTCTACCTTCAAAAAGGGACTCCTTGTATCTATTACGGAACAGAGCTTGCCCTAATAGGTGGACCAGACCCTGACTGCCGTCGTGTCATGCCTTGGGAGCGTGTGTCTGAAGACAATGACATGCTGAATTTCATGAAGAAATTAATCCAAGTCCGTAAGGAAGTGGCAAGTATGATTCAGCATGGTTCATATTGCTTGCAAGAAGTGAAACCAGATGTCCTATCCTTGAAGTGGAATTACCAAGGGAAAGAAGTTCAAGCCATCTTCAACCAGTCTCCTGAGAAATATACTTTAGACAGAGATTCAGTTGATTTAGCGAGCCATTGCCAGTTTGAAGATGGACAACAAGTTATCTTGCCAGCTGGATTTGTGGTTACTATTTCTGAGTAAAAAGGATTAAAATAATGGCACTCAAGGAAGTTTATGATTATTTTCGTCACTATGATAAGGAAACTTATCAGGTTGTCGCCTGCATGGGCAATGAACCATCGGAAGAAGATGTTCAGGATTTTGAAAATCAATACGGCATTCGTCTGCCAGAAGATTTCAGGGAATTCACCATGTCATCTCTGGGAGGTCTCTTTATGGAAGTCAGGGAAGAGCTATGGCCAAGAGCCAAGGCTTACGATGTAGCCCCTTTTTGGACCTTCTGCCGAGGTATCAAGGTCTTGGGGATCGCCAATGGCATCCCAGACTTCTTAGACATTCGAATAAAAACCAAGGAATTACATGATTTAGGATTTGTTGACTATATTCCATTTCTGTCTATCATCGGTGATGGAGATGTAATTTTCTGCTTTGATAAGGACAATCATATAGTAGCTCTAGATTGGTTTAATAGTGGCGAAACTGAAGAGCTTGAATGTGATTTTTCAGAGCTTTTGCTTCAGCAAATTGCCGAGCTTGAAGAACGTAAAAATGAGATGGTCAAGCTTTTGGAAAAGGGGAAATCTAGTCAATAATCTAATAGGAAATATCAGTTTGATAGTCCGTAAAAGAGGTTGGGACAAAAGATCCCGACCTCACTTTTTATTAGCAATCAAACTTTGACGCGGTAGCTGATTGAACTTTCTGTTCGTCTTTTATACTCTTCGAAAATCAAATTCAAACCACGTCAGCTCTATCTGCAACCTCAAAACAGTGTTTTGAGCTGACTTCGTCAGTCTTATCTACAACCTCAAAGCAGTGCTTTGAGCAACCTGCGGCTAGCTGCCTAGTTTGCTCTTTGATTTTCATTGAGTATTAGACTCCAAAAAGCTCCTAATCATCCTCGCGGGGCTGGGACTACGAAATCGAGACTTTGTCTATCGATTTCTGTCCCACCGCCTTTTTTAGTAAAATCATTCACTAAATGTACATTCAGATTTTTAAAGTTTTCTACAAATTATAGAAAAAAGAATCAAAAGTATGATTTTTATGCTGCCAGTATTGAAGTTTCTTATATTATTTTATAAAATAGAAGCAAAATACTACTGAAAAAGTGGAGCGCTTACATAAAATTGGAAGCGGTTACGAATATAAGGAGGATCTTATGAGAAAAGATCATTGGAATCGAAAAAGAGTGTACAGTATCCGAAAATTTACCGTTGGAACTTGCTCTGTAGTCATCGGTACTTGCTCAGTCTTATTTGGAGCAAGTGTAGCTGGTGCAAACCCAGTTTCAGCTGATGAAACTCCAATTGCAGTTGCTGCAGAAAAAGTAGCGGATGATTCTCATAAAGAGGAACTTGGTGAAACAAGAAGTCCAGAACAGCCAGCATCAACTGAATCAGCTGCAAGTGAAGTTGCTACACCAGCTCATGCGGTTGAAAAGGCACAGGACGACCAAACTGTACAATCAGATTCTGATAAAAAAGTGGATTCCATCTTAGATAAGAAACCTCAAGCAATTACTCAAGATCAATCTGCTCAAACGGAAAAACCGGACCTAAAACCGGCTACCAGTGAGGAGGTAAATCAATTGGTTGAGGACCGTAAAGTAGAATTTAACCAAAACTGGCATTTTAAACTCAATGCTAATGCCAAAGACGCTATCAAACCAGATGCAGATGTATCAAGCTGGAAGAAATTAGACCTTCCTCATGACTGGAGTATTTACAATGACTTCGATCATGATTCTCCTGCCCAAAATGAGGGTGGACAACTCAACGGTGGTGATGCTTGGTATCGCAAGACCTTTAAACTAGATGAAAAAGACCTTAATAAGAATGTTCGCCTGGTCTTTGATGGAGTTTATATGGATTCGCAAGTCTATGTAAACGGTCAGCTAGTTGGTCACTATCCAAATGGTTACAATCAATTCTCTTATGACATTACTGACTATCTCAATAAAGACGGTCGTGAGAATGTCGTAGCTGTACATGCGGTCAATAAACAACCAAGTAGCCGTTGGTACTCAGGAAGTGGTATTTACCGCGATGTTACCCTTCAAGTGACAGATAAGGTTCATGCTGAGAAAAACGGAACAACTATCTTAACACCAGACCTTGAAAAACAACAAAATGGTAAGGTTGATACTCATGTAACAAGTAAGATTGTCAATACAGATGACAAAGATCATGAAATTGTTGCTGAATACCAAATTATTGAAAGAAATGGTCAGGCTGTGACGGACGTTGTTCGTACAGACAGCCAAGTCTTGAAAGCCCATCAATCAACTAGCTTGAATGCTATTTTGCAAGTTGAGAAACCAAAACTCTGGACAGTTCTTAACGATAAACCAGCTCTTTATGAATTAGTGACTCGTGTTTATCGTGATGGCCAATTGGTCGATGCTAAGAAGGACTTGTTTGGTTACCGCTACTATAACTGGACACCAAATGAAGGTTTCTCTTTGAATGGTGAACGAATTAAATTCCATGGAGTTTCTCTTCACCATGACCATGGAGCTCTAGGGGCTGAAGAAAACTATAAGGCAGAATACCGTCGTCTGAAACAGATGAAGGATATGGGTGTGAACTCTATCCGTACAACCCATAACCCAGCTAGTGAGCAGACCTTGCAGATCGCTGCAGAACTAGGTTTGTTGGTGCAAGAAGAAGCCTTCGATACTTGGTACGGTGGGAAGAAACAGTATGACTACGGACGTTTCTTTGACAAAGACGCCACTCACCCAGATGCTAAAAAAGGTGAAAAATGGTCTGATTTTGACCTACGTACAATGGTCGAGAGAGGCAAGAATAACCCTGCTATCGTCATGTGGTCTATCGGTAATGAAATCGGTGAAGCAGACGGTAAGGCTCGTTCTCTAGCGACTGTAAAACGCTTGGTGCAAGTGATCAAGGCAGTTGATAAGACACGCTATGTTACTATGGGAGCAGACAAGTTCCGTTTTGGTGATGGTAGTGGTGATCATGAAAAGATTGCGAACGAACTTGATGCGGTTGGATTTAACTATTCAGAAGACAACTATAAGAAGCTTCGTGCGAAACATCCAAATTGGTTGATTTACGGTTCAGAAACTTCTTCAGCAACTCGTACTCGTGGTAGCTATTTCCGTCCAGAAAGTGAGCTAGTTCATAGCAACCAAGCTTACCGTCATTATGAGCAATCAGACTATGGTAATGACCGTGTTGGCTGGGGTAAAACAGCCACTGCATCTTGGACTTTTGACCGAGACAATGCTGGTTATGCTGGTCAGTTTATCTGGACAGGTACCGACTATATCGGTGAGCCTACTCCATGGCATAACCAAAACAACACACCAGTTAAGAGTTCTTACTTTGGTATCGTAGATACAGCTGGAATTCCTAAGAATGACTATTACTTGTACCAAAGCCAATGGGTTTCTGCTCAGAAGAAACCAATGGTTCACCTCCTTCCTCACTGGAACTGGGAAGATCCTACTCTGAAAGCAAATGTAGCTGATGCAGATGGTAAGATTCCTGTTCGTGCATTTTCAAATGCTGCAAGTGTGGAACTGTTCTTAAATGGTGAGTCACTAGGTAAGAAAACCTTTAACAAGAAACAAACAAGTGATGGCCGTACTTACCAAGAAGGTGCCAATGCCAAGGAACTTTACCTTGAGTGGAAGGTTGATTATCAACCTGGAACCCTAGAAGCAGTAGCTCGTGATGAGGCTGGTAATGAAATCGCTCGTGATAAGATTACGACTGCTGGTGAGCCTGCAGGTGTTCGCCTAGTCAAAGAAGAAAATGCTATCGCAGCAGACGGAAAAGATCTCACTTATATCTACTACGAAATCGTTGATAGCGCTGGTAATGTAGTTCCAACTGCCAATAACCTTGTGCGCTTCCAGTTGCACGGTCAAGGTCAGATTGTCGGTGTGGATAACGGTGAACAAGCAAGCCGTGAACGTTATAAAGAGCAAGCTGACGGTTCATGGATTCGTAAGGCCTTCAATGGTAAGGGTGTTGTCATTGTCAAATCAACTGAGCAAGCAGGTAAATTCACCTTGACTGCTCATTCTGACCTCTTGAAATCTGATCAAACTACTATCTTTACAGGTAAGAAAGATAAAGCTGAAAAAACTGTCTTGGGTACAGAAGTTGCTAAAGTCCGTACTGTTATCGGTCAAGCACCAAAAATGCCTAAGAAGGTAGCATTTATCTACAGTGATGGTAGCCGTACAAAACTTCCAGTAGAATGGTCAGCAGTTGATGTCAATGAACCAGGAATTGTGACTGTTAAGGGTGTGGCAGATGGACGAGACGTCGAAGCGCGTGTTGAAGTCTTGGCTCTCGAAGCAGAATTACCTGTAGTCAAGAGAATCGCTCCAAATACAGACCTAAATTCAGTTGACAAATCTGTTTCTTACGTATTGTCAGATGGTACTGTAGCGAGCTACGAGGTTAATAAGTGGGAAATTGCAGCTGAAGATCAAGCTAAACTAGCGATCCCAGGCTCTCGCATCCCAGCAAAAGGTATTTTAGAAGATGAAGAAATCGCTGCGACCTTGGTAGTTGCAGAAGGTGAAGCTGCTAATCCAGTAGTTCCAAGTGTAACTGTAGCAGATCAAGCGGTTGAAGGTCTTTCAACTGACCAACCTGTAAAATACCACAAGCTTGCTTATGGAGCAGCCTTGCCAGAGGTCAAAGCTACAGCTGAAAATGCTCAAGTGACAGTTATTCAAGCTAATGAAGCAAATGGTATGCGTGCAAGCATCCATGTTCAACCAAACGATGGTGGCCCACTACAAACCTATGCTATCCAATTCCTACAAGAAGCTCCACAAATTGAACGTTTGAGCCTAGAAGTTGAAAATGCAGCTACTTTGAAAGAAGACCAAACGGTCGGTATCAAGGTCTTGGCTCACTATCAAGACGGTACACAAGCAGTCTTGAAAGCTGACAAGGTTACCTTCTCAACTACAGGTGAAGGAGATGTAGCCGTTCGTAAAGGTATGCTTGAATTGCATAAACCTGGTCAAGTAACTCTGAAAGCTCAATTTGAAGGATCAGAAGGTCAGATTGACTTGAACATTCAAGCAAATACTGAAAGCAAAGTTGTCCAAGCCATCCGTCCAGTTAGTGTCGTGACAGGTTTGAACCAAGAACCAAGTCTACCTGCTACAGTAACTGTAGAGTATGACAAAGGATTTCCGAAGGTTCACAAGGTGACTTGGCAAGCAGTTGCTAAGGAAGACCTTGCTAAATACCATAGTTTTGAAGTCCTAGGTAAAGTTGAAGGAATTGAGAAAGAAGCACATGCTAAGGTATCTGTCGAAGGTATCATTGCTGTCGAAGAAGTGAGCGTAACTACTCCAGTTGCAGAAGCTCCTCAACTACCAGAGAGCGTTCGTACTTACCACTCAAATGGCCAAGTCTCTTCAGCTAAAGTAACTTGGGACGCAATTGAACCAAGCCAATACGCACAAGAAGGCAAGTTTACTGTGACAGGACATGTCGAAGGTACTCAACTACCAACTAAACTTCATGTTCGTGTGTCTGCTCAGACAGAAACTGGTGCTAATATTTCTGACCAGTGGACTGGTTCAGAATTGCCACTTGCCTTTGCATCAGACTCAAATCCAAGTGACTCAGTAGCCAATGTCAATGACAAACTAATTTCATATAACAACCAACCAGCAAACCGCTGGACAAACTGGAACCGTACAAGTGAAGCATCCGTAGGAATTCTCTTTGGTGACTCTGGTATCATGTCTAAACGATCAGTTGATAACCTCAATGTAGCCTTCCACGAAGACCACGGTGTTGGTGCACCTAAATCCTATGTCATCGAATACTATGTCGGTTCAGCAACTCCAACAGTTCCTAAGAATCCAAGCTTCGTAGCACGCGAAGACCATGTCTTTAATGACGATAAAAACTGGAAAGAAGTAACAAATCTCAAGGCTCCAGATCAAATCAGAGCTGGAGAAATGACCCACTTTAGCTTTGATAAAGTCAACACTTACGCAGTTCGTATCCGCATGGTTCGACCAGATGGTAAATGGGGTACTTCTATTACAGAAATGCAAATCTTCTCTAAACAAGTAGCTGCAGCTAAGAATGCTCAAGCACAAATCCAAGTAGATGGAAAAGATTTGCCAAACTTTAACCCAGGCTTGACTGACTACTATCTAGAAACAAGCCAAGGAAAAGCTCCAACTGTAATAGCAAGTGTCACTGAAAATGGTATTGCAACAGTTGTACCAAGCGTAGGTGAAGGAGATCCAGTTCGTGTTGTTGTCAAGGCTGAAAACGGAGATATCCTAGGTGAATACCGCCTACACTTCACAAATGATAAAGATTTGCTCGCAAGTAAACCTGTTGCTGTTGCCAAATCATCTCGCTTGGTTGCTAAAGGACAAACCCTTGAGTTACCAGCAAAAGTTCCTGTTTACTTCACAGGAAAATCTGACTATGAAGTCAAGGACTTGGCTGTTGACTGGGAAGCAGTTCCAGCAGAAAATCTAACAAAAGCAGGTGAATTTACAGTTCATGGTCGCGTTTTGGGTACTGATTTAACTGCTGAAGTGGCTGTACGTGTGACAGACAAACTCGGTGAAAACCTTTCAGACAACCCAGACTTCGATGACGATAGCAACCGTTCATTTGCCTCAGCAACTAACGATATTGATCCAAATTCTCGTGACCGTGTGGACTATGTCAATGATGGTTCTGATGATGAAAGTCGTCGTTGGACTAACTGGTCTCCAACTCCATCTGAAAATCCAGAAGTTTCAGTAGGGGTTATCTTTAGAGAAGCTGGTCAGATTGTTGAGCGTTCAGTTGCAGAAGGAAAAATTCGCTTCTTTGCAGATGGTGGAACAGATGCACCTTCTAAACTCGTCCTAGAACGCTATGTTGGACCAGAATTTGATTCACCAGAATATTACTCTAACTACCAACCATACGATCCAGAACATCCATTCAACACTCCGTCTAACTGGGAGAAAGTTGAATACCGTGCGGATCAAGAAGTTCAAGCAGGAACTGACATCCATGTAACCTTTGCACCAGTCAAAGCTAAAGCTATGAGATGGCGCATGGACAGAAAAGCAGACAAGAAGGGTGTGGCTATCACTGAAATGGCCTTTATCGCACCAAGTGAAGCACCTAAAGACAATACAGCTTCTAAACTTCTAGTAGATGGTAGAGAGCTTGCTGACTTCTCTGAAGCTCGTGTGGATTACCAAGTAACCTATAGTGGAAGCCGTCCTAAAGTGACCGTTGAAGCTGGTGAAAACGTAGCGGCAACAGTTGTCGATAGTGGGGACGACAAACTTCCAGTCTTGGTACGTCTCGTTTCAGAAAGTGGTAAACAGGTCAAGGAATACCGTATCCAATTGACCAAAGAAAAGGTTGAAAGTGGAAAAGTTGCCCCAGCTGTTCAGGAAGAGCTTCCTAGCCTTGAAGTTGTTGAAGAAGCTCTCAGCTTCAAGACAGTGAAGAAAGAAGACCCAACTCTAGCAGAAGGTGAAACTCGTGTGACTCAAGCAGGTCGTGAAGGTAAAGAACGTATCCTGACTGAAGTAGCAGTAGATGGAAGCCGTACTGAAAAACTTCGCGAAACTATTGAAGCACCGCAAGATGAGATTGTCTTAGTCGGAACTAAGAAAGAAGTATCTGGTAAAACAGATCCAGCTATCCATGAGGTTCCAGAATTTACTGGTGGAGTAAATGGTGTCGAAGCAGCTGTTCATGAAGTTCCAGAATACACTGAAGCTATTGGCACAGCAGGCGATGAAGCAGCACCAGTAGTAGAAGTCCCAGAATTCAAGGGTGGCGTTAACGCAGTCGAAGCAGCTGTTCATGAAGTTCCAGAATACACTGAAGCTATTGGTACAGCAGGTGATGAAGCAGCACCAGTAGTAGAAGTCCCAGAATTCAAGGGTGGCGTTAACGCAGTCGAAGCAGCTGTTCATGAAGTAAGCCCAGAATACACAGGCAGTGTCAATGGAGCAGAAGCGGCTAAGAATGAGTTGCCAGAATACACAGGCAGTGTCAATGGAGCGGAAGCAGCTATTCATGAAGTTCCAGAGTTTACAGGTGGAGTGAATGGTGACGCATCAGCTGTTCAGGAAGTAAGCCCAGAATTCACAGGTGGTGTCAATGGAGCAGAAGGAGCAATCCATGAGGTTCCAGAATACAAAGATGAGCAGTCTCTTGTAGCTCTTACTATGTCACAAGATAAGACTTATCAAGCACCTGCAAGTCATCAATACAAACTCCCAGAGACAGGCACTAAAGAAAATGCTGGTCTTGCAGCCGTAGGTCTTGTAGGAGCACTTCTTGGCATGTTTGCAATGGGAAAGAAAAAAGACGACGAATAAGATGATGTAAAAGCATCTAGGTCATAGAGATTGGATCAAGAGATTAATCTCGATTATAAAAAGCGGACAAAACTAGTTTTCTGATCTACAGAGACTGGTCTTGTTCGCTTTTTTTGCTCTTTGTCAACTGTAGTGAACAACAAGAAAGTATAATACTCTTCGAAAATCTCTTCAAACCGCGTCAACGTAGCCTTGCCGTACTCAAGTACAGCCTGCGGCTAGTTTCCTAGTTTGCTCTTTGATTTTCATTGAGTATAAGACAGAGCTGGTTTCTTATTCCTAAATTACCTTTCAATTGACAACAGGTTCCCTTGAAAATATTTAGTCAGCTAAACCAAGGCTAGTCTTAGCCTAAGCCATTTTGTCAAATGAAATTACGTCCCATATTTCCTCTAAGTTAGTCAAACAATCTTAGTTTTAGAAAGTAAGACTAGCTAACTTCAATTTAGAACTTTCATATAACTTCTAAGTGTTATATATTATTAAAACCAATGGGGAACTGTTGCATAAAAATGAGAAAAACGATATAATGAAAGTGTTTTCAATGCTAATGATATAAATGCAATGAAAAATATGAAAAGTCAGTCAAAGTCGTGTTATTAGCTAGTTTGTTATGAATTGGTCTTTTCAATCCAGTGTATCTGTTGTGACAGTCACTAAAAGTTATCGGTATGATTGGAATGCGGTTTGGGAATATAGTACCAACTATCACGACCATTAATCTTTTAACATCCCGTCGTGGTCTCGTTATGACAACTATTCAGAGTATAAAGTAGGTTCTGGCTGGAATTTCTATCGTTATGAGGTCATAAACTACTACAGCGGAGACTTTTAATCGTTAAAGAGTGAGAAAAAGGAGGGTTTGATATGTTAAGGCTTACTCATGTTACCTTAAAAACGCGACAAGTCATCTTACAAGATGTAGATTTCACCTTTAAAAAAGGCAGGATTTATGGAGTTCTTGCTATCAATGGATCTGGAAAGACGACACTGTTCCGCGCCATTAGCAACTTAATTCCCATAAGTAGTGGAAATATCACAGTCCCTCCTTCTTTATTTTATTATGAAAGTGTTGAATGGCTGGATGGAAACTTAAGTGGGATGGACTACCTTCGTCTTATAAAAAACATCTGGAAGTCAGACCTGAACTTAAGGGACGAAATCGCCTACTGGGAAATGTCTGATTATATCAGCCTTCCCATTCGAAAGTATTCCTTAGGCATGAAGCAACGCTTGGTGATTGCCATGTATTTCCTCAGTCAGGCGAAATGCTGGCTTATGGATGAGATTACAAATGGCTTAGACGAGTATTATCGACAGAAGTTTTTTGATAGGCTGGCACAAATCAATAGACAAGAACAGCTGGTTCTTTTAAGTTCCCACTATAAGGAAGAGTTGGTTGATGTCTGCGATAGAGTAGTAACCATTCATCAGGGGCAGATAGAAGAGGTTTAGTTTATGAAAGATGTTAGTCTATTTTTATTAAAAAAAGTTTTCAAAAGTCGCTTAAACTGGATTATCTTAGCTTTATTTGTATCTGGACTCGGTGTTACCTTTTATTTTAATAGTCAGACTGCAAACTCCGTCAGCTTGGAGAGCGAGTTGGAAACCCGTCTTGTAAAACATGAGAGAGTCATCAATGAATATGAAGAGAAACTCTCCCAAATATCTGACACCAGCTCGGAGGAATACCAGTTTGCTAAAGAAAATTTAGACTCGCAAAAAAATCTTTTGACACAAAAGAAAGAAATTCTGGCTTTGTTAAAAGAAGGACGCTGGAAAGAAGCCTACTATTTGCAGTGGCAAGATGTAGAGAAGAGTTATGAAATTTTATCAAAGGAACCGACTGCTAGTTCTGACTTAAAAATGGCGGTTGACCGCGAACGAAAGACTTACCAAGCCCTATATCCCTTGAACATAAAAGCGCACAATTTAGTTTATCCGACCTACGGGATTGATCAGATTGTCTGGATTTTAGAGGCTATCATCCCAAGCTTGTTTGTGGTTGCTATTATTTTTATGCTAACACAACTGTTCGCAGAAAGATATCAAAATCATCTGGACACGGCTCGCTTATATCCTTTTTCAAAAGTTACATTTGCCATGTCCTCTCTTGGAGTTGGGGTGAGCTATGTAACTGTGCTGTTTATTGGAATCTGTGGTTTTTCTTTCCTAGTGGGAAGTCTGATAAGTGGTTTTGGACAGTTAGATTATCCCTACCCGATATATAGCTTAACAAATCAAGAAGTAACTATTGGGAAAATACAAGATGTGTTATTTCCTAGCTTGTTACTAGCTTTCTTAGCTTTTATCGTCATTGTGGAAGTCGTCTACTTGATTGCTTACTTTTTCAAGCAAAAAATGCCTGTCCTCTTTCTTTCCCTCATTGGGATTGTTGGCTTGTTGTTTGGTATCCAAACCATTCAGCCTCTTCAGAGTATTGCACATCTGATTCCCTTTACTTACTTACGTTCAGTGGAGATTTTGTCTGGAAGATTACCTAAGCAAATTGATAATGTCAATCTAAATTGGAGTATGGGGCTAGTCTTACTTCCTTGCACGATAATTCTTTTGCTATTGGGAATTCTATTTATCGAAAGCTGGGGAAGTTCACGAAAAAAGAGTGTGTTAAATAGGTGTTAGTTTTCCTATTTCCACTTGATAACTACTTCATGCAAACAACAATAAGAAAGAACATCCGAATCATTGTTAGCTATGAAAAACGAGGGAAAACGAAAATCAGGAGACTTTCAAAATATGAGCCTAAAAAAGTCATCATTAGATGGCTTTTTTGCTATTAAAAGAGTTATAATAAAGATGAAAATAGGGATAGAAGAGGAGGAGATAGGATGGCTTATATTGAAATGAAAAACAGCTATAAGAGGTATCATACTGGAGATACGGAAATCGTGGCCAATCGAGATGTCAACTTCGAGATTGAAAAGGGAGAACTAGTCATTATCCTTGGGTCATCTGGTGCAGGGAAGTCAACAGTTTTAAATATTCTTGGTGGTATGGATACAAACGATGAAGGGCAAGTCTGGATTGATGGAACCAATATCTCGAATTTCACTTCTCATCAGAGAACTAACTATCGTAGAGATGACGTTGGCTTTGTCTTTCAATTTTACAACTTGGTTTCTAACTTGACTGCTAAGGAAAATGTCGAGCTAGCTTCAGAAATTGTTGCCGATGCCTTGGATCCTGAGCAGGTTCTCAAGGATGTAGGCTTAGGACACCGTCTGAATAATTTTCCAGCTCAGCTGTCAGGTGGTGAGCAACAACGTGTATCCATTGCTCGAGCGGTGGCAAAAAATCCTAAAATTCTCCTTTGTGATGAACCAACGGGAGCTTTGGACTACCAGACTGGTAAGCAGGTTCTAAAGATTCTTCAAGATATGTCACGTAAGAAGGGGGCTACCGTTATCATTGTGACCCATAATGCCTCCCTAGCTCCAATAGCTGATAGGGTGATTCAGATGCATGATGCCAGTGTCAAGAGTGTTGTCCTCAATCCTCAACCACAGGATATTGATGATTTGGAGTACTAAGATGAAAAGAAAGACATATTGGAAAGACCTGCTCCAGTCTTTCACAGGTTCAAAGGGACGGTTTTTATCCATCCTAACTCTGATGATGTTAGGTTCTTTAGCCGTGGTTGGTCTCAAGGTTGCTAGTCCTAATATGGAGCGAACAGCTTGGGCTTATCTGAAAGATACTAATGCGGCAGATATGACCGTCATAGCAGATTATGGTCTAGATCTGGCAGACCAGAAAGAATTGCAAACTCTATCAGGAGCAGATGTTGAATTTGGCTATATGACAGATTTGACTCTGGCAAATAGTGAAGATGCCATACGAATCTTTTCAAATACTGAAAAGATTTCAAAATTTCAAGTAACGGAAGGTCGTTTGCCTGAAAAAGAAGATGAATTAGCTTTGGCGGATTTTTGGAAAGATCGTTATCAGATTGGTCAAGTCATTCATTTGAACCAAAAGAAGGGCAGCAATTCTCAGTTGAAGCGGGATAGTTATACCATTACAGGCTTCGTCCACTCTCCAGATATTTTCTCAAAAACGGATATGGGGAGTTCAGCCAGTGGTAATGGGAATCTAGCAGCCTATGGTGTCGTAACTGAAGAAAATTTTAAGAGCTCTGTTTACACGATTGCCCGCCTGCGTTTTGCTAGTCTAACAGATGTCAATCCTTTCTCTAGTGATTACGAAAAGAAGTTAGAGGAAGAAGAAGCAACTCTAAAGAACTTAGTTGCTGATAATGGTCAAGCGCGGCTAGAAAAAATGAAGAAGGAGGCTCAAGAGTCCCTTGATGAGGGCAAGAAACAGCTAGATGAGGCTGAAAGCAACTTGACAGCTGGCAAGAAACGCCTGCAGGAAATCGAAACGCGTCTACAAGCTCAAGAAAATCAAGTGAGCCAACTACCAGAACCACAAAAAAGTCAAGCATCTAGTCAGTTAGGAGAAGCAAAAGAACGACTAAAGCAAGAAAAGGAAAAGCTGAGCCAAGCCGAAACAGATCTTACTAAGGAAAAGGCTAAATGGCAGACCAGTCAGGATGAAGTCAATGCTCTGACAGAGCCAACCTATCATGTCTACAATCGCAAGAGTTCTCCTACTGGTCAAGGGTATCTCATGTATAGTAACTCGGCCATGAGTATTCGTGCCGTGGGAAATATTTTTCCAGTTGTTCTCTATGCCGTTGCAGCCATGGTTACCTTTACCACCATGACACGATTTGTAGACGAGGAAAGAACCAATGCAGGGATTTTCAAAGCTCTAGGATACCATAGCAAGGATATCATTGCTAAGTTTGTGATTTACGGTCTGGTTGCTGGAACTCTTGGAACCCTTCTAGGAATCTTGCTTGGGCATTACGTCTTGGCACCTACAATCTCTCATATTATCACTGAGCGAATGATTGTTGGAGAGAGTCAGCAGTATTTCTACTGGACCTATAGTTGCTTGGCTCTTGGACTAAGCTTAATAGCTAGCGTTTTACCCGCCTACCTTGTATCTCGCAGAGAATTGCATGAAGAAGCAGCGCAATTATTACTACCCAAGCCACCAGTCAAGGGTTCTAAAATTCTCTTGGAACGCGTAACATTTATCTGGTCACGCTTGAGTTTTACTCAGAAGGTAACAGCTCGCAACATTTTCCGTTACAAACAACGCATGCTGATGACCATTTTTGGGGTTGCAGGTTCAGTAGCCCTCCTCTTTGCAGGGCTTGGTATTCAATCCTCTGTGGTTGGCGTGGCCGACAGGCAGTTTAAGGATCTGCAACAATATCAAATGATTCTCTCTGTCAATGCTGGGGCTTCTGATTCTGACAAGGCCAAGCTAGAAGAAAAATTGCAGAGTGATGAAGTTGAAAACTATCGTTTAATTTCTTCCAAACAGATTGAGGAAGACTATGCCGGTAAGGCTGGCGTTCAGACCGTGACCATGATGGTAACGGATCAAGATGACCTAGCTCCCTTTGTCCTCCTAGAAAAAAATGGGGAAAAACTGGGCTTGTCTAACGGAGTTGTCTTGACTGAAAAATTAGCCCAGTTGGCTGGAGTTTCTGTTGGTGACAATTTTACAATCGATGGGAAAACCTTTAAAGTAGGTGCTATTACCGAGCACTATGTGGGCCATTTTGTCTATATGAATCAGGCAACCTATGAGGAGATATACGGTCAAGCACCCAAGATGAATACCTATTTGGTCCAACTCAAGGATAAAAGTGAAGTCAATACCGAAAGAGTCGCAGGAGAATTTATGGATCAGGCGGCTGTCAGTGGCCTCGTTCAAAATGCTTCAACCATTCAGCTCTTTGAAAGTTTTGCCAATTCTCTGAATCATACCATGGCGATTTTGGTGCTGGTATCGGTGCTATTAGCCATTGTGATTCTCTATAATTTGACCAATATCAATGTTGCTGAACGGATTCGGGAACTCTCAACCATTAAGGTTCTTGGTTTTCATAACAAAGAAGTGACCCTTTACATCTATCGGGAGACCATCATATTGTCACTAATTGGAATGATTGTAGGATTGGTATCAGGCTTTTATCTCCATCAATTTCTCATTCAGATGATCGCACCTGGAACCTTCCGTTTTCAACCCAAGGTCGGCTGGGAAGTTTATCTCATTCCAGTTCTAGCTGTCAGTGTCATTTTGACCATCCTAGGAGTTTTTGTCAATCATTATCTCCGAAAGGTGGATATGTTAGAAGCCCTCAAGTCTGTAGAATAATTGGTAGAGGACAAAAACAAATAAGAAAGCCCTTTGAAGCCCACTGAAAAAGGAGCTCTCTTACTTTTAATGAAATGAAAACCGAGGAATCACTCATCAATTTGAGCGAATTCCTCGGTTATTTTGTATTTATTAAGGCCATAATTCGTTTCATATTGACCACGAAGATGCTTGTGGCTGCCTGTAACTCCATGTTGAAAAGACCCGATGCCCTTGCGACATCAAAGCCATGTCTCTGTTTTAGTTCGGCATTCTTCGCTTCGATTTTATAGCGATGTCTGGCCATTTCTTTAAAATAAGGTGTTTCCTGAAATTTCTTCTGGAAAAGATGGTCGTTACTCTTAATGGTTATTGAATAAGTTTTAGACTTTGCACCCTCCTTATAACACC
>NZ_JASGZS010000008.1:0-98151 GCF_047465525.1 Streptococcus infantis | reverse complement strand
GCGATGAAATCAAGCATTAGTAAAACCAGTGGAATTTACCCTGACACGGAATTCCACTGGTTTTTAGGATTTTTATCAGACTAACTTCCACTTGGATTAGCAGTGGAACTTAGTTTGGGAATTTAGCTCTTTCTGTTACAATTTTTTGGTAAAATCAATCTTTAGAATCTTCTATCACGATGGAGTGAATTCATTCAATCAAAGTCAGTACAAAACTCACTCCATTTTCAGTAGTACCACTTTTCATAAATCCAAGAGACTCAAAGCATCTTCTAGAAATCCGATTGAAAGTGTAGATTTCTTGAACTTTCAATTGTTCCCAACCCTTTTGCCGAGCTAGATCAATCAAAGTCTTCAATACCTTGCGTCCAAGTCCCTGATGTTGATAAGTTGGATTGCCAATCACAATAGGAAGATTCTCCTGAGATAAGGTTACATCCCCAATTGGAAGCCACTCTCCCTTTTCTCGAAACTCAATCCAGAACAAATCCCCGTGTCTTTCTAAATAGGAATACATGGCATTTAATTTTTCCGGACTATAAGGTATTCTAATACCGTCTACAAGTTCCACCAAATCCACATCTTGATACCAGGCCAAAGCTGCATCATGATGATCTGCTAAAAAATAGGGAACTAGACGCAAGGAATTATCTATCTGAATGATTTTTGTCATCATTTTCTAATCCTAATACTAGCTCCGCTGCTTGGTTAAATCCATCACACCAGTTATACCATTTTGCTTCATACTCATCTTGAGGTAAGATATGATCTTTTAAATCCAGAACAGAGCATATCCTTCTTTTCTCACAAGCTTGCGCATAGAGATGATATAGTTCATCACCACCATCTTTATCCCACTCAGCAGAAATCGTATTCTGGCCTATCAATAAAGCCTGATAGGCCCTGTGATGCCCATCTGTAATCAACAAATAATCTCCAAATGCAAGAACACTGATTGGATTGATATTGTGCTTTTCTACCGATTGATAAAGCATCTGGATATCTTGTAATTTCTTTTCTGATAAGTATAGTTGACTCGGATGAAGATCTTTTATGTTGACTTTCATTTCTTTCTCCTCAATGAGGGACAATGCCTACTTCTGCTTTCCTTTGAAGCGCCATTGAAAACGCAGTTTATCATAGAAAGGAAACTCCATAAACAAAACTCCTAGGCCTACACAAAGGCTGGCAATCACATCTGATGGGTAGTGAACTCCCAGATAAATTCTTGATACCAATACACTGACGATGTATAAACTTAGCAAGATTTGAACGATTTTTCTCCAGACTGTATTCTTAATCCGTTGGCTCAAAATCACAATCAAAGTTCCAACCATAATCGTTACTGCCAGAGAATGTCCGCTTGGAAAAGAAAAACCTTTTTCTTCTACCAAGTGTAGAATTTCTGGTCGTGGTCGTTGGTAAATATTTTTAAAAGTTACGATTAAGATTCCAGCTAAAGTCAAATTCCCCAGCATGAGATAACTTTCCATCTTCCATTGCTTACGATAAAATATAAAAGCTACAATTAAAACCCAGCTAATAATGACTGGGATATCAATTAAGTGCGTAATTGCCCGAAAAAGAAGCGTTAAGGTCTCAGGTAAATCACCTCTAATGGCAGTCTGAATCGGCTGATCAAAACTGACCAGCATTTCTGGATAAAATTTGACAATATAGCCAATAATCATAAAAAGTAAAAGGGCAAAAGAGCCCTTCATCATAAATGTTTGTTTATCTTTCATAGTATTTTAAAGTTGGTTTCAAAAGGACAAACAACAACCAGAAAGAGATGGCAAAGATAATACCTTCAATCAGATTAAAAGGCAAAACCATAGTCATCAGGTAGTTGCTCAATCCTAAGATTTTCTCAATATCAAAATTAGCAAACTTAGCGTACAAAGGAACAGCATAAACATAGTTTAGAACTAGCATAGCTAGAGTCAAACCAAGCGTACCAGCTAGTGAAGCTAGGACGAAACGCATGGTTGTTCGCTCTTTTTTCCAAATCAAACCAAAAGCAAGTACAAAGACTCCCAAGGCAACAATATTCATCGGTAAACCAATATAGGTACTAACCCCTTGATTGTTCAGAAGGATTTTCAACAAGGACCGAAGGAAAAGCACTCCAAAAGCTGCTGGTAAATCCAAGATTACCAAGCCCACAAGGACCGGTAAAATACTGAACTCAATTCTCAAGAATGATGCCGCTGGCAAAAGCGGAAAGTCAAAGTACATCAACACAAATGAAAGTGCTGATAAAATTGCAATGGTCGAAAGTCGACGTGTGTTTGTCATAACAGGTTCCTCCAATTTTCTATAAAATCAGAAGAAGTTGGAAAGGATTCCTCTATCTATCCTTTATTTTTATATTCCAAAAGTTCCCCCTCACTCTTTTTAGCAAGCGGTTGCAATTTACCTATAAAAAATCAATTAGAATAGACAAAGCCATTCTTTCGTCTTCTCCCATCCAGACTATACTGTCGGTTGTGGAATCTCACCACATCAGCTTGCGCTCGCGGACTTATTTGGCTAAGATATTTTAGATTTATCTAGGCGTCGTAGTCGAAGATAATACTTAAAGTATATCGAGACAAGACAACGACGAGAAAGCTAAAATAGCTAGTCAAATTTACCGCCGGTCGGGAATTTCACCCTGCCCTGAAGACCCCTTTATGATAACAAAAAAAGCTTGCAAGCGCAAGCATTTTATCTAAGTGTTTATTTCAACTTATCTGTTTCGTAGGTGTGAATCAATTCGAGGCCCGCAAAGTTTTGTTGACGAAGTGCCTCATAAACAATCATACAAACTGTATTTGAAACATTGAGACTACGAACATGCTCATCATTCATGGGAATGCGGAGAGCTTTTTCTGGATGCTCACGCATAAATTCCTCAGGCAATCCCTTATCTTCTCTCCCAAAAAGAAAATAATGATCTCCTTCTGTCGTGAAATCTGCATCTGAATAGACTTTTTCTGCAAACTTGGAAATCAAGTAGAGCTGACCATCCATTTTTTCCATAAAATCAGCCAAACTATCATAAAAATGAATCTCAAGTTTGTCCCAATAATCTAGACCTGCTCTCTTCATCTTACGGTCATCGATAGGAAAGCCCATCGGTTTAATAATATGAAGGGGCGCATTCGTTGCTGCGCAGGTACGAGCAATATTACCCGTATTTTGTGGAATTTGGGGTTCAAATAATACAATGTGATTTGCCATGCCTTGTTTCCTCTCACTAGTGCAAAAAAATAGCCACACTGCCCGGAGTCTAGCTCAGCAAACAGCGTGGTTAAGGCATCGTTAACTTACCTCACAACAGGTTTGAAGTAAATCAGCGAAACTACTGTTTTAGTATATCACTTTCAGCTTGATTGTCAATAGAAATGACTTGATTTTTTCAATTTTTTTACAAACATATTTACATTAGTTAAAAATGCTTCTATATTCATTAGAATTAGACGAAAATAGCTGATTTATATCTTAAATTTTTAATAAGTAAGATTATCAATAGGACAATTTTCCACCCTAATAATGAAAAGAGTCGGTTGCCGAGTGCATTTTATTCTAAAAAAGAGTATGATAGATACATATTGAAAAAGTAGGTTATATAACATGAAGATTATTCTTGTCGGAGGGGGGAAAGTTGGTTCTGCCCTTTGTCGTTCACTTGTCGCTGACAATCATGATGTTGTCTTAATTGAACAGAACGAAACCGTTCTTAATTACATGACAAGCCGTTTTGATATTATTGGAATTGCAGGTAATGGGGCTGACTTTGCCATGCTAGAAGCTGCCAATGTTCAAGACTGCGATATTTTCATTGCTATGACTCAATATGACGAGGTCAATATGGTCTCTGCTGTCTTAGCTAAAAAGATGGGGGCTAAAGAAACCATCGTCCGTGTCCGCAATCCTGAGTATTCCAACCCTTACTTTAAAGAAAAAAATATTCTCGGATTTTCTCTCATTGTCAATCCAGAACTCCTAGCGGCTCGTGCTATTGCTAACATCATCGACTTCCCAAACGCTCTTTCTGTTGAACGTTTTGCAGGTGGTTTGGTTAGTTTGATGGAATTTGTTGTCCGTAAGGATAGCAATATCTGTCAGATGTCTATCGCAGACTTCCGGAAAAAGTTTGGCAATGTGATTGTCTGTGCTATTGAGAGAGATCATAAGCTCATGATTCCAAGTGGAGACATGGTCCTCCAAGACAAGGATCGGATTTTTGTTACTGGCAATCGTGTAGACATGATGCTTTTTCATAACTATGTCAAATCTCGTGTCGTTAAGAGTTTACTCATTATCGGTGCCGGCAAAATCGCCTACTACCTTGTTGGTATTTTGAAAGATAGCCGTATTGATACCAAGGTCATTGAACTCAATCCAGATCGCGCAGCATTTTTCAGTCAAAAATATCCAAAACTCTACATTGTACAAGGGGATGGGACTGCAAAAGATATTCTCCTAGAAGAAAGTGCCCAACACTACGATGCTGTCGCAACCCTTACTGGAGTTGACGAAGAAAACATTATTACATCTATGTTCTTGGATAGTGTTGGTGTTCAGAAAAACATCACTAAGGTCAATCGAACTAGTCTCCTAGAGATTATCCATGCACCTGAGTTTTCTAGTATCATCACACCAAAAACTATCGCTGTTGATACGATTATGCACTTTATCCATGGTCGTGCCAATGCCCAGTATTCAGACCTTCAAGCGATGCACCACCTAGCAAATGGACAGGTTGAGACTCTTCAATTCCTTATCAAGGAAGCTAACAAGATGACTGGTAAACCTTTGTCTCAATTGAAACTCAAAAAAGATATTTTAATTGCTGCTATTATCCGCAATGGAAAAACAATCTTCCCAACTGGTGAAGATAGCCTTCAAGTCGGTGATAAGTTAGTTGTCATCACACTACTATCAAATATCACCAAGATCTATGATCTGTTAGAGAGGTAAGCTATGAACAGAAGTATGGTACGATTTCTTCTTG
Source organism: Streptococcus infantis (assembly GCF_047465525.1). GTDB lineage: Bacteria > Bacillota > Bacilli > Lactobacillales > Streptococcaceae > Streptococcus > Streptococcus infantis_R. The sequence goes on along the minus strand of NZ_JASGZS010000008.1, from coordinate 93,149 downwards.
CAAAGCTACTCTTGATCGAGGCTGGTCTACTCTTAGTTCCAGTTAGCATTGCTATTTATTATCAAGAATCGAGTCAAGTTTTTACAGCTCTTTTCTCTACCATCGGAATCCTTGTTGTTCTAGGTCTTCTGGGAATTATCAGTAAGCCCCAAAAACAGCGAATCTATGCAAAAGAAGGGGTCTTAATTGTAGCTCTCTGTTGGATTCTCTGGTCATTCTTTGGTGCCCTTCCATTTGTCTTTTCAGGACAAATTCCCAATATGATAGACGCCTTCTTTGAGATTAGTTCTGGCTTCACAACAACGGGAGCAACCATTTTAAATGATGTTTCTGTCTTAAGCCGTTCCCTTCTATTTTGGAGGAGTTTTACTCACCTTATCGGAGGGATGGGGGTGCTGGTTTTTGCCCTAGCTATCATGGACAATGCAAAAAACAGTCACTTAGAGGTTATGAAGGCAGAGGTTCCTGGACCAGTATTTGGTAAGGTTGTATCTAAACTAAAAAATACAGCTCAAATCCTTTATATCCTCTACCTGGCTATGTTTGCCCTCTTTGTGGTTATTTATTACCTTGCTGGGATGCCACTTTACGATAGTTTTGTCATCGCTATGGGTACTGCTGGTACAGGTGGCTTTACTGTTTATAATGATGGAATTGCCCACTATCACAGTTCTCTCATTACCTATCTGACAAGTATCGGGGTTTTGATGTTTGGTGTCAATTTCAACCTCTACTACTACCTCATGCTCCGTCGTATCAAGGAATTCTTTTTTGATGAAGAACTCCGAGCCTATCTCTTGATTGTAGCCATATCAACTGGCTTAATCACGCTTAACACACTCCACCTCTACAGCGGAGTTTCACAAAGCTTTGAGATGGCCTTCTTCCAAGTATCTAACATCATTACCACTACCGGTTTTGGATATGGGGATATCACGAACTGGCCTTTGTTTTCTCAATACATCTTGCTAATGCTGATGGCAATCGGTGGTTCTGCTGGCTCCACTGCAGGTGGTCTCAAGGTTATTCGCGGAGTCATCCTATCTAAAATTGCTAAAAATCAAGTCTTGTCTACCATATCACCTCACCGTGTGTTAACCCTTCAGGTTAATCAAACGGTTATTGATAAGGATACTCAGCACAAGATTCTGAAGTACTTTGTGGTTTACATCATGATTCTACTCAGTTTGATTTTCATCGTCAGTTTAGATACCAATAATTTAATGGTGGTCACGAGTGCTGTTTTCAGTTGCTTTAATAATATCGGTCCTATTTTAGGAACAACTGCAAGTTTCTCAATTTTTAGTCCATTTTCAAAACTTCTACTATCCTTTGCAATGATTGCAGGACGTCTTGAAATTTATCCAATCATACTACTCTTTATGAAGCGAACCTGGTCTAAACGTTAGAACAATCAACTGTACACCCTATCTCCTCTCTTCAAGGAACCCTTGAAGGGGGGTTTTTTAGTTTCAAAAGACAAGACAGCTCTAAAAATCGACAATTGGGAATTTAAGGATTTTTCTCTCCTATATTTTAGCTATAATAAGAAAAAAATATAGGGGATACTTTATGGAAAAAGTCATAAAATCAATTCGACTACTCTTGTTCTTTGCCTTTATCCAACTGGCACTTTGTAGTTGTATCTTTTGGTCTGGAACCTCTCTGGCCCTCAAACAATCCTGTTTTTATTTTCTACTGGCTTTATTGGGCTTATCTGGGTCTTGTGCCTTTATGCATTATTTATCTAGTCACAACCTGAAAAGAGATAGACTGATTGATAGGAGTCGCTTTATCTTTTTATTTTATAGTATGATGATTGTGGTCAATCTCTGTGGAGTTGGGCTGGTTCTATCAGATACTATCGTTACTGTCAACTTACTTCAAAAAGAAGCCGTGGAACTCATCCTACCCTCCTTCTTTTTTCTCTTTGGAGTTGATCTCGTCACCTTTCTCCCCTTGAAAAAATGGAGAAGGTTACAAAGAAATCCCAGTAGCAAGGAAGTGAGATTTTCCATCATCATCATTTCCATTTTAATCTTCCTACGTAATCCAATCACCATTTTATCGATTGCTTTTTATATTGGTCTTGGTGCTCTATTTCTCAGTTTTTTATTCCCAAAAAATTTGAGACAGGAGGTATCATTCTACGGTCATTTGATTCGGGATATTCTATTTGTCGTCTGTACTTTCCTCTTATGGTAACAAATAGAATCCTCTCAGCAATTGTGTTATAATTAGATAAAAATTTTAGGAGACATATCAATGAACTTTTTTAAAGATTTTCGTAAACGACTCGCGTGGTTTGGGATTTTGTTAGTAGCCATCGTTCTCTCTCAAATCCCGATGCAAACTCTAGCTCTGTTAGCAATAAGTCAGATTGATCCTATATGGTCATCACTTATCGTAGCTCTTATTTCGATTCTTGTGCTTGCTATCTTTTTATACGGAGCCCATAAGAGCAAGTTACTAGTATTTAAGCCTAAACTCTTAACGATTAATGATCTTCCTCGTATTGTTTTGAGTTATTTGACAATCTTTGTTGGAAATCTTGTAGGTGGCATCTGGTTACAACTCATAAAACAAACAACAACTTCTAATCAGCAAGTAATTAACAACCTTATTTCTGAAAGCTCTCTGATTAGCAGTTTCTTCCTCATCGTTTTAATCGCACCTATTTGTGAAGAAATCATCTGTCGCGGGATTATTCCTACCAAACTCTTCCAAGGCTACGAAAAGTTTGGCTATGTTATTGGTTGGTTGATCTTCCTCCTTGCGCACAGACCTTCTAATCTCCCTTCCTTCTTGATTTATGGCTGGATGTCTGCTGTCCTCACTTGGACTGCTTATCGTACCAGACGTTTGGAAATGTCTATCTCGGTCCATATGCTACTTAATAGTATCAGCTTCATCTTACTGGCACTCTTCATAATTTTTATGAAGAATTTCGGTATCTAATACCCAACTATTCTTCCCTTAGGCTAGATCAATCGTCCTAGTCTAAGGGAGTTTTTTATTTCAACAAACTTTCCACCTCAGAAAATCCACTTTTTTCTACTATCTCAAAAATTTTTTTAAAAAATTTTAAAAATATTTTTATGCATAAATTTTATAGAATATAAAAATAAGTTAACTTAACATGTATATTTGTGAATATTCTTATAAAAAAATGTAAGAAATCCTTTGAAATAGCCATTTTAAAGCATTTTAGGCCTTATCATATCCCTTGTAATGCATATTAAATTGTGATACTATTAGCTTGTAAGCGATACCAATATCATTTGGTACACACGAGAAAAAAAGGAGGATACACATGTCTTCACATCCAATTCATGTTTTCTCAGAAATTGGGAAACTGAAAAAAGTTATGTTGCACCGTCCGGGTCAAGAATTAGAAAACTTGATGCCAGATCACCTTGAGAGGTTGCTCTTTGATGACATCCCATTTTTAGCAGATGCCCAAAGTGAACACGACGCCTTTGCTCAAGCACTCCGTGACGAAGGAATCGAAGTGCTCTATCTTGAACAATTGGCTGCTGAATCATTAACTTCTCCAGAAATACGCGACCAGTTCATCGAAGAATATCTCAACGAAGCAAATATTCGTGGTCGACAAACTAAAAATGCCATCCGAAAACTGCTTCATGATATTGATGACAACCTTGAACTGATCAAAAAAACAATGGCAGGTGTTCAAAAAGTTGAATTACCTAACATCCCTGAAGAAGGCAAAGGATTAACAGACTTGGTTGAATCTGACTATCCGTTTGCCATCGACCCAATGCCAAACCTTTACTTCACTCGCGACCCATTTGCGACTATCGGGAATGCAGTATCACTTAATCACATGTACGCCGATACACGTAATCGTGAAACACTTTATGGTAAGTACATCTTTAAGTATCATCCAATCTATGGTGGTAAGGTAGAGCTCATCTATAACCGTGAAGAAACTACTCGGATTGAAGGTGGAGATGAACTTGTTCTTTCAAAAGATGTCCTAGCAGTTGGGATCTCTCAACGGACTGATGCCGCTTCTATCGAAAAACTTTTGGTTAATATCTTCAAAAAGAATGTTGGCTTCAAGAAAGTTTTGGCTTTTGAATTTTCAAACAGCCGTAAGTTCATGCACTTGGATACTGTCTTCACCATGGTAGACTATGACAAATTTACAATCCACCCAGAAATCCAAGGCAATCTTCGCGTCTATTCCGTCACTTACGAAAATGAAGAACTCAAGATTGTTGAAGAAAAAGGAGATTTGGCAGAGCTCCTTGCTCAAAACCTTGGTTTAGAAAAAGTTACACTCATCCCTTGTGGTGATGGGAATATCGTTGCAGCTGCTCGTGAACAATGGAATGATGGCTCTAACACACTCGCTATCGCACCAGGTGTCGTAGTCGTTTATGAACGCAACACTGTGACCAATAAGAAACTTGAAGAATATGGACTTCGTCTCATTAAAATTCGCGGCAGGGAGTTGGTACGCGGTCGTGGTGGACCTCGTTGTATGTCAATGCCGTTTGAACGCGAAGACATTTAGATTCTTCCTATTTCTGCCTAGCATCTGCTAGCAGAATCATGCTTGTTAGAAAAGGATATATAGAATGATACATTCAGTATTTCAAGGAAGAAGTTTTCTAGCTGAAAAAGATTTTACCCGTGCAGAGCTCGAATATTTGATTGGACTTTCAGCTCACTTGAAGGATCTTAAAAAACGAAACATCGAACACCGCTATCTAGCTGGTAAAAATATTGCTCTTTTATTTGAAAAAACTTCTACACGTACACGCGCAGCCTTCACCACTGCAGCAATCGATCTTGGTGCACATCCAGAATACCTGGGGGCAAACGATATTCAACTAGGTAAAAAAGAAACTACGGAAGATACCGCAAAAGTTTTGGGACGTATGTTTGATGGTATTGAATTCCGTGGTTTTAGTCAAGATATGGTTGAAGAATTAGCAGAATTCTCTGGTGTTCCTGTTTGGAATGGCTTGACGGATAAATGGCACCCAACTCAAATGCTTGCAGACTACTTGACAGTACTAGAAAATTTCGGACATCTTGAAGGTTTGACATTGGTTTACTGTGGTGACGGTCGTAACAATGTTGCCAATAGCCTTCTAGTAACAGGAGCGATCCTTGGTGTGAACGTTCATGTCTTTTCACCAAAAGAACTCTTCCCAGATCAAGCAGTTGTTGCACTGGCTGAGGGATATGCCAAAGAAAGTGGGGCTCACATCCTCATCACAGAAGATGCTGATCAAGCTGTAAAAGGGGCTGATGTCCTTTACACTGATGTTTGGGTATCTATGGGCGAAGAAGATAAGTTTGCAGAACGTGTCGCTTTGCTAAAACCTTACCAAGTCAATATGGATCTTGTTAAGAAAGCAGGCAATGAAAACTTAATCTTCCTCCACTGCTTACCAGCCTTTCATGATACAAACACAATCTATGGCAGACAAGTAGCTGAGAAATTTGGTGTAAAAGAAATGGAAGTAACTGATGAGGTCTTCCATAGCAAATATGCTCGTCAGTTTGATCAAGCAGAAAATCGTATGCACACCATTAAAGCCGTTATGGCTGCTACACTAGGAAATCTCTACATTCCTAAAGTGTGATACAAACTATAAGAAACAGCTTAGGGGCTGAGACTAGTGTTTTAGTCCGGTCCCTTTTTGTAATAGTTACGAGCTCTGAGTTGGAATTCACCACTAGTCACCATTCAAGCAAAAACCTCATAACAAGTAACTGCCTTCCAGTTATTCGCATTTCGAAATTCCAACTCAACTCGTCCCTACAAAATCTTTCTTCTCAACTTCCAAATCCAAGCCTTTAACCAAAATTGGCTTTTGTTCATCCAAAAGAAAGGAGCGCTCATGTCTCATCGTAAAATCGTTGTCGCTCTTGGAGGAAATGCCATTCTTTCCACAGATCCATCTGCTCAAGCTCAAGAAGCTGCTCTGGCAGAAACAGCACGCCATCTGGTAAAACTCATCCAAAATGGTGATGAATTGATTATCACCCATGGCAATGGACCGCAAGTTGGTAACCTTCTCCTCCAACACCTAGCAGCGAATTCCGAAAAAAATCCTGCCTTTCCTCTCGATTCACTTGTTGCTATGACTGAGGGTAGCATCGGTTTTTGGCTCCAGAATGCTCTGGAAAATGCTTTACAGGATATTCATCTTGATAAAACTGTCGTTTCTGTTGTCACACAAGTTGTCGTGGACAAGGATGACCCTGCCTTTCTCAATCCAAGTAAACCCATTGGTCCATTCTACTCAGAAGAAGAGGCTAAAGCAGAAAGCGAAAAAACTGGAGCTAACTTTAAAGAAGATGCAGGACGTGGCTGGCGTAAGGTAGTGGCTTCTCCAAAACCTGTTTATATCAAAGAAATCGATAGTATACGCGCACTCTTAGATAAGGGACAAATTGTCATCGCAGCAGGCGGTGGAGGTATTCCTGTAATCAAAAATGAGAACGGTTACTTATCAGGAGTAGAAGCTGTCATCGATAAGGATTTTGCATCGCAATGCTTGGCAGAGCTAGTCGAAGCAGATCTCTTCATCATTTTAACTGGCGTCGATTATGCCTATATCAACTATAACAAACCAAATCAAGAAAAATTGGAGCAGGTAACTGTTAACCAGCTTCAAGAATACATCAAAGAGGGGCAATTTGCTCCTGGTAGTATGCTACCAAAAATCCAAGCTGCTATTGATTTTGTGACCAATCGTCCAGCAGGAAAAGCCGTCATCACTTCCCTCAGCAATTTGGGAGCCTTGATTGAATCTGATAGCGGAACAATCATCGTGAAAGAATAATAATTTAGTCATACCTTTCAAGAAAGTTTAGTCAGCACTCGTGCCACATCATTCGTTTTTATACTGTGTGACATAGTTTAGGAGGAAAAACAAATGAGTGAAAATAAAAAAAGGTTTCAAATGCCCTCATCATACACTGTTTTGATTATCATCATTACCATCATGGCAGTTTTAACCTGGATCATTCCAGCAGGTAAGTATGATACCAATGAAGCAGGTAACCTCATCGCAGGTACCTATCAAACTGTTGACTCAAATCCTCAAGGGATTTACGATGTCCTCATGGCACCAATTCGTGCCATGCTCGGTCACGAACCAACTAGCGCAGCCATCGATGTTGCCTTCTTTATCCTTATGGTCGGAGGCTTCCTTGGTGTCGTAAACGCTACTGGTACACTCGATGTAGGGATTGCCTCCATCGTTAAAAAATACAAGGGCCGCGAAAAAATGTTGATTCTCATCCTCATGCCCCTCTTCGCACTTGGAGGAACTACCTATGGTATGGGAGAAGAAACCATGGCCTTCTACCCCCTTCTTATTCCTGTAATGATGGCAGTTGGTTTTGACAGTATCACTGCCGTAGCCATCATCTTACTAGGTTCTCAAGTTGGTTGTTTGGCATCTACATTGAATCCATTTGCTACTGTTATCGCTTCTGATACTGCGGGAATCTCTTCTATGGATGGGGTTATTCTCCGTGTTATCTTCTGGTTTGTAATGACAGGTATCAGCACTTACTTTGTCTATCGTTATGCAGAAAAGATTCAAAAAGATCCTACTAAATCGCTCGTTTACGCTCAACGCGAAGAAGATATCAAACACTTTAATGTTTCAGAAAACGATGATGCACCATCTACCTTGAGCAAGAAACAAAAACATGTCCTCGCTTTATTTGTATTAACCTTTATCATTATGATTGCAAGTTTCATCCCTTGGGTTGATTTGCATGTTACTGTATTTGAAGACTTCAAGAATTGGTTAATCGGCCTTCCTGTAATTGGAGGAGTTATCGGTTCATCTGCTCTACCATTTGGTAGCTGGTACTTCCCTGAAGGCGCTATGCTCTTTGCCGTTATGGGGATTTTGATCGGTGTTGTCTATGGTCTCAAAGAAAGCAAGATTGTCTCAACCTTCCTAACTGGTGCTGCAGATTTGCTTTCAGTTGCCTTGATTTGTGCGGTTGCTCGTGGTATCCAAGTTATCATGAACGATGGTATGATTACTGCAACCATCCTACACTGGGGTGAAATCGGCCTTCAAGGTCTCTCTCCTCAAGTCTTTATCGTATTGACCTATATCTTCTACCTACCTATGTCCTTCCTCATTCCTTCTTCATCTGGTCTTGCTAGTGCAACCATGGGGATCATGGCTCCTCTTGGAGAGTTCGTCAATGTTAAAGCAAGCCTTATCGTCACTGCCTACCAATCTGCATCTGGTGTCCTTAACCTTGTGACTCCTACTTCAGGTATTGTTATGGGTGCTCTTGCTCTTGGTCGTGTCAGCCTTGGAACTTGGTGGAAATTTGTTGGAAAACTCGTCATCGTCATTGTCGTTGCAAGTATTCTACTTCTTATCTTGGGTACCCTAGTGCCATTCTTATAGTCAAAAGGGGAAATACGGATGAAATCCTATATTACAGAATCAATCAAAGAGGATTTTCTTCAAAGTTTGAAAATAATCATCTCTTATCCTTCTGTTCTCAATGAAGGTGAAAATGGCACTCCCTTTGGTCAAGCCATTCAAGATGTCCTGAAAAAAACTCTGGACTTGTGTCAAGAACTTGGTTTTAAAACCTATCTGGATCCTCAAGGATATTATGGTTATGCAGAAGTTGGTGAGGGGGATCTCCTTGCCATCCTCTGCCACCTAGATGTCGTTCCTGCAGGCGATTTGACAGACTGGGAAACTCCTCCATTTGAAGCTAATATCAGAGATGGACGGATTTATGGTCGGGGTGCGCAGGATGATAAAGGACCTTCTCTTGCAGCCCTTTACGCAGTCAAAAGCTTGCTTGACCAAGGAATTCAATTCAAAAAACGGGTTCGGTTCATATTTGGCACTGATGAAGAAACACTTTGGCGTTGTATGGCAAGATATAATGCCATTGAAGAACAGGCCAGCATGGGATTTGCTCCTGACTCATCATTCCCATTAACCTATGCAGAAAAAGGGCTCCTTCAGGTCAAACTTCATGGACCTGGATCAGAACAAGTCGCCTTAGATATAGGTGGAGCCTTTAATGTCGTACCTGATAAGGCAACTTATCAAGGACCACTTATGGAACAACTCCAAGAAGGTCTAGTAGCTGCTTGTTATGATTATCAACAAAATGATCAGTCCCTTACTGTTCTAGGACTATCTAAGCATGCCAAGGATGCCAGCCAGGGGATTAATGCAGTCATTCGACTAGCCACCGTCCTTGATTCCATTCAATCCCATCCTGCACTGACATTTCTTGCCAAAGAAGTTGGTCAAGATGGTCAAGGAAAAGGAATCTTTGGTGATATCAGCGACCAGCCTTCTGGACATTTATCCTTTAATGTGGCCGCCTTAACCATTACTCCCGAAAGTTCTGAGATTCGAATTGATATCCGAATCCCAGTCCTTGCAAACAAGGATGCCCTTGTTCAGCAGCTGATAGAGTGTGCAAAATCTTACCAACTTAGCTACCATGAATTTGACTACCTAGCACCACTTTACGTTGCAAGAGATAGTATGCTCGTCACTACACTCATGCAGATTTATGAAGAAAAAACTGGTGACAAGAGTCCCGCTCTATCATCTGGCGGCGCAACCTTTGCACGTACAATGCCAAACTGTGTCGCTTTTGGTGCCCTATTCCCAGGAAGAGAGCAAACAGAACACCAAGCAAATGAATATGCTATCTTAGATGATCTCTATCATGCTATGGATATCTATGCTGAAGCTGTTTACCGATTAGCGACCTAAAAGACCTCCTAAACTCCGTCCCACATTGGGGCGGAGTTTTAGGAAAATTCTAAATAGCAAGCTACAACAAAAGCCAAGGAAGGGATTTTCTTGGCTTTTTGCAATAGTTTTAAGGTAAGTTACCAACTCAGATACTCTTTTTCACTACGACACTGAGTTTGGCAAATCGATTCTATTTGGCAAACGAAGTTAGTAAGGCAGTTAGCTAGGCCACTTTCTACACGTTACGACACTGAGTTTTACAAATCGATTTTATTTGCCAAACGTAGTTAGTGAGACAGCCAGCTAGACCACTCCTAAATGTTACGACACGAAGAGGCAAAAATGACTATTTTTTGTCGATGAGTTAGTAAAGCAGGTAGCTAGTTCGCTTCCTTTCTGTTACGACGTAAAGTTTTACGAATCGATAATATTCGTAAAACTTTACTAGTGGAGCGCCTAGCCAAGTTCCATAGAAACTTGGCGTTAGTTACTTAGATTGTTACACAATCAAGTAACTTTGGCGATCTACATCTTCTCTTCCAACTCTACGTCTGGATACTTGTCCGCAAACCAGCGGAGGGCAAAGTCATTTTCAAAGAGGAAGACTGGCTGGTCAAAACGGTCTTTAGCCAAGATGTTTCGGCTTGAAGACATGCGCTCGTCTAAATCTTCTGGTTTGATCCAGCGAACCGTCTTTTTACCCATTGGACTCATAACCACTTCGGCATTGTACTCACCTTCCATACGGTGCTTAAAGACTTCAAACTGGAGTTGTCCGACAGCGCCTAGCATGTACTCACCTGTTTGGTAATTCTGATAAAGCTGAATGGCACCTTCTTGCACCAATTGCTCAATCCCCTTGTGGAAGGATTTTTGCTTCATGACATTCTTTGCAGAAACTTTCATGAAAATTTCAGGAGTAAAGGTTGGCAAGGGTTCAAATTCAAACTTGTTCTTTCCAACTGTCAAAGTGTCCCCAACCTGATAAGTACCTGTATCGTAAACCCCGATGATATCTCCTGCCACGGCATTGGTCACATTTTCACGACTTTCTGCCATAAACTGAGTCACATTCGACAGTTTAGCACCCTTACCAGTACGAGGTAGGTTGACACTCATACCACGTTCAAATTCACCTGATACGATACGGACAAAGGCAATACGGTCACGGTGTCGAGGGTCCATGTTGGCTTGAATTTTAAAGACAAATCCTGAGAAATCCTTGTCATAAGGATCCACAATTTCTCCGTCTGTTTTCTTGTGTCCATGAGGTTCTGGAGCAAACTTGAGGAAGGTTTCAAGGAAGGTCTGCACACCAAAGTTTGTCAAAGCTGAACCGAAGAATACCGGAGTCAAATCACCTGCAAGAATGGCTTCCTCTGAGAATTCATTTCCTGCTTCATTCAAAAGCTCAATATCATCTTTAACTTGTTCATAGAATGGGTTGCTGCCGAAAAGCTTGTCTCCATCTTCTAGGCTAGCAAAACGCTCATCCCCCTTGTAAAGTTCCAAGCGTTGGTTATAAAGATCATACAAGCCCTCAAAGGCTTTCCCCATCCCGATTGGCCAGTTCATCGGATAGCTAGCAATGCCCAAGACTTCTTCCAATTCTTGCAAGAGGTCCAGCGGCTCACGTCCATCACGGTCCAGCTTGTTCATAAAGGTAAAGACTGGAATGCCACGATGTTTCACAACCTCAAATAATTTCTTGGTTTGGGCCTCGATACCCTTGGCAGAGTCCACAACCATGACAGCCGCATCCACCGCCATCAAGGTACGGTAAGTATCTTCTGAGAAGTCCTCATGCCCTGGTGTATCTAGGATATTGACACGTTTGCCATCGTAGTCAAATTGCATGACAGATGAAGTTACAGAAATCCCACGTTGTTTCTCGATATCCATCCAGTCAGACTTAGCAAAGTTTCCTGTCTTCTTCCCTTTGACAGTTCCGGCTTCCCGAATCTCTCCCCCAAAGTAAAGTAATTGCTCAGTGATAGTTGTTTTACCAGCGTCCGGGTGGGAGATGATGGCAAAGGTACGACGTTTCTTAATTTCTTCTTGAATATTCATAAGTTCTCTTTCTTTGATTCTCTATTTTTCTTGTTTCAATAGCTAAGAATGATTTCTACATTGGATTTTACCATTCCTTTCAACACTCCATTATATCGAATTTTAGCATTTTTTTCAATTTCTATTTCTTTTCACTTATCCCTCCCTTATTTATAGGAAAATATGGTAAAATAGAACAGATAAATAATCATCATTTCACGAAAGGATGCAAGATGAAAATTACGCAAGAAGAGGTAACACACGTTGCCAATCTTTCAAAATTAAAATTCTCAGAAGAAGAAACTGCTGAGTTTGCGACAACCTTGTCTAAGATTGTTGATATGGTCGAATTGCTCGGCGAAGTCGACACTACTGGTGTTGAACCAACGACTACCATGGCAGATCGCAAGACCGTTCTTCGCCCAGACATAGCCGAAGAAGGAACTGACCGTGATCGCTTATTTAAAAATGTACCTGAAAAAGACAATTACTATATCAAGGTACCAGCTATCCTGGATGATGGAGGAGATGCCTAATGACTTTTAACAATAAAACCATTGAAGAGTTGCACAACCTCCTTGTATCTAAGGAAATTTCTGCAACCGAACTAACGCAAGCAACGCTTGAAGATATCAAGGCGCGTGAAGCGGCTATTAATGCCTTTGTCACTATCGCTGAAGATCAAGCTCTTGCTCAAGCTAAAGCTATTGACGAAACTGGAATTGACGCTGACAATGTCCTTTCAGGAATTCCGCTAGCAGTTAAGGATAACATCTCTACAGACGGCATCCTAACAACTGCAGCTTCAAAAATGCTCTACAACTACGAACCAATCTTTGATGCGACAGCTGTTGCCAATGCAAAATCTAAGGGCATGATCGTTGTTGGGAAAACCAACATGGACGAGTTTGCCATGGGTGGTTCTGGTGAAACATCTTACTACGGTGCAACTAAAAATGCCTGGGACCACAACAAGGTTCCTGGTGGATCATCTAGTGGTTCTGCTGCAGCTGTAGCTTCAGGGCAAGTTCGCTTGTCACTTGGTTCTGATACTGGTGGTTCCATCCGCCAACCTGCTGCCTTCAACGGGATTGTTGGTCTCAAACCAACCTACGGAACAGTTTCTCGTTTCGGTCTCATTGCCTTTGGTAGCTCATTAGACCAGATTGGACCTTTCGCACCAACTGTTAAGGAAAATGCCCTCTTGCTCAACGCTATTGCCAGCGAAGATGCCAAAGACTCTACTTCTGCTCCTGTCCGTATTGCCGACTTTACTTCAAAAATCGGTCAAGACATCAAGGGCATGAAAATCGCTTTGCCTAAAGAATACCTCGGTGAAGGAATTGATCCAGAGGTTAAAGAAACCATCCTTAATGCTGCTAAACACTTTGAAAAACTGGGTGCTATCGTTGAAGAAGTTAGCCTTCCTCACTCAAAATACGGTGTTGCCGTTTACTACATCATCGCTTCATCAGAAGCTTCATCAAACTTGCAACGTTTTGACGGTATTCGTTACGGCTACCGCGCAGAGGATGCAAGCAACCTTGATGAAATCTATGTAAACAGCCGTAGTCAAGGTTTCGGTGAAGAAGTGAAACGCCGCATCATGCTAGGTACTTTCAGCCTTTCATCAGGTTACTACGATGCCTACTATAAGAAGGCTGGTCAGGTCCGTACCCTCATCATCCAAGATTTCGAAAAAGTCTTCGCGGATTACGACTTGATTTTAGGTCCAACTGCTCCAAGCGTTGCTTATGACTTGGATTCTCTCAACCATGATCCAGTTGCTATGTACTTGGCTGACCTCTTGACCATCCCAGTCAACTTGGCTGGTCTCCCAGGAATTTCGATTCCTGCTGGATTCTCTCAAGGACTACCTGTCGGTCTACAATTGATTGGTCCTAAATACTCAGAAGAAACCATTTACCAAGCTGCTGCTGCTTTTGAAGCAACAACAGACTACCACAAACAACAACCCGTGATTTTTGGAGGTGACAACTAATGAACTTTGAAACAGTCATCGGACTTGAAGTCCACGTAGAGCTCAACACCAATTCAAAAATCTTCTCACCTACTTCTGCCCACTTTGGAAATGACCAAAATGCCAACACTAACGTGATTGACTGGTCTTTCCCAGGAGTACTGCCAGTTCTCAATAAAGGTGTTGTCGATGCTGGTATTAAAGCGGCTCTTGCCCTTAACATGGACATCCACAAGAAGATGCACTTTGACCGCAAGAACTACTTCTACCCTGATAATCCCAAAGCCTACCAAATTTCTCAGTTTGATGAACCAATCGGCTACAACGGTTGGATTGAAGTGGAGCTAGAAGACGGTACAACTAAGAAAATCGGTATCGAGCGTGCCCACCTAGAAGAAGACGCTGGTAAAAACACCCACGGTACTGATGGCTACTCTTATGTAGACCTCAACCGCCAAGGGGTGCCCTTGATTGAGATTGTATCTGAAGCCGACATGCGTTCGCCAGAAGAAGCCTATGCTTACCTAACTGCCCTCAAGGAAGTTATCCAGTACGCTGGTATTTCTGACGTTAAGATGGAAGAAGGGTCTATGCGTGTGGATGCCAACATCTCCCTTCGTCCTTACGGTCAAGAAAAATTCGGTACCAAGACTGAGTTGAAAAACCTCAACTCCTTCTCAAACGTTCGCAAGGGTCTTGAATACGAAGTCCAACGCCAGGCTGAAATCCTTCGCTCAGGCGGTCAAATTCGCCAAGAAACACGCCGTTACGATGAAGCGAATAAAGCAACCATCCTCATGCGTGTCAAAGAAGGTGCTGCAGACTACCGCTACTTCCCAGAACCAGACCTACCACTCTTTGAAATTTCTGACGAGTGGATTGAAGAAATGCGTACGGAGTTACCAGAGTTTCCAAAAGAGCGCCGTGCACGCTATGTCTCTGACCTCGGCTTGTCAGACTACGATGCTAGCCAGTTGACAGCTAATAAAGTTACTTCTGACTTCTTTGAGAAAGCTGTTGCCCTCGGTGGTGATACTAAACAAGTTTCTAACTGGCTCCAAGGTGAAGTCGCTCAATTCTTGAACGCCGAAGGTAAGACACTGGAACAAATCGAATTGACACCAGAAAACTTGGTTGAAATGATTGCCATTATCGAAGACGGTACTATTTCGTCTAAGATTGCCAAGAAAGTCTTTGTTCACCTAGCTAAAAATGGTGGTGGCGCTCGTGAATACGTGGAAAAAGCTGGTTTAGTTCAAATCTCAGATCCTGATGTTTTGATTCCAATTATTCATCAAGTCTTTGCGGATAATGAAGCCGCTGTTGCCGACTTCAAGTCAGGAAAACGTAACGCCGACAAGGCCTTCACAGGATTCCTCATGAAAGCAACCAAGGGTCAAGCCAACCCACAAGTCGCCCTTAAACTACTTGCCCAAGAATTGGCTAAGTTGAAAGAAGATTAAGCGGAAGGAAAGCAGCCAGAAGGTTAATGTTACCCTTCTGGTATCTTTCAAAACCATTTTGGCTTTATTTTCAGACCATTTTATGGTAGAATGAAGAGTAATAATATTTATTAAAGAGGTAAAAATATGATTGAAGCAAGTAAACTAAAGGCTGGTATGACTTTTGAAACAGCTGAAGGAAAATTGATCCGCGTTTTGGAAGCTAGCCACCACAAACCAGGTAAAGGAAACACTATCATGCGTATGAAATTGCGTGATGTCCGCACTGGTTCAACTTTTGAAACAAGCTACCGCCCAGAAGAAAAATTTGAGCAAGCGATCATCGAAACAGTTCCAGCTCAATACTTGTACAAAATGGACGACACAGCTTACTTCATGAACACAGAAACTTACGACCAATACGAAATTCCTGTTGTAAATGTTGAAAACGAATTGCTTTACATCCTTGAAAACTCAGATGTAAAAATTCAATTCTACGGAACTGAAGTAATCGGTGTAACTGTACCAACTACTGTTGAATTGACAGTTGCTGAAACACAACCATCTATCAAAGGTGCTACTGTTACAGGTTCTGGTAAACCAGCAACAATGGAAACTGGTCTTGTCGTGAACGTTCCAGATTTCATCGAAGCAGGTCAAAAATTGATTATCAACACTGCAGAAGGAACTTACGTTTCTCGCGCCTAATCTCTAGAAACTAGAAAGAGGTCATTCTATGGGAATTGAAGAACAACTTGGCGAAATCGTCATCGCCCCACGTGTACTAGAAAAAATCATTGCTATTGCAACTGCGAAAGTTGAAGGCGTACACTCTTTTTCAAACAAATCAGTATCTGACACCCTTTCAAAACTTTCTCTTGGTCGTGGCGTATATCTAAAAGAAGCAAACGATGAGCTCACAGCTGATATCTACCTCTACCTAGAGTACGGTGTCAAAGTTCCTAAGGTTGCTATGGCTATCCAGAAAGCTGTTAAGGATGCTGTCCGTAACATGGCTGATGTTGAAATCTCTGCTGTCAACATTCACGTTTCAGGTATCGTTCCAGATAAAACACCAAAACCAGAATTGAAAGACTTATTCGACGAGGACTTCCTCAATGACTAGTCCATTATTAGAATCTAGACGTGAACTACGTAAGTGTGCTTTCCAAGCCTTGATGAGTCTTGAATATGGTTCAGATCTAGAAACTGCTTGTCGCTTTGCCTACACACATGATCGCGAAGATACAGACGTACAACTTCCTAACTTCCTTGTAGAGCTCGTTTCTGGTGTCCAAGCTAAGAAGGATGATCTGGACAAACAAATCACTCAACATTTGAAAACTGGTTGGACCATCGATCGTCTGACTTTGGTAGAAAAGAATTTACTACGCCTAGGAGTTTTTGAAATCACTTCATTTGATACTCCTCAGCTCGTGGCTGTTAACGAAGCTATTGAACTTGCTAAGAGCTTTTCAGATCAAAAGTCAGCCCGTTTCATCAATGGACTCCTCAGTCAATTTGTGACAGAAGAAGATTAAATAATATAGAAAAAGTGTTTGACTCCGATCAAACACTTTTTTCTTTGCCTTCCACTATCTAAAAAAGTGGTAATAGACATAATTATAAACAAATATCCAGATGGGCTTGGCATAAATGAGAAAGTTGAAAAAACTATGGCAAAGGATTGTGAGCTTTAGATTCTTTGTCCAACGGTAGATCAGGGCATAGAAGAGACCGCCTAAACTATAAAACATCAAACTGATAGGATCACGATGCGATAATACCAAGTGACTGAGCCCAAAGATAAGAGCTGATAAGATAACATCCAGATAATACTTGGAATTTGAAAAGAAGGTATTCCTCTCAGAACTATCTCCTCCAATATAGGTGCGACGACTACTATTAAACTAAAACTGAGAACAGTTGATAGAAAAGTTGGTTGCCCATTGGAGTATAAAGTCGAAAGAAGGTCTTGAAAGATATACTTGTTATCAATTAAGTGATGAAACTGTAATTGAAAAGCATCCACTAATTGACGATAAAAATAAGTAGCCACTAGACCAGCTACAAGGAAAAAGAATCTTGACTTCTTTGAACCCTTTTTTTCGAAAATATAGAGCATCTCTTTCTTTTTGAGCCAGTAGATAAATAATAGCAAAAGAGCTATTACTTCAACTGTTAAAAAGATAGAATAGTCATTTATCCTCCATCCTAAAAACTTAGTCAGATGAAGACTACTAAATTCTAGTAGATAAACCGATAGGAATACCAATAATATATAGGTTCCCAAATGCCCTAGTTTTTTCATACTCACTCCTAAAAAATTAAAATTACCTTGATGTAGGAAAAAATAACACCCTCTTATTCAGTTTATCAGTTACATACTGACCTAGCACAGCATAAAATCTATAAAAACTTATGCTAATTCAAACCACGTCAGCTTCACCTTGCCGTACTCAAGTACAGCCTTCGGCTAGCTTCCTAGTTTGCTCTTTGATTTTCATTGAGTATTAATCTATTCTCTGTAGCACTTATAGATTATCATTCCTTATTATATAATATACATCTTTTTTTAACGACTCTCAGTTCCATTTCCTCAACTGTCAATTCTTAATCATGAAATGTATTTTATAGAATCCAAAAAGCTAGAACTATATCTTAGTCCTAGCTTACTTTTTAGTATTTTCTAAAGCGTTGGTAACGTTCTTCAATGAGTTGGTCTAGCGAAAGTTTACCAAGTGTGTCTAGCTCCGCTTGAAGTTGTTCTTTCACTTGCTTGATCAGATCTTTACTTGATAGACCCACCTCAGAGATGACCTTATCAACAACTTGCATATCCAACAACTCATACGAGGTGATTTTCATCAACTCAGCTGCTTCCATGGCACGCGTGCCATCTTTCCACAAGATAGAAGCAAAGCCTTCGGGACTGAGAACTGCATAGATAGAGTTTTCTAGCATCCAAACACGGTCAGCTACTGCTAGAGCTAGAGCTCCACCAGAGCCCCCTTCACCGATAATAATGGCGATTATGGGCACTTTTAGGTCGCTCATTTCAAAGAGATTGCGAGCAATGGCTTCACCTTGACCCCGTTCTTCTGCGCCTACACCAGGATAGGCACCAGCAGTATTGATAAAGGTTACAATTGGACGACCAAACTTTTCTGCTTGCTTCATCAAACGAAGGGCTTTTCGATAACCTTCAGGATGAGGTTGACCAAAGTTACGGTTAAGATTATCTTGTAAACTTTTACCTTTTTGGATTCCAACAACAGTCACTGCTTGGTCTCCCAACCAACCGATACCACCAATAATAGCACCATCATCACGGAAGGAGCGATCCCCATGCAGCTCAATAAAATCATCAAAAATTCCTGTTGCGAAGTCCAAGGCTGTTAGGCGAGTTTGTTCACGAGCTTCTCTAACGATTTTCGCAATATTCATCAACTCTCCCTCCTGTGTAGTCTTACTAATCGAGCAATCGTATCTGGCAATTCTCGTCGTTTAATAATTGCATCTACAAAACCATGTTCCAGTAAAAACTCTGCTTTCTGGAAGTCTTCTGGTAGGTCTTCTCTTACTGTATTTTCAATCACACGGCGTCCAGCAAAACCTACCAAACTTTGGGGTTCTGCCAAGATGATATCCCCTTCCATAGCGAAGGAAGCTGTTACTCCTCCAGTCGTCGGGTCAGTAAGGATTGTCAGATAAAAGAGACCTGCATTGGAATGACGTTTGACTGCGGCAGAGATTTTGGCCATCTGCATCAAGCTCATGATTCCTTCCTGCATTCGTGCTCCACCAGAAGCTGTAAACAATACGACAGGTAATTTTTCAGCGGTCGCATATTCGAACAAGCGAGTAATTTTTTCACCAACAACTGTCCCCATTGACGCCATAATAAAGTTAGAATCCATGATGCCAAGGGCAACCTTCTCTCCCTTAATCAAAGCTGTTCCTGTTACAACAGCCTCATCAAGACCTGTCTTTTCACGCATCAAAGTCAATTTTTTACGATAGCCTGGAAAATTCAAAGGATCCTGAGTCTCAATCCCTTTAAACATTTCCAAAAACGTCCCCATATCAATGGTTAAAGCTAAACGCTCTTGAGCTGAAATACGGAAGGTATAGCCACAGTGAGGGCATATACGCTCACTCCCCAAGTCCTTTTGGTAAATCGTATATTTGCAACCTGGACATTGGGAGAAGAGCTCATCTGGAACCTCTGGCTTGATCTGAGGTTGATTTACAGTCGAACGATTGGGATTGATTCGAATATATTTATCTTTTTTACTAAATAGAGCCATACATCCCCCTTTTCAGTCTTATACTATTTTATACTCAATGAAAATCAAAGAGCAAACTAGGAAGCTAGCCGCAGGTTGCTCAAAGCACAGCTTTGAGGTTGTAGATAAGACTGATGAAATCAGTCACATATATAATCCAAAGCGAAGCTGACGCGGTTTGAATTTAATTTTCGAAGAGTATTACATTATTCTTTTTCTTGATAGTATGGTAAGAAAGTTTCCATCAAGAATGAAGTATCGTAGTCCCCTGCTATCACGCGACGATCTGAAATTAGATCCAGTTGGAAATCAGCATTGGTGACAACCCCTTCAATTTCGAGTTCATAAAGAGCTCGTTGCATTTTCATGAGAGCATCAAAACGATTTTCGCCATGAACAATAATTTTAGCAATCATACTATCATAGTATGGCGGAATGGTATAACCTGGATAAACTGCAGAATCAACACGCAAGCCTACACCACCACTTGGGAGATAAAGATTGGTAATCTTACCAGGACTTGGTGCAAAATTAAAGGCTGGATTTTCTGCGTTGATACGGCACTCAATAGCATGTCCTTTTAGAACAATATCTTCTTGCTTCAAGGTCAAAGGTTGACCTGCTGCGATACGGATTTGTTCCTTGACAATATCCACACCAGATACAAATTCGGTTACTGGATGTTCTACTTGGACACGCGTATTCATCTCCATAAAGTAGAATTTACCAGTCGCTTCATCTAGCAGGAATTCAATGGTTCCAGCGTTTTCGTAGCCTACAGACTCCGCTGCACGTACTGCCGCTGCACCAATTTCATTACGAAGGGTTTTCCCTATAGCAATCGAAGGACTTTCTTCTAAAACCTTTTGGTTATTCCGTTGAAGCGAACAGTCACGTTCACCAAGGTGAATAACATGTCCCATTTGGTCAGCAAGAATCTGTACTTCAATGTGGCGAGCAGGGTAGATCACACGCTCAAGGTACATAGCCCCATTACCAAAGTTGGCTTTGGCTTCACTAGAGGCTGTTTCAAAGGCTGACACGAGATCTTCTGCTTTTTCAACCTTACGAATCCCTTTTCCACCACCTCCAGCTGAAGCTTTCAGCATAACTGGATAACCAATTTTTTCGGCAATAGTGAGGGCCTCTTCTGCAGTATGGACTTCTCCATCTGATCCTGGAATGACAGGCACGTTTGCCTTAATCATTTGAGCACGGGCGTTAATTTTATCTCCCATGATATCCATTACACGAGCTGATGGTCCGATAAATTTGATACCAACTTCTTCACACATGGTTGCAAACTTGGAATTTTCACTTAAGAAACCAAATCCAGGGTGAATAGCTTCAGCTTCAGTCAATACCGCAGCTGATAGGATGGCATTGATGTTCAGATAAGATTCTGTAGCCTTCCCAGGGCCGATACAGATAGCCTCATCAGCCAAAAGCGTGTGGAGTGCTTCCTTGTCAGCAGTCGAATAGACAGCGACTGTTACAATTCCTAATTCTCGTGCCGCACGAATAATACGAACAGCGATTTCACCACGATTGGCAATTAAAATCTTACGAAACATGGAAAACCTCCCTAGTTTCCAATAGCAAAGGTCAGAGTGCCGCTTGCTGCAAGCTTACCATCTACTTCTGCCTTCGCTTCTACTACGGCGATTGTGCCACGACGTTTGACAAAAGTTGCTGTCATGACAAGCTGATCACCAGGAACAACTTGTTTTTTAAATTTAACTTTGTCCATACCAGCATAGAAGACAAGCTTCCCTTTGTTCTCAGGTTTTGATAATTCCAAAACACCTGCTGTTTGTGCCAAAGCTTCCATAATGAGGACTCCAGGCATAACTGGGTATTGAGGAAAATGACCATTGAAGAAAGGTTCGTTAATCGTTACATTTTTAATAGCAACGATTGTATCTTCGCTAACTTCTAAGACACGATCTACTAAGAGCATGGGATAGCGGTGTGGCAAAGCTTCTTTAATTCCTTGAATATCAATCATTTGATACGTACCAAGCCTTTCCCGAACTCAACCATTTCTTCATTTTCAACTAAAATTTCTGTTACAACACCATCTTTAGGTGCTGGAATTTCATTCATAATCTTCATGGCTTCGATGATGACCAAGGTTTGGCCTTTTTTAACAGTATCACCGACTGAAACAAAATTAGATTTGTCTGGTCCGGCAGCCAAGTAAGCAACTCCGACAAGTGGACTTTCTACAAGGTCCCCCTCAGCTACAGATTCACTAGCACTTGATTCTGAAACCACTTCTACAGTTGCTGGAACCACAGCTTGAGGTGCTGGACTTGCTTCTGCAACAAGTTTCGCTTCATTCTTACTGAAGACCAACTCATCCGTTCCATTCTTATAAGAAAATTCTTTCAAGCTTGACTGGTCAAATTGCGCCATCAGGTCTTTGATTTCATTTAAATTCATCTTTACTTATTCTCCCAACGTTTGAAAGCAAGAACTGCATTATGCCCACCAAATCCAAAGGTATTTGAGATAGCATAAGGAATTTCACGTTCCAATCCTTGTCCATAAATAACGTTTGCTTCAATGTAGTCTGATAATTCTGTTGTCCCAGCTGTCATTGGAACATAGTTGTTACGGATGGCTTCAATTGTTGCAATTGCTTCAACTGCACCAGCTGCACCGAGCAAGTGTCCAGTAAATGACTTGGTTGAAGATACAGGTACTTCCTTACCAAGAACTGCTACGATTGCTCCACTTTCTCCTTTTTCATTAGCAGGAGTTGATGTACCATGAGCATTGACATAAGCTACTTGATCTGGTGTGATCTCTGCTTCTTCCAAGGCAAGTTTGATGGCTTTAATAGCTCCTTGACCTTCTGGATGTGGTGAAGTCATATGGTGGGCATCACAGGTATTCCCGTAACCAACAACTTCAGACAAGATAGTTGCTCCCCGTTTTTGAGCATGCTCTAAACTTTCAAGAACCAACATCCCTGCCCCTTCTCCCATGACAAAACCATTACGGTCTTTGTCAAATGGAATAGAGGCACGACTTGGATCCTCTGTTGTTGAAAGAGCTGTCAAGGCTTGGAAGCCTGCAATGGCAAATGGAGTGATAGAAGCCTCAGAACCACCAACTAGCATAACATCTTGGTAACCAAACTTGATGGAACGAAAGGCATCCCCGATTGCATCATTTGAAGAAGCACAAGCAGTATTGATAGATTTACAAATACCATTAGCGCCAAAGCGCATAGCAATATTTCCTGAGCCCATATTTGCTAAAGCTTTTGGAAGGGTCATCGGTTTCACACGTTTTGGACCTTTTTCATGAAGGCGAACCACTTGATCTTCGATTTCCTTGATTCCACCGATACCTGAAGCAACGATAACACCAAAGCGATCCTTATCTAAAGTCTCTACATCAAGACCTGCATGATTAACGGCTTCTTGGGCTGCATATAGCGCATACAAAGAATAGTCATCAAAACGGTGGGTATCTTTTTTTACAAAATATTTGTCAAAAGGAAAATCCTGGATTTCTGCCGCATTATGAACGTCAAAAGCACTGTGATCAAATTTGGTGATTTCACCAATTCCAATCTTTCCATTTTTAAGACTGTTCCAAAATTCTTCTGGTGTGTTCCCGATTGGAGATGTCAATCCATAACCTGTTACTACTACACGATTTAGTTTCATTTTCATACCTCTATTTTAACTCTTATTGCATGGTTAGTCCACCATCAATTGCAATGACCTGTCCCGTTAGATAATCCTGACTTGCAAGAAAGGCTGTGAACTCTGCGACTTGCTCAGCTTTGCCAAATTGTTTCATCGGAATTTGTGCCAACATGGCATCTTTGACCTTATCAGATAGAACAGCAGTCATATCTGATTCAATCATTCCTGGAGCAATGGCATTGACGCGAACATTGCGATTGGCAACCTCACGTGCTACTGATTTGGTAAATCCAATCAGACCAGCCTTAGAAGCAGCGTAGTTGGCTTGACCAATATTTCCCATCAGACCGACAACACTAGACATATTGATGATAGCACCTTCGCGAGCTTTTATCATCGGTTTCAAGACTGATTGTGTCATATTGAAAGCCCCTGTCAGATTGACTTTCAAGACCTTCTCAAAATCTTCTTCTGTCATCTTGAGCATGAGAGTATCTTGAGTAATTCCAGCATTATTTACTAAGATATCAACTGACCCCAACTCTTCAATGGCTTGGTCTACCATACGTTTTGCATCCGCAAAATCAGAAACGTCACCAGAAATAGCAAGGACCTTCACCCCGTACGGTTTAAATTCGGCAAGAAGCTCCTCGGAGATTTCACCACGACTATTCAAGACAACATTGGCTCCCAAGCTGGCAAATTTATGAGCAATGGCAAGACCAATTCCTCGACTTGAGCCTGTAATAAAGACATTTTTCTGTTCTAGTTTCATTTTTCTCCTTTCAGAACTTCTACCATTTTGGTCTAACTTTCTAAGAGTGCTTGTAAGCTTGCTTGATCTTCCACATTAGAAAGTTGAGCTGTTTTATCAATCTTTTTGACGAATCCTGACAAAACTTTACCAGGTCCAATCTCGATAAAACGAGTGACACCCGCTTCTTGCATGACTGCAATACTTTCATAAAAACGGACAGGTTCCTTAACTTGACGAGTCAAGAGTTCTGCAATTCGTTCTTTTTCCATAACCTTTGCTTCTGTATTACCAACAAGTGGACAAGCAAAGTCATTAAACTCAACATCTTCTAGGGCTTGAGCTAATTTTTGACTAGCAGATTCCAATAAAGCTGTATGGAAAGGTCCAGAAACATTGAGCGGAATCAAACGTTTTGCTCCCGCTTCTTGCAAGAGTTCAACTGCACGATCCACTGCAGCCACCTCCCCACCAATAACAATTTGACTCGGCGTATTGTAGTTAGCTGGAGTTACAACACCAAGTTGAGAAGCTTCTTGACAAGCTTTTTCAATCACTTCAACTGGTGTATTGAGGACAGCTACCATTTTCCCTGATCCTGCAGGTGCCGCTTCTTCCATAAAAGCTCCACGCTTAGCAACAAGAGCCACTGCATCTTCAAAATCCAAGGCACCACTAGCTACTAGGGCAGAATATTCTCCAAGAGACAAACCTGCCACCATATCAGGCTGGTAACCTTTCTCCCTTAAAAGACGGTAAATAGCAACGGACGTAGCTAAAATAGCTGGTTGCGTATAACGAGTCTGATTTAACTTTGTTTCATCATTATCAATCAAATCACGGAGATCATAACCCAAGACTTGGCTAGCTTGATCGATTGTTTCCTTGACGATAGCATATTGGTCATAGAGCTCGCGACCCATTCCTAGGTATTGAGCTCCTTGACCTGCAAATAGAAAGGCTGTTTTAGTCATTTCTTGTAACTCCTGCCCAACGAGCAGCTTCTGCTTGAATCTTTTCAGCTGCACCATAATAAATATCTTTTAAGATTTCTTCAACAGTTTCTTCTTTAGATACCAAACCTGCAATCTGGCCGGCCATCACTGAACCGCCATCCACATCCCCATGGACAACTGCTTTAGCTAAGGCTCCTGCGCCCATCTGCTCAAAAATTTCTAAATCTGGATTTTCTTGTTTAAAGGCATCTTTTTCAGCTTGCTCGAAATCACGAGTCAATTTGTTTTTAATGGCACGAACTGCGTGTCCAAAATGTTGTGCCGAAATCGTTGTATCAATATCACGAGCTTTTAAAATTTTAGCTTTATAGTTTGGATGGGCATTTGATTCTTTAGCAACTACAAAACGAGTTCCTACTTGCACAGCCTCTGCACCAAGCATAAAGCCAGCAGCAGCTCCTTCACCGTCTGCAATACCACCAGCAGCGATAACAGGAATAGAAACAGCAGCTGCAACTTGACGAACCAAGGTCATAGTTGTTAGTTTACCAATGTGTCCACCTGCTTCCATACCTTCTGCAATAACAGCGTCTGCACCGATTTTTTCCATGCGTTTAGCCAAAGCAACACTAGGAACAACAGGAATAACGGTGATTCCCGCTTCATGGAATCGCTCCATATATTTACTTGGGTTTCCTGCGCCAGTTGTGACTACCTTAACCCCTTCTTCAATGACGAGGTCAACAATATCATCAACAAATGGAGACAGAAGCATAATGTTGACACCAAAAGGCTTGTCTGTTAAAGATTTAATCTTATCGATATTGGCCTTAACCACTTCTTTAGGAGCATTTCCTCCACCGATGATACCTAGACCACCTGCTTTTGAAACAGCTCCAGCAAGGTCACCATCTGCAACCCAGGCCATTCCACCTTGGAAGATAGGATATTTAATATTCAATAATTCTGTAATACGTGTTTTCATAGTGCCTCCATATGTCTTGCTTACGTAATAGTTCGACCGCATTATACTTTGACTGTCAAACTATTACCTGAACAAGAGGGAGCGGGTTTCCCTACTCCTTCTCCGTTTATTTAATACTCAATGAAAATCAAAGAGCAAACTAGGAAGCTAGCCGAAGGCTGTACTCGAGTACGGCAAGGCGAAGCTGACGTGGTTTGAATTTGATTTTTGAAGAGTATAAATTATTTTGTTTGCTCTTCAACATAAGCAACCAAGTCACCAACTGTTTTCAAGTCATCTTCTGCTTCGATTTGGATATCAAAAGCATCTTCGATTTCTGAGATTACTTGGAACAAGTCCAATGAATCTGCGTCCAAATCATCAAAAGTTGATTCAAGTGTTACTTCTGATGCGTCTTTTCCAAGTTCTTCAACGATAATTTCTTGTACTTTTTCAAATACTGCCATGATAGGACTCCTTTAAAATAAATAGTTTTTTATAACAATGTGTTCACCACATGATTACCTAAATTGTAAGGATGAGCGTGCCCCAGGTCAAGCCTCCACCGAAGCCTGATAGCAGAACAGTTTGGCTACCATCTAAATGGATAAGACCTTGTTCCACACACTCTGAAAGTAAAATCGGGATACTTGCTGCACTGGTATTGCCATATTCCATCATATTGGCTGGAAGTTTGTCTCGGTCGACACCGATTTTTCTAGCCATTTTATCCAAAATACGGTCATTAGCCTGATGAAGTAGCAGATAATCCAAGTCTGTCGCCTCTATAGGAGATTCATCAATAGTCTGCTTGATAGACTTGGCTACATCCCGAATGGCAAAATCAAAGACTGCGCGTCCATCCATCTTCAAAAATGAATCTGCACTTTCTTGATCTGAAAATGGAGAATGCAAGCCTGAATGTCCATAGGTTAGACACTCGCTGCGACTCCCATCACTATTGAGACTCTCAGCCAAGAAATGCTCTTGCTCGCTAGCTTCTAGCAAAACACCACCAGCACCATCTCCAAACAAAACAGCTGTTGATCGGTCCGACCAATCGACTGCTTTAGAGAGGGTTTCACTGCCAATCACCAAGCCTTTTTGAAAGCGACCAGAAGCGATAAACTTTTCAGCAGTTGAAAGAGCAAATACAAATCCACTACAAGCAGCTGTTAAGTCAAAAGCAAATGCCTTATTAGCACCAATATTAGCTTGGACACGAGCAGCCGTAGAGGGCATCATCGAATCTGGAGTGATAGTGGCTAGGATGATAAAATCCAACTCCTCTCCTGTGATTCCAGCTTTTGTCATCAGTTTCTTAGCAACCTCTGTAGCCAAATCACTAGTAGATTCTGTTCTTGAAATATGCCTTTGTCGTATTCCCGTCCGACTTGAAATCCACTCATCATTGGTATCCATAATCTGAGCTAAATCATGATTTGTAACCACTTGCTCTGGCACATAATGAGCAACCTGGCTTATTTTCGCAAAAGCCATTATTTCAAATCCTCCAAAAATTGATAAAGATTGGTCAAACCTTTACTCATGACATCCATTTCCTCTGGGCTCATGCCTTCGATGATCCTTTCGACCATGGCCTTGTGAAAACGTCTATGGAGCCGATGTACCAAGCGACCTTTCTTTGTCAAATGCAGATGTACTACACGACGATCCTGATCTGATCGCAAGCGCTCGATATAACCTTTTCGTTCCAAGTTGTTCAAGCTAGTTGTCACGGTTCCTAGAGTTACCATCAACTCTTTGGACACTTGACTTGGAGTCACATCTGGAAACTTGCCAATCACATCGATCGTGTGCATTTCCTTGATTGAGATATCCTTGAAACGACTACCTCTCAAACTCACTTCCTCAATCACAAGGACGTTATTAAAAATAGATGTTAAATAGTCATTGATCCGTTGGTAGTCCAATTTTCTTCCCTCCCTCATCAAAAAAGTTTAACTATCAAAACATTTGACAAAAAAAGTATATCAAACTTCAAAGAATTGCGCAAGTATTTTATTATTTCCCCATAAATTTTGGACGTCTTCTTTCAGAATGTGCACGAACACCTTCCTTAAAATCTTCAGTATAAGATAGAGTTTCCTGTAGCTTCAATTCCAATTTGGCATATTCATGCCACTGCTTAAACTCACTCTCCCAAACCAATTCCTTAATGACCGCATAAGAGTTAGAAGAGCCCCGTCTCAACTTCTTCAATAGTTGCTCTCTTGTCTTTTCTAATTGATCACTAGCACAAAGACGGTAGACAACTCCAGCTTCCAGTGCTTTTTCTGCTGTGAAAGCTTCACCCGTCATAGCTAATTGCGTTGCCCGAATCGCACCCAGTGATCGTGTCAGCAAGAATAAACCACCCGCGTCTGGAGCCAAGCCCACACCTACAAAGGCCTGAATAAATTTAGCCCTGTCAGAAGCAATACAGAAATCAACTGCCAAAGCCATATTAGCCGCTGCCCCAGCAACTGCTCCATCCACCTCCATAATGACTGGTTTAGGAATTTGTTTAATCTTATAGGAAATCGTATTTACCAACTCCGCGATTTGTGTGAGGGAGGAAATATCATCCTTTTCAACAGCACGTTTCATTTCTACTAGATCGCCCCCAACAGAGAAGACTTTGCCGGCAGCATTAATGAGAACAAACGAAACCGAAGCATCTTTTTCAGCCAATTCCAATGCTTCTAGAATTTCTTGACACATAGGAATATGAAAACCATTGGCCACCTCAGGACGATTCAGAGTTATCATCGCTAGATTGTCTTGAACTTGATAGAGAATATGATCCATAGCCACTCCTTTTACATTACAACGATGTTTAAATTATTTTATTTTCAAATTATATCTTTTTCCAGCTTATTAGACAAGAGAAAAATCGACCGAAAGTGTATCGGCCGATTTTAAAAACTTAGTTTGGTCTCTAAAAATACAGGAAAACCAGTACTTGTATCATCCATGAAGTCATAAATGACTTCAAGCATCCGCCCTCCTTCTCTTTGATAGAGTTGTTCTTGATTGGAGCCTTTATGGTAGAATTCTCCTGAAACCATGTAAAAAACACGATTTGGATCTTCAAGGTAGGCAAAAAGATTTCCTGTAAAAGGAGCTTCCTTATCCCCGTCCTTGGTGACCAGACTTGTAGCTAAGAGTTTCGTGATTCCTCTAAATTGTCCACTTTCATCTGTTCGACAATAAAACTTGATTCTAACTTCATAGTTAGGATTGACGATAATCTTTTCAGAGAGAATTCGATAGGTCCTTGCCTTACTATCTGACAAGCCGATAGATAAGATAATTTTAGCCCTCTCAACTGAAATTTGACGTTCCTGAGCATATTCTATCGCTAATTCTTCTCCGGTCAAACGACCACTGGGAAGAGGTTGAGAACTTGCTCCGATATTTGTAGGAATCATCACGAAGGTAAGGACTAGTAGTATTAAACAAAACACTCTTTTAATCATCTTTCCCAACTCCTTTCATCAGAAGAGTCTTTCCCCCTACACCTTTATTATAAGCTTTCCTGATGAGACATTCAAACAATTATATAGGAAATTTTCCAGATTGAAAAAAGCCCCTCTTTCTGCTATAATCGTATAAAATACTTACTTTAGGAGTTCTTATGAAGGTTGTTAAATTTGGTGGAAGCTCGCTTGCCTCTGCTAGTCAGTTAGAAAAAGTTTTAAATATTGTCAAAAGTGACCCAGAACGTCGTTTTGTGGTTGTATCTGCCCCTGGTAAACGTAATTCTGAAGATACTAAGGTTACAGATGCCTTGATTAAATACTACCGCGACTATGTAGCTGGAAATGACATTAGCAAAAGCCAAAACTGGATTATTGATCGCTATGCTGCTATGGTTAGCGAATTAGGTCTTAAACCAGCCGTTTTAGATAAAATTTCAAAAAGCATCCGTGCTCTTGCAACTCTTCCAATTGAAGATAATAAGTTTCTCTATGATACCTTTCTAGCAGCTGGAGAAAATAACAATGCCAAGTTGATTGCAGCCTACTTTAACCAAAATGGCTTGGAAGCGCGTTATGTTCATCCTAGAGAAGCTGGTATCGTTGTGACAAGCGAACCTGGAAATGCACGTATCATCCCATCAAGTTACGATAAAATCGAGGAATTGACAAATTCAACTGAAGTCCTCGTTATTCCTGGTTTCTTTGGCGTAACTAAGGAAGATCACATCTGTACCTTCTCCCGTGGGGGATCCGATATTACTGGTTCTATCATCGCCGCAGGTGTTAAGGCTGACCTCTATGAAAACTTTACTGATGTAGATGGAATCTTTGCTGCCCATCCTGGTATCATCCACAAGCCACACTCTATTCCTGAGTTAACCTACCGTGAGATGCGTGAATTGGCCTATGCTGGATTCTCTGTACTACACGATGAAGCACTTCTACCAGCCTACCGTGGGAAAATTCCTCTTGTCATTAAAAATACCAACAATCCAGACCACCCAGGTACTCGCATTGTGCTACAACATAGCAGCGACAAATTCCCAGTTGTTGGGATCGCTGGTGATTCTGGCTTTGTCAGCATCAATATGTCCAAGTATCTGATGAACCGCGAAATCGGTTTTGGTCGTAAAGTTCTTCAGATTCTTGAGGACCTTAATATTGGTTGGGAACACATGCCAACTGGTATCGATGACCTGTCTATCATCTTACGTTCACGAGAATTGACTCCGATCAAGGAAGAAGAAATCCTTCGTCAATTAGTACAAAAAGCAGAGGTAGACCACGCTGAAATCGAACACGACCTCTCTATCATTATGATTGTTGGGGAAAAAATGAAGCGTCATATCGGGGTAACTGCTACAGCCACTCGTGCCTTATCTGAGAACAACATCAACATCCAAATGATGTCACAAGGCTCTAGTGAAGTTTCTATCATGTTTGTTGTCCATAAAGACCAAGAAAAAGCCGCCCTTAAAGCTCTCTACCAAGCATTTTTCGGTGAAAATAAGGAAGACTAAACATGGCACAATCCCTCAACAAGGTCGTCGACTTGCAAACAACTGGAACTTCCTATCTCTCCATTACAGGAAAGGTTGGAAAATTTCTGGTTGGAGATCATGCGCTAGAATTTTACGCAGATCGTAATGTCGAGGACTATATTCAAATCCCATGGTCCAGCGTTAACCAAATCGGAGCCAATGTTTCAGGCCGCAAGGTTAGTCGTCATTTTGAAATCTTTACAGATCAAGGAAAATTTCTCTTTGCCTCAAAAGACTCTGGAAAAATTCTTAAAATAGCTCGTGAAAAACTGGGAAATGACAAGGTAGTCAAACTGCCTACCTTAGTCCAAATCATTGGTCGAAAAATTAAAAATCTATTTGCAAAAAAATAAAAAGTTTAGTATAATCATAGAAACGGATAAGTAGGTTACTTCCTTCTTTCAGAAAGTCTGCGGGTGCTGCGAGCAGATAGAAGATTTAATTGAAATTCTACCGTTGTTTTAAATCAAATACAGAATCAAGTGCACACCTGTGAAGTTGGATGGAACCGTGGCCCTGCCACTCCAACGCTTTGTCAGGTGTGCTTTTTTCATAAAGGAGTTTATATGTTAGATATCAAACGTATTCGTACAGACTTTGATGCTGTCGCAGAAAAACTAGCTACACGTGGTGTAGATGCTGCTATCTTGAATGAGATGAAAGAAATTGATGCCAAACGTCGTGACATCTTGGTTAAGGTTGAAACCCTCAAAGCTGAACGTAACACAGTTTCTGCTGAGATTGCACAAGCTAAACGTAACAAGGAAAATGCAGACGACAAGATTGCTGCCATGCAAACCCTATCTGCCGAGGTAAAAGCTCTTGATGCTGAATTGGCAGAAATCGATGCTAAATTGACAGAATTTACCACAACTCTTCCAAACATCCCAGCTGATAGCGTGCCTATCGGTGCAGACGAAGACGATAACGTAGAAGTTCGCCGTTGGGGAACTCCTCGCGAGTTCGACTTTGAACCAAAAGCTCACTGGGATTTAGGTGAAGATCTTGGTATTCTTGACTGGGAACGTGGTGGAAAGGTAACTGGAGCGCGCTTCCTCTTCTATAAAGGACTTGGGGCTCGTTTGGAACGTGCTATCTACAACTTCATGTTGGATGAGCATGGAAAAGAAGGTTACACTGAAGTCATCACACCTTACATGGTTAACCATGATTCTATGTTCGGTACAGGACAATATCCAAAATTCAAAGAAGATACATTTGAATTGAAAGATACGAACTACGTCCTCATTCCGACAGCTGAAGTTCCTCTGACCAACTACTACCGTGATGAAATTCTTGATGGAAAAGACTTGCCAATCTACTTTACTGCTATGAGCCCATCATTCCGTTCTGAAGCTGGTTCAGCTGGTCGTGATACTCGTGGTTTGATTCGTTTGCACCAATTCCACAAGGTAGAAATGGTGAAATTTTCCAAACCTGAAGAGTCATACGAAGAACTAGAAAAGATGACAGCCAACGCTGAAAACATCCTTCAAAAACTCAACCTTCCATATCGCGTAGTTGCTCTTTCTACAGGAGACATGGGCTTCTCAGCTGCTAAGACTTATGACTTGGAAGTATGGATCCCTGCGCAAAATACCTACCGTGAAATCTCAAGCTGTTCAAATACAGAAGATTTCCAAGCTCGTCGTGCCCAAATCCGTTACCGTGATGAAGCCGATGGTAAGGTTAAACTTCTTCATACTTTGAATGGTTCTGGACTTGCTGTTGGACGTACAGTCGCTGCTATCCTTGAAAACTATCAAAACGAAGATGGTTCTGTGACCATTCCAGAAGTTCTTCGTCCATACATGGATGGAGCTGAAGTTATCAAACCATAATTAAATAAATGTAAAAAGAGGAGGCTGAGCTTCCTCTTTTTGAGTAATTCAAAAGAAACAGGTAGAAAATTCTCATTTCTACCTGTTTTTTAATTTCTTAGTAGCCACCCATCATAGATGGATCCATAGCTGGCGCTGGTGCAGCGGGTTCTGGTTTGTTAGCTACGACTGCTTCTGTCGTTAGAATCAAACTTGCTACTGAAGCTGCGTTCTGAAGGGCTGAACGACTAACCTTAACAGGATCGATAATTCCTGCTTCAATCATGTTGACCCATTCACCTGTTGCAGCATTGAAGCCTGTTCCAAGCTCTGCATTTTTCAAACGATCAATAACAATTGAACCTTCATAACCTGCATTGTAGGCAATTTGACGAACTGGCTCTTCTAAAGCACGAAGAACAATATTGCGACCTGTTGCTTCATCGCCTTCTAATTCCAAGGCAGCGACAGCTGAGATAACATTAACAAGGGCAGTACCACCACCTGCAACGATGCCTTCTTCAACAGCTGCACGAGTCGCGTTAAGAGCATCTTCGATACGGAGTTTCATTTCCTTCAACTCAGTTTCAGTTGCAGCACCAACCTTGATAACAGCTACTCCACCTGACAATTTAGCCAAGCGTTCTTGAAGTTTTTCACGGTCGAATTCTGAAGTTGTTGTTTCAATTTGTGACTTGATGACAGCCACACGGTTAGCGATGGCTTCAGGATTTCCTGCACCTTCGACAATAACTGTGCTATCTTTATCAACAGACACTTTAGCTGCTTGACCTAAAGCTTCGATGGTAGCATCTTTCAACTCAAGACCAAGGTCTTCGGTAATAACAGTTCCACCTGTCAAAATCGCAATATCTTCCAACATCGCTTTACGACGGTCACCGAAACCAGGAGCCTTAACAGCAACTACGTTGAAAGTTCCACGAATCTTGTTCAAGACAAGAGTTGGTAGAGCTTCTCCATCAACATCGTCTGCAATAATCAAGAGCGGACGGCTACTTTGAAGAATGCTTTCTAGAAGTGGCAAGATTTCTTGGATATTTGAAATTTTCTTGTCAGTAATTAAAATATATGGATTTTCAAGGTCTGCAACCATTTTTTCATTATCAGTAACCATGTACTGAGATAGATAACCACGGTCAAACTGCATTCCTTCTACAACTTCAAGCTCTGTTTCCATACCACGTGATTCTTCAATAGTGATAACACCATCTTTACCAACTTTTTCCATGGCTTCAGAGATGTACTCACCAACTTTTTCAGAACGAGATGATACAGCAGCGACCTGCGCAATCGCTTCTTTGTTAGCAACAGGAATGGCATTGTTCTTCAAGGCTTCCACAGCAGTTGCAACCGCTGCTTCAATCCCTCGGCGGATACCAATTGGGTTTGCACCAGCAGTAACGTTTTTGATTCCTTCTCGAACGATTGCTTGGGTCAAGACAGTTGCAGTAGTTGTTCCGTCACCAGCGATATCATTGGTTTTAGAAGCCACTTCTGACACCAATTTGGCACCCATATTTTCAAAATGGTCTTCTAGTTCGATTTCTTTAGCGATGGTTACACCGTCATTGGTAATCAATGGTGAGCCGAATGATTTTTCAAGAACGACGTTACGGCCTTTAGGCCCCAAGGTTACTTTAACTGTATCAGCTAGGATATCAACACCACGTACCATAGCTGAACGTGCATCAGATGAAAATTTAATCTCTTTTGACATACTTACTTCCTCCTCTTATTCTTCAACGATTGCTAAGATGTTAGCTTCACCAACGATGACATATTTTTCGTCACCATCTTTGACCTCGATACCTGCATGAGCTTCAACCAAAACCTGATCTCCAACTTTTACACTTGGGGCAACTAGTTCACCACTCAAGGTGCGAACACCTTGTCCAGTAGCCACTACTGTAGCTGTTTTTGTTTTTTCTTGGGCTGATCCTGCAAGGACAAAGCCTCCGACTGTTTGTTCTTTCTCTTCAATTTTCAAGACCACACGGTCCCCTAATGGTTTCAACATCTGTTTTCCTCCATAACATAATCATATTGTTAGCACTCTTTACGAACGAGTGCTAAACCATAGTTCTATTGTATCACTTAGTCAGAAATAGTCAAGAAAAAAACACCTCAAAATGAATGAGATGTTCCTTAAAGATCACTTTAGAATTATTAACTTTCGATTAAAATCATCGACGACTTTTTGGAGATTGATCCGTCCTCGATAGATACCATATCCAAAAACCACCATTCCCAATATTCCAACCAAGGCAAGTAAAATTCCGAAAATTAAGATTGGGAGGAAGCTTTTATGAAAGAGATAAATCAAGACCATACCTATACTGGCAATGATAAAGAGTAAGCTAAACCAACGGCCAAGATTTTCAAGCATGTGGCGTTGATACTTAATTTCTATTTCATATCCATTAACAAGTTCTTGTTTTGTAACCATGAGGATTCTCCTGACAAAAATTGAGAATGAAGGGCAAGAGAAGGAGGTTAGTCTACTTCATTCTCAAAATTTTCTACTAGTAAATATGTGCTTTTCTTGAGCTTAGTAATTAAGATGTGGGTCAAAGATACCTAGAGCAACACCGACCAAAGCGACAACAACTAGAAGCAACATAACTTTGTTTGGTGAAACTTTTTTCTTAGACATTAACCACCAGCAAATAGTGATGAAAGTTGCTGTCAAGAGACCTGGATAAACACCATCAATCTTTTCTTGGATATTTAAGAAGACTTTTCCTTCAGAATTCTCGAATTGAAGGGCTGTTGTAACAGATACCCAAGTTGCTGCTACCGCACCGATAACCATACCGCCGACAACGCTGATTGCTTTACGAAGTGCTTGTCCTTTTGGTCCTACTAGGAATTCAACGGCTTTATCCCCTAATTGATACCCTTTGAAGAAGGCAAAGCGCATACCAAAGTATACTAAGAGGTTCCATACGACGATGTAGAAGATAGCACCAGAGACGTTACCACCTTTAGAAAGACCAAGTGCAATCCCTAAAAGGACTGGAATCAAGGTACCAACGACTAAAGAGTCACCAATACCAGCGATTGGGCCCATTAAACCGGCACGCATTCCATTGATAGTTTCACCATCTACAGCATCTCCGTTTGCACGCGCTTCTTCCAAACCAGCCGTAATCCCTACAACGAGAGAGCCAAGTTGTGGTTCAGTATTGAAGAAGGCAGTATAGGTTTGCATAGCATCCTTTTGTTCTTCTTTTGTATCATACATTTCTTCTACGATTGGAAGCATAGAAGTCAAGTACCCAAAGGTTTGCATGTGTTCTTGAGAGAAACAAGTCAAATGGCCATAATACCAATGATGAAATGCTTTTGCTAATGTTTTCTTTGAAATTTTCTTTCTATCAGCCATTTTAAATATCCTCCTCATCATCGTCTACGTACACCACTCCAGCCGGAGCTGCTTTCATAGATTTGATTACTTCAAGTTCATAGTAGATTACTGCAAAGATCAATGAAACAACCGCACTCGCTACCAAGTTCAAGCCGAGAGATTTAGCCAAGGTAAATCCAACAAAGAATGGAATGAAGTCAGTTGCTTTTGTAACAATTTGTTTCAACAAGATAGCAATACCGACACATGGGAGAAGGGCTCCAACTGTAAAGAGGGCTTTCATCCAGAAACCATCCATAGGAAGGTAAAGTTTCATCAAATCAACCATGTTTTCACCATATTTGGTGATAATCATAGTTGGAAGGAAAGAGAAGAGGAAGTGAGAGATCCAAGGATAAACCCAGTCAACTGCGTAGAGTTTTTTGAAGTTTCCTTCTTCAACGGCTTTCCAACCAATGTGTTGCCAAAGCAAGTTCATTGTAGCTGTACCGTAGAAAAGAACAGTACCGATTGTCCCAACGGCTGCACCGATTGGGGCTGCAGCTGCTGCAATTCCAGCTTCGTCTGTGATGTGATTTGCATGCACAAACAAGATAGCAAGAGGAACACCGATATAAGAGATTGCACGAACATCAGCAGATACGGTTCCACCAGGTGTTACCAAGGCGATATAAACGACTTGAAGGGCAACCCCGACCATAATACCGGTTGTCACATCTCCAAGAATTAAACCTGAGATCAACCCACCGATCAAGGGACGACCGAGTGTATAGTTCCCGATACTGGAACCTCCCATACCAGGCATTGAAGACAAGCTGGCGAAAACTGCAAGCAAGATTGCTTGAATCCATGAAATTGTCATAACAAACGCTCCTTTTGTTTGTAAATTTATTTACCTAACTAATAAAACTGTTAGGTTTAAAAACCAAATTTAGATTTGAAATCATCCCAGTAACCAATTGAAACATCCGGCAACAATTGGAATTTCACCTTATATCCTGCTGCTTGAATAGCCTGAAAGGCTTCTGCTTCTTCCTGGGTGATGGATTGGTTATTGCCCAATTTCACTGCACCAGGTCTATCATTTGCAGGGCCAACGATGATTTCTCTGACATCACCTGGGACAAAACCTTGATCCACCAAAATTTCCTTCATATCGATTGGGTTTTTGGTAATCAAGAAGTACCGACTGTCAGATTCCGTTACTTTTGCTGACTTTTCTTTAAAGGCTTCTTTTGTCCATACAAAGGTTTTCTTGTCTGATGCGCCTTTGTAAGCTTGGATCAAAACCTTGTTTGATGCTGCTGCATCGTTTACGGCAATCAAACCATCACATGGTTTTTCTTTTGCCCAGCGTGTGACTGTTTGACCGTGAATCATGCGGTCATCAATCCGTACAAATGTTACTACCATAAGGTACCTCCCTATTAAATATCGTCATCATCTTCTTCAGCACTAGTGGCTGAAACTTCAAAAGGTTGTAGTGCAGATTGTGCTTCTGATAAGATAGTTGCTGACAAATCGTCTCCATCCAACACATCCTTCATCACAACTGCTGTCAGGGCCATGGTCAGGTTCATCCCACCAAGAATCAAAGCTCCATCTAGCTTTCCAGCTTCTTCTAGGACAGTGGCTGCCGTGGTTAATGGACTACCACCTACAATGTCTGCCAAGACCAGCACAGAATCATCTGCTGTCAATTCTGAAATGCTCTCTCTAAAATCAACTGCAAATTCATCGACTGATTTTCCTTCTTTAAGTCCAACTGCGATGACCTGATTCATCTTGTCACCAGCAAACATAGCTAGCGATGTTTTTAG
Source organism: Streptococcus infantis (assembly GCF_047465525.1). Taxonomy (GTDB): domain Bacteria; phylum Bacillota; class Bacilli; order Lactobacillales; family Streptococcaceae; genus Streptococcus; species Streptococcus infantis_R. The sequence continues at coordinate 55,234 of NZ_JASGZS010000008.1, read as the reverse complement.
TCCTTCTGCCAATCCACCATGACTGACTAAAATGAGATATTTCATTTTGCTACACCTCCTTTATTTGACTCTATTGTAGAATATTTGGAAGCGCTTTTACATTGTCAAATGTCACATGATAAACATGACATTTAGCAACAAAAAAATGACATCTGTCACTTGACACAATGTCATCTTATTTTTCTTTAAACTCCTACCTGAAGACTACTTTCAATTTCCCTCTGAATTTGAGGCAAGCGGTTCTCGACATCTTGATCGCGCAAAGCATTGCCAATCAAGTAGTCCAGCTTTTCCAACATTTCTTTTGAGACATTCTTGGGACTACTTTCAACAGCTTGTTCCATGATACGATTCAAGGTCTGATTGGTCAAGGAATCCGTGCCAAAATCATCTACCTGTAGAAGATCTTTACTAGATTGACTTTGGACCACCTGTGGCATAACGGAAATCCCTTGAGATTGAGCAAAGAGGAGTTGTTGAATTTCTGGATCTTCTGTCAACAATTGCATCAATTCCCAAGCTAACTTGGAATGAGGAGTCCGAGCAGACATGGCAAAAGAAGTCGTCGTAACCAAAGTCGCCTTGGTAGTTTTTGACTTAGCAGGCATAGGGATACAGGTCCAGGTGAAGTTTGAATATTTTGAAACATGGTAAGGATAAGGTTTATAGGTTCTATATTGAGCCAAAGTCATGGGATAAAAAGCGACTTTCCCCTGGTCAAAATCTTTGGAACTCACCTTATAGTTCTTATTCAACTCTTCCAATTTTTGTAAAAAAGTCAATGATTCTTTGACTTCTGAAGCCGTAAGCTTGAGCATCCCTCCTTGAAAAAGACTACCCCCATTTGCTGCCAAAGCTTCTTTCCATGTATATTCTGTACTCCCAAACTGATCCAATTGACCATCTCCATTGGTATCTTTGGTTAGTTTTTTACAAATTGTATAGAACTCTTCCAAGCTCCAACCTTCCTTGGGAACCTCAATGCCTTCTTTATCCAGCAAATCTTTATTGACACACATCAAAATAGGATTACTTTCATAAGGTAATGCATAGGATTGCCCCTGATAGACACCTGATTCAAATGCAACAGGATAAAAAGCAGCTTGGTCTTCTTGATTCATATAGCCATTTAACTTTTCTAGAACGCCACGCGCCGCCAATAAAGACAGATCTTGCTCAGAGACCATAAACACATCCGGCGTCTTTCCTGAAACAATCTTTTCTGAGAGCCAGTCTGAATAATCCGACTGTGGAATCCCATTTTCATATTCCACACGGACATTAGGATGGGACTTTTCAAATTTTTGAATCGCAAGATCCAAAGCATGGGAGCGTTGACTGGTCGGAACATCCCAACTAGATCCTGCATAAACTCCTATATGGAGCACGATCGGTTGTTGTTTCCACCAATAAAAACCAGTACTCACAGAGACCACAAAAAGGAGAACGATTCCCCAACAAAGATGCTTTCGGTTTAATTTCATTCCGTATTTCCTTTTGAAAAATCGCGTCTAGTCACTCCTGTTTGAACTGACCAAATTGCTAATTGCGTTCGATCTCTTAGGTTTAATTTCGCCAAAATCGTTGATAAGTAATTGCGCACAGTTCCTTCTGACAAGAAAAGTTTGGCAGCAATTTCTTTGTTTGACTCGCCATAGCCGACTTCTTGAATAATTCGCCATTCTGTCGTGCTCAAATCCTTGACGTTGTCCTCATCCACAGCAATAGAGAAATTCGATTTGGCCATTTGAGAGAAGATCTGAAAGACCTTACTTGCGATATTGGGATTGATCATAGCTCCACCTTGATGCACCACCTTAATAGCCTCATAGAGCTCTTCTGTAGAGGCTCCCTTTAAGAGATATCCTGAAGCACCATACTTGAGTGCACTATAGATAAATTCATCATCGTCAAAAGTTGTTAAAATAATAATTTTGATATCCGGATAGTGTTCTTTTACTTCTTTTGTAGCCAAAACCCCATCCATGCCTGGCATCCGAATATCCATCAGGATCAGATCAGGATGCGTCTGTGGAATACTGGACAAGACATGATTCCCATCTTCCACTGTAGCTACTACTTCGATGTCGGAGTGAGCCGACAAAATAATTTTCAAAGATTCTCGAATCAAGGCTTGGTCATCTGCCACCATTACTTTAATCACCATATCTTATCTCCCTTCTTTATATTTTGGTAAACTGACACGTGTGAAAAATCCATCGCGACTTTCAAATTGAAGCTGGCCTCCTAGAATTGAAATACGCTCCATCATCTGTTTGAGTCCATAACCATAAGTTAAGGTTTCAAACCCAACTCCATTATCTTGCAAAGCGATCAAATAATTCTCTTTATCCTCAAAAAAATGGAGTTTTAGTTGGCTGGCGTGACCGTGGCGAACCGCATTGGTCATAGACTCTTGTATGACACGAAAGATCGTATCTTCAATCATGACATCCATATCGACATCTACCCATTCATAGTTTAGATCAACTTGTAAGTTGGAAAGAATTTGATACTCGCGGATGGTCTTTTCTAAAGCATCTTTGAGAGTTCGTCCCTCAAGGGCTCCCGGACGAAGACGATTAAGAGAACCTCTCACATCTTGGATTCCTTCACGAACCACTTCTGATACGTTTTTCACCTGCTCTTTTGCCCGATTTGGATCGATATCAATCAAGACCCCAACAGCATCTAAACCTGCTGAGATGCCTGTTAGTGCGTGCCCCAAAGTATCATGAATCTCACGAGCAATCCGCTTACGCTCCCGATCCTCTGCAATCTTCTCAGACAAGGCCATATAATTGTTCAACTCCGTATTAACCTTGGACACCATAGCCAATTCTTCCTCTACTTCGTGGTTTTCCGCAAGGACGTTCATAATATAAAACAAAAGTGAAATAATGAAGAGTACCATATTCGAGGCATAAAGGGAATTCTTTAAGAAAAAGGCCAGAATGCGGATAGATTCAGGATAAAAATGAATATAGACATCTAAGGACGGAATCGGGAAGAAAAGCGAAAAGACATCTGAATTTGTCACAAGGAGCATCAAGAAACTCACTAGGATAAAGGCAAACCAATACTTCCGATCTCTCTTGGTATTCAACTCTTTGGAACCATAGAAGATATCCGCAAAAACCAAGAGAATGAGCCCGTTATAAGCTACATTTTGAACCCACATCAGAAGCAGCATCAGGAGAATCTCCAGAATATTCCTCTTATCAAAAATAGACCATCGACTCGTTTGAGGCAGATATCGACTCATCGATATCAAAGCAATCCCAGCAAACAAAACTGCAGACAACCAAAAAGTCGTAGATGGAGCAAAGGGAATACGCTCTAGACGCTCTAATAATAGAGAGGCTTGGCGTTGAGCTATGATATAGTTGGTTGCTTGAAGATAGATGATACTGTTTAGCATAACAGCGATAAAATTGACGACCATAAGAATGGCCAAACTGTATCGAACACCTCTAAACTTTCTCATTACTGCCACCCATTCACATCAAACTGATCAATGTTTTCCTTTGTCATCATTTCAACTGGAATGCTCACCTCTTTGGTATAGCTCTTCCCTTCAGCAATATCTTGAATGACCTCCATCACGCGGTCTCCCATCTTCAAAGGAGACTGAGCAACGGTCCCCACAACATCATCCGTCGAGTGCAACAAAGATTTCATATCTGGTGAACCATCTATTCCATAAATCGCAATGGGGTAAGTTATTCTTTGCTCCTTAATTGCAGCCAGAGCTCCTATAGCTGAGCGATCATTTAAGGCAACTAAGGTATCAATTTCAACCCCTGATTGTAAAAAATTCTGGACAGCCGGCATGGCGATTCCCGTTTGCCCCTTGGTTTCCAGTTCCGATACAATCTGATAAGAACTGTGCCCCTCAATAGTGTCTTTAAACCCCTGAATCCGCGTATCTGCTGAAACAGTCCCCTTATGTTCCAAAAGGAGGACCCGAGCACTAGAAGAACGTTTCATCAACTCTTTAGCAATCAATACTCCCGCTTGGTAGTTATCGGATACAATACTTGCATCTGGCTTAAAATTCTTCAGTTGGGTATCGACCGCAATGATTTTAATTCCTTGTTTTCTAGCTTTTTCAAGAGCAGTTAAAATTGACTGGCTATCCCCCTTGACCGGATTGATCACTATCATATCAACTTTTTGAGCACAAAAATCATCAATCTGTTGGCTCTGTCTTTCTTCGTCCAATTCTGGATCTCGGACGTAAACAAGAGCTCCTCTTTCATCGGCAATTCGACTAATTTCCGAATGAATACTTTTATAGAACCCATTGTTCATGGTCATATAGGTGACACCAATTTTAGTCTGATTCTTGATGCCACTTGTTTGACAACGGCCGAAAAGCCATAAGAGAACACAGACCACTGGAATCAGCAGTAATAGACGCTTTATCAGCCATTTCAACAATTCTATTTTCTCTTTATTTTTCTTCAAATTTCATTCCTTTTCTGAAAATTTTGAATATATATTACTTTATTCTACTACTTTTTCAAAAAAAGTGCTTGATTTTATTGTACAAGTGCATTTATTTGACCTATTTAAGAATTAATTTCCGAACAATACTACAAAAATAATAGAAAAAGCTGGTCTATAGGCGAACCAGCTCTTCTATTTGATTGATATTAAAATGGAAGTTCCTCTTCTTCCAAGACCAAATCTGCTAAGTCTTGTCCTGCATTATTTTCACGCATAGCACGTTGGGCGCGACTTTCTAAGAGTTGGAAACCTGTACAGAGAACTTCTGTTACATAGTTGGTCTGGCCATTTTTCTCAAACTTACGGATACGAAGTTCCCCATCCACAGAAATGAGACTACCCTTGCTTCCATAACTCGCCAAGGTTTCAGCAAGCTTGCCCCAGACTACAATATTGATGAAGTCTGCTTCACGTTCTCCGTTTTGGTCTTTATAACGACGGTTCACTGCGATAGTTGCTCGTGCGACGGACTTGTCATTGTTGGTTTTGTGCAATTCTGGTGTTGCCACGATTCTTCCAATAAGAATAATTTTATTATACATTTTTTCATCCTCCTACTTATCTATTCGAAGGTAAAAGAAAAAAGTTACAAAATTTGTAACTTTTTTAAATAATGTTAATCTCTGTGAATCATAAATCCAGTGGCTTGTTGATTGGCCATAATGGTCATATCTGTGATTTGCACACGACGTGGTTGACTACTCACATAAACTACAGCATCTGCGATATCTTGTGCCTGCAAGGCTTCAAGTCCCTGATAGACCGTTGCAGCCCGTGCCTCATCTCCATGGAAACGGACTTTTGAAAAATCAGTCTCTACAATACCAGGCTGAATAGTTGTCACCTTGATATCAGTCGCAATGGTATCAATCCGTAGTCCATCTGAAAATGTTTTGACTGCAGCCTTGGTTGCTGAATAGACTGCTGCACCAGCGTAGGCGTAAATACCTGCGGTTGAACCCATATTAATGATATGGCCTTGATTTGCAGTCACCATAGAAGGCAAGAGACAACGAGTGACTGCCATCAAGCCCTTGACATTGGTATCCAGCATGGTCAGCATATCCAACTCTTCATAGTCCTGATAGGGAGCTAAGCCTAAAGCAAGTCCAGCGTTATTGACCAATATATCAATCTGACCCACAGTTTCTAAAATTTCTGAACAAACAGTCTTAACCATTGTCATATCGGTCACATCAAGGGGAAAGGTCCAGACTTTTTGATTTGGAAAAGCTTCTGCAAACTCAGTTTTGAGAGATTCAAGTCTTTCTGTTCGACGCCCTGTGAGAACAATATTCTCACCTTTTTCTAGATAGGCACGCGCGATTGCTTCCCCAATACCTGATGTTGCACCTGTGATCACAACATTTTTTGCCATCTTACTTTCTCCTATCTAACTGAACAAATTTAAGCTGTCCAGTGTTTAGACGGATCGAATGGAGTTCCAACAACTTGGTCTTCGGACAATTCAATGACACCACGCTTTTGTGGAGCATTTGGCAAATGCAATTCACGAGGACTGCACATCATCCCAAAACTCTTTTCACCACGAAGTTCCCCTGGGAAAATGAGATTCCCTTTTGGCATCATAGCTCCTGGAAGAGCTACAATGGTTTTCAAACCAAGACGCGCATTTGGAGCACCTGCCACGATTTGCACTGTCTTATCATTTCCAACAGCAACTTGACAGATGTTCAAGTGATCACTATCTGGATGTGCTACCATCTCGACAATTTCACCAACGACAAATTTCGGTTCCTTGTCATTGATAATCTCTTCGGTAAAATCTTGAGCTTGCAATTCTTGGTTCAAACGAGCTACTTGGTCGTCTGTCAAGAATACTTGGCCACGTTCCTCAATTTCGAATAAGCTAGAAACTTCAAAAATATTCCAAGCAACAGTTTCACCTGTTTCCTTTAGGAAAACACGCGCCACATTGCCTTTACGTTCAACATCTAGTTTAGCATCGCCACTGTTTTTCACGATGACCATAAGGACATCACCGACATGTTCTTTGTTATATGTAAAAATCATTCTTTCTTTTCTCCTATTTTAATCCTGCTAAAAAGTCGTTAATTTGTGCCTTGGTTTTACGGTCACGATTGACAAAGCGTCCAATCTCCTTGTCCTTGTCTAAAACAACAAGACTTGGAATTCCGTAAACATCCCAAAGTTTAGCTAGTTCCATGTACTCATCACGGTCTACTCGTATAAAGGTAAACTCTGGATTTGATTCTTCAATCTCTGGCAAAGCAGGGTAGATATAACGACAATCGCCACACCAATCCGCAACAAAAAGGAAGACTTTCTTGCCATCCTGCTCTACTAGATTAGCTAGTTCTTCCAAACTATGAGGATTTATCATAAGACTTCCTCCTCATAGATGAGATCTTCATCTTCATAGACAAAGGTATAGTGACGACCATCTTCAAAAATGACACCACCAACGAGACGCTCTAAGCTACTTTCGTAGACTTGGACATAGAGAGTCGCAATTTCACCCATCTCTGAAAAGGAGTCACGCAAAATAGCGGTCAACTCTTCCTGCGTTTTCATGAGTTTGTGGTCATCGGCTACTTTCTTAGCTCCGAAAGCAAGTGCTCCGAGGCCTACTAATGCCAAACCTGTTTTAATGATATTTTTCGTTTTCATGCTAACATTGTAACACAAAAAGATAAGTAGGACAAATCGTGAATGCTATTTTCGTTTGAACTATAGTGCCTTATTTCAAGAAATATTGACTCCTATCTCCTCCTATGCTACAATACCACAAAATAACGATTTACTTATCCATAAAATTCTAAGGAGACTCTATATGAACAAAGAAAGTTATTTTGACGGTGGATTACTCAGCTTTATCGGGCACTCGATTGTCGCTTTTTTCATCATTGCCTTAACTCTAGGAATTGCCACACCTTGGGCCGTTTGTTTTATGCAAGATTGGAAAGTCCGACATACTGTCATCGATGGTCAACGCTTATATTTTGATGGAACTGGCGCCCAGTTATTTGGAAATTGGATCAAATGGTTCTTACTGACGATTATCACTCTTGGAATCTATTCATTTTGGTTAAAAATAAAAACAGAACAATGGATTACCAAGCATACCCATCATATGTAAAAAGTGCGGTTTATAGACCACACTTTTTTATAGCTCTTAATAATGTCTCTCACCAAATAAACCTTCCGGCAAATCATGGAAATCCTTGCCTGCCTTGAAATTTTCAAATTTGCCTAGCAAGAACTGGTAGGCATCCAAGCGACTTTCATAGCGAATCATGGCATCTTTAGCACGCTCATCTTGATCTTCTTCATAGACCTTTTGGCTTTCCTTGAGCGCCATATCATTAATCATGATTTGGGTATTAACCCAAGCTTCAAATTCTTTCATAAATTCTTGTTCGTAACTCATTTTTTCTCCTTATTCTAATCCACGGAAATAGTCTGTATCAATCTCACGGTAAGGCTGGATATCCTGAACATACTCCAAGACTCCTTGAAATTCTCCATTTTCATCGTGTACCGCAGCGTATATGATATGGACAAACTTACCTCGTGACTCGGACTTGAACCACATCTCATACTTGTCCTTGACCCCGTCACGAAGACCTTTCATAATGGTCTTTACCTTATCAAGGTACTTGGGTGGGTGACAAAGCTCAACATTGCGCCCGACTTGAGACGGTGTCCGCTTGAAAATCATCTCATCTGCTGGCGTATTGTCATTGTAATACTGGAAAATATCATCCTTATTGACAAAGGTAATCTCCATAGGCAGGTGATTGAGAATAAGATTAGCCTGCTCGACTGAGAGATAGCCATTTCCAAAAGCCTGTTGGCTATGGCGGTCCAGCACTGTTTCCTTTTCCTTAGGTGTGAAGGTGATGGTAAACTGACCTTCTGGCGTATCGATAACCTTCTGAACTTGGCCTTCTACAGTTTCTGGCTGACTTGGTTCTTCTACACTTTTCTTCTCACCAAAGCTTTTACGTTCAGGTACCCATTTCTCAGATGGTCGGATGATAGCATAGCCATAAGCATCACTTTCCTCGGCAATCTGAATCCAGTCATCCTGGGTAAAGGATTCGAGCAGAATCATGAGGAGGATAGATTCTTCCTTGAAAATCATACTCTCAAATTCTGTCGCAAAAGCCTCAAAAGCTTCCTTTACAGTGGAAATCGGAACTTCTGGCAATGACTTGGTTGACGCTAAAGCTGTTTGATAGAGTTCCCTGACTTGGTCATCCACTCCCCACATGACTTTTGGTGGTGAGTCATGTCCGTAACGCTCCATGATTGGAAAAAAGAGTTCTTCCTTACGCTGATAATGACGGTCAAACTGACCTACAAGGCCCATCTGCCGAACCAAACCCTTACGCATCTCCGCAAGCATTTCCTCGTCTTCCATAGATTCATATGTATCTAACAATCTACGAACACGAATCAAGGCCGCACGGAGGGCTAGATTTTCATCCTTAAAGACACGCACGGGATGACCTGGATGCTCTGTATCTTCAACTTCGACACCCCTAACAGCATTTTTAAAGAGATTGGCATGGACATCACAGAGCTCCATGACGTCTTCAAAGGTCACACCTGAGTCCGAGTTCATCAACTCGTGCTCCATGAGAGAAATCTCGATAGCTGATACACCTGTAAAGATTGCATCAAAGCGTTCCTGAACGGATTCAGGTGAGGCTCCATTATGCAATTCTAATAAAATATCCCGTAGGACATGAATTCGTTCATCTGCCATTAGTCTAATCCAATCACTTCGTAACCATTTGCTTCAAGTGTGCGTACAATCTTATCCATAGGAGTTCCCTCGAGCTTAGACCCCTGTTTGAGCGATACTTTTCGTCCGACTGTATTTCTCATCAAAGGATTTGCAAGAGGTTTAAAACCAAGTTCTACTAGGATATCTAAAACTTCTGGATGCTTGTCCACCACTTCCGCAACAGGAATAGATACATCAATGATATTGTCCATCATAACCTCCATCATTTTCTCTAACAGTTTTTTCTTTTTTATTATACCACAAGGGCAAAGATTAAAAAACTAGCAGTAGAAGACTTGCTAGTTTATTTCGTATCACTTCATTATTTCTAATTATATAGACTCTTCCTAGTAAAACCTCAAAGTCTTATCCTTACCATGATCATCAGAGAAGTTTGAAAAACCAGTCTATGATTTTGAAAAGAATCTTATAGAACAGTAATTGGAAGGCGAAAGAGACTAAAAACCAGAGAATTTTTATCAGACCAACAATTGGTGTTATAAAAAGAAGAGTGAAGAGCTTCCAAAAAGATTTCATTCTATATCCTCTGGCTTCATCAACCAAGTAGCTGTATCCATAAGCTTATCTACGAGAACTAATTTCCCCAAACTAACTACTGTGTTTTCATCTTTTTTTATGGTTTCTGCAACTTTTAAAGCTTGCCTTGTAAGAAGATAATTACCGTAGGTTTTGGCCAACACTTTTATGATCCCCATGTCAATCTCCTTCTATGATTTCCACTTCTTTTCGGATAGTTTCTATATCTTCTTGGTATTGATTTTCATCATAATTAACCAATTTAGATAATTCCTTCTGCAAACTCTCACCCATAGGTTTCATGGTTGCAAAGGTTAAGCCACCTGATATGACTCCACCTAAAATTGGAATAAATTTCCCCATTCCTTTAGCTAAGCTACCTTTTGTCAGGTTAATTCCAAAAATTTTCAAAACCTTTTTTAAAATTGGATACCAAAGTGTCTTCGTTAGTGCTTTCTGGGGAACTGTTTTCATCACTTGCTTAGCAATTGCAACACCACCAGCACGAAGCAAAGCAGCTGTTCCATTCACCCCAAGCATCACTCCCAGATAGAGCAAAAGGGTATTTTGAGCATCTTCGCTCAACTCATCACGAGAAGCCCAGAGATCATCATAGCCGTAAATATAGCCTAACTCTTGAGCTAGTTTTAATGAAAATGCGTAAAACTGGGCTACATCTGCTGGTATAGTAACCGCCATAGCAAGCCCACCAGGTAATCCAGCTAAAACAGAGGTCCCACTTGCTAACAAGACATTATCTCTAATACATGCGTTTGCTACTCGATCTAAAACTTCCTGAGACAACAAGGCTGTTGGTCCCTGTTCCAATAATATAGGGACATCCCTTGGATCCAATTCATTAGAAAATTTATCAACTAAAAATTTTGATCGATCAACTTTAACAACTGGCAGTTTCACAACTTGTTGCAATACTTGCATAGCAATATCTTGTTCAGCCATTTCTATCTCCCTGTAATTTTTTTATTATATAATATCATACCATATAAAGCGACAATTATAAAGCGTTTTCGTATCATATTTTATCTTTCATTTTTCCACACAAAAAAGAGGGTTGCCCCTCTTTCTGCTTAATTTTTATCCAGATTGCGTAGCATCTCGTCAATCTTGTTTCCATATTCGATGGATTCGTCTTTGACGAAAGTTAAGTCTGGAATTTTGTACAATTTCAAATTGCGACCAAGTTCACGTTTGATGGTGCCAGTTGCTTTTTCAAGCCCGACTTGAGCTTTCTGATTATCTGAGGCAAGATTACTCAAAATAGTGTAGTAAACCTTAGCCATAGATAAATCACCTAGCATCTGAACATCAGTGATAGTCACACCTTGGACACGCGGATCACGGACTTTCTTTTGCAAAATCTCATTGACTTCGCGCTTGATTTCCATGCCCACACGGTCCGTACGGAAATGATTTGCCATGCTTTTTCCTTTCTCTCAATTGAACCAAAAGCTAGGCCAGCAGACCTAGCTATTTTTAAACTTATTGATTTTCAATTCAAATTGAAACGAAGTTCAATTTGAACTTATCTGCTTCTTTCGCCGTGGTGAAAGTGATTGGACTGATAATTCAGTTCAATCACTGGGGATTTTTGAGACTCTAGGCTCAAAAATAAGCAATGAAACCATCGGTTTGCTTGCGTCCCTCACCACCTAAGAAAGGAGCAAAAATCTTATCTCTTGATTTCTTCCATGATGTAGGCTTCAATCACATCATCCATCTTGATATCATTGTAGCCGTCAATCATGAGACCACCTTCACGGCCATTTGTTACTTCTTTGACGTCATCTTTATAGTGTTTCAAGCTAGCTAGGGCACCATCGTAAATAACGACACCGTCACGGATGACACGGACTTTAGAGTCACGGGTAACTTTACCGCTGGTAACCATAAATCCACCGATTGTTCCCACTTTAGATACCTTGAAGGTTTCGCGGATGATCGCTTCACCGATAACTTTTTCTTTAAATTCTGGGTCAAGCATCCCTTTCATGGCTTCTTCCATCTCTTCGATAACCTTGTAGATGATACTGTGGAGACGGATTTCTACATCGTCAGCTTCTGCTTGTTGACGAGCTTGTGGTGTAGGACGTACGTTGAAACCAACGATAAAGGCATTTGAAGCTTCGGCAAGAGTCACGTCAGATTCATTGATAGCACCTACTGCTGAGTGAACAATAGTTACTTTAACGCCTTCCACATCAATCTTTTGAAGTGATGCAGAGAGAGCTTCAACAGAACCTTGTACGTCGGCTTTGATGATGACGTTAACAGACTTGAGTTCTCCTGCTTTAAGGGTATCAAAGAGGTTTTCAAGGCTGACACGTTGAGTAGCTTGACGTTGCTTCATAAGGGCACGTTTAGCACGTTCTTCACCAGCTGCACGGGCAGATTTTTCATCTTCGTAAACGGCAAAGTGGTCACCTGCCATTGGCGCTTCGTTCAAACCTGTGATCGATACTGGTGTTGATGGGCCTGCAACCTTCACACGACGTCCGAGGTCGTTGGTCATAGCACGGACACGTCCAAAAGTATTTCCGACAACGATTGGATCTTGGACATTCAAAGTACCTTGTTGAACAAGGAGGGTTGCGACCGCACCTTTTCCTTTATCCAAACGAGCTTCGATAACAGTACCGATGGCACGAACTGTTGGATCAGCTTTGAGCTCTTGAATTTCAGCCACAAGTAGAACAGTTTCCAAGAGTTCATCGATATTTTGGTTGAACTTGGCTGAGATTTCTACGAACTCAGAATCTCCACCCCAAGCTGTTGACATAACACCATGTTCAGCCAATTCACCGATCACACGTTCTGGGTTAGCACCTGGTTTATCGATTTTGTTGATAGCTACGATGATTGGAACATTAGCCGCTTTTGAGTGGTTGATGGCTTCGATAGTCTGAGGCATTACCCCGTCATCTGCCGCTACGACCAAGATGGTAATATCGGTAACAGAAGCACCACGCGCACGCATAGAAGTAAAGGCCGCGTGTCCTGGTGTATCAAGGAAGGTAATCTTCTTACCATTTTCTTCGATCTGATAAGCACCGATATGCTGAGTGATACCACCGGCTTCTCCCGTAGCAACACGAGAATTACGAAGGGTATCCAAAAGGGTTGTTTTACCATGGTCAACGTGTCCCATGATCGTTACAACTGGTGGACGTTCTACGAGTTCATCTTCATTGAGATAACCCTCTTCAGCAAAGAAACGTTCAATATCAGCATTGTCCACTTCAACTTTCTGTTTAGCTTCAATACCGTAATCTACCATGAGGAGTTCGATTGTTTCACCGTCCAAGGACTGATTTTGTGTCGCCATCACACCCATCATGAAGAGTTTCTTAACAATCTCAGCTGGTTCGCGTTTGATACGTTTTGCGATTTCCGCAACGGTCATACCATCTGTATATTCAAATTCTGTTGGCAATTCATGGAACTTACGCTCTGTAACAGGTTTTGGTGCCTGATTACGGTTGTTTTGCTTATTGCCTTTTTTATTCTTTTTGTTATTGTTCCAGTTACTATTTCTTTGATTTCTCACTTGATTTTGACTACTTCGATTCTTTTGTTGTTTTCTAGGACCATCTTCTTCGTGATCGTAATCATCACGATCTTTGTCTGGTCGGGCTTGTTTCTTACGACGTGTATCCACTACAGGTTCTTTAGCTGCAGGAGCTACTTCAACCACTGGTTGAACTGGCTGCGCTTGTTCAGCTAACTTAGCAGCTTCTTCAAAGATTTCCTCAGGTTCCTTGCGTTTGTTTGCTTGAGCCAAGGCTTCTTTGGCAGCTTGAGACTGCTTGAAACGTTCCTCACTTGAACGAGCATATTCTGCATTTTGCTCTGCTTTTAGAGCAGCTGCACGGGCTTTGAAGTCAATGCGTGGGCCTACTTGATTTGGACGTTTGTCCTCTTGCTGACGACGATCATTCCCACGATTTTGCTGACCTTGTTGTTTTTTACCTTGATCATTGAATCGACGGTTATCGCGATTGCCTTGACCTTGTTTGCCACCGTTACGGTTATCATTTTTTTGACGATTCCCATTTTGTTGATGGTCACGGTTATTACCCTTATTTTGCTTGCGTCGTTCAGCCTGCTCTTTTGCACGTGCTTCACGCTCAGCCTTAAAGTTTCGACTCTGCGGTTTTGCTGGTGCCACTTTTTCTTCTTTAGGGGCAACAGTTGCTGCTGGTTTTGCCTCTTCCTTAGTGACAACTGGCTTTGGAGCCACAGGTTTCGATTCTACCTTTGGAGCAGGAGCAGGTTTAAAACTTGCTACGATTTTTGAAGCAGCTGCTTCCTCCACACTTGATGAGTGGCTTTTTACATCCAAGCCCAACTCTTTTGCACGCGCTACAACTTCTTTACTTTCTTTTCCAAGTTCTTTTGCGATTTCGTACAATCTTTTCTTAGACAAATCATGTCCTCCTCTTCTATTCCATAAGAGACCTCATTTTCTTTGTAAATCCAGCATCTGTCACAGCCAAAACTTTTCTTGATTTTCCGACTGCTATGCTTAATTCCAGTGTTGAAAACACGGTAATAACTTCTACTTGATAATAATGACTTTTATCCTGAATCTTCTTGGCCAGGTTGGGACCAGCATCATGGGCGAGAAATACCAGCTTTACTTTCTGGTCTTGAATGGCCTTGACCACCATTTCTTCACCCGAGATGATTTTCCCTGCTCTCTGAGCAAGACCCAAGAGATTGGCAATTTTTTGCTTATTCAAGTCCTAACTCTCTTCTTTTCACTTTGTGATCAACATAGGCAATCAACTCGTCATAAAAGCTTTCTTCAACTTCCATACTAAAGCTACGGTTAAAGACTTTTTTCTTTTTGGCCTCAAGGGCTTCTGCATTGTCTAGCTTGATATAAGCACCACGACCATTAGCCTTGCCTGTCGGGTCGATAAAGACCTGTCCCTCTTTGTTCTTGACAATACGGAGCAAGTCACGCTTATCAATCACTTCATTGGACACAACAGACTTACGCAAAGGGATTTTTCTAGTTTTCATCCTTCCCTCCTCTGATCAGCTTTTATTCTTCGACCAATTCGTCTGTTTCTACCTGGTCAGCTTGTTCTGCTGCTTCCATGGCTTCAAACTCACTTGCAGACTTGATATCGATACGGTAGCCAGTCAAGTGAGCTGCCAAACGAACGTTTTGTCCACGACGACCAATCGCAAGAGAAAGCTTGTTATCTGGCACAACGACCAAGGCACGTTTGCTGTCGTTTTCATCAAAGATAACTTGGTCAACTTCTGCAGGAGCGATAGCGTTGTAGATAAATTCAGCTGGATCTGCTACCCATTCGATAACGTCGATGTTTTCCTCGATTGGGACCATACGATCGCTCTTAGCATCGTAGCGAGCTGGGTGGAATTTGCTAGTAATTTTCTTAATGTTAGCACCACCACGTCCGACGATTGTCCCGATCGCATCCACGTTTGGATTGTGACTACGAACAGCAACCTTGGTACGGTCACCTGCTTCACGAGCTACGCTCATGATCTCAACAGTTCCGTCATAAACTTCTGGAATTTCTTGTTCCATCAAGCGTTTGATCATTTCTGGATGGCTACGGCTTACAAAGACATTCACTCCACGAGGATTGTCTTCAACCTTGTAGACATAAACTTCAATACGATCGTGGGAAGCAAAGACTTCTCCAGGGATTTGGTCTTGTTTTGACAATTGAGCTTCGATGCTGCCAAGGTTGACATAGATAAAGCGATTATCGAAGCGCTCCACTGTACCTGACATGATTTCTTGCTCATGCTCTTTGTAAGTATTGTAGGTAATGGCACGTGTTTGCTTGCGCATTTTTTCCATGATGGTTTGTTTGGCAGATTGAGCTGCTACACGACCAAACTCACCTGGTGCTTCTTCAAATTTAATCTTGTCCCCAAGCTCGTAAGCTGAGTTAATGGCAAGAGCATCTTTTAAGCTGATTTCCAAACGGCTATCAAATACTTCATCAACTACTTCACGAACAGTATAAACTGTAAAGTCACCTGTCTTTTCGTTGAAATCAATGGCTACGCTGTCTGATTGACCATAGCGTCTGCGATAGGCTGAACGAAGTGATTCCACCACTGCATCAATGATGTCTTCTTTTTTGATTCCCTTGTCTTCTTCCAAAATGCGGAAGGCCTCTAGCATTTCTTTACTCATCTTCTATTCACTTTTGAATCTTCAAAAGCTTCCTTTCTTTTACTATAATTTTACTGCTAAACGTGCTTTTGACACCAAACTGTATGGGATTTGGACCGTTTTCTTACGTGTCTTGTCCATATATTCCATAGTCAACTCATCCTCTTCAAAGGTTAGCAAGGTTCCTTCAAAGACCTTTTGCTTATCGATGGCTTGGTAAAGTCCAACATGGATGTATTTCCCAACCGCTCCAGCGACTGCTTCCTTGGTTTTCAAAGGACGTTCCAAGCCTGGGCTGGTGATTTCTAGGAAATATTGTTCTGGGAAGGGATCTGGCTTGATAGTATCTAGGACAGGACTGATAATCTCTGTCAAGTCCGCTGTGTCGTTCAAGGTAATTCCCTCTGGTTTATCTACAAAAATACTAAGAATCATGTCACTGCCAATCTTTCCGTACTCGATATCCACGAGTTCAAAGGGAGCTTCAATGACAGGTTCTACGACTTCTCTGACTAATTCTACGATAGTTGCGATTGCGTCCACCTCCTCATAAGCAAGAGGCGAAGATATTTCCCCGCCTCACTTTCTCATATTCTTACTTACAGTATAGCACTTTTGACTACTTATGTAAAGTATAAGCACTCAGAAGGCTTGATTTTAAGCTTTTTCTTAAAATTCTGCCTCAACTCGATAGATGACCTGACCCTTACTTGAGAATTTTTCTTCATATTCTGTCATGACATTGCCTTCAAAGTCGCTGGCGTGCAAATCCAACCAAACGCCATTGAGCTTCATGCCGTATTGAGAAAAACTCACTAGGCTATATTCAAATAAGCCACGGTTATCTGTCTTGAAATGAATCTCACCGTGTTCAGGCAAGATACGCTTGAAGGTATCCAAGAAACTCTTATAGGTTAGACGACGCTTTTCATGGCGCTTTTTAGGCCACGGATCTGAAAAGTTTAGGTACAAGCGATCAATCTCACCATCTTCAAAGTAGTCGGTCAAATCAGAACCATCAACCCACAACAACTTAATATTGGGTACAGAGATTTCCAAAACCTTGTCCAAGGCATAACTCAAAACAGACTTTTGAATATCAATCCCGATATAGTTGATATTAGGGTTTTGCTTGGCCATACCTGTCACAAAAGCACCCTTACCACTACCAACCTCAACATGGATAGGATTGTCATTTCCAAAGAGGTCTCGCCATTTTCCTTTGGCTTCTAAAGGATTTAAGACAACATACTGAGGATTAGCCTCTAGTAATTCTGTTGCCCCTTTACGATTTCTAACTCTCATCTCTTCTTTCCATACTTGTCACGGAAGATGCGCAAGGCATAAATCTCCCGATTGACATTTTCTAGATCTTCATTTGTATAATATTTGGCAATCTGGCTCAAGAAGGATAACTGAGCATACCAAAATAGTTTGTTGATGACTGTTTGGTTGTATTTGTAACCGTAATAAGTCAACCACTCTTTCCACTGATAGTCTGGAATATAGTGACATAGCATATGCGCTACATCAAACATGCGATCCGTTAAGCGAACGGAATCCCAATCCACTAAATAAACAAGACCGCTCTCTGTCTCAATCCAATTACTATGTCGTACATCTCCATGAACGATCGTTGCATAATCTTCCCTAAAGTTTGGCAAACTTCCTCGCAAATCCTCTACTACCATTCTTAGATATTGATTGTTCTTCAAGGATTCTGGAGCATCTTTTAACCAAGCCTGAAGCAAGTCAAAAGGTGTTTCTAAAGAATAGCCCAAACGAGTCAATTGCGTCATCAAAGGACGCGAACGATGCAAGCGGCTCAAAATATTGATAATCTGCTTGCGATTCATATCATAAGGGGTCAAAATTTTACCATTCAACCATTCTTGGGCACACATATCACGCCCATCCGATAAACGGCGAGTCCATAATAATTGAGGAGCGATTTGTTCCTTGGCTAAACCAGGTAGGATTGGAGAGGTGTTCATTTTAATAAAGACGCGCTTCCCATCAGGGTAGCTTCCCATATAAGCTTTTCCGCTTTTCCCAGGTATAGGGGTCAGCGTTAGCTCAATATCACCCAAGTCCATTTCTTTCCTCCGTATAAAGTTTCCTTACTATTCTACTAGTTTTTAGCTTATTCGTCAACCAGTCCAGACCTGATTCTCAAATAAAAGCCTCTGGGGTGGTTTGGGTTATCATTATAGAAAGAAAAAGGTAAGCACAATCTCCTACTTACCTTTCATGATTTTTATAAATAAAATAAGAGTGGCCAACTGTTGTAAAACATATGGACTAGAGTAGAAACCCATAGGTTTTGGCTCTTTTTATAAGCAAAGCCCAGCAACAAGCCCCCAAGTAGATAAAAAATAAACGAAGGGACATTAGAAGGTCCATGCATGAAAGAAAAAAGAGAGGAAGTTAGAACAAGTCCTAACCAAGAATTTTCAAATATAGCCCCCTGAAGAAGTCCCCTGAAAATGAGTTCCTCCTGGATTGGTCCAAAAACTGAGGTAGTCAAAATCAAAGACAGAGAAATTCCTTTGCTGACTTCCTCCAAGTGTTGAACTCCTGCTCCAGAAGAAACAGCGAAGAAATGAATATAAACTAGCGTCTCAAGCACACTTAGAAGAAAGATTGCAATGAAAAGTAAAGGTTGTTTCTTGCTTAACATCCCAAAAGAAATCATTTCAAACTTTCTAGCATAAGCAACACTCAGCGCGGTTACAAGAAGACTTACAATAATCAATGCAGATTCATTTTGAAAAAAATCCCCATGGTTAATCGTATAAGGAACTGCAATTACGATTATTAGTACTAAAAATCCAAAAAAAAGGCATGAAATTTATTAAAAAACTCCATAAAACTATCCTCCTCACCAAACAGACTTTCCTACACATCATCCTTTAGTTCTAGCCTTTCCAAAACAAACCATTTTAATAACCAAAATCCGACCACATAGCCAGCCCCTAAGAATATAGCTATAAAAGCTAGCATGGGATTCAGAAAATAAAAGACCACCACAGATACAAAGGTTAGCACAAAAACGTTAAAGGCAATAGTGTCAGAAGCCAAGACTAGAATATAAGGTGTCAACCAGTCTAAGGTTTTTGAATCTAGGAAAAATAAGTGTTTATACATGATAACCTCCTCTATGGCTGAAAAGCAAGCCTTTTGGTTTTTTACCCCAAGACCCTATGTAGAAAAGTGAGCAAAAATGGTAAGTTTGCGATGATATTATTAACAATATGAATCGTGTAAGAAGGATAGATAGTCTTGGTATATCGTGTCAAACCACCAAATATACATCCAACTGCTGTATAAACCAGGATGTCTAGTAGACTTGGCAAACTAGAAAAGTGAGGCAAGGCAAATAGGACTGACGGAAATAGAATATCCAGTCCCCATCTTGAATTCTTAAAGAAGGCATGTTGAAGCAG
This sequence comes from Streptococcus infantis, assembly GCF_047465525.1. GTDB lineage: Bacteria > Bacillota > Bacilli > Lactobacillales > Streptococcaceae > Streptococcus > Streptococcus infantis_R. The sequence continues at coordinate 35,778 of NZ_JASGZS010000008.1, read as the reverse complement.
TCCCCTACATACCAATTCTTCCATCAGAGGCCCTAGTACGATTAAGGTTAGGTAAACTCCGAACTCTGCAAAATTGGTCTCACTATAAGCAATAAACAAATTCCAACCTTCGTTTGTCCCCTGAACATGTTTAGCTGTCAGATAGTTAAAGCTTATAAGAACGACAGCTGCTAACATCGTCAGAACAGAATAACTCAACCACTTTTTCCTAGGGATACGAAAGAGATAAGCATGGCCCGACCTAACCAAGAACCACATCATCAAACCGATAAAGAGAAGACTGATGATGTTTCGAATCCAGATAAGATTTCCTACCCAAGACGAGAACTCCCAATAATTTCTCCAAAATTGGGTTGTCCAAAACAATCCGAAAAACAGAAACAAATAAGAAAGAATGGCACTTGTTTTGAAAAGAATAGAATATTTTTTCACAGAAACTCCCTAATGGCTTTGCTATCGTAACTATCAACAATTATCATTTAATCCTCCAGCATTCAGTCTCTGTAGTTCTCACTAAACCTTTGACAGGCTAATACTTCTCCACCGTAGTCTAATTTTGTTACTGTTCGAAACTGTACCTAGCTAGTCACTCGTTTTCCGTCTAGTCGTAGCCAAGTCTTTTCAATAGAACAATCATCCTTTTCCCACACGATCATTTTATAAAACTTGATAGTCTCGATGAAAAGTTGTGGCAGATACCACTCTATGATTTGTGAGGTCAAGATAATCTCCTGGATAGCCAAGGACATACATACTATAACCAGCAAAACCTCCTCCTGCCGTTCCGACTAGGCCAATTTTGAGATTGGTTGCAAGAGAAGACTGAAGCCCTGCCATTAAAATTCGGACATGATTGTCTAGCCATACTATGTAATTCTTTTGAAAGGCGTCTTCTACCCAACTTGGTTTAGGAGTATCTTTACCAATTTCCCAAACTTCTACTATTTGATTTTTATATTTTGCTTGCATCTTTTTAATCTTTCTTTTAAGATTCTCACAGGGTTTTTATGTTCTTCTTGCCTGGTCTATGTTTTAGCAGACTATAGATCGTAACAGGGGTACTTACCAGTACAAGGACATGTCTCCAGAGCTCTGTTGAAATCATGAGTACTCTTATACAAAGAACAAGAGATAGCAATATTATTACAACTCGAGCAAATAAATCTAACAATTCGACATACTTTTTCATATGATTCCTCCTTTTAGAATCATCAAAATAAGGATGCAAGAATTTTGCATTTTACAGATGATCCTTAGCAGATATTATTTTAAAATCATCCATCTTATTTTGATGATCTATTCCAGACCTATAAAACTTCTATGTTCAAGATTCAAAGTGGCTTTTTCTCCATTTTTTATTGGACTGAACGAAGATATAAACCGAAGCAAAGTATGCTAGTGCATCCATTACATAATACCACTCATTTCCCCTAAGCGGATAAAGACAAGTTTGCATGATTACATACAAGATGACAATCGTAATTATTTTTTTCGCCATAAGAATCACTCCTTTATTTCAGTTTAGCATTGGTATCCTTGTGATTTTTCACTTTTAGTATAGCACTACTTTTTTAGGCTTTGCATCCAAATCTTAAACGGTCATCAAAAACTCTTAAATTGCAAGAACTTTTCTTAAAAAGACCAGCAGTCTGAAAACACTGCCTGTAAGTTCTTTTTTTATCTTACTTTTTATAATACTTCAAGCCCCAAATGAGCAGCAGCATGATGAATAAGCAGAGAACAGAAGCAATATAACCAATCAGTTGTTGATAGGATTCTGCCGCCGTCATACCTCTATACAAACCGATAATAGACATAAAACCTGTCAATCCGATGAACATGAGTTGATTGGTTCTAGGATTGACCAACTCATCATCTTCAAACTTTCTCACTCTCATTTCTCTAGTGAGGTAAACAATCACCAAAATAGAAGCCAAGTTGATAATCACTAGAAGCAATTGGAAAACCAAGGAAAAATGTAAAAACTGACGAGATAGAAATAAATAAGTAGAGATCAGTACAGGTAACTGACCTAGGAACAATCTAGCTAGGAAGATGTTTCGTTTTTTTGAAAGAAAAGTTTTCATTTCTTTACTCCTTTCTTTTTAATGATAGCAAAATAGATCATAACTGCAATCAGATAGGCTATGGTATAAAATAAATGATACCAATTACTCTCCCCAAGCGGAGACATGATTAGATACAAGATGAAAATGACAAGTATTTTTTGCTTCATAAGATTTCCTCCTAAATGTGTGCTTTATTTCAGTTGAGCTATATCCTTTACACTGCTAGTATAGCACTCCTTTTGAACTTAATTCCTCAAAATCATGAATGGTCATTAAAACCTCCTAAATTGTAGAAAAAATGAAAAAAGCAAGCAGTGAAAATATGCTTGCCCTAATAAAACCTAACAAATCAAAATGTACTTAACTTTACTTCCCTTTTTTCTGATACATTCTCATGATAGCTAGGACGAGAAAGGCTATCCAGCTTGATAAAACTAGAAGGGTGAGGCCTGTATGTAAGATTTCAGGTGTCCTCTCTATTCGGCTGATGAGACGGACTAAGGAAACCACTGCCATCTGAATGAGGAGCAAGGATTCTGCCCTAACCAATGATGTCTGCTGATTTTCAACTGCATGTAAAAAGGCTGGCAGCAAGACACAGGTTGCAACAATTATTATCAGATTAGCTCCTGTACCTTCTCCCTCATTGACTAGAGAAAACATGAGAAGATTTGATAGGATGATCAGTACAGAACAAGCTATAAAATAAGATTTCTGGTTCATTTGTTTTTCCTCGAATATTATAAAAAATCAGGCTGGATAAGGACAAATCGTTGCAATGTTTTTCAACCTAAAATGCCTAGGTCCTCTTGTTCACACATTCTCTAATCAGAACTTGACAGCAAATGAACCGCCAAAACCTGACGAAAGACTTGATCTTGACAGGTGGTATTGAGACTGGCATTGGGATAACTTTCCACAATCTTCATGACAGTATAAAGACCAACACCTCGATCCTCCCCTTTAGAACTAACTCCAAAAGAGAAGATTTCAGAAACATCTATACCCTCTTCTTTGATGGAATTTTCAATGATGAAGGTTTCCTGTGCTCCATTTTTTATAAAGGCGATTGAGACACGAGGCTGACTGGCCTCTGCACTAGCTTCAATGGCATTGTCACAAAGGATAGACACAATAGTCAGAAAATCAAGCAGACTCATACTCTCGACTTGAATCTCCTCAGGAACTTCGACATTAAAGACAATATCCTTTTCTCTGGCTTTTAGAAATTTTCCTGCTAGGAGACTTTTAAGGGCACGATCCCGAATATTCACCAATCTGCCAAGGTCATATTTATTGTCCTGCAATTTTTGGCTAGAGTCCTTTAAGACGGAGTCGTAGACCTCTTTTATCTGCTCCATATCCTCCTCTTCAATGCCCAGACGTAAGCTGGTCAAGAGGTTGGTGTAGTCATGGCGAAAACTCCGCACTTCCTTGTAAAGCTCCTCTATATGCCGACTATAGCGTTCCATATCTCTATAGCGCAAGTCCTGTTCTTGGTTCAGTCTCTCATGGAGTTTGTCCTTCAAATAAGCATCCAGCTTCTTGATAATCCCCATAAAAAAGAGTAGATAAAATACTAGAATGAAATGGCGAATAGTCGTTGATTGAATATCTTGTACATATTCTAAATAAGACAAACTTTGCATCACTAGATAGTAGGCTCCCATTATCCAGTTAATCTTAGTCAGGGACTTTTGAAAATCTTTATCTAGAATCTCCCTTCTCAAGCTAGTAAAATCATAATCTAACCATTTCAAAAAGACTAAGACTATGGAGCAAACGAATATCATAATCAACAAAAAGAGAGGATTTCCATCTCCATCTACAATCCCTTGCCCCAAAAATGGAAGTACAAAATAGGAAACTCCTCTGTAAAAGAGATTCACCAATATTATTGGAAAGAGGCCATAAAAGAAAAGGAGTTTTTTAGGAAGCCCTCTTAACAATAAGAAAGATAAGCCTATGCCGAACAAGGGTTCTATAAAATATGACAGATAGTCACTCACAACTAAAAATTGAAAAGTTGCAAAAATGGCCGCTAGAAGAAATTTCAAAAGAAAAGCCTTAAAAATCCTCTCAAAAGTGAGACCAATTCCATCTACCTTAAAGAATATGACAATTTTTAATCCATTAGTAACAAGCGTGTACAACAATATCCAAGCAATATTCATAAACTCTCCTAGCTCAGTGTAAGTTATTAATAGCCTCAGACACTTCCCTGACCTTATAACGTACGATTAGACAGCTTCCATCATTGGGAAAGAATAGGAGTTTCTCTTTCTTATCCAAACGAACCACATTGGTTGGATTGATGAGAAAGGAGCGATGGCACTGCAAGAGACGTGGCTCCTGCTTGAGAACCTCCTCTAAACTAGCCGTAAATTCCAGCCTGTCCGTCTTGGTATAGAGAATAACACGATGGGGTCTTGGAGACGTTTCGAGATAGTAAACCTCTTTAAAAGGATACTGGAATTGAGCAAATTTTGATTTAAAGTAAAAGCAATCGTCCGCCAGACTTTTACTATCTTGACTATTGGCATAGAGGAGGGCTGTCTCGATACGAGATTCAAACTCCTCTGCCGACAAGGCCTTATCAATGTAGTCCAAAGCTGAAACTTGGTAGCGAAAAGACAGGGGCATAAACTCTGAGTGAGTCGTCACAAAGACAATCAGGGCATAAGGATCCCGATCCCGAATCTTTCTAGCCACTTCCAGACCCTTCATCTCTTCGTTTCGAATCTCAATGTCCAAAAAGAAAAGCTGATGCGCCCCCTTCTCATGCACCTCTGCCAGCAGTTGGTTTGGCTTGCCAAAAACTTCAAAAGAACTGGGAATGATACTCTGTTTTTTCAAAAGTTTTTCAATCGTCGTTTCAATTCTTGCTTGTTGGGAAAAATCATCTTCTAAAACAAAAATTCTCATCTTCTTACTCTCCTTCTTTCAACCATTTTTGGCGAATTTCTCTATAACGACGTCTGGAATACTGAACAGCATATCGACCTTCTTCTCCAAGAAAAAGAGTCTTTGATTGGAGTTCCATGGATTTTACTCGTTCAAGGTTGACCAGACAATTCCGATGACATCTCGTTAAGGTTTCCCCATATTGTTTCTCAAGCTTGCTTAAATTTTGAAACAGATCAAAGCTAGCTTCTTTAGTAAAAATCTGCACGGTATGGGCTTTACTTGGATGCGTTTGGATATAGTAGATATCCTTTATGTTTAATTTAAAAATTTCTTTCTCTTTTTGGATGATGATATAGTTCATGGATAAAACCTCCTGTAGAGAGGATATCATAAGTCTAGCAACTAATTTTCACCAAATCCTAAACGGTCCTCAAAAATTCCTAAAGTGTTGAATTTTTTACTAAATAACCATGATAACCTTACAACTATTTTATCATAAAATCCCGCTATTACCATTCAGGAAATTTCAATAACAATTAAAGATTTGTAGGTAAAAAAAGAGTAAAAAGTGATAGGCTAGGATTATAGAAAGACAAAGGCTTAAAACAACTTTAAAACCATCACAAAGGAGGAATTCTCATGACAGAAACAGACCCAATCAAAAGAGCTCAGACACTGATAACTGAGTTAAACAAAGCCTACCAAGTCTGCAAACAGGCAACAACTGACGATGTCCGTTTCCAGGAGCAACTGGACAATATCCTCTGCTTTCTCTCTAAAGCTGAGACAGTGGATAATCGATTCTTGATTGAGCTGGAAAAATTTTACCAAACTTCCAGTCTTCTCATGGGCCTCAGTGCTCTCAATCCAGATGCCCCTACCCGTGCCGCTTGGAGAGCCTATGACCGCTTCCACTTTGACCAAGTCAAAACCAAGTTGAGTCTCTACGGGCCAACCCTTATCTTGTAGTAACTAAAAAGAAGCTGAGACAGATTGAACTCAACTTCTTTTTTAGTATCATATAAGCAATGTTATACTCAATGAAAATCAAAGAGCAAACTAGGAAGCTAGCCGCAGGTTGCTCAAAGCACTGCTTTGAGGTTGCAGATGGATGCTGACCTAGTTTGAAGAGATTTTCGAAGAGTATTAGTCCTGCATCTGACGTTTCACCTGATAAGGGAGATACAAAATTTGTAAGACCAGTCCAGCTCCAAGGAGGGCTAGAAGGGCTAGTTTTTCTTGGAGGGTGATCAACCCAACTACCAGTTGAACCAATAAAACAAAACCAGTCAATCCTCGGACAACCGCCTGTAACCCTTTTTCCTTTTGCCCCTTGTCTAGCGGGAAAAGTTGAGTCAAATATTGGTAATCAAAGGCATGATAGAGGGCCAGCAACTGGAAGAGTAGGAGATAGTTAAATAAAACTACCACTGCTGTCGCTATCCAAGCTTGCTCGATAAAGATCAACGCCAGCAAAGATAGGAAGAGGAGACGAAGACTGAGGGCAAAAAGATCTCCATTTCGCAAATAAGAACGAAGATAGAGGTTCTGCCAGATCTTGCTCGGCACCTTCTGAACTGCTTTTAGGATAAAGTCTAGATAAGCTCGTCGCTTGACGCTGTTTGAAATTCCCTTAACTTGGGTAAAGAGGGCAAAGAAACGAAGCAAGAACTGCTTGCGTTTACTTTCTTGGGCAATCACATAGTCCCAGTCCAGATGATTTGCACTAAAAAACTTGCCAGTCTTTTTCTGAAATAGGAAATATTTCCCGACTCCCAAAAGAAGAACATAGAACCCAAAAACACCTAAGCCCAAGCCCATGGCTAAAAATAGAGGGGCAAAAAGAAGCAAAAAGAGAGTCTGTACACTGACCCAAAAGATGAAGGAGACCAGACTTTGCTTCTGGATGTGTTCTCTCACTTCTTCTTCAGCTACTAAGAGAAAGAGCTTATCAGGCGCTTCCACATAGGTCGCGATTCCACCCCAAAGCATGAGTAAAACAGAGACAATCCCAATTAAACATAGGATTGGTAAGTGATTCTCAGGAAAATGCTGGAGCAGTTGACTATACTGATAGGCTAGAAAACCTACCAAGACCAGTAAAAACAAGACAAAGTGGTCATTGAGCACATAGCGCAGATAACCGACACACTCTTTACGAAAAGCCTGCTTTCGCTTTAGAAACAAGTCTTTCATCGGTCCTCCTCTTTGGTCAAAGCCAAATAGATATCATTGAGACTTGCTTGAGGCATAGCAAAAGCTTGTCTCAACTCTTCAAGATCCCCTTTAGCTCTCACTTGTCCTTTGTGAAGAATGACAAAAGAATCACACATTTTTTCAGCAGAGTCAAGAACGTGGGTACTCATGAGAATCGATTTCCCCTTTTTCTTTTCTTCGTCTAAAAGCTGAATCAAGTCAGAAATCGCCAAAGGATCAAGACCAAGGAAAGGTTCATCGACGATAAAGAGACTAGGATCCACGACAAAGGCACAGATAATCATGACCTTCTGCTTCATCCCTTTTGAAAAATGAACTGGGAACCAGTCTAATTTCTGATCCAAACGGAACATTTTTAAAAGCGGTTCTACACGTTCAAAAGCTAGATTTTGCTCAATACCATAGGCCATGGCAACCGTCTCGATATGTTCTCTGAGAGTCAATTCCTCGTACAAACTAGGAGTTTCAGGAATATAACCAATCTGCTGTCGATATTCACGAGGATTGGCACCTAAGGTTAGCCCGTCGATGTTGATTTCTCCACTATAAGGTGTCAACAAACCGATAATTTCATTGATGGTCGTCGATTTCCCAGCACCATTGAGACCGATCAAACCGACCAACTGCCCACTCTGGACTGTAAAGGACACATCTTTCAAGACAGGAACATGAACATAGCCCCCAGTCAGGTTTTTAATTTCTAACATATTTTCTCCAAATCTGGTATAATGTAGCTATATTATATCAAAATTCAATACAGTAGAGGTAGATTTTATGTCAGATTGCATTTTTTGTAAAATTATCGCAGGGGAGATTCCCGCATCAAAGGTTTACGAAGATGATCAAGTTCTTGCCTTCCTTGATATCTCACAAGTGACCCCTGGTCACACCTTGGTCGTACCCAAAGAACACCATCGCAATCTTTTAGAAATGGATGCTACAAGCGCTAGCCAACTGTTCGCACAAGTACCAAAGATCGCTCAAAAAGTCATGGCAGCTACTAAAGCTGAAGGTATGAATATCATCGCCAACTGCGAGGAAGTAGCTGGACAAACTGTTTTCCATACCCATGTCCACCTTGTTCCTCGTTACAGTGCAGATGACGACCTCAAGATTGACTTTATCGCACACGAACCAGACTTCGACAAACTTGCCCAAGTCGCTGAAACTATCAAAAATGCTTAAGGAGTCACTATGAAACTATCAAACTTACTACTTTTTGCAGGCTCTGCAGTTGGTTCCTACCTCCTCGTTAAAAATCGTGAAGCTATCACTGAAGAAGTTTTAGATACTACTGATCGCGTTGAAGCCATTAAGGATGACTTGGATATCATCCAAGATAGCCTGCAAATTATCGACCAACAAAAAGAACTCATCAAGGAATATCAAAAAGATTTGACCTATAAGTTTAAAGTCCTAGAAAAAGACCTTCAAGCAAGACTTAGTGTGATAAAAGAATTACAAGAAACTGAAGAAAACTAAGGAGAGGAAAACTCCAACTTTCCTTATTTCCCTTTTAAATTCATTTTGGGTTAGCAGATCTTAGTAGACCAGGGAGGGCATGAAAATGAAACAGTTGTTTAAAGTTCTGACGCGTATCATCCTGATCATTTGTAGTGGCCTCTGCCTTCTTGCAGCCCTAGCATTTCTAATACTGGCCAATCTGTTCAAGGCCTCACCGAGTGACATCAGAAAAGGAAATGAAGCCTTAAAACAAATCTTTATCTCCCTTGACCTACCTCCTGAAAAAGTAGAATCAGATGGACACTATGAATTCGAGGGTGGAGGCTTAGATTTTTATGTGACATTCTCTGATGAAGTTATCAATAGCCACCCCGTCCTAAAAGAAAGTCCTAACCTGACTAAAAACCGACTCAAAGTCTATGTCCTAAACACAGGAGATATTTCCTACCATTCAGTAGAAGACAACTTATTCAATCATGGTTTATTCCAATTTTTAGAGGAGGAAAGCAGGAAATATTTCCAAGAAATCGGAAAGAAATCAAATCCTTCTTACTTTATTCTCTCTTGGCAGGATTCGGAAAGCATGAAAAAGGGAATCGCATTCTATGAAAAAGCTTTGACCTTGGTGGATATTCAGGATAATTCGGCAATTAAGCACATTGATACCGTCACCGTGAAACCTGGTAAGGAAGCGGAACTCAGGCAACTCATCCAGGATATGGATGAGGCTGGCTTACTCACTCAAAGATATCAATAACAGACTAGTCTGAGAATGATTTCTCCCATGCTAATACTCTTCGAAAATCAAATTCAAACCACGTCAGCTCTATCTGCAACCTCAAAGCAGTGCTTTGAGCAACCTGCGGCTAGCTTCCTAGTTTGCTCTTTGATTTTCATTGAGTATAACATTCTAACGATTGCACGAAAAAGAGCCCGAAGGCTCTTTTTACTTTATGCTTTATTCTCCTTCAAAGGCATCCTTAATATGGTCAAAGAAGCCTTTTTTCTTTGGATTTACTTTCAAATCACCTGCAGCTGCGAATTCTTTCAAGGCTGCTTTTTGGCGGTCATTCAAACCTGTTGGGGTAACAACATTGACAGTAACGTATTGGTCACCAAGGGCACCACCACGAAGGCTAGGCGCACCTTTACCACGTAGGCGGAATCGTTTACCAGTCTGAGTTCCTTCTGGAATGACTAATTCTACATCACCATGAACTGTAGGGATGTCTACTGTATCACCAAGTGCTGCTTGAACAAAATTAAGGTTCAAATTGTAGAAGATAGTAGTTCCTTCACGTTCAAACTTATCACTTGCTTCCACCGAAACTACTACATACAAGTCACCATAAGGACCACCATTAAAGCCAGCTTCACCTTGACCAGCTAGGCGGATTTGTTGACCTGTTTCCACACCAGCAGGGATTTTTACGTGTACGCTATGGGCTTGTTTTTCATGACCAGTTCCATGACAGGTTGTACATGGATCTTTGATTTCTTGACCACGGCCATGACAGACATCACAGGTTACCTGGCGACGCATCATACCAAGAGGTGTTTGGGTATCAACATTGATCACACCTGAACCATGACAGCGTCCACAAGTAACTGGACTTGTTCCAGGTTTGGCACCAGACCCATTACAAGTACGACAGCTTGCTTCACGATTGTATTTGACTTCCTTTTCTGTACCAAAAATAGCTTCTTCAAAAGTCAAATGAACGCGATACTGGAGGTCGTCACCTTGACGAGGGGCGTTTGGATTACGTGATGCACCGCCACCACCAAAGAAGCTTGAGAAGATATCTTCAAATCCGCCAAAACCACCTGCTCCATCGAAACCACCGAAACCGCCAGCACCACCAAAACCACCATTGGCACCCGCAGCACCGTATTGGTCATAGGCAGCACGTTTCTGTTCATCGCTCAAAGTTTCATAAGCTTCTTGAACTTCCTTGTACTTGTCCTCAGCTCCAGGATCCTTGTTGATATCTGGATGATATTTTTTAGATAATTTCCGATAGGCTCTCTTGATCTCATCTTGAGATGCATTTTTCGAAACGCCCAAACGGTCGTAAAATTCAGTATTGTTCATTTAAGATACCAAGACCGTAAAATTCGACTGAAAAATAGGAAATCTGACGCAGGAGCGATGCTCCTAGACAGATTTATCTTTTTTCCGAGAATTTAGGTCGGGTTCATTTCCTTTCTTTCATATTGAGTAAGAAACTTCAGAGCTCGGCTACAATTCCCCGAACGCTCTTTGTTCCTTTCTATAATTTATAAGTAAATCTTTAGAGGCTGTTTTCTATACTCTGCTTCACTTGATCAAACTCTTGGTCCGATAGAGTAAATATCAAATCCTCTTCAGAGTACTCGTTTTTTTCTTTAAAATAGTTGTCCGTATTCTCTGCCAACCCTAAACTTAGAATCACTTTCCTTGCAAACTCTTGATGTGCGAATCCTATAGCCGTAATGATCTGTTTATCTTGCACAAGGACTTTCGGTTGGAAATTCTCACGAGGAAGAAATTCAAAATAGTCAAAGAAATTTTGCCAAATGCCACCTGTAAATTTCGTATCTTGCAATAAACCCGCTTTCGCCAATAAAAGAGGCGCTGAAGAAATGGCGGCAATTAGGATATCTTGCTCACCAAGGTTCCTCAAGAACGAAATCAATTTCTCATCGCGTAGAGCAGGACCTATGTTTACCATTCCTGGCAAAATGATACAAGAATAATCTTCTATACGAATCTGATCTAGTGTTTTCGTCGGTTGACAGGGCAAACCATCCTCAGAGACCACTATCGAATGATCTGAAGCGACATAATCAATCGTGACGTCAAAAGACAGAGCTAAAGTACTTGTTAAAGCGGTTATCTCATAGAGAGAAAAATTAGGATAAATGATACAAAGTACTTTTTTCATACGTAACATCCTCTATTTTACCGAAAAACAGAGGCTGGGTTACAACCTCTGGATTTCTTCTTATCATTACGACGTTCAAAAACAAAGTCGATTATACTTTGTTTTTGAACTAGTAAGGCTGAATTGATTTTCGGATTAAAGGAATCCTAAAATCTCGGAACCTTTCTTTATTTCAAGAGGTTCCGCTAAAACAATCCACTGGATTGTTTTACTTCTCCGTAAACTCTCCGTCTACGACGTCATCGCCTGCATTTCCTGTTGCTTGTGCGCCTTCTGCTCCTGCTTGAGCTTGTTGCGCTGCTGCGGCTTGTTCGTAGAGTTTAACCGCAAGGCCTTGAGCTTTTTCGTTCAATGCTTCAAGTTTTGCTTTCATTTCGTCCAAGTTGTTATCTTCTTGGGCTTTCTTAAGATCATCAAGGGCAGCTTGGGCAGCGTCACGTTCTGCGTCGAAGCCTTTGCCTTCAGTTTCCTTGATAGTCTTTTCAGTCGCAAAGATAGCTTGGTCTACTTCGTTACGAAGGTCTACTTCTTCTTTACGTTTCTTATCTGCTTCAGCGTTAGCTTCTGCATCTTTCATCATGCGATCGATTTCTTCGTCTGTCAAACCTGAGTTAGATTGGATAACGATTGTTTGTTCTTTTTGAGTTCCAAGGTCTTTGGCCTTAACAGATACGATACCGTTCTTATCGATGTCAAATGTTACTTCGATTTGTGGGATACCACGAGGTGCAGCTGGGATATCTGTCAATTGGAAGCGTCCAAGAGTCTTGTTATCTGCTGCCATTGGGCGTTCCCCTTGAAGAACGTGGATATCAACGGCTGGTTGGTTATCTGCTGCAGTTGAGAAGACTTGTGATTTAGATGTTGGAATAGTAGTGTTGCGGTCGATGAGTTTTGTAAATACTCCACCCATTGTTTCGATACCAAGTGACAATGGAGTTACGTCAAGAAGAACAACGTCTTTGACGTCACCAGTGATGACACCACCTTGGATAGCAGCACCCATAGCAACAACTTCATCAGGGTTCACTGATTTGTTTGGTTCTTTACCAGTTTCAGCCTTAACAGCTTCTACAACGGCAGGGATACGAGTTGAACCACCGACAAGGATGACTTCGTCGATATCTGACAAGCTCAAACCTGCATCTGAAAGAGCTTGACGAACTGGAACTTTTGTACGTTCTACAAGGTCACGAGTCAAATCGTCAAATTTCGCACGAGTCAAAGTCATTTCCAAGTGAAGAGGTCCAGCTTCACCAGCAGTGATGAATGGCAAGCTGATTTGTGTTGAAGTTACACCAGAAAGGTCTTTCTTAGCTTTTTCAGCCGCGTCTTTCAAACGTTGAAGGGCCATCTTGTCTGTTGACAAATCAATGCCGTTTTCTTTCTTGAATTCTGCTACCAAGTGGTCGATGATTTTTTGGTCAAAGTCGTCACCACCGAGTTTGTTATCCCCTGCAGTTGCCAATACATCGAAGACACCGTCACCCAATTCAAGGATAGATACGTCAAATGTACCACCACCAAGGTCGAATACCAAGATTTTTTCTTCTTTGTCAGTCTTGTCCAAACCGTAAGCAAGAGCTGCTGCAGTTGGTTCGTTGACGATACGTTCTACTTCAAGACCAGCGATTTTACCAGCGTCTTTAGTTGCTTGACGTTGAGCATCGTTAAAGTAAGCTGGAACTGTGATAACTGCTTTAGTTACTTTTTCACCAAGGTATTCTTCAGCATAACCTTTCAAGTATTGAAGAATCATAGCTGAGATTTCTTGTGGAGTGTATTCTTTACCGTTAGCAGAAACTTTTTCAGAAGTACCCATCTTAGATTTGATAGAAATCACTGTATCTGGGTTTGTTACTGCTTGACGTTTCGCAGCGTCACCAACGATGATTTCACCGTTTTTGAAAGAAACTACAGATGGAGTTGTGCGGTTACCTTCTGGGTTTGCGATGATTTTTGATTCAGTTCCTTCAAGAACTGCTACTGCTGAGTTTGTTGTACCTAAGTCAATACCGATAATTTTAGACATGTGTCTTTCTCCTTAAATTTATCTTCTTTTTTTCTTTTTGATATTTTCCCTTAAGTGGTGGGGACGTGAGCAACTCCCTTCGGGATTTCATCACTTATTTTTGAGCCTACTGTCTCAAAAATCCCCTGTTTCAGTAGCACAAGCTACTGAAACTTTCACCACGGCGGAAAATATCTGCTTTGCAAGCCTCCAGCTTGCCTCTTATCTTTCTTTCATAGTTTAGTGTCGTTTCGGACAAGGTTTCTATTATGTTACGACACGAGGAGTCGAAATCGATATTATTTCGACGACGAGTTGCTTAAGCTACCGTCAGAATTGCCTAGTTATAAACCACTACCATAGCCGGTCTTAGGATACGGTCATGGAGTTTGTAGCCTTTTTGGAAGACTTGTGCGATGGTATCTGCTGGATGTTCGTCATCTGCTGGAACTGTTTGAATGGCCATGTGGTAGTTATGGTCAAATTCACCATCTGCTGGAATTTCTTCAATTCCTTCTTCTTTCAGAGCATGTACCAAACTTTCTTGGACCATTTCCAATCCCTTCTTCACATCATCTGTCAAACCTTCGACGGCAAGGGCACGTTCGAGGTTATCCAGTGATGGCAAGATTGCTTTTGCCAAATCTTGGCTGCGATAGCGTTGCAAGAGTTGACGTTCTTCATTGGCACGGCGCTGAATGTTTTGCATTTCTGCATGAGCTCGAAGATATTTGTTTTCAAATTCTTCGGCACGTTCATTTGCCAAGTCCAATTCAGACTTCTCAGGAGTTGTTTCTTCAGCTGTTTCCACAACTTCCTCTTCTTTTACTTCTTCATTTTTAATATCTTGGGCCATTTTCGCCTCCTTTAATGATTTCAATCTTAATTCACTTCATAGTGATTGCTGCTGAGATAGCGGTAAAAATCCGTCAACTTCATAGTCAAAACTCGATTAACTACATTGAGTTGATTGACCAATTGTTGATAATCCAGATTAACGGGACCTATAATCGCAAGGATTCCAAATCCACGATAGGGAATCAGGAACTTACTGCTAATCACTGCTAAGTCAGCTAAACAGGATTCTTGGCTATCCGCAACTCGGACACTTTGCATCTGGTCGCCAATCAGATTTTCTCGAATTTCCAAAGCCACCTTTTGTGGTTGATCAAAGAATTGATAAGCTGCTAGATTCGCAAAATTCAAGAGATTGACTTTGCCAGAAACCACGATATTTTCATTGAACATTTCTTTGAAGATATGTTCGACGAGATCCATAACATTATCCGTTGTTGTGAAGTAACGTTGGATAATCTGCGGAATCTCTGTCCGAATCTTATAGTGAATATCCAAAACAGTCTGATCCAGGAAACGTTCTTGAATCATGGTCTTGAGGCGATTCAAATCCTCCTGCAAGAAATTTCTCGGAATCAAAAACTGACTGGTAACTGTTCTAGACTCATCAAGCGTAAAAACTGCCAGAGCTGTATGTTGCCCGAGGACAACAATATCAAAAGCTGTTAGCTTCTGCCTACTTGGTTCTACATCCAGTGCTACAACCGTACAACCACTCAAGTCTGCCAAGATTTTCGTTGCCTCTTGAAGAATATCCTCAAGCTTGAAGAATTCTTGATCAAAGGCTTTTACAATCTCATAAACTTGATTTTCAGCTAAACGGTCAAAGGATAGGGAGTGTTTGACATAGTATTGAAATCCAGCCACACTCGGCATCCGACCACTGGAAGTATGAGCCTTTTCAAGTAAACCTTGCTTTTCTAGAGCTGCCATATCATTTCGAATAGTAGCACTACTAGAGTTGATAGACTCTTGCAAGGCCTTAGATCCAACAGGTTCGTGCGTTTTGGTAAAGATGTCAATAATCAGATTTAAAATATTCTGCTGACGTTCTGTAACCATCTCGCTACTCCTCTCTGATAGATCGTTTTAGCACTCGATACATCCAAGTGCTAACTTATGATTCTATTATACACCCTTAGAAAAGAATGTCAAGACAAAAACTCAAAAAATTAGCACTCTTTTATCAAGAGTGCTAAAAATCGGTCTAAGGACCTAGAAACTAATGTCAATCAACCAGATATTTTCGTCTAAGTCTGTAAAAACTATAAATTAGATAAGAAATCATGAGAGCATATAGGGCAAAAATAACGAAAAAAGACTGAGAGAGACTTTCGCGAAACAGACTCATACAAACAACAAGACCACCAGAGATAGAAACTGTAGCTGTACGAAGTCCAGATTTCACACCATCCCATCTAAGACGATTGTCCATGAAAAATTGATCGTTCGGAACTAAATTATCAGTTACCTTTCGAAAAACAGAATAAGGACATCGTTCCACAAATTCCCATCCTCTATCCTTAATACTTTGTAAATCGACCTCATTTTTTCTAAGATAGCTAGTATTCCATACACAGTAAACCACATCATCTGGTCGGCATTGTTCAAAATAGAAAAAACCAAAACGATTCGATTTAAATTTCCAACCTTTCAAATGCATCTCATGCAAATAATCTTCCACCTTATCCAAATCAAAAATGGTAAACATTCGAAATTGTACTTTGCTATTCATTGTCTGACCTCCAAATTAGAAAACAAGCATGGTTTTATTTATCAGATAATTCTTTCCACTTTTGAAACAATCTCCAAAAAATATAAGAAATCTGAAACGCAAAAACTATCAATAAAGTACAGTCTATACAAACAATCAAAAACATTCCCCAACTGAAAGAACCTCTTCCACTGAGTAACTTTGAGAAAACCGGTAGTAGCGCTGAAAAGAGAAGCAAGATAGGAAGCATCCGCATTGTTAAAATCTTCTTGACCATTGCTAACTTCCCAGCTGCATCATTATAAATTTCAAACTCGGCATCCGACTCAACTCCAGAATAAAGCTTTCTAAAGTAGGAAAAACCATTAAAGTCTGTAATATGCTCCCAGCCACAATCTTTAAACAGTTGTAAATAGGAAGCTCTCTCTGACTTTTTCATAGGATAAAAATCCAACTGATAAACCACCTGCTCCGGTTGGCACCTTTCAAAACTATACTTAACCGCAACTACTAAGTTAGAGTAACTTACTTCCTTAAGTTTCCAGCCCTCAGCATGCATTTCTCTGAGATAGAGAGCCTCTCTATCATAATCCGCAATGGTACAAATCCTATAAACAACTTTCTTTTCCATCAAAGCTCCTCCCGACTGTTTCTGTAGAGCCGTTCAATACGTTTCAACTCAATGTCTAAAACTTTTCTTCCTAAGTCTGTTATCTGATAGATTTTTCGTTTTTCCTCTTCTCGGACAAAGGAAATCAAACCATCCTTTTCCATCTTTGACAGGGTTCCATACATAGTTCCAGGACTAATCGAAACCTGCGAATCTGTCATTTCTTTGACCTTTTGCGTAATACCATAGCCATGGTTCTCCTTTTGCAGACAGAACAGAATATAAAATCCCGTTTCAGTCATGGGAAGGTAGACACGCCTAATCTTATCTGTTAATTCCATTTAACCAGACCTCCTATTTAGTTCGATATATCGCACTTCGTTATACAAAATATATCACACTTCGATACAAAATGCAAGAAAAAAAGATCGTCCTCACGGACAATCTTTCTGATTTATCATTAGTAAAGATCTAGGTAGTTGTCAATTTCCCATTGTGAGACAAAGGTTGCATAGCTTGCCCACTCGATACGTTTAGCTTCAAGGAAGCTAGTATAGATGTGCTCACCTAGAGCTGCTTTAACCACTTCGTCTTCTGTCAAAGCTTTCAAAGCATTGTGAAGCGTTGATGGAAGGTCAGTAATTCCAGCTTCCTTACGCTCTTCTGCAGTCATGATGTAGATATTTTCTTCGATTGGTGCCGGCGCTTCGATTTTGTTTTCGATACCGTTCAAACCAACTTCCAAAAGAACAGCCATAGCAATATAAGGGTTTGCCATTGGATCCACGGAGCGCAACTCCAAACGTGTTCCCATTCCGCGTGATGCTGGTACGCGGACAAGTGGTGAACGATTGCGACCTGCCCAAGCGATGTAAACAGGGGCTTCGTAGCCTGGAACCAAACGTTTGTATGAGTTAACGGTTGGGTTCATGATAGCTGTATAGTTGTAAGCATGTTTGATCAAACCACCAAGGAAGTAGTAAGCAGTTTCTGACAACTGCATGCCTTTTGGATCATTTGGATCAAAGAAGGCATTGTTTCCCTCAGCATCGAACAAAGACATATTGCAGTGCATACCTGAACCAGCGATACCAAATTTTGGTTTAGCCATAAAGGTTGCATACAAACCATGTTTACGTGCAATTGTTTTTACAACAAGTTTAAAGATTTGAATCTTATCACAAGCACGAAGAACTTCATCGTACTTAAAGTCAATCTCATGTTGACCTACAGCAACTTCGTGGTGACTTGCTTCTACCTCAAATCCCATTTTGGTCAAGACGTTAACAATCTCACGACGAGTGTTATCGGCAAGGTCAGTAGGTGCCAAATCAAAGTAACCACCCTTGTCATTTACCTCAAGAGTTGGGTCTCCATTTTCATCAAGCTTAAATAGGAAGAATTCTGGCTCTGGTCCAAGGTTGAAAGACTTGAATCCAACTTCTTCCATGTGACGAAGAGCACGTTTGAGGTTTCCACGAGGATCTCCAGCAAATGGTTCCCCTTCTGTTGTATAGACATCACAGATCAATCCTGCGACACTACCGTTCTCATCTCCCCAAGGAAAGACTGTCCAAGTGTCCAAGTCAGGGTAGAGGTACATATCAGATTCGTTGATACGAACAAACCCTTCAATAGAAGATCCATCAAACATAGCCTTATTTGACAAGACCTTGTCTAGTTGTTCATCTGTAGCAGGAATTTCGACGTTTTTCATAGTTCCCAAAATATCTGAAAACATGAGACGGATAAAGGTTACATTTTTTTCCTTAACTTCACGACGAATATCTGCAGCTGTGATTGGCATGGTTTTTCTCCTTATATATGACGACTTGCGGTTGCCTAACCGCGACCAAAAGGTGATTGTTGAGAAGCGAAGCGACTTTGCTGGAGAACTTCATTCCGAAGCGCTCTACGCACTTCAGTTTGACTCACTGGTTTTTTAGACTTCGCCTCACGTTCAGCATATTTTTTCTTGATGGCAGCAATGTTCAGACCTTCAGAGATATAATCTTTAATCTCAAGTAATCGATCCATGTCATTCAAAGAATACATACGGCGATTGCCCTCGTTGCGATCAGGCTTAATCAATTCCTGGTCTTCATAATAACGAATTTGGCGCGCCGAAAGATCGGTCAGTTTCATAACACTACCAATTGGAAAAACTGCCATATTGCGACGAAATTCTTTTTCCTTCATGTACACTTCCTTCTTTCTGTCTATTATAGTCTAAAAAAATTCAATCGTCAATCAATAATGTTATATCTTGTGACATTATTTTGTTTTTTTCAATAAAATACTCCGTAAACGATCAATATCGTAATTTACAAGAATTGCTACAAAAACACCCATAAATGTTTCAAAAACTCGGGCAAATACGTACAAAACCGTCTCGCCGCTTGGAATTGATAAGGTAATAATCAACATAGCCGCAACTCCACCGATAACACCTGCTTTATTGTTCATAGCAACATTTGTCATAATGGTTAACATGGTGCAAATTGGAACAACTAGGAGGGTTACCCAGAAGGCACCGTGAAAAAGATTATTTAAGAGAAAGAAAATCAGGGCATAAAAACCACCGATACTATTTCCGAGAATACGAGAAGTACCAAAATGAACACTCTTGTCAAAGTCTTCTCTTAAACTAAAAACTGCAGTCAAGGCTCCAATCTGAAGTCCTTTCCAACCAAAAAAACCAAAAATCATGAGAACTAAAAAAACAGCGATCCCTGTCTTGAAAGTTCGCATTCCTAACTTAAACTTGGATTTGTCAAATCTATACTTTTTAAAATAACTCATCATTTCAACTTTCTATTTCCATTTTACCATAAATTTACCTATTTTTGAGAAGGGGAAACAGTAAACTGAAGGAAATAAAAAAGAGAAGGAACTTAATCCTTCTCTATCTGATGATTCCACATTCTCTTTTTAGAACAAATACATGAAAACTAAAGTCAAGAGACTAGCGAGCAAGCCCACTCCCCAGAAGAAGAAGTCGACCTTCCACTCACTCCAAGCTTGGCCTTTCCCAGAAAAGCCCCCCAACTCAAAATGATGGTGAACTGGTGTCATACGGAAGATACGTTTTCCTCCAGTCAACTTAAAGTAGGTGACTTGCATCATAACAGATGTTGTTTCAAAAACATATACAATCCCAATCAAGAGCAAGGTCCATTCTTGGTGCAGTGCCATGGAAATAGCAGCCAACATCCCTCCAAGGGCTAGGCTACCTACATCTCCCATGAAGACCTTAGCAGGCTTGTGGTTAAAGACAAAGAAGCCAAGAAGACCACCAATCATTGCTACAATCACTAGTAAGATATCGAGCTGATTTTGCACATAGGCAATCACTCCATAGGCAGATAGACTAACCACCACAGAAATACTTGCCAAGCCATCGATTCCGTCAGTCAGGTTAACTGCGTTTGAAAAACCAACTAACCAGAAGAGGGCAAAGAAAATATACAGAACACCTAAATGCAAGGGATAACCAAATACATTTAAGATATCTCCACCTCTTTCATAGAAGAAATAGAAGATCACTCCTCCAACTAACTGGAGCAAGAGTTTTTGTTTAGGATTAAGTCCTTCATTAATTTTGCGGAAAACCTTGAGGAAATCGTCCAAGAAACCGACCAAACCATATAAGACCAGGATAAAGAGGATCATTCCGACATTATTGGTTAATTGATTAGTCACGAGAGCAAGGACCAGACTAACTAAAACTCCCGCTAGGAGAAAGACGAGTCCTCCCATTGTTGGTGTCCCAGCTTTTGCTTGGTGTTGTTTGACATCCTCATGCATCTGTTGACCGGTAATCTGTGCTTTATGGTAAAAACGGATAAAGGCTGGAATTCCTATGACTGTTAGAATAAAGGCAATCACTCCAGCAAAGATAGAAATAAGCATTCTAATCTCCTAATGTTATTTTTATTTTCTGTATGTTTTTTAAAGCTGTATTGGCACGAACACTTTGTTTCGTAACAGTTTGTCCAGAGCCTTCATATTCTACCTCGAGATTGAGCCATTTTGCAAAGGTTTCAACATTCTTCTTAGACCAACCATACAAGTCAGGCATCTCCTCTACCTTGTCAGAGAGTAGTAGAACTTTTTCATTAGCATCTAGATTGGTTCCTTCTGATACTGAACTTTCTTTAATTTTTGTTCCGGAACCGATAACAATTGGTTGAACAAGGTTACGTCGTAGCTCTTCAGCCAAATCTCCAGCACTATAATCCTTAGTCGCAGGCATTGCATAGTTAGTTGTTGATGTTACCTGATCCAAGTTCTTAGCTGTAGATTGAAGATTGAGAGATTCCTTCATGGCAGAAGCTCGTTCAAGAATAGGATTAGCAAATTCTCCAAACCAAGGGTTAGAAAAGTGTTCTGGCTGTTGAACTGTTACGTAAAGAATAAAATCAGGATTTTCAGAAGGATGCATGGTTACTACAGAAAAGATATAATTGGTTTTCCCAACTAAATATCCTCCGTTTTGCTCATCGGCAATTTGAGCTGTTCCAGATTTGACAGAAACAGTCTGACCAGGAACAGTAACGATTGGTTTACCGGTAAGTTTATTGTACATTGTACCATAAACAGGATCTGTACCAACCAAAATCATATTTTCTCGAGTCAGACTAGCCGCTTCTTTAGAAACAGGATTCCCTACAACCTCCCTCTGCGATTTACGAACAGTCTGATCATTTGGATCATAGAGGGCACTAATAAACTTCGGCTCTAGCATGACCCCATCATTAGCGATTGCTGTAAAGGCACGAAGCATCTGGGTCTGAGTAACAGAAATCCCTTGACCAAAAGAACTCATGGCAATACTAACGATATTGTCTTCAGGCAATTGTCCGGCATATTCATCACTCATCCCAAAACGAGTAGGAACACCAAATTTGAAACGACTGAGATAGTCTAACCAAGTGGCATCCCCCATTTTTTGCTGGAGCAAGGTCATACCGACATTACTCGAGTGATCAAAACCTTGTGAGTATGTCATTATACTTCCAGCTGATAAGCCATCATTCACATCCCAGTCCTTAATAGTTGCATCTGCTATTTTTAATTCGCTACTATTAAAGTATTCTCCACCAGGGAAGGTGTTGTTATCTATAGCTGCTGCTAAGGTCATGACCTTCATGGTTGAACCTGGTTCATAGTTACTTTGGTAAAGGATATCACGCCAGACAAAGTCCTCTGTAATCCCTTCTTTGGTATCAGCATCAAAGGTCGGTCTTTGAGTCGTGGCCAGAATTTCTCCTGTCTTGGCACTAACCAAGGTCGCAGTCATATACTTGCCTTTTAGTTTTCCTTGGAAGGCATCCATTTGACTTTCCATAAAGGACTGCAAAGGACTAGATAGGGTCGTATAGACGTCTTTCCCGTTTACGGTCTGTTGGGTGACTTGTTCTGTACCAGGAACAATATTACCTAGACGGTCTTTTTCGTATGTAATAATACCATCTGTCCCTGCCAATAAACTATTTAAGGAACTCTCGATACCAGATGTCCCAATTAGACTTTTCGTGCCATCTTCATTTTCACGTAACTGGGCTAAACCAATAAAGGATGAGGCAAATTTCCCATTTGGATAACTTCGATTTGGACTAGTCGTAAAATTAATACCCTCAACCTTAGCAGATTCTAAGTCCTGTTTAATGGACATCATATTAGCATAGGTAATCCCATTCCCTTTAGCACCAAAAGAAACCTGTTTGAGATTTGGTTGAGAGAGTTGATTTTTGACGTAAGTCTCCTCCATATCCAAGTACTTATGGAAAATTTCGGCTACCTTATTGTACTGAGATTCTTCTACATATAGAACATCTCCATTAGCTGATTTATAGTCCTTATCAATGACAGCATAAACATTATAGGACGTTGCATCCTCAGCAATCGGCGTTCCATTACGATCATAAATGGTCCCCCTCTTAGCAGGAACTGTTCGAGTTGTTTGGTGAACCTTACTGGCTTCTTTGACCAGGTCAACACCAAACTTCTTCCCCGTACCAATAATCACCGCAAAGTTAACCAAAAAAACAGCAAAGAGAAAGACGGCTAAGAGACTAAGGCTCTTCCCAACTCGTCTGCGGTTTTCTAGAGGAGTTCTGCGATTCTTAATGGCAAAGTGTACTATTTTTTCTTTCCATGTTTTCATATATTACTCCGCCGATCGGATATTTCCATTGTTTAATTGCAAGTCTTGCGAATCCGCGACACCCGCCAGACGTTCTGAGCGAATCAATTCATTGACCTCTTGCTTGGCATCGTCTAGCTCCGTCTTTTTCTCCTCAATCTGTCTGTTGACAGTTGTCAAATCACTTTGAACTTGCAGGAGCTTGGTTTGCATATAGACCACACTGATGGCTAAGACAAGGGCTGTAATGGCAATCGAAAGGTAAAAAGCCTTCTCAACACGTGAAAATCTCTTGATACGAGCTTGCAGTAATTGGCTCGTTGTTTCTCTTTTTTCTACCATTTTATCCCCTTACTTATGAATTTTTCGAGCTACTCGTAACTTGGCTGAGTGGGAACGATTATTGGCCTCCAACTCCTCCTTGCTTGGTAGAATCGGTTTGCGAGAGACTAATTCCATCTTGGGCTTGAGATCATCTGGAATGAAGGGCAAGCCTTTTGGAACTTCAACCGTTGAAGCTTCCTTAAACAACTGCTTGGTCAAGCGGTCTTCTAGCGAATGGAAGGTAATCACTGAGATTCTACCATCTAGAGCCAACATATCCATAGCCTGCTGAATGGACTCATCTGCTGCTCCCAGCTCATCATTGACTTCAATTCGAATAGCCTGGAAAATCTGCTTGGCAGGATGGCCCTTCTTCTTGAGTTCCTTGGCAGGTTTGGCCGACTTAATAATTTCTGCCAACTCAGTCGTTGTCTCGATTGGCTTGACTTCCCGTGCTTGTTCAATCTTTCGAGCAATCTGCTTGGAAAACTTGTCTTCTCCATATTTGAAAAAGATTCGCACCAAATCATGATAATCATAGTGATTGACAACCTCATAAGCTGTCAAGCTAGCTTCCTGATTCATCCGCATATCCAGTGGCGCATCCTTCTTATAAGAAAAACCACGTTCACGCTGATCCAATTGCGGGCTCGAAACACCTAAGTCATAACAAATGCCATCAATTTCTTCTACACCCGCTTCCTGCAAACGTGCTTGCAAATGACGGAAGTTGTCCTTGATGAAGGTAACCATTCCTTTTTCTATATAAGGCGCCAGACGTTTTTGGGCATTGTCAATGGCATTCTGGTCCTGATCAAAGGCATAGAGATGCCCCTTTTCACTTAATTTACTTAATAAATACTCGCTATGGCCTGCTCCACCCAAGGTCGCATCAACGTAAATACCGTCAGGTTTTACATCAAGCATATCAATGGTTTCATGGAGCATGACCGTTACATGATGAAATTCTTTAGTCATATCTTATCTATTTTACCACAATTCTGACTAGCTTGCACTCGCTAAAGCAAAAACCTTTTCTTACTACTTTATCACTTGTATTCAGCAGGCGACTCTGCTACCTGAGCTAGTTCTACGCGTTCTTGGGGATTCAAGTTTTGGTGAACAGCCTCTGCTACTGCTCTTGGTATACCAACTGCGACAATCTCATCCACGCTGGCTTCCTTGATTTTTGTCAGAGATTTGAAATATTTCATCAAGTTCTGCTTGCGTTTTGGACCCAGACCTTCAATTCCATCCAATTGAGAGGAGAAGGAATTTTTAGAGCGCAGTTGACGGTGGAAGGTGATCGCAAAGCGATGGACCTCATCTTGGATTCGTTGTAGGAGAAAAAATTCCTGAGAATTGCGAGACAGCTCTACCACCTCAAGCGGATCTCCAAAGAGCAATTCATGGGTTTGGTGCTTATCGTTTTTTTGCAGACCTGCAATGGGAATATCTAACCCCAACTCTTCTTGAATAACCTGCTTAGCGATATTAACCTGACCTTGTCCCCCATCAATGACGATCAAATCTGGCGGTGTCAAGCCATCACGTTGAACTCGACCATAGCGTCTGCGGATAACCTCTCGCATACTTGCATAGTCATCTGGTCCAACAACTGTTTTTATCTTGTACTTGCGGTAATCCTTCTTGCTCGGTTTCCCGTTAACAAAAACAACCATGGCAGAAACTGGACTAGTCCCCATGATATTGGAGTTATCAAAGGACTCGATACGGACAGGTGTCGGAATTTGTAAAAGTCGCCCAAGATTTTCAATAGCCCCTTGAGTCTTTTCAACTGATTTCTCTAACAGATTAAACTTCTGCTCCAAGCTTACACGCGCATTTTTGATAGCGAGATTGACCAGTTGTTTTTTCTCCCCACGTTGGGGCTTTAGAACCTTGGTATCTACCAAAGCCTTAACAGCCTCTTCATCAATATCCTGAGGAATCAAAATTTCATTAGGAACCAGGTGAGATTTTTCTTGATAGAATTGTCCTACATAGGTCAAGAAGTCCTCATCCGGATCATTGTAGTAAGGGAAGAGATTGACATCGCGCTCAATGAGCTTACCTTGGCGGACAAAGAATACCTGAACGCACATCCAACCCTTATCTACATAGTAGCCGAAGACATCACGATTTTGGAGATCCTTGGCCATAACTCGTTGCTTGGTCCGAAGGGTCCCAATAGCCTGAATCAGATCTCGATATTCAGCTGCACGTTCAAATTCCATACTCTGAGCTGCCACATTCATCTTTTCCTTGAGGTCATCGATGATTTTGTCATCCTGACCCTTTAGAAAATCAGAGACTTCTTGAGCCATGGCTTTGAAATAAGCCTCGTCTTTCTTACAAATGGTGTGAGCCACGCACTGGCCGATATGGTAATAAAAACAGACCTTAGACGGTGGATTAGTACACTTACGAAAAGGAAAAATCCGATCCAGAAGTCGCTTGATTTCATTGGCCGCCCCCACATCAGGATAGGGTCCAAAATAGAGACCTCCGTCTTTTTTGACCTGACGGGTGATAATCAAGCGAGGATAGCGCTCATTGGTAATTTTGATGAAAGGATAGGACTTATCGTCCTTGAGCATAATATTGTACTTGGGCTTGTTTTCCTTAATCAGGTTAATCTCCAAAAGGAGGGCTTCAATATTAGACTCCGTGACAATAAACTCAAAATCTACAATCTCAGACACCAAGGATTCTGTCTTGGTATCATGACTTCCACGGAAATAAGACCGTACACGATTACGTAGATTTTTAGCCTTTCCTACATAGATAATCGTACCGTTTTTATCTTTGTGAATGTAGCAACCAGGGCTGGTCGGCAAGAGCTCTAGTTTTGATTTAATCAAGTTATTCATAGTTCCATTATAGCAAAAAGCCCCCTTCATTGCTTACATCAAGGAGCTCTATTTTTCGTTTGAAAATCACTTATTCTCCAGACTCATAAAGTTCTTGAACTGCTTGAACATCTTGAGCCTGAATACCATAATAAGAACCTGCTGGCTGCATGACTGACACTTCATTAGTATGTTCCAAGCCAATGGCATGACCTAGCTCATGCTCTGCTGTATGCAAGATACGATCATAGGTATAGCCATAGTTTGGATTGGATAGATAATAATGATTCAACCGCACCGTTACAGACAAGAATTGCCCTGTTAAGAGATTGGTCTGACTTTCCGCCTCTCCTGCCACAGGAGTGGCTCCGTCATTCATCTCGGTAGCCAAGATATCTGCCTTGCTGGACTCGGTGACAAGTTCAAAGTTAAAAGCACCAGTTTGATTCCAATTCTGGATTGCTTCTACATAAGCCTCTTGAAAGCGTGAATCCATCTGCGGATCCAAGTAAATACGAGCAGAGGCCTGTGGCCACCTTCCTTCAGAATGTTGGTGACTATCCGTCTGGCTTAACTTAGGAAGTTGCCCTGTTTTTTCCCATTGGTCAATACTTTGTTGACCAATCTTTACCGACCGTTCTGCTTGCTTTAGCGCTCCTTGAAAATCCCCGTTCAGATACCAGAGAAGTCCAAAAGCAAGAGTGCATAAAAGCAAAACAATCCAAACCAGGCGCCAAAACAAACGCCAAACAAAAGAAAAGAAAGCCCCTATTAAACGAAAAAGCCAGCGCATGTCTCTCCACCTTTCTAGCAAATAAACTTTATTTTACTAAAACAAGCTAAAAGAAAACTAAATACTGGCTTTTTCATCTTAACGTCCTAATATTTTTTTGAATAACTGAATAGCTTTGTATTTTAAAGGCGATGGATGATAACGGAAAGTACCTGCTTTTCGTACAATATAGCCATTAAAATTTTGTTTAAAACGCAAAACGCCATCACTACCATCAAAAATCCCTTGAATCCCTAGGAAGTTGTATTGATGGATGTTTCGTTGCATTGTCTGCTTCATCGCATGATATTGAAGTAAAAATGGAGCTGAGAACTTCTGATACTCTGCGTACGACCCCCCAAACAAGTAGGTTGCCTCTGTATTTGTGTAGATTATCAAAGCACAAGCTAGAACAACATTGCCAGATTCACTATCCAAGCTAGTTAGAAAATCTTTTTTCTTTTGCAAGGCTTGGTATTGCTGATGAAATTGTTTCGACTTCTTGTCAAGACTAGCCATCTTCACATTTAAAGCATCTATAGACTGTTGCGGATTAACTTCAGCAATTAGGAAATCCGCCTTATCTCCAAACATATCATACAATTTAAAGTAATAATCTAAATTCTTATCCTCAAAACCTTGTCTTTTACCTGTTTCTTCAATAATTTTTTTGAACGTTGGAATTTCTTCCCGTTCTGCATTTCGAATAAGAATATTAAAATCAAAGGCTGACTGAATGTTGCGAATACTATTTTTATTAAAGGATTTCAATAAGGAAACAGCATCATAATCTTGCAAATCTTTGATGTAATGCCAGCTGACTTCTCCATTAGGATAACCTGTTGTCAATCCATCAAATTGATAACCTAAATTAGTCAAATCTTGAATAATACTTTTTTTCTCAGCATCTATTGGATCACCTTCACTATCAAAAGTTTGATAGGTCTCATAAGGTTTCACAAGCAACTCTAATGCACCATTTTGTTTAGCATATTCTTTTAATCCCTCATAAAAAACTGGAAGGGCACCTTTTTGGGTATAAATAGGCCCAGAATTCAACTCCATATGAAGACCGCCTAACATAGGCAAGCTATAGATCAGAGCTGCAACTTGAATTTCTCCTTCTTGTTTCAAAGAAAGATAAACAACTCGAGCTCCTCGCTTTTCTAACAAATCTCCCATCTGGACAGACTGCATGAAGGAGCAGCTAGGAACTGTTTCCGAATAACGTTGAAACTCTTCTTTAGTGAGTGTAATCAGTTTCATAAACTTACTTTCTATGATGTTTTTTTCTTAATTTTTTTCGAAGGCAATAAAAATAGTTGGCCAATTGATACAAAAAACTTACCGGTAGAGTAAACTCTCCTATATATTCTTGAACAACAGGACTAAAGTTGGATTTAAAATCTGTTAACCCATCATCTAAAGTACCTTCAATCCCCCCCATATTAGCCCAATTTTTACCATCATTTAAAGCATCCTCAAACACTTTTGGATAAAGCACATATTGGGGGTAGAATTTTTTAAATCTATCATCCATTCCAGCATAAAGCATTTCTAGTGTATCGCCGAACGAAACAGAGAGAACCCCCGCTATAACTATTTCTTCCGGATATTTTTGAACAAGTTCTTGAAATTCTATAATGTATTTTTCAACAGATTTTTTCTGTTGTTGTAATTTCGTTAGACGCTTCTTTTGATATTCGTCTGTTTCAGCCAAATCTTTTTTTATCTGGTGTAACTGCTCTCTATACTCTGTTAGACGTTCAGGAATATTAATCTTTGCTAAGTGTAAATACGAATCATCTCCATATATTTCCATTAACTTTTGAAAATATTCCTGATTTCGCAGAGAAACATTCTTACGACGTTCCGTTAAAGCTATAATCGTTTCAAAATTTGAAATATCCGATAAGCTACCACGAAATGTAATAACACCTCTCTTAACAGCATCCTTCATTAACCTCTTAGTATGCTTTGGAAAATCAGAATCTAAACCTTTTTTTAGTATTCTATTAGCTTGGTAACGTGGTTGAATAGTTTCAGACATAGCTATAGTCCTACCAGACCATTGACAGTTTGCATCTTTTAAATTTTGAATAGCTTCTATAGATATACTATTCTCAGAAAATTCTTTAGAAGATTTGTCAATAGGATATTGTTTTAAGATCAGAGACGGATCAAACTTAATAAAAACAGACCGCTTACTAGCCCCAAATTGTTTTAAGCTTCTCATCACAAATGTTACCAACTCTTTATCTTGATAATCCATGATTGGTCCTCTTGGGATATACATCATAGTATATCCAAGTGGCAATTTTTTTATGAGTATACTTGCAACAGCTACTAATTCTCCATTTTTATAAAAACCTAAACGCTCATTCCCCCAATTATCTTTTATCTTTGCCCAAGAACTACTCTGTAATAGACTAACTTGTGGATGTTGACTAACAAAAGTATCATGTTCTTGAGACGAAATCCCTACTTTAAATTCAAACACTTTAACTCCTCCCATTATATCTTCATATAAATTATTATTTTTTCTATAAAAACACCAAGAAATGGCATCTCACTTTTTTAAGAGATCATCTCCACCAAGTTTCTACTACCATTTTACTACTTTCAATTAAAAAGTCTAGTGAGAACAAACTTTCATTTTCATTTTTAATCTTAAAGGGACAGTCTATATTATTTTATCGACAAAAAAACTAGCTCAATCTTTCTTCCAAAACAAAATCAATTGGTAGGGTTGCCAAAAACCGTTCCAATTGTTTTTCCCAGTAATACCACTCGTGGTTGCCTGGGCTATGACTATAAGAAATATCAAAACCAAGTTTCTTGAGATTCTTCACCGCGAGGTTATTGGCAGCATACAAGAAATCTTGTTCACCACACCAAGCCCAGAGTTTGGTCTTCTTGTCTGACTTGTTAGCAAGGCTTTCAAGTGAGTAAGGACTAGTTGCCCAGTTATCAAGCTTACCAAAAACACCTCGCCAGTAGGCAAGCGACCCAAGATTTTGACTTTCTGGAGAAAACTCTTCGAAACTAAGAGCACCAGAAAGACTAGCTGCATGTGAAAAACGATTGGTTGATAGGGCCAATTTGAAGGAACCATAGCCTCCCATTGATAGACCAGCGATAAAAGTCTTTTCACGCTTGCTAGACATGTTAGGGAGGAAGCGTTTGAGCACTTTAGGCAGTTCTTCTGCTAAAGCTGTATAGTAGTTATAGCCATACTGAGTATCTGTGTACCAGCCATTACTTGTATTTGGCATGACAACAATTAGATTAGTCCCTCGTACCAAGCGCTCTACATTGGTCCGTTTGAGCCAGCTATTATGATTTCCTGACATCCCATGTAAGAGATAGAGGACAGGAATATCCGTAGAATCTGGTTCCTCAACCCGAGACGCGTCTGGGTAGAGAACATTCACTCCCCACTCCATATCTAAAACTTCTGAGTAATACTCAATCTTCATTACTGCCATAACTTGCTCCTTATTCATTTAAGATAAGAAAAAGCCGAAACTCGACTTTCTCTTGCTATTTGATCCTATTTTGCTTCCATAACTACTGGTAAGATAGCTGGACGACGTTTGGTTTGGTCAAAGAGGAACTTGGCCAAATGATCACGTACCTTACCTTTGAGCTCTGCCCAGTCAAAATCTTCACCTTGTAGATAGTCTTCTACTGTTTGATTGACTAGCTCTGTACTTTCACGCAAGATATCACGACTCTTCTTGAGATAGACAAATCCACGCGTGTGCACTCGAGCTTTAGCGATGATTTTTTTCTCACGACGGTTAACAGTGATAGCCACGATGAAAATACCATCTTCTGACAAGACTTTACGGTCACGAAGGACGACATTGCCGACATCTCCGATGGCATTCCCATCAATCAAGACATCTCCTGCAGTAACAGCACCAGATGGGACAAAATCTCCATGCTCATAAGACATGGTTGTTCCCTTTTTAGGGATAAAAATACGTTCTGGCAACATACCAACTGCCATAGCAGCCTTAGCATGGGCATCCAACTCACGGTATTCTCCTTGGATTGGGAAGAGATATTTAGGTTGCAAGAGATTGATCATCAATTGCAAATCACGCGCATTCCCATGCCCTGACACACGCAAGCTATGAGTAATTGGCTTGACAACTCCACCTGCTTGGTAAACCATATTTTCTACACGTGCCATAACCGCTTCCTTGGCGATTGATGGTGTTGTAACGATATAGACCAGGTCACCTTCTTTGATTTCAACATAACGGTGACGACCAATAGACATCTTGCGTAGGCCGTTAATGGGTTCCCCCATACGTCCAGTTTCAAGGATAATTAATTCGTGATCTTCAAAACGAGACATATCTTTTGGTTTAATCAAAAGATTTTCACTTGCTAGAGACAATTTTTTCAAGCGAATCGCTGTACGGACGATATTTTCAATGTCAAATCCTGTCAAGACAACACGACGCCCTGTCTCCGCAGCTGCATCAAAAACTTGCTGGATACGAGAAAGGTTACTTGCAACTGCAGCAACGATGATACGTCCATCCCAGTCAGAGATAGTTTGCGTGATTTCTACACCAACTTCATTTTCACTAGCTACTTGGATATTGCTATCTGCATTTGCTGAGTCACTAAGCAAAGCCAAGACCCCTTCGCGACCAATCTCTGCCAAACGCCCAAAGTCAGTGGCGTAAGATTCACTAGCCGTTTGGTCAAACTTGAAATCCCCTGTATAAACGATGTTTCCTTCAGACGTTTTTAAGACCACACCCAAACTTTCTGGGATAGAGTGAGTTGTACGGAAGAAGGACACTACCGTTCCGCCAAAATCAATTTCTGTATTTTCGTCAATGACATGGAAATCATCAAATTTCTTGACGCTGTCATTTCCCTTAACAAATAGTTTAGCCAGTTCGATGGTCAACTCTGAGCCAAATACAGGAACCTTAGCTTCTGTCAAGAGATATGGAAGGGCTCCAATCGCATCCGCATGCCCGTGTGTTAAGAAAACCCCAGCAATACGGTCACTATTTTCAAACAAATAGTCCATGTTGGGAATAACGACATCGACACCCAACTGTTCATTTTCAGGGTATTTCAAACCTGCATCTAATACAAAAATCGAGTCGTTAATTTCTGCGATGTACATGTTCTTACCATTTTCACGTACACCCCCAAGTGTTGTTAATTTAATAGTATTCATTTTTCCTCCGAATAGTCACTTCAACTTGTTTGTAGAGCTTTAAAAGCTCTCTTTTTCTGAAAGTCCAATTCACTTTCAGCCGAATCTTTTCCATTCATTATACCATTTTTTTACTAATTTTCAAAATGAATCTTACAGATAATCGCACTTTAACTACCTCTTTCCTATCATTCTTACAGATACTGGAGGAGAGTTTGCTGGTAAAAAACAGGAATGACCTGCACCCTAAATGTTAGATTTTTCTTGGCTGCTGGTCAGCATTATATGGATTTTATAATAAATGAGCACTTATCCCCTTTCTACTTCAGCAAATCAAAAACAAGTGAACGGCATGTTAACAGAGACTTTCAAAATTGACCAATCTGAGTATACTATCTCTCATAGCTACCAAGGATAGGAATAGCACTATGATTTTTATCATCAATTTTTTAATAACAAGTATTTTTATAAATAAAAAGGACACGATGATTCCCTTCTTTAGTGCTTGGAAATGGGATCTCGTTCTAAGGCTATGAGAAAATGTTTAAGCCTCTGAACCGAGTGTGACATGAGATTGTAAACAATATTGATTATTATAGTGGATTAAAATAAGATATGAACAAAGAAATTAGGAAAGTCAAATAAATTTCTATAAATGTTTTAGAATCCGTAGCCTACTATTCTAGATTCAATCCACTATACTTAAATACTCAATGAAAATCAAAGAGCAAACTAGGAAGCTAGCCGCAGGTTGCTCAAAACACCGTTTTGAGGTTGTGGATATAACTGACGAAGTCAGTAACACATATACGGTAAGGCGACGCTGACGTGGTTTGAAGAGATTTTCGAAGAGTATAAAATCAAACTAAAAGGACTCAGCCCTGTGCAAGACAGAACTAAATCCTTCGCTTGAATTATTTGTGTAACTTTTTGAAATCGATATAAATCAATCCTAGACTTACAATTTTTTATTTTCCAAGGTAGTATTCAGAAACTACGTTCAATTTTTCGTCGAATTCGAATACCAATGGTGGGAAGTTAGGGATTTCCACGTCCATGATTTCGTCATCTGACAAACCTTTGATGTGTTTTACAAGGGCACGGATTGAGTTACCGTGAGCTCCTACGAATACGTTTTTACCATCTTTAAGTGCTGGAGCGATTTTGTCTTCCCAGAATGGAAGGGCACGTTCCAAAGTCACTTTCAAGTTTTCAGCATCTGGGATAACTGAGTCGTCAAGTGAAGCGTAACGACGGTCAGTATGTGCTGAGTATTCGTCATCATGAGGCATTGCAGGAGGCAATACATCGTATGAACGACGCCAGATGTGAACTTGCTCATCACCAAATTGTTCAGCTGCTTCAGCTTTGTTTTTACCAGTCAAACCACCGTAGTGACGTTCGTTCAAGCGCCATGATTTTTCAACTGGAACCCACAATTGGTCAGATGCTTCAAGAGCCAAGTTAGTTGTTTTGATTGCTCGTTTCAATACTGAAGTGTAAGCTTGGTCAAATTCGATACCAGCTTCTTTGATCAATTTACCAGCGTCAATCGCTTGTTGTGTTCCTTTTTCAGACAAATCAACATCAGCCCAACCAGTGAAAAGGTTAGCTTTGTTCCATTCAGACTCACCGTGGCGAGCAAAAACCAATTTTACCATTTGATGGATACTCCTTTTATTTTCCGAGGTTTCCCTCGTTTATCTATTCTATTTTACACAATTTTTCACAAAAAAGCTAGTCAAAATCGATTTAAAAGAGAAGAGGTGAACGCCCCTTCTCTCAATAAACAGCTATTCTTGAACTTGAAATTGTTTCAAGCTTGTTAAAAAAAGGGCACCACCGATGACAATGACGATGCCACCAATCCAGCCTAAAAATGGAATCAAGCCTACTACAGAACCTACGATTAACAAAATAGATGGCGCCATTGATATGCGCTTATCATCCTTATAATAGATTAGAGAGAGAATTCCAAGAATGAGAGTTGCGATTTTTACTAAGGTAAAAACAATGAAGATAATCGCTAAAATTACTCCTGCAAAATCTTCATTCGCAAAAATAGATGCAACCATTAATATTACGACTGGCAAAATTGCCAAGAGCGAGCCTGCAATAGTCCCAATAATTCCAGCAATTTGCGCTAGTGTTTTTGTCTTCATAAATGTCTCCTTCAAATTTTAATAATTGTTATTCTACCATATTTTAGGTTAAATTCAAAGCTTTTCCAAGTAGACCACAATATCATCAGTGGCACTTTATTTTCCTTAAGTTATATAGTAAATTGAAATAAAGTATGAACAATTCGATTAGGAAAGTCAAACTAATTTCTAGAAATATTTATAGCAGTCGTAATGTACTATTCTAGATTCACTCTGCTATAATACCTTATTTCAAAAATACCAAATAAGGTGTGAATTTTTCATGCTCTTTTATAGATCAATAAGTGTTAAAAATAAGACAATAACCTCAGAATAGCTACTATCTTGTCTCATGTTTTTCTTCAAGCCTTGATAGATTTGGCAAATGGTATAAAAGACTTTGATTATAAACAATGACATAAGAAAAACGAGCATCTCCAACTATGGAAATGCTCGTTGTTTTTATATTTAGAAGTGAGTTTTTACCCAGCTTCTTTTCTAGCAATCTCATAGAATCAAGATTCTAAGATTTGCTTTATCCGAGTAATGGTTTACTCTTCTTCCTTACGTTTTTTAGAGATAAGGAGTCCTCCTGTCACTGCTGCAAGAAGTGCTAGTCCAAGTGAAGCGTTAGATTGTTTAGTACCAGTGTTTGGCAATTCTTTCGCTCCTGCTTTCTTAGCTGGTGCTTGAGCAGATGACTCTTTAGTTGCTTCCTTAACAACTTTATTAGCTGCAATTGTTGCCACTGATCCGTCCGCAAAGGTTACAACTACTGATCCGTCATTGTTCACCTTAACATCTGTCGCAGTTGGGTTAGCTTTCTTAACTTCTTCAGCTACTTTAGCTTTTTCGGCATCTGTCAAGTTGCTTGGATCTACTACTGGAGTAAGGGCTGGTGCTTTAGCTCCGTTTGCTTCAGACACTTTACCATCGTTCACAACTGGGACTGCTGGCGCTACTGTTGCGTCTGTTGCGCCTGACTTGTTACCTGCTGCGTCTGTCGCTGTTACAGAAACTTTGTCGCCTGCCTTCAATCCAGCTACTGGAATGTTGAACTTGCCATCTTTGTCAGCTGTTGCGGTTGCTTTAGTGCCATCTGGAAGAGTGACTTCTACGGTTGAACCTGCTTCTGCTGTACCTGTAACTGCTTTATCTCCAGCTTTAACTGGGTTCACACTTGGTGCGTCTGGTGCTTTGGTATCATCAGCTTTCGCTACTGTTGCTGTAGTTGGTGCTGATGTGTTGTTTGAAGCATCTTTTGCTGTCACAGAGACGGTTTGACCTTCTTCCAAGCCACTTACTGGAACACTGAAGTTGCCATCTTTGTCAGCTGTTGCGGTTGCTTTAGTGCCATCTGGAAGAGTGACTTCTACGGTTGAACCTGCTTCTGCTGTACCTGTAACTGCTTTATCTCCTGCTTTAACTGGGTTCACACTTGGTGCATCTGGTGCTTTGGTATCATCAGCTTTCGCTACTGTTGCTGTAGTTGGTGCTGATGTGTTGTTTGAAGCATCTTTTGCTGTCACAGAGACGGTTTGACCTTCTTCCAAGCCACTTACTGGAACACTGA
>NZ_JASGZS010000007.1:0-99556 GCF_047465525.1 Streptococcus infantis | reverse complement strand
GATGAAATCAAGCATTAGTAAAACCAGTGGAATTTACCCTGACACGGAATTCCACTGGTTTTTAGGATTTTTATCAGACTAACTTCCACTTGGATTAGCAGTGGAACTTAGTTTGGGAATTTAGCGATATTCTCTGAGAGCACTGGCTATATCCGAAAAATCAAAGCCTTTTCGTGCTAAAGCTTGGGTCAAACGTTGTTTCAGTTCGTATCCTTCATACTTTCGTGAATATTTTGGGTATTGCTTATCTAACTCTTTAAAAATCAGCTCTTGAACGGTTTCTTCTTCGACCTGGCTATCCAATTGGTCAAAGGCTGTTTTGGCTTCTGTGTAGGAAAATCCTTTATTGGTTAGGCTTTGGATAATCTTATCCTGTAGAGCACGGGCAGGTAATTTCCCCTGGTATTTTTTCAGTAGTTTTTCAGCTGTGCGCTCTGCGACTTCCGTCATATCAAATTCTTGTAAGACTTCTTGGATAATAGATTTGGCAACGCCTTTTTGAGAAATCTTCTGCATCAGCATATAGCTTCCCTTATCACCTGAAAGCTGATTGGAATTGATGATAGCTTGTGCATATTGGCGATCATTGATCCAATTATCATCTTTTAAAGACTGGATAACTTTGGGGATGATTTTCTCATCAATTTCATGTTTGGCAAGATAATCTCTAACTTCTTTTTCAGTACGGGCCTTGAAGGATAAGTGGTAGAGAGCTAGATTTTTACTGTAGGAAAATTGCGCAAAGGATTTAATCTCAGTTAGTTCTTCAGCTGAGATCTCTTTCCCTTTAGTCAACATAAAGCGAACAATGGTATCCTCTGAAATGTAGCAGGTTTGGTCGCTATCAAGCTCAAGTAGAAAGAGTCTTTTTTTCTTTTCAAGTTTTGTGATTTTCATGGTTTACCTCTTATCCAAATGCTTCGAATGCAGCAACGAGTCGAAGTTTGTTGCTATCAACCAGTTCCCTCTCGTAATAGTCGAGAAATAGTTCAGCATATTTGGGATCTTTTAAGTTGTAGTTGAGGGACCAAACTGCCCAAAAGAGATCGATATGCCGGTCACTAAAATCAGCCAAACCAAGATCAATAAAACAAGAGAAGTGGTCAGCATCTTTTAGAATAAAGTTTGGTAGACAGGCATCACCGTGAATAAAGGCATCTGTTTCTAAAAGGTGCCCTTGTTCTTGGATGAGTTGGAAGGCCTCTTTGCGACTGTTAATTTGGAATTGGGGTAGGAGCGCCTTGGCATAGAACTCCCCTTTTTCATAGTTTTTAAAGGCTCTTTCTTTATAGGTTTTTAAATGATTTTTTGATGGAAAATTTTGTGGGTTTAAGTTGTGAAGCTTTTTAAGAGCCTCTGCCATGGTTCGGCAGATTTTTTCTGGCTGGTCTAAAAAAGCGAGAGCATCATGACCAATGGCTTCTTTAGTCAGGAGGTAGTCTTTATCTGTAGATAGATAGTGGATGACTGGAGTTCCTATTCCCTCTTGTTCAAACCAACTCGCAATGCTAGCTTCTCGCTCTAATCTTCCCTTTTGATCAATTTTTAAATAGTAACCTGAATCAAGATAGAGAACTCTTGCGCCTGAATGAGAAGAGCTATCAGATAGATTTGCCCCCTCTATATAAGTTCGTAATTGCTCAGGAAAATCCAATGAGGAAAAAGATATCTTTGTATTCATGGTTTTATTGTAACATATTCTTAATCATTGAGAAACTACGTGGTATAATAGACTTATGAATCTAAAAGTCAAACAAAAAATTCCATTAAAAATCAAGCGTATGGGGATTAACGGGGAAGGAATTGGTTTTTTCCAGAAAACCCTCGTTTTTGTTCCAGGAGCCCTCAAGGGAGAAGATATCTATTGTCAGGTGACTTCGGTTAAGCGTAACTACGTTGAGGCTAAACTGCTTGAGGTCAATAAAAAATCTAAGTTTCGAGTAGTTCCAGACTGTACTATTTATAATGAGTGTGGTGGCTGTCAGATCATGCACCTTCATTATGACAAGCAGTTAGAATTCAAGACGGATCTCCTCCATCAAGCTCTGAAGAAATTTGCACCTGCTGGCTATGAAAATTTTGAAATCAGACCAACCATTGGTATGCAGAAACCCAAGTATTATCGGGCTAAACTGCAATTCCAAACGCGAAAGTTTAAAGGTCAAGTCAAGGCAGGTTTGTATGCTCAGAATTCCCATTATTTGGTCGAGTTAAAGGACTGTCTTGTTCAAGACAAGGAGACACAAGCGATTGCCAATCGCATTGCCGAACTCTTGACCTACCATCAAATTCCGATTACGGATGAACGGAAAATTCTTGGAGTTCGGACTATCATGGTTCGTCGAGCACGGAAAACTGGGCAAGTCCAGATTATCATTGTGACCAATCGTCAATTGAATCTGACTCAATTTGTGAAAGACTTAGTCAAGGATTATCCTGAAGTAGTGACTGTCGCAGTCAATACCAATACTGCTAAAACTAGTGAGATTTATGGGGATAAGACAGAGATTATTTGGGGGCAGGATAGTATAGGCGAGGGTGTATTAGACTATGAATTTTCTCTTTCGCCTCGAGCTTTTTACCAGCTTAATCCTGAACAGACAGAAATTCTCTACAATGAAGCGGTTAAGGCCTTGGACGTGACTGAGGACGACCATCTGATTGATGCTTATTGTGGTGTTGGGACCATTGGTTTTGCCTTTGCGAAAAAAGTCAAAAGTTTGAGAGGGATGGATATTATCCCAGAAGCTATTGAGGATGCCAAAGAAAATGCTAAGCGTATGGGTTATACCAATACTCACTATGAAGCAGGAACTGCAGAAGAAATTATTCCTCGTTGGTACAAGGAAGGCTATCGTGCAGATGCTTTGATTGTGGATCCGCCGCGTACTGGTTTAGATGATAAGCTCTTGGATACCATTGTCAAATACGCTCCTGAAAAGATGGTCTATGTTTCCTGCAATGTGTCTACCTTGGCGCGTGATTTAGTCCGATTGCTAGAGGTTTATGACCTGCATTATATCCAGTCCGTTGACATGTTTCCACACACGGCTAGAACAGAAGCAGTGGTCAAATTAACGAGGCACAAGCCAGCTTTTAAATAAAAATGGCAACTGGAAAGTTTTTGAAAATAAGGCTTCTAGTTACAGAGTAAGATTTGCAAGCTATCTATAAATATGATAAAATAATAGAAAATAAAATGAAAAAAGAGGTATGTGAAATGTCACGTAAACCATTTATCGCTGGTAACTGGAAAATGAACAAAAATCCAGAAGAAGCTAAAGCATTTGTTGAAGCAGTTGCATCAAAACTTCCTTCATCAGATCTTGTTGAAGCAGGTATCGCTGCTCCAGCTCTTGATTTGACAGCTGTTCTTGCTGCTGCTAAAGGTTCAAACCTTAAAGTTGCTGCTCAAAACTGCTACTTTGAAAATGCAGGTGCTTTCACTGGTGAAACTAGCCCACAAGTTTTGAAAGAAATCGGTACTGACTACGTTGTTATCGGTCACTCAGAACGTCGTGACTACTTCCATGAAACTGACGAAGATATCAACAAAAAAGCAAAAGCAATCTTTGCAAACGGTATGCTTCCAATTATCTGTTGTGGTGAGTCACTTGAAACTTACGAAGCTGGTAAAGCTGCTGAATTCGTAGGTGCTCAAGTATCTGCTGCTTTGGCTGGATTGACTGCTGAACAAGTTGCTGCATCAGTTATCGCTTACGAGCCAATCTGGGCTATCGGTACTGGTAAATCAGCTTCACAAGACGACGCACAAAAAATGTGTAAAGTTGTTCGTGACGTTGTAGCTGCTGACTTTGGTCAAGAAGTTGCAGACAAAGTTCGTGTTCAATACGGTGGTTCTGTTAAACCTGAAAACGTTGCTTCATACATGGCTTGCCCAGACGTTGACGGAGCTCTAGTTGGTGGTGCATCACTTGACCCAGAAAGCTTCTTGGCATTGCTTGACTTTGTAAAATAAGCCTTAAATATCTGAGACAGACAGTTCCCTCTCTCGAGGTTTTGGCTGCCTGTCTTCTTTTTAGTAAAATGGCGTGCGAAAGCACGCTCTTTTCTGCATTTTAGAAGAAAAAGAAAGGAGAATTATGCTGTATATTTGGTCTTATCTCAAACGCTATCCCAAGTGGTTAGTGTTAGACTTTCTCGGGGCAATTTGCTTTGTCATTGTCAATCTAGGTTTACCAACAGTTTTAGCCCGCATGATTGACCAGGGAATCAACCAAGGTGATCAGGAAAAACTCTATTTTTGGGCCGTAATCATGTTGGTTATTATCGTCTTGGGAACATTTGGACGGGTTGTTCTGGCTTATGCTGCTAGTAAACTGACCACGAATATGGTTAAGGATATGCGAAATGATGTCTATGCTAAGCTGCAAGAGTATTCTCATCACGAATATGAACAAATTGGTGTGTCTTCACTAGTTACTCGTATTACCAGTGATGCCTTTGTCCTCATGCAGTTTGCGGAACAAACGCTTAAGTTGGGTGTTATCACTCCCATGATGATGCTATCAAGTATTCTCATGATTTTCTTGACGAGTCCTTCACTAGCCTGGATTGTAGCTTTTTCCGTTCCTTTTCTAGCTGTAGTAGTCATTTATGTGGCGGTCAAAACGCGTCCCTTATCTGAAAAGCAACAGAAAACACTGGATAAGATTAACCAGTATGTCCGTGAAAATTTGATGGGTCTACGAGTGATTCGTGCCTTTGCTCGTGAAGACTTCCAAGAAAACCGTTTCGAAGAGAAAAATGCAATCTATGCAGATAATTCCAATCGCTTGTTCAAATTGACTGGTTTGACGGAGCCACTATTTGTGCAAATCATTATCGCTATGATTGTAGCTATCGTTTGGTTTGCTTTGGATCCTCTCAAACAGGGAAGTTTGCAGATTGGGGATTTGGTGGCCTTTATCGAGTATAGTTTCCACGCTCTCTTGTCCTTCCTTTTCTTGTCAAACCTCTTTACCATGTACCCTAGAACGGCCGTATCCAGTGAACGTTTGAAGGAAATCATGGATATGCCTATTTCCATTGATCCAAATGAGGACGGAATTCAAGAAACAGAAACACATGGTTACTTAGAATTTGATAATGTGACTTTTGCCTATCCTGGGGAAACAGAAAGCCCTGTTTTGCATAATATTTCCTTTACTGCTAAACCGGGAGAAACCATTGCTTTTATCGGTTCAACTGGTTCAGGTAAGTCTACTCTGGTTCAATTGATTCCTCGTTTCTACGATGTTACGTTAGGGAAAATCAAGGTCGATGGTGTTGATGTACGAGATTACCGCCTCAAATCTCTCCGTCAGAAGATTGGATTTATTCCACAAAAGGCCTTGCTTTTTACTGGAACTATCGCAGACAATCTCCGCTATGGGAAAGAGGATGCCAGTCATGAGGACTTGCACCAAGCAGCTGATGTAGCCCAAGCCAAAGACTTTATCGAAAGTCGAGAAGAAGGTTTTGCGACTCATCTGGCTGAAGGGGGAAGCAACCTATCAGGTGGTCAGAAACAACGCTTGTCGATTGCCCGCGCAGTCATCAAGGGTCCAGACATCTACATCTTTGATGATTCCTTCTCAGCCTTGGACTACCGTACAGATGCTATTTTGCGCCGTCGTCTCAAGGAAGTGACTCAAGATGCTACGGTATTGATTGTTGCACAGCGTGTCGGAACTATCATGGATGCTGACCAGATCATTGTCCTTGATAAAGGCGAAATCGTTGGTCGTGGCCGTCATGAAGAATTGATGGAGACCAATGACATCTATCGAGAAATTGCTGAGTCGCAGTTGAAAAATGCGTCTCTGACAGAAGAATAGGAGGTAAAGGATGAAACAACAATCGAGTCTAGCTCGTCTATGGAGCTATTTAAAAGCCTACCGTTTCTCTGTTTTCTTTGCAGTCTTCTTGAAAATAGTCAGCGTCATTATGAGTGTTATCGAGCCTTTCGTATTGGGACTTGCTATCACTGAGTTAACCAGCAACCTCCTTGCCATGGCAAATGGTGTTGCAGGAGCAGGGATTAATACCAGCTATATCGCAGTGATTCTGATGATCTATCTCTTGCGTGGTCTTTTTTATGAGTTGGGTTCTTACTACTCAAACTACTTTATGACCAATGCTGTGCAGTCTATGGTACAGGATTTGCGAAATGAAATGAGTGAAAAAATCAACCGCATCCCTGTGTCTTACTTTGACAAGCACCAGTTTGGAGATTTGTTAGGCCGTTTTACCAGTGATGTAGAGACTGTTTCAAATGCCCTTCAACAATCCTTCTTACAGATTGTCAATGCAGTCTTTACCATTCTTTTTGTTATGGGAATGGTGCTCTATCTAAATCTTCAGTTGGCTATCATTGTTATCTTGTCGATTCCGATAACTTATTTTGGGGCTAAAACGATTCTGAATCGTTCGCAACCATACTTTAAACAGCAAGCAGCCATTCTGGGACAAATGAATGGATTTGTACAGGAAAGCTTGACAGGTTTCAATGTTCTAAAACTTTTCGGACGTGAAGAAAACTCTCAAGAGAGATTTGAAAAGATTACGGATGAATTGCAACAAGTCGGATTCAAGGCTAGCTTTATTTCAGGATTGATGATGCCTGCCCTTCACATCGTATCTGATTTAACCTACCTGATTGTTGCTGTCTTAGGTGGTTTGCAGGTTATTGCAGGGCGCTTGACGATTGGTAATATGCAGGCTTTTGTTCAGTATGTGTGGCAAGTCAGCCAACCAATCCAAAATATTACTCAATTAGCAGGACAAATGCAAAGTGCTAAGTCTTCGCTTGACCGTGTCTTTGAAGTTCTAGATGAACAGGAAGAAGTCCAAACCGCTGAACTGAAAGAACTAGCACCATTGACAGGTCAAGTTAGTTTCAAAAATGTCGATTTCCAATATGTGGAAAACAAACCATTGATTCGCAATTTTAATTTAGATGTTGAACCTGGAGAGATGGTAGCTATCGTTGGACCTACTGGAGCAGGGAAAACAACCTTGATTAACCTTCTCATGCGTTTTTACGATGTGACAGCTGGTGCCATTTTAGTGGATGGCCAAGATATTCGTGACTTGTCTCGTCAGGACTATCGTCGACAGTTTGGTATGGTCCTACAGGATGCCTGGCTCTATGAAGGCAGTATCAAGGAAAATCTTCGCTTTGGAAATCTTGAGGCAACAGATGACGAAATCGTTGAAGCAGCTAAGGCTGCCAATGTAGACCACTTTATCCGCACTCTTCCTGGCGGTTATAACATGGAAATGAACCAAGAATCAAGTAATATTTCTCTTGGTCAGAAACAGCTTTTAACCATTGCGCGTGCCCTCTTGGCAGATCCAAAAATTCTAATCCTTGATGAAGCGACATCATCAGTTGACACCCGTTTAGAACTCTTGATTCAAAAAGCTATGAAGCGTTTGATGAAGGGAAGAACAAGCTTTGTCATTGCACATCGACTTTCTACGATACAAGAAGCTGATAAGATATTGGTACTTAAAGATGGGCAGATTATCGAACAAGGAAATCATGAAAGTCTTTTAAACGCAAAAGGTTTCTATTATGACCTTTATCAAAGCCAATTTTCGAATAAAAACGGAGAAAATAGCTAGGATAAATAGCCACTCATTTTCTTAAATTATCAGTCAATTACAACTTTTTTAATATGGGTTAATTTTCTTGCTTTTGTCTACTAGGTGTAGTATACTGAGCTAGTAATCAATAAATATGGTTACAAAAATAATATTATGAGGTGAGAAAAATGGTTGAATTGAAAAAAGATGCATTAAAAGATGTAACAACATTATCTAAGACAGCTCCTGAAGCGCTAGTAAAAACAAAGGAAGTCTTGAATCAAGCCGTGGCTGACTTGTACGTAGCGCATATCGCTCTTCATCAAGTTCACTGGTACATGCGTGGACGTGGTTTTATGGTATGGCATCCTAAGATGGATGAATACATGGATAGCCTTGATGGTTACCTTGATGAAATCAGCGAACGCTTGATCACTCTTGGTGGCAAACCTTACTCTACTTTGACAGAATTCCTTCAACACAGTGAAATCGAAGAAGGAGCTGGAGAGTTCCGTA
This sequence comes from Streptococcus infantis, assembly GCF_047465525.1. GTDB lineage: Bacteria > Bacillota > Bacilli > Lactobacillales > Streptococcaceae > Streptococcus > Streptococcus infantis_R. The sequence goes on along the minus strand of NZ_JASGZS010000007.1, from coordinate 91,447 downwards.
ACGTAGAAGAAAGTTTGGAACGTGTCCTTGAAATTTATCGTTACCTTATCACTCTTTTCCAAAAAGCATTGGATGTAACAGATGAAGAAGGTGATGATGTAACCAATGATATCTTCGTTGGTGCTAAAGCTGACCTTGAAAAAACAGTCTGGATGCTTGCAGCAGAATTAGGACAAGCACCTGGTTTGTAAGATACTGTATTTTTCTAAAAATCCGTAGAAGTTTTCTACGGATTTTTTCTATTCAGGAGGGCATTCCAAAACAGTCTTTTTTGAAGATTTTTGATAAAATAGAACTATCAATGAAAAGGATGAAAGCATGACAAAGAAAATCGTAGCCATTTGGGCTCAAGATGAAAAGGGTGTAATCGGGAAAGAGGATCGTTTACCTTGGCATTTGCCAGCAGAGTTAAAACATTTTAAAGAAACAACCTTGAATCATGCCATTTTAATGGGTCGTGTAACCTTTGATGGGATGGGTCGACGATTGCTTCCAGGACGTGAAACCTTGATTTTGACGCGTAATCCCGAAGAAACAATCGATGGTGCTCTGGTCTTCCAAAATGTTGAGGATGTTTTAGACTGGTATCATCATCAGGATAAAAATCTATACATCCTTGGTGGCAAGCAAATTTTTCAGCTTTTTGAACCTTTCTTAGATGAGCTTATTGTGACACAAATTCATGCTCAAGTTGAAGGGGATACCTATTTCCCAGAAGATTTTGACTTGACTGCTTTTGAAACTATTACAAGTAAATCTTATAGCAAAGATGAAAAAAATGCCTATGATTTTACCATCGAATATAGAAAGAGAAAGGAAGTCTAATGGAGCGCAGTATTTTTGGATTTTTTACAGCTCTTTTGTGTGCTGTCTGTCTAGTAGCTGGAACACACGCTTTTCGTAAAAAGCGCTTTGGACTTGCTACTCTGCTTTGGCTTAATGCTTTTACAAACTTGGTGAATAGCATTCATGCTTTTTATATGACCTTATTTTAGATAGAAAGAATAGTTAGAACGGAAGGGAATCATGCCTACAAATAGGAAAAATGATATGATGGTTTATTGCTCATTTTGTGGCAAAAGCCAAGAAGAAGTTAAAAAAATAATTGCTGGGAACAATGCCTTTATCTGTAATGAATGTGTGGAGTTGGCCCAGGAAATTATTCGTGAGGAGTTGGCTGAGGAAGTTTTGGCGGACTTGTCTGAGGTACCAAAACCAATCGAACTCCTAAACATTTTGAACCACTATGTGATCGGTCAAGATCGTGCCAAACGGGCTCTGGCAGTGGCTGTATATAACCACTACAAACGCATCAATTTCCATGACACTCGTGAAGAGACTGAAGATGTGGATTTGCAAAAGTCAAACATTCTAATGATTGGCCCAACTGGATCAGGGAAGACCTTCCTTGCTCAGACTCTTGCTAGAAGTTTGAATGTACCTTTTGCTATTGCTGATGCAACGGCTCTTACTGAGGCTGGTTATGTAGGTGAGGACGTGGAAAACATTCTCCTCAAACTCTTGCAGGCAGCTGACTTTAACATTGAACGTGCAGAACGTGGGATTATCTACGTCGATGAGATTGATAAGATTGCTAAGAAGAGCGAAAATGTTTCCATCACACGTGATGTTTCTGGTGAAGGTGTGCAACAAGCCCTCCTTAAGATTATCGAAGGTACAGTAGCAAGTGTTCCTCCTCAAGGTGGACGCAAACATCCACAACAAGAAATGATTCAAGTAGACACCAAGAATATCCTCTTCATCGTGGGTGGTGCCTTTGATGGAATCGAAGAAATTGTCAAACAGCGTCTTGGTGAAAAAGTTATCGGTTTCGGACAAAATAGCAAGGCTATTGACGAAAACAGTTCTTACATGCAAGAAATCATTGCAGAAGATATTCAGAAATTCGGTATTATTCCTGAATTGATTGGACGCTTGCCTGTCTTTGCAGCTTTAGAACAGTTAACTGTTGATGATTTGGTTCGCATCTTGAAGGAACCAAGAAATGCCTTGGTCAAACAATACCAGACCTTGCTTTCATATGACGATGTTGAGCTTGAATTTGACGATGAAGCACTTCAGGAAATTGCGAACAAAGCCATCGAACGTAAAACTGGTGCGCGTGGTCTTCGCTCAATCATCGAAGAAACCATGCTAGACGTTATGTTTGAAGTTCCAAGTCAAGAAAATGTGAAAACAGTTCGTATCACAAAAGAAGCGGTTGACGGAACGGCTAAGCCAATCCTAGAGACAGCCTAGAGGTGACTATGGAAATCAATACACACAATGCTGAGATTTTACTGAGTGCTGCCAATAAGTCCCACTATCCGCAAGATGAACTTCCTGAAATTGCTCTTGCAGGTCGCTCAAATGTTGGTAAATCAAGTTTTATCAACACCATGCTTAACCGTAAGAATCTAGCTCGTACTTCAGGAAAACCAGGAAAAACACAACTACTTAATTTCTTTAATATTGATGATAAGATGCGTTTTGTAGACGTGCCTGGCTACGGTTATGCCCGTGTTTCCAAAAAGGAACGAGAAAAGTGGGGACGCATGATTGAGGAGTACTTAACCACTCGTGAAAATCTTCGAGCAGTTGTCAGTCTCGTTGACCTTCGTCATGATCCGTCAGCAGATGATGTACAGATGTACGAATTTCTTAAATATTATGAGATTCCTGTCATCATTGTGGCGACCAAGGCAGACAAGATTCCGCGTGGGAAATGGAACAAGCACGAATCAGCAATTAAAAAGAAATTAAACTTTGATCCAAGTGATGATTTTATCCTCTTTTCCTCCGTAACAAAAGCAGGAATGGATCAAGCTTGGGATGCTATTTTAGAAAAATTGTGAGGAATATATATGGCAAAAACAATTCATACAGACAAGGCACCAAAGGCAATCGGACCTTATGTTCAAGGAAAAATCGTTGGCAATCTTTTGTTTGCTAGCGGTCAAGTGCCCCTATCTCCTGAAACTGGAGAAATCGTCGGAGTGACTATCCAAGAACAGACAGAGCAAGTTTTGAAAAACATTGGCGCTATCTTGGCTGAAGCAGGAACTGATTTTGACCATGTGGTCAAAACAACCTGTTTCTTAAGCGATATGAACGATTTTGTACCCTTCAATGAGGTTTACCAAACAGCCTTTAAAGAGGAATTTCCAGCTCGTTCAGCTGTAGAAGTAGCTCGTCTACCTCGCGATGTAAAAATAGAAATTGAAGTCATCGCAGAGATTGGGTGAGTTATTTGAAGTTTGGTTCTTCCAAACTTCTTTTGATATAAGGAGACAAAGATGACAAAGAAACAACTTCACCTGGTGATTGTAACAGGGATGAGTGGTGCAGGGAAAACTGTAGCCATTCAATCCTTTGAAGATTTAGGATATTTTACCATTGATAATATGCCACCAGCTCTATTGCCAAAGTTTTTGCAGTTGGTTGAGACTAAGGATGATGACCACAAATTAGCTTTGGTAGTGGATATGCGTAGCCGTTCCTTCTTTTCAGAGATTCAGGCTGTCTTGGATGAATTGGAAAATCAAGATGATTTAGACTTCAAAATCCTCTTTTTGGATGCGGCGGATAAGGAATTAGTGGCACGCTATAAGGAAACCAGAAGAAGTCACCCTCTGGCAGCAGATGGTCGTATTTTAGATGGGATTAAGTTGGAACGCGAACTCTTGGCTCCTTTGAAAAACATGAGTCAAAACGTAGTTGACACGACAGAGTTAACACCTCGTGAACTTCGTAAGACCATTGCTGAACAATTTTCAGATCAAGAACAGGCTCAGTCTTTCCGTATTGAGGTCATGTCTTTTGGCTTTAAATACGGTATTCCCATTGATGCCGACTTAGTTTTTGATGTCCGTTTCCTCCCAAATCCCTACTATCTACCAGAACTTCGAAATCAGACAGGTGAAGATCAAGCTGTTTACGACTATGTCATGAAACACGAGGAATCCGAAGACTTTTACCGCCATTTGCTAGCCTTGGTTGAACCAATTCTCCCAGGCTATAAAAAAGAGGGCAAATCTGTCTTAACCATTGCAGTTGGTTGTACTGGTGGTCAACACCGAAGCGTTGCCTTTGCCAAGCGTTTAGCAAATGATTTGTCTAAAAATTGGCCAGTAAATGAAAGTCATCGTGATAAAGATCGAAGAAAGGAAACGGTAAACCGTTCATGAGAAAACCAAAAATTACGGTGATTGGTGGGGGAACTGGAATCCCTGTTATCTTAAAAAGTTTAAGGGAAAAGGATGTCGAGATTGCAGCGATTGTAACTGTTGCTGATGATGGGGGTTCTTCAGGTGAACTTCGTAAAAATATTCAACAGTTAACACCCCCAGGGGATTTACGTAATGTCCTTGTCGCCATGTCAGATATGCCAAAATTCTATGAAAAGGTCTTTCAATACCGTTTTTCAGAGGATGCAGGTGCCTTTGCTGGTCATCCATTAGGAAACATTATCATAGCTGGATTATCTGAAATGCAGGGTTCGACCTATAATGCCATGCAATTGCTGAGTAAATTCTTCCATACTACAGGGAAGATTTTCCCATCAAGTGACCATCCTTTGACACTCCATGCTGTCTTTAAAGATGGTTCAGAAGTAGCTGGGGAAAGTTACATCGCAGACCATCCAGGAATGATTGACCATGTCTATGTGACAAACACTCTAGACGATGAGAAACCGCAGGCTAGCCGTCGAGTTGTCAATACAATTCTTGAGAGTGATATGATTGTCTTAGGGCCTGGCTCACTCTTTACCTCCATTTTGCCGAATATTGTCATTGAAGAGATTGGACAAGCCCTTCTTGAAACCAAAGCAGAGGTGGCTTATGTTTGCAATATCATGACCCAACGTGGTGAGACTGAGCATTTTACAGATAGTGATCATGTGGAAGTCTTGCATCGTCATCTTGGTCGCCCCTTTATTGATACCGTACTTGTTAATATCGAAAAGGTTCCAAGAGACTATATGGACACCAATCGTTTCGATGAGTATCTAGTTCAGGTTGAGCATGATTTTGAGGGACTGCATCAACAAGTTCCCCGTGTGATTTCGTCTAATTTCCTTCGTTTGGAAAATGGTGGTGCCTTCCACGATGGAGATTTAATTGTTGATGAATTGATGCGCATTATACAGGTGAGAAAATGAGCTTCACAGTAGCAGTAAAAGAAGAAATCCTAGGTCAACACCATCTGAGTCGCCACGAACTATCTGCCATTATTAAGATGTCTGGTAGTATTGGTTTATCGAATTCTGGGTTGACCTTGTCCGTCATTACAGAAAATGCTAAGTTGGCTCGTCATCTCTATGAATCTTTTTTGCACTTCTATGAGATTAAATCAGAAATTCGTCACCATCAGAGGAGTAATCTTCGTAAAAATCGCGTCTATACTGTTTTTACGGATGAGCGAGTTCAAGAACTACTGAGTGATTTGCACTTGGCAGACTCCTTCTTTGGAATAGAGACAGGTATTGCACCTGAAATTCTAGCAGATGAGGAAGCAGGTCGTGCCTATCTCTGTGGAGCCTTTTTGGCAAACGGAAGTATTCGGGATCCAGACTCTGGTAAATATCAGCTTGAGATCAGCTCAGTCTATCTGGACCATGCCCAAGGGATTGCGGCGCTTCTTCAGCATTTCTTGTTGGATGCCAAGGTGATTGAACGAAAAAAAGGTGCAGTGACCTATCTTCAGCGTGCTGAGGATATCATGGACTTTCTCATAGTTATTGGAGCCATGCAGGCGCGTGATACTTTCGAAGGCATCAAAATTTTACGTGAAACCCGTAATGATCTCAATCGTGCTAATAATGCAGAGACGGCTAATATTGCTCGGACGGTTTCAGCAAGCATGAAAACCATCAACAATATCAGTAAAATCAAAGATAGAATTGGCTTGGATAATCTTCCAGCAGATTTGCAGGAAGTCGCCCGTCTGCGGATCCAGCACCCTGATTACTCTATCCAACGATTAGCAGATAGTCTCAGTAATCCCATGACCAAGAGTGGTGTCAACCACAGACTGAGAAAGATAAATAAAATTGCAGAGGAATTGTAAAATATAAGATATTGATATTCAAAAAAGATATATCGAGATTGATGTTTAAAAATTTTTAAAATAACCTCAAATTTAAAAAATTCTACTGAAGTTTCATTCAGTAGAATTTTCATTTTCAGAGGATTCGTTGTTTTAAGAGATTAAGGTTCTAGATAGAATTCTAAAAATTTCAAATTTTTATTTTTAATCTTCATTAAATTGCGTAGTTATAGTTTTTTAAAAAATTAATAGATAGTTATGTATTTTCTTTATAAAATCTTTAAATTTATATTTTATTATTGATGTGTAAATTTAAGGAGGATCAAAATGGAAAAAAATATTTTAGAGACACGGAATTTGTCAAAGAAATTTGGGAATCAACTTGTAGTGAATAATATTTCATTACAAGTGAAAGAGAATTGTATCTACGGATTACTTGGTCCAAATGGTGCTGGGAAATCAACTACACTAAAGATGATAACAGGAATGCTCCATAAATCGTCCGGAGATATTATATTTAATGATCATATATGGAGTAGAAAGGATCTCGAACAAATTGGTGCCTTGATAGAGTTACCTCCATTGTATGAGAACTTAAGTGCAAGAGAAAATTTAAAAGTAAGAACAATGTTACTTGGATTACCCGAATCAAGAATTGATGAAGTTCTACAAATCGTTGGTCTATCAAATACAGGTAAAAAAAGAAGTGGAAAATTTTCTTTGGGAATGAAACAACGATTAGGAATTGCAATAGCACTGTTAAATAATCCTAAATTATTAATTTTAGATGAACCAACCAATGGCTTAGATCCATTGGGAATTCAAGAATTAAGGGAGATGATTCTTGGCTTTCCAAAACAAGGCATTACAGTAATTCTATCCAGCCATAATATTTCCGAAGTTGAGCAAGTTGCAGATTATATCGGAATAATATGTGAAGGCGAATTAAAATACCAAGATATAAAAAACTCTCAAGAAAGTTTAGAAAATTTATTTTTGGAAGTAGTAAAGAAGGAGAATTAAAAATGATAAATTATATCCTTAGTGATTATTTAAAATATAAAAGAACTTTTTTAAAAAAAATAATCTATATAATACCTATATCTTTGATAATTCTTTCTTATATACTGGCACCACCATATTTTACAGTAGATTCATATAATTGGTGGTATACTATAATTATGCCAATTACTTATGCACTGATTCCTGCTTTAATGAATCGATACGAAGATAAAAAAATAAAATATAGGGCAGTTTATCCTCTAAGTATTGATTTAAGAAAGATTTGGATATCAAAAATTATTGTAGCAAGCTGTTTGATTCTGATGACAAGTTTGGTTCATTTGATAGCAGTTTTAATTGTGCAATTTATTTTTGGAAAACAAATATTTTTAAGCTATAGCTTTAGTACTTTATTAGTTTCGAGTATAGTATTAGTGGTATCAAGCATATGGCAAATTCCATTTTGCCTACTATTAGCTAAAAAGTTTGGTTTTTCTATTAGTCTTATGATAAATGGTTTACTAGGTATTGTACTTGGAATTATGTTTTCTGCTGGAGATTATTGGTTGTTTTCCCCATATAGTTGGAGTATAAGAGCTATGGTTCCAATGCTGAAAATTATGCCAAATGGACTACCAGCAGATGCAGGAAATATGATGTTAAACACATCAATTTTGCTTCCATGTATCTTCTCAATTCTGTTATTTCTTCTATTATCTTACTTATCATCTATTTGGTTTACAAAACAGGAGGTGGGATAGTGATAAATATTTTAAAGTCTGAACTATATAAGATAAAACATACTTGGTTACCCTGGTTATATCTGTTTCTCCCAATACTATTTGTGATTATGATATATGCTGGTTTTAAATTTACGAGCCTAAGTAGGTATTCAATTGAGGATGTCACATTAAATTATTTGATTACGTTAGGTGCATTGTTCCCGATTATTATTGGTTTTATTACTGCAAAGGTAATAGAAATGGAAGCAGAAGCAGGTTGCTTTCAGATAATGTTAATGGGTTCGCAATCAAGAACGAGTCTATATATTGGTAAGTTATTATCCTTATTGTTGTGTGCATCTCTATCACTTGTTTTACTCCAAAGTAGTTTTTTGATGTTTTTTAATTATCAAGAATTTTATGATTTGATATTGGAATTAGTCTTAATGATTATCGGAGTTGTTCCGTTATATTTAATACATCTGGTTATTAGCCTCAGATTTGGGAGTGGTGCCTCTATTGGTCTTGGTTTCTTTGAAACATTGATAGCTCTGCTTGCTGTTACAAGTATGGGGGATAAGATTTGGTATTACATACCAAGTTCTTGGTCTTCAAGACTTTGTGGTCTTTACTTTGTAGATAAAATATCTGGTGAAAACTTATTTTATTATGAATTTTTTAAATGGTCTTTAGTTGCAACACCAATGATAGTTGTAATTTTATTTGTAAGTTTGATTTGGTTTAATAAATGGAACGGCAGAACTAATATGGAATAGAAATGAAGGTGGTAATAAGATGGTGAAAATATTGGCTATAGATGATGAAATGGATCTTTTGATCTTAATCAAAAATATTTTAACGCAAAAATTATACCATGTAGATATTTTTCAAAATCCAACAGAAGTACCTATTTCTAAATTAACAGAGTATGATTTAATCTTGTTAGATATAATGATGCCAAAAATCGATGGTATATCTTATTGTAAATCTATTAGAGATAGAGTAGACTGTCCCATCTTATTTTTAACTGCAAAATCTTTGGAAAGTGACATTGTTTCGGGTTTATCAACAGGAGCTGATGATTACATTCTAAAACCTTTTGGAGTAAATGAATTAATTGCGAGAGTTGATGCCCATTTACGTCGAGAAAACCGAGAGAGACATTTAAGTTTAAATCTTGGAGAAATTAGATTTGATTTATCAGCGAATATAATTTATGTAAATGATAAGAAAATTCCTTTTACAAAATCTGAGTATCGAATTTGTGAACTTCTGGCACGTAGGCGCGGGCAAGTATTTTCAAGAGAACAGATTTATGAGATGATATTTGGATATGATGGGATAGGTAATTCTTCAGCTATTTCAGAACATATTAAGAATATTCGCGCAAAACTACAGAAGGACGGTGTATCTCCAGTTGTAACTGTATGGGGGATTGGATATAAATGGGAATAAAATTAAAAGGGCAATCGCTAAGAATAATATTTTTAGAATATCTAATAAGTGTAGGAATTGTACTGTTTCTTTCAGTTGGTTTAGTAATTCTGATGTTCACCACCATGTATTCATTAGGATTTATTTTACCTGCCGATTACACAGAAAATCAGATTTATGAGAGGAAGAATGCGATAGCCAATACAGAGACTTTTGATAAAAATCTTATACCAGATAATGCTTCATATCTATTAATTTCAAAGGATGGGAATATCATTTCTAGTTCAATGAGTAAAGATGAAGAAGATAGAGCAATTCGATACTATAATAATGAGAAAGTATATAATACCCCATCTTATAGCTATATAGAAATTTTACGAAATGACGGTTATTGTATTATTCAATATTCAGTAAAACCCTATTTTACAAATAAATTTATGGCAAAATATTTTCCTAATGTCAATACAGTGTATGTCAGTATTCTTATTTTAGTTAGTTTACTAAATACATTGGTTGTTACAATAGTATGGGCTAAGTATCTTGTAAAACAGCTCTCACCTATATTTGCTGTTTCCGAAAAAATATCAGAACAAACTTTAGATTTTGAACTGCATTATTCAAGAGTCAAAGAATTTAATGAAGTTCTATTTAGTTTGGAGAAAATGAGAGATGCTTTGCAAGAGTCATTAATCAAAGAGTGGATACAGGAAGAAAATAAGCAAAAACAGATTTCTGCTTTGATACATGACTTGAAAACCCCAGTATCTATTGTTCAAGGAAATGCTGAGTTGCTTAAAAAGACATCTATGACAGAGGACCAGAGTATTTATATAGATTATATACTGAGGAATAGCAATAGAATATCTGAATATATAAAAACACTTCTAATCATGAATAAGAATTCTAATGCTACTGAATACCAGCCACAATCGTTGGCAGTAAAAACTGTATCAGAACAATTGGTAACAGTTTCTAAAGAACTAATGTCAATTAATTCTAACAATCTAAAAACTAATGTAGTAGTTGAAGATGGTATAATGAGTGTAGACTTGAAACTCTTAGAGAGAGCATTACAAAATGTCTTAGCGAATTCAATTGAAAATAATAATGGAATAGTTACATTGGAATTGAATATAAAAACTGTAGATAAATTTTTAGAAATATCAGTATTAGATAACGGAAAAGGTTTTTCTGATATCGATTTAATTCACGCAAAAGAACAGTTTTATCGTGGAGATTATAGCAGGCATTCTGCAACCAATTATGGTATTGGACTATTTATTACTGAACAAATAATTAAATTACATGGTGGATCAGTAATCTTGAAAAATAGAGAAGATTGTTGTGGTGCTGAAGTTAAATTTAGATTACCGATACAGAATAATAAATGAGCCAGTTTAACACTTAACTTATGTAATAATTAATCTAACAGCCACTAACATCAAACTTTATAACATGTTCATAACTGTATTTAACGTCAATTTGTAAATGTTAACTTCGAAGTTTCACTACAAATTACACTAAGATAGAATATTATCTAGTATTACTCATACGGTGCACAGAGTTTGTTAGTCTTAATATATCGGAATAAGGGAAATATTAAAAAATTAATCAATAAGTATTAAACTTTCTATAAAACGCAAATAAATGAGGTTAGTGGAAAAGTCTTTAAAATCACAAAAACGCATAATCGCAAGATCTTTAGATACTTGTTATTATGCGTTTTATCGTGAAATTTTACTTGATTTTTTAATAAAATTGTAATTTTGACATTATAGACTTGTAGAGTGTTTTGGTTGTACTTTTTGTTGAGGGTCGATATAGTTGATGGCATTATTAACGGCAGTTGGTGCTTCACCTAGACCGGTCGCAATCAAGTCAATCTTACCTTCGTAGTAGCAGCAGTCACCGATAGCGTAAATTCCAGCTTGGCTTGACTCCTGCTTACTATTGACGATAATCTTGTGACGGTTAAGGTCAAGTCCCCATTTTTTAAGATTACCTACAGAAGATTTGAAGCCATAGTTGACAAAGAGATGATCGAGTTCAATGCTTTCAGTCTCATCGGATTTAACTTTTGTGATTTCAAGCTTGTCTAAAGTTTTTCCATCTCCAAGAAGCTGACTCGGCACAAAAGGTGTTTTGATAGTCACAGAAGACTCTTGCAAGGCTTGGACGCTATGCTCAAGAGCACGGAAGTTATCGCGACGATGCACAAGTGTAGTTGGAGCAATCTTTTCAAAAGCTAGTGCCCAGTCAACGGCTGAGTCACCACCACCCAGGATGGTTACCTTCTGACCAGCGTATTGTTGAATATTAGAAACGTGGTAGTGGATATTGTCATAGCCTTCTACACCTTCCAATTCAAGTGGACGTGGTTTAAAGGCACCACCACCCATAGCAATAATAACGGTTTTAGAAGTATGATTTCCCTTATTAGTTGTAATCTTAAAAACACCATCCTCTTTTTCAATCTCAAGAACAGTTTCATTGAGGTGAACAGGTGTCTCAAACCCTTCAAGTTGTTCCAAAAGGCGGTTAGTCAATTCTTCCCCTGTGAGGTTTGGAAAACCTGGAACATCGAGAATTTGTTTTTCAGGATATAGGATGGCAGGTTGACCACCTAGTTGAGGAAGAGAATCGATGATTTGTACTTTGGCTTGACGAAGGTGAGCATAAAAGGCTGCGAAAAGACCGACAGGTCCCCCTCCTACAATGGTAATATCATATAGTTCAGACATGGTTTCTCCTTAATTCATTTCTATCATTTTATTCTATCATATTTTCTGCTAATGTAAAATGAAGTAGGATGAAGAAAATTTTCATATAAAATGATATAATGAAGAGTAGCTTTTTTATGGAGAGGAGGCCTAGAATGAATTTTCAACAATTATCTAATCTTCAATACTGGTCTAGTTTATTTTCCAGTCCTTGGAGTATTCTGATAAATGTGATTGATATTCTTATCGTTGCCTATATCTTATACCAATTTACAAAATCAATTGCAGGAACCAAGATTATGATCCTGGTTCGAGGTGTTTTAGTTTTTATCTTAGCTCAGATAGCAGCAAATACCCTAGGCCTGACAACTATTTCCTGGTTGATCAATCAATTGATTACTTACGGGGTTATCGCAGCGGTAGTTATTTTCTCTCCAGAAATTCGGACAGGTTTAGAGCGTTTGGGACGTGCGACTGATTTCTTTTCAAGTACACCAATGAGTTCAGAAGAACAGATGATTCAGGCCTTTGTTAAAGCGGTAGAATATATGAGCCCGCGGAAAATTGGAGCACTTGTATCAGTTCAGCGTGTTAGAACCTTGCAGGAATATATTTCCACGGGGATTCCTTTAGATGCAAAGATTTCTGCAGAACTCTTAATCAATATCTTCATTCCAAACACACCTTTACATGATGGTGCAGTCATTATAAAAGGTGATCGAATAGCTGTAACATCTGCTTATCTTCCACTTACTGAAAACACTGGTATTTCTAAGGAGTTTGGAACGCGACACCGTGCAGCCATTGGTTTATCTGAAGTATCAGACGCCTTAACATTTGTTGTGTCAGAAGAAACTGGAGGCATTTCCATTACCTATAATGGTGTCTTTAAGCATGATTTAACGATGGAAGAATTTGAGGAAGAACTACGTTGTATACTGATTCCGGAAAATTCACAAGAGCCAAGCTTAACAGAGCGTATATTAGGAGGCTGGAAGAATGAAAAAAAATAGTTTATATATCATCTCCTCACTCCTCTTTGCTTGCGTTTTATTTATCTACGCTACCTCTATTAATTACCAAAATAATAATAATGCAAGATCGGCTCGAACAGAAACCTATACCAATACGGTCGTAAATGTACCGATTGATATTCAGTACGATAGTGAGCAGTATTTTATTAGCGGTTTTAGTTCAGAAGTAACGGTATTTTTAACTGGATCCAATCGAGTGACCTTGGCTAGTGAGATGCAAGAAAGCACTCGTAAATTTAAGGTTACTGCAGATTTAACACAGGCGACAGAAGGAACGGTTGAAGTACCCTTGACCATTGAGAATCTTCCGAGCGGTTTAACAGCCCTAGCAACACCGCAGAAAATCACCGTTAAAATTGGGAAGAAGGCAACACGGGATAATTTACCAGTCACTCCACAGATTGACTCTGGTAAGGTTGATGAACGGATTCTCATTGACAGTGTGACTGTTTCAGATGAACGCGTTTCAGTTACAAGTGATGTCGATACCTTATCTAAGATTGATAAGATTGTAGCTGTCTTACCAACGAGTGAAAAAATTACTGGAAATTATACGGGTTCAGTTCCTCTACAAGCTATTGATAAGAATGGAACAGTTTTACCAACGGTGATTAAACCGTATGAAACAACCATGAAGATAACAACGAAACAAGTTCGATCAGCAAGTAGTTCTAGCTCATCAACGACAAGCTCATCTTCGGGCAGTTCGTCTTCAACTGGTTCTGAAACCAAGCCAGACTCTTCAAAAAAAGATTAATAAAACAATAGAAAAGGATAAAAAAATGGGTAAATATTTTGGAACGGACGGAGTCCGTGGAGAAGCAAACGTAGAACTTACGCCAGAATTAGCTTTTAAATTGGGACGTTTTGGAGGTTATGTTCTCAGTCAACATACGACTGAAGCACCAAAAGTTTTTGTAGGACGTGACACTCGTATCTCAGGTCAAATGCTAGAAGCTGCTTTGATTGCTGGTCTCCTTTCAGTCGGAATTCACGTTTATAAACTAGGCGTTCTTGCAACACCAGCAGTAGCTTATCTTGTTAAAACTGAAGGTGCAAGCGCAGGTGTTATGATTTCAGCAAGTCATAACCCAGCCCTTGATAACGGAATTAAATTCTTTGGTGGTGACGGCTTTAAACTAGACGATGACAAAGAAGCAGAAATCGAAGCCTTGCTTGATGCCAGTGAAGATACTCTTCCACGTCCAAGTGCAGAAGGATTAGGTACTGTTGTTGACTATCCAGAAGGCTTGCGTAAATATGAAGCCTATCTTGTTTCAACTGGAACTCCTCTTGATGGGATGAAGGTTGCCTTGGACACTGCTAACGGAGCAGCTGCAACAAGTGCTCGTCAAATTTTTGCAGACCTAGGTGCTCAATTAACAGTTATCGGAGAAACTCCAGATGGCCTTAACATCAACTTGAACGTTGGTTCAACTCATCCAGAAGCCTTACAAGAACTTGTGAAAGAAAGCCAGTCTGCCATTGGTTTAGCCTTTGATGGTGATAGCGACCGTTTGATTGCTGTAGATGAAAATGGCGAAATTGTCGATGGTGACAAGATTATGTACATTATTGGTAAATACCTCTCTGAAAAAGGTCAATTGGCTCAAAACACGATTGTGACAACAGTTATGTCCAACCTTGGTTTCCATAAGGCCTTGGATCGTGAAGGGATCAATAAGGCAGTTACTGCTGTTGGAGACCGCTATGTTGTTGAAGAAATGAGAAAATCTGGCTACAATCTCGGTGGTGAGCAGTCAGGTCACGTTATCTTGATGGACTATAATACTACTGGTGATGGTCAACTTTCAGCAGTTCAATTGACCAAGATCATGCAAGAAACAGGTAAGAGCTTGTCTCAATTGGCCTCAGAAGTGACCATTTACCCACAAAAATTGGTCAATATCCGTGTGGAAAATGCCATGAAAGAAAAAGCTATGGAAGTGCCAGTTATCAAGGCTATTATCGAGAAGATGGAAGCAGAAATGGCAGGCAATGGTCGCATCCTCGTTCGCCCAAGTGGAACGGAGCCACTCTTGCGTGTCATGGCTGAAGCCCCAACCACTGAGGAAGTAGACTACTATGTAGACACTATTGCTGAAGTTGTTAAAACTGAGATTGGTATTTAGTAAATCTAGCAGAAAATAAAAAAATATGGTACAATGGCAACTATATTGTACCAATGGAGATGAAAATGAATTTAAAACGTGAACAAGAATTTGTTAGTCAGTATCACTTCGATGCGCGTAACTTTGAATGGGAAAATGAAAATGGAGCACCTGAAACTAAGGTTGATGTAAACTTTCAGTTGCTTCAGCATGATCAAGAAAATCAAGTTACCTCTTTAGTAGTTGTTTTGAGCTTTATGATTGTCTTTGATAGATTTGTCATTAGTGGAACGATTTCTCAAGTCAATCATGTTGAAGGTCGTATTATCGACCAACCAAGTGATTTCAGCCAAGAAGAAGTTGAGACACTAGCTCGTCCATGTTTGGATATGCTTAATCGTTTGACTTATGAAGTAACAGAAATTGCCCTTGATATACCGGGAATTAATTTGGAGTTTTAAGAAATGAAATTAGCGGTCATAACAGACTCATCTGCTTTTCTACAAGCGGAAACCTTGCGGAAAGAAGATTTATTTGTGCTAGACATTCCTGTGAATATCGATGGACAGGAGTATGTTGAAGGTGTAAATCTAACCGCTCAAGAATTTTATGAAAAAATGGCTTCAGCAAGCGAATTGCCCAAAACGAGCCAACCAAGTATTGCCAAGTTGGATGAAATTTTATCATCATTAAAAGATAAAGGCTATACACATGCCTTGGGGCTTTTCCTATCTTCTGGAATTTCAGGATTTTACCAAAATATCCAGTATATGAAGGATGAATATGAAGGATTAACCATTGCCTTTCCTGATACCCGTATTACAAGCGCTCCCCTAGGCTATATGGTTGAGAGTGTCTTTAGATGGGTTGAGCAAGGCGAAGAGTTTACTACCATTTTAGATCAGTTGGAAAATCAAATCCAGAAAACTTCAGCTTTTATCATGGTGGATGACTTGGACCACTTGGTGAAAGGTGGGCGCCTTTCAAATGGGGCTGCGATTTTGGGTAATCTGTTAAGCATTAAACCTATCCTTTATTTCAATGACCAAGGTGTGATTGAAGTTTACGAAAAAGTTCGTACAGAGAAAAAGGCTACCAAACGCTTGGTTGAAATTGTTAAAGAAGCAACAGCTAATGGGAATTACCAGATTACTGTCATTCACGGGAATGCTTCTCAAAAAGCAGCAGATTTGCGCCAGCTTTTAATCGATGGTGGAGTGGCTACAGATGTTTCAATTGCAACCTTCGGTAGTGTTATTGGGACTCACCTGGGAGAAGGAAGTATTGCTCTGGGCTATACACCAATAATCTAGACTATTTTTCATGGACAGCTAAGGTCCTTTGTATCTTAGAAATTGAACACGGACTACCTACCTCTTGAAAAAAGATTCCTGTCTTGCCTTTCGTGTATAGTCAGCGCCATTCCTTATTTTTCATGGGCAGCTAAGGTCCTTTGTATCTTAAACAGGAGTAGAGATTGAGATGAGTATTCGAGTAATTATTGCCGGTTTTAAGGGGAGAATGGGACAATCTGCTTGTCAGATGGTTTTGTCTGATCCTGAACTTGAACTAGTAGCAGTATTGGATCCTTTCGAAACTGCAACAGAATGGCAGGGAATTCCTGTATTTAATGATAAGGCTGCCTTAGAAGGCTTTGAAGCAGATGTATGGGTGGACTTTACAACACCAGCTGTTGCCTATGAGAATACCCGTTTTGCGCTTGAAAATGGCTTTGCACCTGTCGTTGGAACAACAGGTTTCACTAGTCAAGAGATTGAAGAACTAAAAGAATTTTCTCGTTCTAAAAACTTGGGTGGCTTGATTGCTCCTAACTTTGCCTTGGGTGCTGTCTTGCTCATGCAATTTGCGGCACAAGCTGCAAAATACTTCCCAAATGTAGAGATTATTGAGCTTCACCATGATAAGAAAAAAGATGCCCCTAGTGGAACAGCTATCAAAACAGCTGAGTTGATGGCAGAGGTTCGTGAGTCTATCCAACAAGGTGCTAGCGATGAGGAAGAACTCATTGCAGGTGCACGTGGAGCTAATTTTGATGGTATGCGAATCCACTCAGTCCGTTTACCAGGTTTGGTAGCTCATCAGGAAGTTATATTTGGAAATCAGGGAGAAGGATTGACCCTACGTCATGACTCCTATGATCGTAGCTCCTTCATGACAGGGGTGAATTTGGGAATCAAAGAAGTTGTCAAGCGTCATGAGCTTGTCTATGGATTAGAACACTTATTATGAGATTAACACAAATGCCTTCTGAATTTCAGAAGGCTTTACCAGTATTAGAAAAAATTAAAGAAGATGGCTTTGAAGCCTATTTTGTTGGAGGCTCTGTTAGGGATGCCCTACTTAATCGTCCCATCCATGATGTGGATATTGCGACGTCATCTTATCCAGAAGAGACCAAGCAGATTTTTCCACGGACAGCTGACATTGGCATTGAGCATGGAACCGTTTTGGTTTTAGACGGAGATGAAGAATACGAAGTAACTACTTTTCGAACAGAAGATGTCTATGTAGACTACCGTAGACCAAGTTCAGTTTCTTTTGTTCGTTCGCTAGAAGAGGACCTCAAACGACGTGATTTCACAGTTAATGCCTTTGCTTTAGATGAGACAGGGGAAATCATTGATTTGTTTGATGGTTTGAGAGATCTAGAAAATCAAGTTTTACGAGCAGTTGGTGTAGCTAGTGAGCGTTTCAACGAAGATGCCCTACGCATTATGCGCGGATTTCGTTTTCAAGCCAGTCTTGGTTTTGAACTCGAGCAAGAAACCTTTGAAGCGATGAAGACCTTAACACCACTCTTAGAGAAAATTTCTGTGGAACGTACTTTTGTTGAATTTGATAAACTTCTACTAGCTCCTCATTGGCGAGTAGGTCTGTCTTCTATGATTGCAAGTAAAGCTTATGATTATCTTCCAGATATGGCTGGTAGTCAGGACAAACTCCAATCTTTGTTTGACTTAGAGGCTGATTTTACCTTTGAATCTTCTGAGCAAGCCTGGGCAGCACTTTTATGGGTTTTAGAAGTGGAAGATGCTCAACAATTTCTGAAACATTGGAAAACTTCGCGTCAATTTGCCAAGCAAGTTCAAGATTTGCTAACAATCTTAGAACTTCGTGAAGAAGGAGAACTAAGCAAGCGCGATTGTTACCGCTTTGATCTAGATTTGCTTATACAGGCTGAAAATCTTCGTCAGGCTCAAGGAAAAGAAGTCAATCCACAGACCATTACTGAGACTTACCACAGCCTAACCATCCATGATAAGAAAGAAATTCAAATCAATGGTGGGATTTTGATCAAGGAATACAGCTATCAACCAGGACCAGAAATGGGAGAAATTTTAGCAGAGATTGAGTATGCTATCGTGGATGGGGATTTGGAAAATAACTTGGAAGCCATCCATGCTTACTTGAGGGAGAAAAAATGAGTGATTTTATTGTTGAAAAACTAAGTAAATCCGTTGGAGACAAGACTGTCTTTAAGGATATTTCCTTTATTATCCATGACTTGGATCGCATCGGTCTTATCGGTGTCAATGGGACAGGGAAGACAACTCTTTTGGATGTCCTTTCAGGAGTTTCTGGTTTTGATGGTGACGTAAGCCCTTTTTCGGCAAAAAATGATTACAAGATTGGCTATTTGACTCAGGACCCAGATTTTGATGATAGCAAGACTGTCTTAGATACTGTTCTATCGAGTGATTTGAAAGAAATCCAGTTGATCCGTGAGTATGAATTGCTCATGCTCAACTACAGTGAGGATAAGCAGGCACGTTTGGAAAGGGTTATGGCAGAGATGGATTCCCTCCAAGCTTGGGAAATTGAGAGTCAGGTCAAGACCGTTCTCAGCAAGTTGGGAATTCAGGATTTATCAACTCCCGTTGGAGCCCTATCAGGTGGTTTGCGAAGACGGGTTCAGTTGGCGCAAGTCCTTCTGGGCAACCATGATCTTTTGCTTCTTGATGAGCCTACCAACCACTTGGATATTGCCACCATTGAGTGGCTGACCCTCTTCTTGAAAAATTCCAAGAAAACGGTTCTCTTTATCACCCACGACCGTTACTTCCTAGATGCGCTTTCAACGAGAATTTTCGAGTTGGACCGAGCTGGTTTGACAGAATATCAAGGAAATTACCAAGACTATGTTCGTCTCAAGGCTGAACAGGATGAGCGCGATGCAGCGCTTCTTCACAAAAAGGAACAACTTTACAAGCAAGAATTAGCTTGGATGAGACGGCAACCTCAAGCTCGTGCGACCAAGCAACAGGCGCGTATCAATCGTTTCCATGACTTGAAGAAGGAAGTTTCAGATAATAGTGTTGAGACAGACTTAAGCATGAATTTTGAAACTAGCCGTATCGGAAAAAAGGTTATCGAGTTTAAGGATGTTTCCTTTGCCTATGACAATAAACCGATTCTGAAACATTTTAATCTCTTGGTTCAAGCCAAAGACCGTATCGGAATCGTTGGGGATAATGGTGTTGGGAAGTCAACCCTTCTTAACCTGATTGCAGGAAGTCTCGAGCCAACTGAAGGACAAGTTATCATCGGTGAAACAGTTCGTATCGCTTATTTCTCTCAACAAATCGAAGGTTTAGATGAAAGTAAGCGGGTTATCAATTACTTGCAGGAAGTGGCAGAAGAGGTTAAAACTAGCGGAGGCTCTACGACATCTATCGCGGAGTTATTAGAACAGTTCCTTTTCCCTCGTTCAACACATGGGACCTTGATTGAAAAGCTGTCAGGTGGAGAGAAGAAACGTCTGTACCTTCTCAAACTCCTCCTTGAAAAACCCAATGTGCTACTATTGGACGAGCCAACAAATGATTTAGACATTGCTACCTTAACTGTTTTAGAAAATTTCTTACAAGGTTTTGCAGGTCCAGTTTTGACAGTTAGTCACGATCGCTATTTCCTTGATAAGGTTGCGACTAAGATTCTTGCTTTTGAGAATGGTAGCATTCGTCCTTTCTTTGGGCATTACACCGACTACCTAGATGAAAAAGCCTTCGAAGCAGAAGCGACAAGTCAAGTTCAAAAGGCTGAGAAGGAAAAAGTCGTCAAAGTCCGTGAAGAAAAGAAACGCATGACCTACCAAGAAAAGCAAGAGTGGGCAAGCATTGAAAGTGACATCGAAGCCTTGGAAAACCGTATCTCTGTCATTGAAGAGGAAATGCAGGCCAATGGCTCGGACTTTGGGAAGTTAGCTACTCTTCAAAAAGAGTTAGATGAGAAGAATGAAGCTTTGCTTGAAAAATATGAACGCTATGAATATTTAAGTGAGTTAGCTTAATGGAAGAAAAAATTATCAAATGGAGCAGTAAGAAAATCATTTGGACTATTGTTCTCTGCTTAGTTGAATTAGCTTTTCTTCTTTGGATCCTATCTTTTATGATGACCTATCCCAAGGAGGCACCTGTAGGATTAGTGGCATTAAGACTCTTTGTCTTATTCTTAATCATCATTGTTGGATAGATTTTGTATCAACGTTTGCGACTTCTTTTTTCAGATAAAGAGTATTTGAAATGTACGGCCCAAGGTTTTTCCTATAAGCCATATCCTCAAAAAGATTGGCAGTTTTATTCCTGGGGGCAAGTAGAAACATTTTCTCTAATGAGAATCAAGGGTGGTAGAAGTTCAAGGGATTTTTATACTATTGAAGTTCATTTTTATGACAAGGATTTTATAAAACCCAACTCTTTATGGAATCGTCTAAGAAGTAAATTTTTGACTGCAAAGCAATCAAATGTTTTGAAAATCCCAATCTATTTGCTGGATGTTGGTTTACCACGCAGAGTATTTGAAACCATGTCCTACTTTGAGCGAGAGTGGCGCATCGAACAAAATCGTCAACGCAATCAAAACTCTAAAAGCAAAAAGAAGGCAAGAGTTCATTAAACGAGCAATAGTTACAGATCAGATTAAAAGCCTTGGACTCAGTTTCCAGGGTTTCTTTCTATTTCTCTTTTCTAAGATTTATGGTATAATAGGGAGTAAAAACTTAAAAAGAAAGAAATGCTATGAACTTAAAAGATTACATTGCAAGTATTGAAAATTATCCACAAGAAGGAATTACATTCCGTGACATTAGCCCCTTGATGGCCAACGGCAATGCCTACAGCTATGCTGTTCGTGAAATTGTTCAATATGCTACTGACAAAAAGATCGATATGATCGTAGGACCAGAAGCGCGTGGATTTATCGTTGGATGTCCAGTTGCTTTTGAGTTGGGAATTGGTTTTGCTCCTGTGCGTAAACCTGGGAAATTGCCGCGCGAAGTTATTTCAGCTGACTACGAAAAAGAATATGGAGTTGATACTTTGACTATGCACGCAGATGCTATCAAACCAGGTCAACGTGTTCTGATCGTAGATGACCTTTTGGCAACGGGTGGTACTGTTAAAGCAACTATCGAAATGATTGAAAAACTTGGTGGTATCGTAGCTGGTTGTGCCTTCTTGATTGAGCTTGATGAGCTTAAAGGTCGCGAAGCTATCGGAGATTACGATTATAAAGTGCTTATGCATTATTAGTGAAAAACAGTCCCTAGGGCTGTTTTCTCTTCATCTGATATAAAAAAAGGCTATATCTAGTTAGAGAAAAACTATAATTGAAAACTATATCTTCTTACAGTATAATAAAGGGAAGGACTTTCGTCAGCTGATTTTTCATTTGACGACTGTATGTTCGTTTGAGCCTAGAATTGATACAGTAAGGAGATTTCCATGCCGATTCGAATTGATAAAAAATTACCAGCAGTTGAGATTTTACGAACGGAAAATATTTTCGTCATGGATGACCAGCGGGCGGCTCATCAGGATATTCGACCACTGAAAATCCTGATTTTAAACTTGATGCCACAGAAGATGGTTACGGAGACTCAGCTTTTACGACATTTAGCTAATACTCCTTTGCAGTTAGATATTGATTTCTTATATATGGAAAGTCATCAGTCGAAAACAACTCGTTCTGAGCATATGGAGACTTTTTATAAGACCTTCTCGGAAGTTCAAGACCAGTATTTTGATGGCTTGATTATCACAGGAGCGCCGGTTGAGCATCTTCCTTTTGAAGAAGTGGACTATTGGGAGGAATTTACTCAGGTCATCGATTGGTCAAAGACACATGTCTTTTCAACCCTGCATATTTGCTGGGGAGCACAGGCTGGCCTCTACTATCGTTACGGCGTTGATAAACACCAGATGGCTCAAAAGCTTTCGGGAATTTATCCTCAGGATGTTTTAAAAGAAGGTCATCTTTTGCTGAGAGGTTTTGATGACTTGTATGTGTCTCCTCATTCTCGTCATACAGAAATTCTCAAAGAAGACATTGTAAATAAAACCAATCTAGAGATTTTAGCATCTGGAAAAGAGGTGGGAATCTCTATCCTTGCAAGCCGAGATTTAAGAGAAGTTTATAGCTTTGGGCATTTGGAGTATGATCGTGATACGTTAGCCAAGGAATATTTTAGAGATCTAGATGCTGGTTTAGATCCCCATATACCAGAAAATTATTTCAAAAATGATGACATCCATGAACTTCCTTGTATGCGTTGGAGTTCCTCAGCAGCTCTCTTTTTCAGTAACTGGGTAAATTATGCAGTTTACCAAGAAACGCCTTTTGAGTGGAAGAGTGCAGAAGAAGATGTTTCTCATTTTGGATATTTATAAGAGGAATTATGACATATTTAGATGCTTTCAAATCAGGGAACTTGGTGCTACCAAGTGCTCTGCTCTTAAACTACAATCAACTGTTTTCATCAAGCGATGATTTCTTAGTTTGGCAATTCTTTTATCTACAAAATACAACAGCCTTAGGGGAATTGTCCCCAAGTCAGATCGCAGAGAAAATTGGAAAGCAAGTATTTGAAGTCAATCAAGCTATTTCGCGCTTGACAGAAAAAGGCTTACTTCAATACCGAACCATTGAACTCAATGGTGAGATAGAAGTGATTTTTGATGCGACTTTAGCTTTAGAGCGCTTAGACCAACTTTTTGAAAAGCAAGAACCTAGCCAAGCGCTACCCGCTAAAAATGATTTGAAAGACTTGGTGGAAACCTTCCAACAAGAGCTAGGTCGTCTCTTAAGTCCTTTTGAAATCGAAGATTTAGAAAAGAGTTTGAAAGAAGACGGAACCAGTGCGGACCTGATCAAAGAGGCCCTACGTGAGGCCGTTTTGAATGGAAAACCAAATTGGAAGTATATCCAAGCTATCCTAAGAAACTGGCATCATGAAGGCATTAAGAGTGTAGTCCAGGTAGAGGCTAAGCGTCAGGAGAGAGAAGCGACTAATCCTCAAAATGTTCAAGTTTCTGCAGATTTTCAAAATGCTATGGATCTTTGGAAAGACTAATTTTAAGTATTGATAATAGAAAAAAATGCCTACAGGCTAGAAAGAAAATCTAGCTTGTGGGCATTTTTTGTGTGTTTTATACTCAATGAAAATCAAAGAGCAAACTAGGAAGCGAGCCGCAGGTTGCTCAAAACACAGTTTTGAGGTTGTGGATAGAACTGACGAAGTCAGTAACACATATACGGCAAGGAGAAGCTGACGTGGTTTGAAGAGATTTTCGAAGAGTATTAATTGATTAGTTAGCCAGTCCCCATACACTAAGAGAGCGTTCTGTAACTGGGAAATCTCCATAACCTTCAGCATTGATGGTTACTTGGTCAGGATGGTTACCAAGCAAATCAACAAATGTTTGGTCAGCCCATTCTTGACCGACGAACATAGTTTTGGAGTTTGCTTGGCCATTAGAAATTACGATGGCAAGTGGTGATTGATTTCCAGCTCCTGAACGAACCCAACCGATACAATTAGGGTCGTCAAAGTAGTCAGTCTGCTCTCCGTAAGCCAACTCTTTTCGAATAGCTAGCAAACGGTCAAGAACATCTTTGAAATCTTGCTGAGCATATTGACCAGAGATACCGTAGTAGTCTCCATAAAAGACACATGGGAGTCCCTGCTCTCGCAAAAGAATGAGGGCGTAGGCTGCTGGTTTAAACCATTCTTCAACAGTGGATTCAAGAGCTTGGCCACGTTGAGTATCATGGTTATCGACAAAGGTTACAGCTCGGTCTGGATTGAGTTGTACTAGACTATCCTCAAAGATGCTTGTTAAATCATAGTCTTCTCCAGATTTGCTTGCTTCAAAGAGATTTTGGTGAAGGCGAACATCGACAAGATCAAAGCGCTCTTCAATCTTTTCAAGGTAGTCCAGATTTGCTTCCTTGTCTGGATTCCAGAATTCTCCAAAGACATAGAAATCTTGGCCATATTTTTCTTTGATATCGCGAATGAAGTTGCGCATAAAGAAAGAGTCTATGTGTTTAACTGCATCCAAACGGAAACCAGCTACACCAGTCGTTTCGATAAACCAATTTGCCCAATCGTAGATATTTTGTATGACTTCTGGATGCTTGAAATCTAGGTCTGCATACATGAGATAGTCATAGTTACCATTTTCGTTATCAACTAATTCCTCGTTAGCCCAGCCTTTGTTGTCTCCCTGTATCAGATAGATCCCAGATTTATGGCGTTTAGCATCATAGTCAGTTCCAGTAAAGTGGTACCAGTGCCAGTGGAAGTCATTGTAGGTGTTTTGTCGTCCGTCAAAGGTAAAACCAGTCCAGCCATTGATGGTAAAAGGTTCTCCTAGTTCCACAGTTCGATCTTCTGGATCCACTTCTATTACTTGGAAAGATTCTAAATGGTCAGCGGCTGCCTTATGATTTAAGACGATATCAGCCATTGGTTGAATCCCATGAGATTTTAAAGTTTGGATGGCATGAAGATAGTCTTCTTTAAAGCCATACTTGGTACGTACAGTACCCTTCTGATTAAATTCTCCAAGGTCAAACAAGTCATAGACGCCATAACCAACATCCTTTTCATTTGTTGCTTTAAAAGCAGGGGGCATCCAAATGTGACTAATACCTAAGTTGGTTAGGTGTTCAGCGTCGTCAGCTAGGCGTGTCCAGTGATTTCCATCGTGGGGGAGATACCACTCAAAATATTGCATTAGGGTTTGATTTTTCATAGTTGATCCTCTTACTTACAGTGATGAGAATTATTGTAGCATAAAGCTAAAGAATATGCAAACGTTTGCGTGATAATTAAACTCTTTGAATTTTATGTCTATTTTTCAACTGGAAGTGTTGAAATACTATAAAAGAAAAATAATAGGACTAATGGGAGGAAAAATTCTCTCAGATAGGGCAAGATGATGGATGAATCAATAGTTTCTATTTTGTGAATTGTCACAAAATTTGTTATAATAGTATTTATGAATAAAGTATTCGTCAGTAGACGTGTTGAAAAAAAACTAAACCAAGGTCTAGTACTTTTGGAGGAAATTGATTTTCCAGAACTATCTGAAACTGATCAAGAAGTTGAGTTATTTAGTCAAAACAAGCAGTTTTTGGGCATGGCTTATTTATCTCGTCAAAATAAGGGGATTGGTTGGTTTGTAACGAACCAGAAGCTTTCTTTTAACCAAAAATTCTTTGAAAGTTTGTTTGAAAAAGCCAAACAAAAACGTTCTTCTTACTATCAAGATGAGTTGACAACTGCCTTTCGTTTGTTTAATCAAGAAGGCGATGGCTTTGGTGGAATGACTTTGGATCTCTATGGAGATTATGTTGTTTTTTCATGGTATAACTCCTATATCTATGGACTTCGCCAAGAGATCTTAGCGGCCTTTGTTCAGGTTTTCCCTGAAGTCTTAGGTGCCTATGAAAAGATTCGTTTTAAAGGTCTAGACTATGAGTCTGCCCATATCTATGGTCAAGAAGCACCAGAAAATTTTACAGTTCTTGAGAATGGAGTTCTCTATCAAGTCTTTATGAATGACGGTCTTATGACAGGCATCTTCTTGGACCAACATGAAGTGCGTGGTAGCTTGGTTGATGGTTTAGCTATGGGAAAATCCTTGCTTAATATGTTTTCCTACACAGCAGCTTTTTCAGTTGCTGCAGCAATGGGAGGCGCTAGTGAAACAACCTCTGTAGATCTAGCCAAACGTTCCAGAGAACTGTCAGAAGCTCATTTTCATGCCAATGGACTCAGTCTTGACAGTCATCGTTTCATTGTTATGGATGTCTTTGAATACTTTAAATACGCTAAACGTAAGGGCTTGTCTTATGATGTGATCGTTCTTGATCCACCTAGCTTTGCCCGTAATAAAAAGCAAACTTTCTCTGTAGCTAAGGACTATCACAAGTTGATTTCCCAGAGTTTGGAGATTTTAAATCCGGGAGGTATTATCATTGCTAGCACCAATGCTGCCAATGTTTCCCGTCAAAAATTTATAGAACAAATCGACAAAGGATTTGCAGGAAGAAAGTACCAGGTTCTTAATAAATATGGACTTCCAGCAGACTTTGTCTACAATGAAAAAGATGAAAGTAGTAATTACCTTAAGGTGATTAGCATGAAGGTAACTAAATGAAATTAGTCGTTTCAGTAATGCCAAAGAGTTTAGAAGAGGCGCAAGGAATCGATGCCATGCGGTATATCGATGCTGATATCATTGAGTGGCGTGCCGACTTCCTACCTAAGGAAGCTATTTTACAGGTAGCTCCAGCTATTTTTGAAAAATTTGCAGGTCGCGAACTCCTCTTTACCCTACGAACTCGTGCTGAGGGAGGCGAGATCGATTTGGATTCGGCGGAGTATGTACAAATTATCAAAGATGTAGCTCAACTCTACCAACCAGAATACATTGATTTTGAGTATTTCTCCCATAAGGATGTTTTTGAAGAGATGCTTGATTTTCCAAATCTAGTCTTGAGTTATCATAATTTCCAAGAAACTCCAGAGAATATGATGGAAATCTTATCCGAGCTAACCAGCCTAACGCCCAAAGTGGTTAAAGTATCGGTTATGGCTCATACAGAACAGGATGTATTGGACCTTATGAACTTTACACGTGGCTTTAAAACATTGAACCCAGAACAAGAATATGTGACGATTTCTATGGGGAAAATGGGTAAGGTTTCTCGTATCACTTCAGATGTGACGGGTTCTAGCTGGTCTTTTGCGAGTCTGGACGAAGCCAGTGCTCCAGGACAGATTTCACTTTCTAGCATGAAAAAAATTCGGGAGATACTAAATGAAGATTGATGGCTACACATGTTTAGCAGCTGTAGTCGCCAATCCTATCAAACACTCCATTTCACCTTTCATTCACAACAGAGCTTTTGAGACAACTCATACCAATGGGGTTTATCTTGCTTGGGAAGTAGAAGCGACTGACTTGGCAGAAACAGTTGCCAACATTCGTCGTTACCAGATGTTTGGAATCAATCTTTCTATGCCCTACAAGGAGCAGGTGATTCCTTATTTGGATCAATTGAGTGAAGAAGCTCGTTTGATTGGTGCTGTCAATACAGTGGTGAATCGAGAAGGAACTTTAATCGGATATAACACAGATGGCAAGGGATTCTTTAAGAGCTTGCCTTCTTTTAAAATATCTGGGAAAAGAATGGTATTGTTAGGAGCAGGCGGTGCAGCCAAGGCAATTTTGGCACAGGCAATCTTGGATGAAGTCAGTCAGGTTTCTGTCTTTGTACGTTCGGCTTCAATAGAAAAAACAAGACCTTACTTAGAAAAACTGCAAAATGAAACAGGGTTTAAAGCAGATTTATTTGCTTTAGAAGATGTTTCTGAACTGCAAGCAAGGATAACTGATTCGGATTTACTGGTAAATGCGACCAGTGTGGGTATGGATGGAGTATCTCAGCCAATCCCAACAAGTATTGTTTTACCAGAGAAAATATTGGTAGCAGATGTGATTTATCAACCCTTTGAAACACCATTTCTAAAGTGGGCAAGAAACCAGGGCAATCACGCTGTAAATGGCCTAGGCATGTTGCTTTACCAAGCAGCGGAAGCTTTTCAGTTATGGACAGGCAAGGAAATGCCAACCGCTCAAATCTGGGAATTACTAAAACAAAAGTATCAAAAATGAAAAAAGGAGAACTGCTATGAAAATCAGAATAGACCTTCCCCACCATCCCTATGATATTCAGATTGAAAAAGGATGCCTGTCTCAAGCAGGAAAATGGTTGCGGGAACTTTGGCAACCGCAAAAAGTCGTTATCATTACCGATAACCATGTGGCTTCTCTCTATGCAGAAAAAGTTAAATTGAGCCTAGAGGATGCTGGTTTTCAAGTGGCAGTTTTTGACTTTCTAGAGGGTGAAGAGCGAAAAAATCTAACCACAGTTCAAAAGGCTTATGAATTTCTAGTTAAGCAAGACTTGACTCGCAGTGACGGCATCGTAGCTTTAGGTGGTGGTGTCGTTGGTGATTTGGCTGGCTTTGTAGCCTCAACCTATATGCGAGGTATTCACTTTGTTCAAATTCCGACCAGTTTGACTGCTCAAGTGGACTCTTCAATCGGTGGTAAGACAGGAGTAAATACTCCTTTTGCCAAGAATATGGTGGGAACTTTTGCCCAACCAGACGGCGTTTTGATTGATCCAACCGTTCTTGAAACCTTAGGTAAGAGAGAGTTGATTGAAGGAATGGGTGAAGTCATCAAGTATGGCTTAATTGAAGATCCAGAACTCTGGGACTTATTATCTAAAATGGATGGTTCTGTGGAAAGCATATTGGAACATTCCGAGAGTTTGATTGAGCATTCTTGCCAGGTCAAGCGCAAGATGGTAGTCGAAGATGAATTGGACAATGGTATTCGTCTGTATCTCAATTTTGGTCATACAATTGGTCATGCTATCGAAGCGACTGCTGGTTATGGACGTGTTATGCATGGTGAGGCAGTAGCGATGGGAATGGTTCAGGTTTCTAAGGTAGCCGAACAAAAAGGCCTTATGCCAGCTGGAATCACTCAGTCTATCCGAGAAATGTGTCAGAAATTTGGACTTCCTGTGGATTATGAAAACTGGGATGTTGATAAGCTGTATCAGGCTTTGACTCACGATAAAAAAGCGCGTGGGAATACCATGAAATTAGTTTTGGTGCCAGAACTTGGTTCAGCCACCATTCACCCAGTTTTTCTTGAAGAAATGAAAGATTACTTGGTAAAATAAGGAGAATGTATGAGATATTTAACAGCAGGGGAATCACATGGTCCTCGTCTGACAGCAATTATTGAAGGAATCCCAGCAGGTCTTCCTTTAACTGCAGAAGATATTAATGAGGATCTCAAACGTCGCCAAGGTGGTTACGGCCGTGGTGGTCGTATGAAGATTGAAAGTGACCAAGTTGTCTTTACTTCTGGTGTTCGCCACGGGAAGACGACAGGGGCTCCCATTACCATGGATGTCATTAACAAAGACCATCAAAAGTGGCTTGATATCATGTCTGCAGAGGATATTGAAGACAAACTTAAAAGTAAACGAAAAATCACGCATCCTCGCCCAGGTCACGCTGACTTGGTAGGAGGTATCAAATACCGCTTTGATGATTTGAGAAATTCCCTGGAACGTTCATCTGCCCGTGAAACGACTATGCGAGTTGCAGTTGGGGCTGTTGCCAAGCGTCTATTGGCTGAGCTTGATATAGAAATTGCCAACCATGTTGTTGTCTTTGGTGGCAAGGAAATCGATGTTCCAGAAAACTTGACAGTCGCAGAGATTAAGAAACTAGCTGCCCAGTCTGAAGTTTTTATCGTCAATCAAGAACGTGAGCAGGAAATCAAGGACTATATTGATCAGATCAAACGTGATGGAGATACCATCGGTGGTGTTGTCGAAACAGTTGTCGGTGGTGTTCCGGTTGGTCTTGGTTCCTACGTCCAATGGGATCGCAAACTAGATGCAAGACTAGCTCAAGCGGTTGTCTCCATCAATGCCTTTAAGGGTGTGGAGTTTGGACTTGGTTTTAAAGCAGGTTATCTCAAGGGTAGCCAAGTTATGGATGAAATCCTCTGGTCACCAGAAGATGGCTATACTCGTCGAACAAATAACCTTGGAGGTTTCGAAGGTGGTATGACCAATGGTCAACCGATTATTGTTCGTGGGGTCATGAAACCAATTCCGACTCTCTATAAGCCATTAATGAGTGTCGATATTGAAACCCATGAGCCTTATAAGGCAACGGTGGAGAGAAGTGATCCAACCGCTCTTCCAGCAGCAGGTGTTGTTATGGAAGCAGTTGTAGCAACAGTTTTGGCCCAGGAAATTCTAGAGAAATTCTCTTCTGATAATCTGGAGGAATTAAAAGAAGCTGTTGCTAAACATCGGGAGTATACAAAGAATTATTAAGGAGTTCTTATGGCGAAAACCATCTATATCGCAGGATTGGGTTTGATTGGTGCTTCCATGGCACTTGGAATCAAGCGGGATCATCCTGATTATGAAATTTTAGGATACAATCGCAGTCAGGCATCTAGAGATATTGCCTTGGAGCGAGGAATGATTGATCGTGCGACGGATGATTTTGCCAGTTTTGCTCCACTTGCAGACGTCATCATTCTTACCCTGCCAATTAAGCAAACCATTACTTTTTTACAAGATTTGGCAACTTTGGATTTGAAAGAAGGCGTCATTATTTCCGATGCTGGATCGACCAAGTCAGCTATCGTGGCTACAGCTGAGAACTGTTTTACAGATAAGCCTGTTCGCTTTGTAGGGGCTCATCCTATGGCAGGTAGTCATAAGACAGGAGCGGCTTCTGCCGATGTTAATCTTTTTGAAAATGCCTACTATATCTTCACACCTTCGAGCCTAACGACTCCAGACACGCTTGAAGAAATGAAGGACTTACTGTCAGGTCTTCACGCTCGTTTCATTGAAATCGATGCTGAAGAGCATGACCGAGTGACTTCTCAGATCAGTCATTTTCCGCATATCTTAGCATCAGGATTGATGGAACAAACTGCCAGTTATGCTGAAGAACATGAGATGGCACGACGTTTTGCGGCAGGTGGTTTCCGTGATATGACTCGGATTTCCGAAAGTGAGCCAGGCATGTGGACTTCTATCCTCTTATCCAATCGAGAGACCATTATTGAACGTATCGAAGATTTTAAGCGACGTTTAGACGAGGTTGGACAAGCTATTAGTAAGGGTGACGAAAACCAAATCTGGAACTTTTTCAATCAAGCGCGGGAGCAACGCCAAGCTATGGAAATCCATAAACGTGGAGGAGTAGATAGCTCATTTGACCTCTATGTAGACGTTCCCGATGAGGAAGATGTTATCTTGCGCATCTTGGAATTGCTAAGAGGAACTTCCTTGGTCAATATCCATATCAATGAGGAAAACCGTGAAGATATTCACGGGATTCTGCAAATTTCCTTTAAGAATGCTCAGGATTTAAAACGTGCTGAGCAAGTCATTACAGAAAATACGAATTACACAGTCGTTATTAAATAAGGAGGACAATTATGTCAAATATTTATGATAGTGCAAACGAACTAAGTCGCGGACTACGAGAGCTGCCAGAATATAAGGCAGTTAAAGAAGCTAGAGATGCTATCCAAGCAGATGCAGAAGCTAGTAAAATCTTTGCGGATTATATTGCTTTTCAGCATGAAATCCAAGTCATGGCCCAAACTGGTCAAATGCCAGACGCTTCTTTCCAAGAAAAAATGGAATCTTTTGGCAAGTTGATTCAGGGCAACTCTCTTTTATCAGCTTTCTTTGCCAAACAGCAACAACTTTCTATTTATCTATCTGATATTGAAAAAATTGTTTTTGAACCAATTTCAGAACTTTTAAAATAAGAATTTACCTCATAAAGTCAGGAATTTTTAAGAAATTTCTGACTTTTTATGATAAAATAAGAAAAAGTATTGTCAGTATGAGGTCTAGTATGAAGTTAAAAACAAACATTAACCATTTGAATGGTAGTATTCGAGTACCAGGGGATAAGTCTATCAGTCATCGCTCTATTATTTTTGGGAGCTTGGCTGAGGGTGAGACTAAAGTTTATGATATCTTGCGTGGTGAAGATGTCCTATCAACTATGCAAGTTTTTCGTGACCTAGGCGTTGAGATAGAGGACAAAGACGGCGTCGTTACCATTCAAGGTGTTGGGATGG
Organism: Streptococcus infantis; assembly: GCF_047465525.1. Classification (GTDB taxonomy): domain Bacteria; phylum Bacillota; class Bacilli; order Lactobacillales; family Streptococcaceae; genus Streptococcus; species Streptococcus infantis_R. Next base: position 59,346 of record NZ_JASGZS010000007.1, on the reverse strand, counting down.
ATGGTTTGAAAGTCCCTAAGAACGCTCTCGATATGGGGAATTCTGGGACCTCAATTCGTTTAATTTCGGGCGTGCTTGCTGGTGTAGACTTTGAAGTAGAGATGTTTGGAGATGATAGTCTTTCCAAACGTCCTATGGACCGTGTGACCCTTCCTTTGAAAAAAATGGGAGTTAGCATTTCTGGTCAAACAGAGCGAGACTTGCCACCATTGCACTTAAAAGGTACAAAAAATTTAACACCTATTCATTATGAATTGCCCATTGCCTCTGCTCAAGTTAAATCAGCCTTGATTTTTGCAGCCTTGCAGGCTCAAGGCCAGTCTGTCATCATTGAGAAGGAGTGCACTCGTAACCATACAGAAGATATGTTGCGTCAATTTGGCGGAGACTTGAGTGTCGATGGTAAGAAAATCACTGTCCAGGGACCACAGAAACTAAATGGACAAACGGTTGTCGTACCTGGAGATATTTCTAGTGCAGCCTTTTGGTTGGTGGCAGGTTTGATTGTTCCTAATTCTCGTGTGGTACTTAAGAATGTAGGTATTAATGAAACTCGTACAGGGATTATTGATGTTATCCGTGCTATGGGTGGCAAATTAGAGATTACTGATATTGATCCAATTGCTAAGTCTGCAACCTTGACTGTTGAAACTTCAGATTTGAAGGGAACAGAGATTGGTGGAGCCTTGATTCCGCGCTTAATTGATGAATTACCAATTATCGCTCTCCTAGCTACCCAAGCTCAAGGGCAAACGGTCATCAAAGATGCAGAAGAACTCAAGGTTAAAGAAACTGACCGTATTCAAGTTGTCGCAGACGCTTTAAATAGCATGGGAGCAGCTATTACTCCTACAGCAGACGGCATGATTATCAAAGGGAAATCTGCTCTCCATGGAGCCAGGATCAATACCTTTGGTGACCACCGTATCGGCATGATGACAGCCATTGCAGCTCTTTTAGTGGCAGATGGAGAGGTCGAATTGGATCGTGCCGAAGCTATTAATACTAGTTACCCAAGCTTCTTTGATGATTTGGAGACTTTGATTCATGGCTAAGGTTTTACTTGGATTTATGGGTGCAGGAAAATCTACTATTGCTAGAGGATTAAATCCTGATTTCGTAGACATGGATGCCTTGTTGGAAGAACGACTAGGGATGTCGATTGCTCAATTCTTTGAAGAAAAAGGAGAAGCAGCCTTCCGTCAGGTGGAATCAGAAGTTTTAGCTGACCTACTAAAAACGGACCAAGTCGTGTCTACTGGTGGTGGAGTGGTCATTTCTCAGAAAAATCGTGACTTGCTCAAGCAAAATCCAGACAACATCTATCTTAAAGCAGATTTTGAGACCCTTTACCAGCGAATTTCAGCTGATAAAGACAATCAACGCCCGCTATTTCTAAACAATAGCAAGGAAGATTTAGCTGCGATTTTTGATGAAAGACAGGCTTGGTATGAAGAAGTAGCTAGCCAGATTGTAGACGTGTCAAGCTTAAGCCCAGAAGAAATTATAGAGGAATTGATATGAAAATTGCCTATCTAGGTCCCAAAGGATCTTTTTCGCACCATGTGGTGCAAACGGCTTTTCCTCATGAGGAACTGGAGCCATTTTCAAATATTACAGACGTTATCAAGGCCTATGAACAGGGACTGGTAGACTATTCAGTAGTGCCAGTTGAAAATTCCATTGAAGGTAGTGTTCATGAGACACTGGACTATCTTTTCCATCAAGCTCGCATTCAAGCTGTGGCAGAGATTGTTCAGCCAATCCACCAACAATTGATGGCAGTGCCAAGGCAATCTAAAATTGAGAAAATCTTTTCTCACCCACAAGCATTGGCACAAGGGAAGAAATTTATTGACGAGCATTATCCAGATGCGCAACTGGAAGTCACTGCCAGTACAGCCTACGCTGCGTGCTATGTTTCTGAGCATCCTGATCAACCATTTGCGGCGATTGCCCCAAGAAGTTCTGCAGAGGAATATGGTTTAAAGCTGATCGCTCAAGATATTCAAGAAATGGAAGCCAATTTTACTCGTTTTTGGGTTTTGGGACTTAAATTACCACAAATCCCCTTGAGTCCAAGTTCTGAAAAGATGAGTCTAGCTTTGACCTTGCCAGATAATCTTCCAGGTGCATTATACAAAGCACTTTCTACCTTTGCATGGCGCGGGATTGACTTGACTAAAATTGAGAGTCGTCCCCTAAAAACAGCCTTGGGCGAATACTTTTTTATCATTGATGTCGCTTATACTGATAAAGAACTGGTCCATTTTGCTCAAAAAGAACTAGAAACGATTGGAATCCAGTATAAAGTACTAGGTGCTTATCCTATCTATACCATACAGGATAAAGGAAAGGAGAAGGAATGACTAGAGAGAATCCTTTGACACACCACGAAAAACTGAGATATGACTATCTTTTGAAAAATATTCATTATTTGAATGAGAAAGAAAAGAGAGAATTTGACTTTTTACATGCTAAGTTAGAAGGTCAAAAAGGTTCAGCGGAAGTTTTCAATCCAGAAGCCAAGGAACAACTTCTTTCAGACTCTGGTATCGACCTGCCAACCTATGCTAATCGTAGTCGCTCTAACCGCCGTAGTGGTGGGGCTCAACAGGAAACGAAGGTTCCAAAAGCTAAGAAGCAAAAGAAAAAAAGAGGTTTTCGTTTTAAACGCTTATTTGCTTGGTTAGGGATGTTATTCCTTTGTGTAGCAGTTGGAATGATCGTCATGTTCTTAAAGGGATTCCAATCGGCGAATCCTAATAGCTCAAATGGGCCCAAAGATGCCAAAGCTGCTCAGGTTGAAGTTTTCAATGGACAAGATACGCGTGATGGGGTTAATATTCTTATTTTGGGTACGGATGGACGTATCGGACAGAATAGTGCAGAAACACGGACAGATTCCATTATGGTTCTGAATGTAAGTGGCAAAGATAAAAAATTGAAGCTCGTTAGCTTTATGCGTGATAACTTGGTCTATATTGATGGGTATAGCCAAGTCATCAATGGTCAAAAACAGACCGACCATAAATTAAACTTGGCCTATGAATTGGGAGAACAAGAAGGTAAACAAGGAGCCGAAATGGTCCGCAAGGTCCTCAAGGATAATTTTGATCTAGACATCAAATATTATGCCCTTGTCGATTTCCAAGCCTTTGCGACTGCCATTGATACGCTCTTCCCTGATGGTGTGACCATTGATGCTCAGTTTTCAACTCTCAATGGGGTTCCAGTTACAGAAGCGACTGTAGGCGATGACTTGCACGCAACGGAAACTGAGTCACCGACTCAAACCATTCGAGCTGGGAAACAACAGATGAATGGTTCGACTCTTCTCAACTATGCACGTTTCCGTGATGATGATGAAGGGGACTATGGTCGTACTCGTCGACAACAGCAGGTCATGACAGCTGTTTTACAGCAAATTAAAGATCCGACAAAACTTTTCACTGGTTCGGAAGCTCTTGGTAAAGTATTCGCCATGACCTCTACAAACCTTCCATATACTTTCTTATTGACCAATGGCTTATCAGTCCTTGAAGGAGGTCAGAATGGTATTGAAAGATTGACAGTTCCAGAACTTGGAGACTGGGTAGACGACTTTGACGTATACGGTGGTCAATCACTTCGAGTAGATCAAAAAGCTTACCAAAATAAACTGTCCCAGATGGGATTTAGATAAAATGTAAAATGAATCAGAGCTTAAGATACCTATGAAAATAGGTATCTCAGGCTTTGATTTTTCACATGGTCAGATGGATTTATAAACTATTTTTATGGTATAATAGAATGATGTATTCTATAGAAGAGGAAGAGAATAAGATGAGTGATTTAAAGGCAATTCAAGCTCGTAGCCTAGAGATGGCTGAATATTTTGTCGCCTTTTGTAAAGAACACGATTTACTCTGTTATTTGTGTGGTGGAGGAGCTATTGGTGCTCTACGAAATAAAGGTTTTATCCCTTGGGATGATGATTTAGACTTCTTTATGCCCCGCAAGGATTATGAAAAATTAGCAGAGTTATGGCCTCGTTATGCGGATGAGCGTTACTTCCTATCAAAAAGTGATAGAGACTTTGTTGATCGCAACCTCTTTATCACTATTCGAGACAAGGCAACAACTTGCATCAAGCCTTACCAACAAGATTTGGACCTCCCACATGGCTTGGCCTTGGATGTTCTTCCCTTGGACTACTACCCTAAAAATCCAGCTGAACGTAAGAAACAGGTACGTTGGGCTTTGATTTACTCTCTCTTTTGTGCCCAAACCATTCCAGAAAATCATGGAGCTCTCATGAAATGGGGAAGCACGATTTTATTAGGATTAACTCCTAAAGCCCTTCGTTATCGTATCTGGAAAAAGGCTGAGAAAGAAATGACCAAATATGGACCAGCTGAAAGTGATGGCATCACAGAATTATGCTCAGGTCCAGGCTACATGAAGAAGAAGTATCCAATTCAGGCCTTTGAAGATAGCATTTTCTTACCATTCGAAGGGACAGAAATGCCTATTCCAGTTGGTTATGATGCCTATCTAAGCACAGCTTTTGGTGATTACATGACACCACCACCAGCTGACAAGCAAGTGCCTCACCACGATGCCCTTATAGCAGATATGGATAAGAGTTACACTGAATATAAGGGAGAATATGGTGGATAAGAAGAAAATTTTATTTTTTATGTGGTCCTTCTCTCTAGGCGGAGGTGCAGAAAAAATCCTTTCTACGATTGTTTCAAACTTGGATCCGGAAAAGTATGATATTGATATCCTTGAAATGGAACATTTTGATAAAGGATACGAACCTGTGCCTGAAAATGTGAGAATTTTAAAAGCTTTTCAAGACTACCGTCAACCAAGATGGTTAAGAGCGCTTTTATGGAGATTGAGAATTTATTTCCCAAGACTCACCAGACGTTTACTAGTAAAAGATCAATATGATGTAGAGGTTTCCTTTACCATTATGAATCCTCCTCTTTTATTTTCTAAACGCAAGGAAGTGAAGAAGATTTCTTGGATTCATGGAAGTATTGAAGAATTTTTAACAGATAGTTCTAAGCGTGATTCTCATAGACGACAATTGGATGATGCTGATAGGATAGTAGGAATTTCAAAAAAAACCAGCAATTCTATCAAAGAAGTTTATCCAGATTACTCACAGAAATTAGTAACAGTCTATAATGGTTATGATTTTGAAAGCATTTTGGAAAAATCAAAAGAGAAGGTGGCTATCGAGATAGCTACTCAGAGCATCTGTACTATTGGACGTATTGAAGAGAATAAGGGTTCTGATCGAGTTGTGGAAGTATTGCGACTACTGCACCTGCAAGACAAGAAATATCACCTCTACTTTATAGGGGCTGGTGATATGGAAGAGGAGCTGAAAAAACGAGTCAAAGAGTATCAACTTGAGGATTACGTTCATTTCCTTGGGTATCAAAAAAATCCGTATCAGTATCTTTCTAAGATGAAAGTTCTTTTATCTATGTCCAAACAGGAAGGTTTTCCTGGAGTCTATGTTGAGGCCTTGAGTCTGGGAGTTCCCTTTGTATCTACTGAAGTTGGGGGAGCAGAAGAATTATCTCAGGAAGGACGATTTGGTAAAATCATTAAAAGCAATCAAGAAGCAGCTCAAGCAATTGATAACTACATGGCAGCTGCATCAAGCTTTAATGTCAATGAAGCCAGTCAATTTATTCAGCAATTTACGATTGCTAAACAAATTGAACAAGTAGAAAAACTAATAGAGGAGTAGCATGGAAACTGCATTAATTAGTGTCATCGTTCCAGTTTATAATGTAGCGCAATACCTTGAAAAATCCATAGCATCCATTCAGCAACAAACCTATCAAAATCTCGAAATCATTCTCGTTGATGATGGAGCAACAGACGAAAGTGGTCGCTTGTGTGAACAAATTGCTGAACAAGATGAACGAGTTTTGGTTTATCACAAGGAAAACGAAGGCTTGTCTCAAGCTCGAAATGATGGATTGAAGCAAGCACACGGAGACTATGTTATTTTTATAGATTCGGATGATTATATACATCCTGAAATGATTGCTAGCTTATATCAACAATTAGTCAAAGAAGATGCAGATGTTTCCAGCTGTGGTGTTATGAATGTCTATGCCAATAGTGAGAGTCCGCAGACTGAAAACCAGGATGATTATTTTATATGTGATACAGAAACATTCCTTAGAGAATATTTAATTGGTGAGAAAATACCTGGTACTATTTGTAACAAACTCATCAAAAAGGAGATTGCAGCACAGTTAACTTTTCCAAAAGGCTTGATTTATGAAGATGCCTATTATCATTTTGATCTCATTAAAGTAGCTAAAAAGTATGTTGTGAATACTAAACCATACTATTATTATTTCCACCGAGGAGATAGTATTACTACCAAACCATATGCGGAAAAAGACTTAGCTTACATTGATATTTATCAAAAATTTTATACTGAAGTCGTTAAGGAATATCCAAACTTAACAGAAGTAGCTTTCTTTAGACTGGCATATGCACATTTCTTTATCTTGGATAAAATGCTTCTAGATGAGAATTTCAAAGAGTTTAAAGACTATCCAAGGATTTATGGCTACTTGAAAAAACATGCCTTTGCTATTGTCAAAAATACCATTTTTAGAAAAGGAAGACGTATTAGTGCTTTAGCCTTATTTGTAAATGTAAGATTGTATAGAATATTATTGTTTAAAAATATTGAGCAATCGAAAAAAATTAATTAGAAAAGGAGGGCTGAGATGGTTGATGGCAAACGAATGTTGCTAACGGTTACGATTCTAAGCTATATCGTAACCATAATAAGCGGAATCACTTATTTGTTTACCAGTAACAACGTAGGACTTCTGACAACTTTGCTTTTACTCTTAATTAGCAGTCTGCTACTTTGCTGGAATAATATCAAATACTATTTGATTCACTTTATATTCTTTATCACAATTTTTATATTTTTGGTATCCAGACCCACCATCGATTATTTTAGAGATGGAGCGCTAGACACCTACCAACCAATTGCCTATCGATTTGCTTTCCTAGTTGTCATTGTTTCTATTTTAGGACTGACAATAGGTGGTTTTATAGCCAATTATTATCTTGCTCGAAAAAGCAAAGCTCCTATAAAAGTAGAAAAAACAGTGAATGTCAATTATATAAAAAAATTACGTTTTGTTTCATTGAGTGTATTTCTACTCACCTATCCATTTTATTTCCTTAGACTGTTTGAGCGCCTGCTATACCGTTTGCAAACTTCTTATTACAATTATTATGCAAATTTTGAAAGTCAATTGCCTTACTTTACCTATATCTTATCGACTTTCACGGTTTATGCCATGTGTGTTTACTTAGCAACCAAACCTAAAAAGTCACATGCGACAATGGTTTTAGTTGCCTATATCGCGGCTAACTTGATTCACTTAGTAATTGGTACCAGAAATCCCTTTATTCTGAGTTTGATTTTCGCCTTTGTTTACTACTTTATGCGTGAACAAACGGAGAAAGGGAAATGGATTGGTTTCAAAGAAAAATTAGCTATTTATCTTGGAACACCTGTTCTCATGCTTGCGATGGGAGCACTAAACTATGTTCGTGATAACGCCCAAGTATCTCATAGTGGAGTTTTTGATTTATTACTCGATTTCATTTATAAACAAGGAACTAGTTTTGGAGTTTTAGCGAGAGGATTCTTGTACAATAGTAGTCTTCCGTATAGAGACTTCCGAAATTTCACTTTTGGTCCGGTTGTTGACTATTTTGCGAGAGGTAGTATCGGAATCATATTTGGCGCCAAACCATTTGAACATACGACAAATAGTATTGAACTAGCGATCGATAGTAATAGTTATGCCCACAATTTATCTTATCTTGTTCTAAATAAAGAATATCTAAGAGGCCATGGTATTGGAAGTAGTTATATCATGGAATTGTATACTGATTATGGTATGTTGGGACTATTTCTACTAAGTATCTTACTTGGTATGCTCTTTATAGCCATGCTACAAGTAGCTTATCGCTCAAGAACAATCTTATTTGCATTATCTTTGCTAATCCTGAATAATTTATTCTTTATGCCTAGAAGTAGCTTCTCAGAAAGTTTCTTTAATCTTTTTACAATGCAATTCTGGGGAATTGTTCTTATTATCATTTTCGTGGCAAAAATGCTTACAAAAGAAAATCATCACTTAATCAAAAAAGGGGAAATACATGTTTGAACATTATTCTGTAGTTGATTTGTTCGCAAATCTTTATAAAAAACGTAAAGTGAATTTGCTAGCTTTACTAGCCTTATTTGCTCTCATAGCTGTACCATTTACTTTAAAAGCTGTTAAAAATAAAAATACAGTCAAAGATTCTACTAGTTATTCTACTTATATCACTTATAAGATAACTGCTCCAGAAACATCATCAAAAACAATTTTGAATCATCAAGTTGGTGGTTATAGTGACTTCTATGCAAAACTAATTGATGGTAATCTCAATGGTGCCTTTCTTTTCAATGATGTTGATTCTGATAAGATGAAGGAAATCGCAAAAGATTTAGATACCACAGAAACAGCATTGAAGAATTCTGCAAGTGACTATTGGACAAAAAAATTAACGATTAACCCATTGATTGATGATGCAGGTGTAACTGTTAAAATTTTAACTCCAAGTAAGGAAGTAAATGATTTCCTTGAAAGCAAGTTTGATTCATTGATTGACAAGTTCAAGTCTACCTATACAGACGTTAAGATTGAAAAACTTGAAACAGTTAACTCTAAAGAATTGACTCCGAATGGAGAAGTTGCTCTTGGCTTTAACTTGAAAAATCTTATTTTGCGCTTAGTGATTATTGGTATTCTCTGTGTCATCCTAGTGATCATGGCGAATGTTCTAGTTTACCTCTTCAACCCAACTATCAATCGTGCAGGCGATTTCTCTGCTTATCAAGTAGACTTCGTTTCAACTATTACAACTCTTGAAAATCTTTCTGAACTATTGAGTTACAAGTGTCAAGGTCAACCACTAGCAATCGTAAGTTCAGATAATCGTATTTTGAATAAATTACAAGTAGAATACAAATTGAATCTTGAGGGTGTTCAGTTTGTTAACTTGCAAAATGTCAAAGATCTTTTAGCATTTGAGAATGTACTTTTCGTAGAAGAATATGGTGTTACTCGCTATAAGAAATTTGAAGAAAGTATGCAAGAAGTGAGAAATCTAAACCGTTCAGTTTTAGGTGTGATTACTTTTGCACTCTAATGATATGATTTACATAAAGAATTAAAAATCATCCAAGACAAAGGAGGACTCGAATGGTCCTCCTTTGTCTTTGGGAAAAATTCAGATTTAAAAGAATACTGTAGAAAAGATTTCCTAGAGGATTTGGATAAGGTTTCGTCAGGGAGGATAAACGTGGCTTGAGGAACAGATTTCCCAGTCAAATAGGTTTTTTAACTAAGTTTATGATATAATAAATCAACGAGGTAAATTGAATGAAAAGTATAAAATTAAATGCCCTGGCTTATATGGGGATTCGTGTTTTAAATATTATTTTCCCAATTTTGACGGGTACCTATGTTGCGCGTGTTCTAGATCGAACAGACTATGGTTATTTCAACTCTGTTGATACCATTCTGTCTTTTTTCTTGCCCTTTGCAACCTATGGAGTCTATAATTACGGACTTCGAGCTATTAGTAATGTAAAAGATAATAAGAAGGAATTAAATAAAGTCTTTTCAAGTCTTTTTTATTTGTGTGTAGCTTGTACGATTATTACAAGTGCCGTCTATCTTTTATCGTATCCTTTGTTCTTTAATAGTAATCCTGTTATTAAGAAAATCTTCTTGGTAATGGGGGTTCAACTCATAGCTCAGATTTTCTCAATCGAATGGGTGAATGAAGCGCTTGAGAATTATAGCTTTTTATTTTATAAAACAGCATTTATTCGCATTCTCATGCTGGTATCCATCTTTTTATTTGTGAAAAATGAGCATGATATTGTTATCTATACACTGATTATGAGTCTTTCAACTCTCATCAATTATCTCATTAGTTATTTTTGGATTAAAAGAGATATTCAGTTTGTTAAGGTTACATTAGAAGAATTTAAACCTCTTTTCCTACCTTTGACAGCCATGCTGATCTTTGCCAATGCCAATATGCTATTTACCTTCCTGGATCGTCTCTTTTTGGTAAAAACTGGAGTTGATGTGAACGTCAGTTATTATACAATGGCACAACGAATTGTAACGGTCATCGCTGGTGTTGTTACGGGTGCGATTGGAGTCAGTGTTCCTCGCTTGAGCTACTATCTAGGTATTGGAAAAAAAGAAGAGTATGTAAATTTGGTGAATCGAGGAAGTCGCATTTTCAACTTCTTCATCATTCCACTTAGTTTTGGATTGATGATTTTAGGGCCAAATGCAATCCTTTTGTATGGTAGTGAGAAGTATATTGGTGGTGGCATCTTAACATCCCTCTTTGCTTTTCGTACCATTATTCTTGCCCTAGATACTATTCTAGGCTCTCAAATTCTCTTTACAAATGGATTTGAAAAAAGAATTACAGTCTATACCTTATTTGCTGGTGGACTGAACCTAGTTCTTGATAGTCTCCTCTACTTTAATAATATTATTACACCGGAGTACTATTTGATTACGACGATGTTATCGGAAAGTTTTCTCCTAGTACTCTACGTTATCTTTATTCATAAGACCAAGCTCATTAATCTAGGACATATCTTCAAATATACGGTGCGTTATTCTCTTTTCGCATTGACATTTGTTCCGATCTACTTTTTAGTTAATCTTGTTTATCCGGTCAAAATGGTGATCAACCTACCTTTCTTAATCAATATGTTGATTATCATGGTCTTATCAGCTCTTAGCTATATTGGTTTACTGGTTTGGACCAAAGATAGTATCTTTTATGAATTTTTAGGTCATGTCATCTCGCTCAAAAAACGTATTAAAAAATCTTAGGAGGAATAGATGAGAAGATTAAGTATCGAAGAGGCTAAACAAATTGAACTTGATATTTTAGCTTTTATTGACTCGTTTTGTAAAAAGCATGATATTGATTATTTTATCAATTATGGTACTTTGATAGGAGCTATTCGTCACAAGGGTTTTATCCCCTGGGATGATGATATAGACCTCTCTATGACCCGTGAAAACTACGAACGTTTTATCCAGTTATTTCATCAAGAACAATCGAAATATAAGATTTTAGCTTTGGAAACCGATGATCACTACTATAATAATTTTATAAAGGTTGTAGATACGACAACGAGAATAGTGGATACAAGAAATACAAAAACTTATGATTCTGGAATTTTCATTGATATTTTTCCAATGGATTCTTTCAACGATACTAAGGTTATCGATGTTTGCTATAAGTTGGAAAGCTTTAAGTTATTGTCCTTCAGTAAGCATAAGAATATTGTTTATGGAGATAGTAAGTTAAAAGACTTAATTCGTTCCTTCTTCTGGTTTATCTTTCGTCCGATTTCTCCCCGTTATTTTGCAAGTCAAATTGAACAGCAAATTCAAAAGTATAGGGTAGAAGATGGACAATATCTTGCTTTTATTCCTTCCAAGTTTAAGGAAAAAGAAGTCTTTGCCAAAGAAGTTTTTGAAGATTTAATTGAAGTTCCTTTTGAACATCTGATGCTTTCAGCACCGAAACAATACGATGCTATTTTGAAGCAGTATTATGGTGATTATATGACTCTCCCACCAAAAGAAAAACAGTTTTATAGTCACGAATTTGAAGCCTATAAATTGGAGGATTAAATGCAGTACTTAGAAAAAAATGAGATTAAAGAAATTCAACTAGGTATTTTGGACTATGTTGATGAAATTTGTAAGAAAAATGATATTCCTTATTTCCTCAGCTATGGAACCATGCTGGGAGCTGTTCGTCATAAGGGAATGATTCCCTGGGATGATGATATCGATATCTCACTGTATAGAAAAGACTATGAGCGTCTATTAAAAGCAATTGAGGAGGACCAACATCCTGTTTATCGTGTTCTTTCTTACGATACCTCTTCTTGGTATTTCCATAATTTTGCAGCTATTTTAGATACATCAACTGTAATTGAAGATAACGTAAAATATAAGCGCCATGATACTAGTTTGTTCATTGATGTCTTTCCGATTGATCAATTTTCAGATTTAAGTATTGTTGATAAGAGCTATAAATATGTTGCTTTGCGTCAGCTTGCCTATATCAAGAAAGAACGTGCGGTTCACGGAGATAGCAAATTAAAAGATTTCCTTCGCTTGTGTACTTGGTATCCTCTCAGACTGGTTAATCCGAGATATTTCTATAAGAAAATAGATGAGTTAGTGAAAAATAGTGTGACAGACAATCCTACTTATGAAGGAGCCATTGGAGTTGGAAAAGAAAAAATGAAAGAAGTCTTTCCAGCAGGAACCCTTAAAGAACTGATTTTAACAGAGTTTGAAGGTCGAATGGTACCTATTCCAAAGAATTACGATATCTTTTTAACCCAGATGTATGGGGATTACATGACTCCGCCATCAATAGAAATGCAGGAGTGGTATAGCCATAGTATAAAGGCTTATCGAAAGTAAGAGTTTAAACTTTTACAAATAGAAAAGTTAACAGAATATTCAATTAAATAAAGGGAAATATAATTTATATGAAAAATTTAAAAATAAAAAATATACTATTATACAGTTGTCTTCTATATACCTTAGTGATACTATCTTTATCGAAACCAGCTTTTGCTGATACTATTTCTACTGGTGGAGGTAATAGGATCCATTTTATTAATTTGAAATCAAAGTCAGGAAGTGATGCTATCCTCTTGGAAAGCAATGGACATTTTGGTTTAATTGATATGGGTGAAGACTATGATTTTCCAGATGGAAGTAATCCACTCTATCCAGATCGTTGGGGAATTAGTAGGGAGAATGAAGATACAATTGAGGACAGACTTTTCCGCCATTTAAAACAAGTTGGTGTTAAAAAATTAGATTTTGTTTTAGGAACCCATGTTCATAGTGATCATATTGGTACTGCAGATGAAGTTTTAAAACGTTACTCTGTTGACAGATTTTATCTCAAAAAATATTCAGACGAACGTATTACAACACAGTGGAGATTGTGGGATAATCTCTATAATTATGATAATGCAGTGAGAACAGCTCTAGAACGTGGTGTAACTCTTATTCAAGATATTTCTGATCAGGATAGTCATTTTAAATTGGGTGATATGGATATCCAACTATACAATTATAAAAATGAGTATGGTCCTGATGGGAATTTAAAAAGAGTCTATGATGATAACTCTAACTCAATTGTTGCTGTGGTGAATGTAGCTGGTAAGAAAATCTATCTAGGTGGAGACTTAGATAATGATCAGGGGGCTGAAGATAGATTAGGTCCTGTAATTGGTAAAGTAGATATGATGAAATGGAATCATCATTATGATGCCACGATTTCAAACACAGTTAACTTTATTGAAAATTTGTCACCTAGCATAGTTGTTCAAACAAGTGGAGCAGATATTAATCGTCAATCAACAACTAATTTGCTTCGAGAAAAAAATATACAAATTATCAAGGCTTATAGTAAAATCAAAGATGCGACAGTATTTGATATCAGCGATAGTGGTTTTTCAAATGTATCAGACTCTTTCCCTGATATTCCTACAGTATCAGAAAAGTGGTATAAGGAAGATGGCTACTGGAAATATCGTCTATCTGATGATCAAATGGCTATTGGTTGGAAAAAAATTAATGGGGTTTACTATTTCTTTAATGGACAAGGCCAAATGCAGGCTGATAGATGGCTTCATCTGAAAGATTCTAAAGAAAAAATAGATGGAAACTGGTATTATCTCAACAACGATGGAAGTATGCAGGTATCAGGTTGGTTTAAGCATGATGGGACTTGGTACTATATCACATGGTCTGGTGCTAGAACATACAATGAACTAGCTGAAATAGGTGGCAAAAAGTACCTATTTGATAAAGATGGTAAAATGCTTACTGGCTCACAAGTCTTTAATGGTAAGAAAATGTTCTTTGCAAGTAGTGGGGAATTACAGTCAGATGAGACAGGCTCTGGATGGCAAAAAATTGAATCAAACTGGTACTACTTTAATGAAGAAGGAAAACAAATAGTTGGTAAAAAGGAAATCAATGGAGTAACCTACTACTTTGATAATAAGGGAGTTATGCAAACAGGTTGGGCCTTGATTGAAGGTCAGTGGAACTATTTTGCAAGTTCCGGAGCGATGAAAACAGGTTGGATCAAGGATAAAGATACTTGGTATTACTTGGATAAAGAAGGTGTCATGCTAACTGGACTCCAAGAGATCGAAGGTACTCGCTATTATCTCAATGCAAGTGGGGCTATGCAAACTGGCTGGAAATGGTTCGATAATCATTATAGCTACTTCACAAGTAGTGGAGCGATGAAGACAGGCTGGTTAAAAGACAAGGAACTTTGGTACTATTTAGATAAAGAAGGTATCATGCAAACTGGCCTACAAGAAATTGAAGGTGCTCGCTATTATCTAAATGCAAGTGGGGCTATGCAAACAGGTTGGAAATGGTTTGATAATCATTATAGTTACTTCACAAGTAGTGGAGCAATGAAGACAGGCTGGCTCAAAGAAAACGATCTTTGGTATTATCTAGATAAAGAAGGTATCATGCAAACTGGCCTTCAAGAAATCGAAGGTACTCGCTACTATCTAAATGCAAGTGGAGCTATGCAAACTGGTTGGAAATGGCTTGATAATCATTACTACTACTTTGCAACTAGCGGAGCAATGAAGACAGGCTGGTTCAAAGATAAGGACACATGGTACTATCTAGACAAGGAAGGCATCATGCTAACAGGTCTTCAAGAGATTGATGGCTCTCGTTATTATCTCAATACTAGTGGCGCTATGCAAACTGGTTGGAAACAGTTGAATGGCAACTGGTACTATTTCCAAGCAGATGGTTCACTTCTAAGAAATGGAACAACACCTGATGGCTACAATGTCAATCAAGATGGTATTTGGAGCTTAAATCCTGTAAAAGAGGACGAAGTTCAGGGAAATCAAGCAGATCCTAAGAAGGATTCTGATAAGCCGGTAGATAAGGAAGAAAAATCAGCAGATGCCCAAGAAACTTCGACTTTGAAGGCAGATAAAGAATAAGTGCTTTCTACCTCATACTAAGTTTTTGAGAAAGTTCCCTATGTGCTAGTATTTCAGTCATTACCTAGCTTTCTCATGAAATAGTATTTATATACATCTCAAAGAATCGATCAATGTTTTTAGAATGAGAATATTGATCAACTTTGGGATGTTTTTTGATTCTTTACCCCCTATATTGTTGAAAACATCCTCTTTGTCTTCAAATAGAAATATTTTGATAAGAAATTTTAAAACCGACTGATTAGATAAATAAGAAAAATTATGGTATAATAAAACGATACGAAAAAGGAGTATATATGGACATTTCAGAAATTCGTCAAAAAATTGACGCCAATCGTGAAAAATTAGCTTCTTTTAGGGGGTCTCTTTGACCTCGAAGGGTTAGAAGAAGAAATTGCCATTTTGGAAAACAAAATGACAGAACCTGATTTTTGGAACGATAATATTGCGGCCCAAAAAACGTCGCAAGAATTAAATGAACTAAAAAATACCTACAATACCCTCCATACCATGGAAGAGTTGCAGGATGAGGCTGAAATCTTACTAGACTTTTTAGCAGAAGATGAATCTGTCAAGGATGAGTTGGTTGAGAAGCTAGTTGAACTAGATCAGATGATGACTAGCTACGAGATGACTCTGCTCTTGTCAGAGCCTTATGATCATAATAATGCTATTTTAGAGATTCACCCAGGATCTGGTGGAACAGAAGCCCAAGACTGGGGCGATATGCTCCTTCGTATGTACACTCGTTATGGTAACGCTAAAGGCTTTAAGGTTGAAGTCTTGGACTATCAAGCGGGTGATGAAGCAGGAATTAAGTCGGTGACTTTGTCTTTTGAAGGACCAAATGCTTATGGACTTCTCAAATCAGAAATGGGAGTTCACCGTTTGGTACGTATCTCACCATTTGACTCAGCTAAGCGTCGTCACACCTCGTTTACTTCTGTAGAAGTTATGCCAGAGTTGGATGATACTATTGAAGTTGACATCCGAGAAGATGATATCAAGATGGATACTTTCCGCTCGGGTGGAGCAGGTGGACAAAACGTCAACAAGGTTTCAACAGGTGTCCGTTTGACCCACATTCCGACAGGGATTGTCGTTGCATCAACCGTTGACCGTACTCAGTATGGAAACCGTGATCGTGCGATGAAGATGCTTCAGGCAAAACTTTATCAGATGGAGCAGGAAAAGAAAGCTGCTGAGGTAGATGCCCTTAAGGGGGATAAGAAAGAAATCACATGGGGAAGCCAAATCCGCTCCTATGTCTTTACCCCTTATACCATGGTGAAGGATCACCGTACCAGTTTTGAAGTTGCGCAGGTAGATAAGGTTATGGATGGAGACTTAGATGGATTCATTGATGCCTATCTGAAATGGCGTATTAGTTAATAGAAAGGAAGTCACATGTCGATCATTGAAATGAGAGATGTTGTCAAAAAATACGACAACGGGACAACAGCCCTACGTGGCGTCTCTGTGAATATTGAACCAGGAGAGTTTGCCTATATCGTAGGTCCTTCAGGTGCAGGTAAGTCAACCTTTATCCGTGCCTTGTATCGTGAGGTTAAAGTTGAAAAAGGAAGTTTGCAGGTTGCAGGTTTTAACCTCGTGAAGATTAAAAAGAAAGATATTCCGCTCCTTCGTCGTAGTGTTGGAGTTGTCTTTCAGGATTACAAACTTTTGCCAAAGAAAACCGTTTATGAGAACATTGCTTATGCCATGGAGGTTGTCGGTGAAAGTCGTCGTAATATCAAAAAACGTGTTATGGAAGTCTTGGATCTTGTCGGTTTAAAACACAAGGTTCGTTCATTCCCTAATGAATTATCAGGTGGTGAGCAGCAACGTATCGCCATTGCTCGCGCTATCGTAAACAATCCTAAAGTTTTGATTGCAGATGAACCAACAGGTAACTTGGACCCAGATAATTCATGGGAAATCATGAACCTTTTGGAACGTATCAATCTTCAAGGGACAACTGTTTTGATGGCCACTCACAACAGTCAAATCGTAAATACCTTGCGCCACCGTGTCATTGCCATCGAGAATGGTCGTGTGGTTCGTGACGAAGCGAAAGGAGAGTACGGATACGATGATTAGTAGATTTTTCCGCCATCTATTCGAAGCTTTAAAGAGTTTAAAGCGTAATGGGTGGATGACCATTGCTGCTGTCAGTTCAGTAATGATTACCTTGACCTTAGTTGCTATTTTTGCTTCAGTTATCTTTAATACTGCAAAATTGGCAACGGATATCGAAAACAACGTACGTGTCATGGTTTATGTCCGTAAAGACGTTGAAGACAATAGTGAAACCATCGTAAAAGAAGGCCAGACAGTCACTAACAATGACTACCACAAGGTTTATGATGCCCTAAAGGCTATGCCAGCCGTTAAAAATGTAACCTTCTCAAGTAAAGAAGAGCAGTACCAAAAGTTGACTGAAACCATGGGTGACGAGTGGAAGGTTTTTGAAGGAGATGCCAATCCTCTTCATGATGCCTACATTGTCGATACCAATTCACCAAGTGATGTGAAACCAGTCGCTGAAGAAGCTAAGAAAATCGAAGGAGTTTCGGAGGTTCAAGACGGTGGTGCCAATACGGAGCGTCTCTTCAAGTTGGCTTCCTTTATCCGTGTTTGGGGATTGGTCATTGCAGGACTCTTGATTTTCATCGCAGTCTTCTTGATTTCAAATACCATTCGTATCACTATCATTTCACGTAGTCGTGAAATTCAAATCATGCGTTTGGTTGGTGCTAAAAATAGCTACATTCGTGGGCCATTCTTGCTAGAAGGTGCCTTCATTGGGCTATTAGGAGCAACTATTCCATCAATCATGGTTTACTTTATCTACAACAGAGTCTACCAATCAGTTAACCCATCTTTGGTTGGACAAAACCTATCCTTGATTACCCCAGATGCTTTTATTCCATTGATGATCGGTCTCTTGTTTGTCATCGGAATCTGTATCGGTTCACTTGGTTCAGGAATCTCCATGCGTCGATTCTTGAAAATCTAAGTAAGATAGTTTACTAAAATCTATAAAAGTAGGATACCATCAGGCTTGACCGAGTCAGATGGTCCTACTTTTTATGTTGAACTTATAAAGCATACTCTTCAAAAATCTCTTCAAACCACATCAGCTTCGTCTAGGCGTATATTTGTTACTGACTTCGTCAGTTCTATCCACAACCTCAAAACAGTGTTTTGAGCAACCTGCGGCTCGCTTCCTAGTTTGCTCTTTGATGTTCATTGAGTATCAGTTGCTTGCCAATTTTTGGGAAACAGTGTATGATAGGAAAGGAACTTTTTGATAAAAGAGTGATAGGGACTAGATAAAAGATAACTTTTATCTCTACAGTAATATCTAGCTCTTTTGACTTAACATAAATAATGAATGAGGATAAAATGAAACAATTTTTGGAAAAAGTGAGTATACTTTCCCTGTCGTTAGTATTGATCACATCATTTTCAATATCAAGTGCCCTACCAGCCATGTTTGACTATTATCAGGGTTACTCGACCGGTCAGGTCGAGCTCTTGGTCAGCCTCCCTTCCTTTGGAATTATGGCCATGCTCCTCTTAAATGGAGTTTTAGAACGACTTTTTCCAGAACGTCTCCAATTAACCTTGGGACTCTTGATTTTATCAATCAGTGGAACAGCTCCTTTCTGGTATCAGGGTTATTACTTTGTTTTTGCGACACGCTTGCTATTTGGGATTGGTGTGGGGATGCTAAACGCCAAGGCTATCTCTATCATCAGTGAACGATACCACGGCAAAACTCGTATTCAGATGCTTGGTTTTCGTGGCTCAGCTGAGGTGGTAGGAGCCTCTATCTTGACCTTGGCAGTCGGTCAACTTTTGGCCTTTGGGTGGACCGCCACCTTCCTAGCCTATGCAGCAGGTCTAGTGGTTCTTGTACTCTTCCTTCTCTTTGTCCCTTATAACAAAGAAGAAGTTCATGAGTCCAAGCAAAAGCCAGAAGAAGTAGTAAGATTGACTCGCTCTATGAAACAGTTGATTTTCTTTCTAGCCATTGGGGCTGCAGTCATTGTATGTACCAATACAGCCATTACCTTCCGTATTCCTAGTCTTATGATTGAGGCAGGCTTTGGAGATGCTCAATTGTCAAGCCTGGTACTCAGTGCCATGCAGTTGGTTGGGATTCTGGCGGGAATTAGCTTTTCTTTCCTCATCTCTGCCTTTAAGGAAAAACTTTTATTGGTTGCGGGTGTAACCTTTGGTATCGGGCAAATCATCATTGCTCTCTCACCTTCTCTCTGGGTAGTCGTTGCAGGTTCGGTCTTAGGAGGATTTGCCTACAGCATCGCTCTTACGACAGTCTTTCAATTGATATCTGAAAGAATCCCAGCAAAACTCCTCAACAAAGCAACTTCCTATACTGTTTTGGGATGTAGTTTTGGTGCGTCATTAACACCCTTTGTTCTTTCAGGAATTGGCTTAGTAACAACGAATGGTCGAATGACCTTTATCATTCTAGGAGCATGGATGATTGTCACATCAGTCCTTGTTTCTCTCCTATTGAAAAAAGAAGGTTAACAAAAAGAGGCTGGGCAAAAAGTTATTACAATCAGAAAAACGCATAATATCAGGTCTTGAAAAGCCTTGATACTGTACTGACCCCAAAAAGTTAGACAATTAATTTATCCAAAGGATTTAGTTCTGTATTGCACAGGACTGAGTCCTTTTAGTTTTACCTTAATTCGTTTGTTGTTGTAATAATCAATATAGTCTACAATAGCTTGCTCCAATTGCTCAAGTGAGTGAAAGGTCTTCTCATAACCATAAAACATCTCAGACTTAAGAATGCCAAAGAAGGACTCCATCATGCCATTATCTGGACTATTTCCTTTACGTGACATGGACGGTTGGATTCCTTTACCCTCTAAAAAATGATGATAATACTGATGTTGATACTGCCATCCTTGATCACTATGGAGAATAGTATTTGTGTAATGATCCTCACTGAAGGCCTGGTTTAACATAGCTTCCACTTGATCTAAGTTTGGTGAAGTTGAAAGATTATAGGCGATAATTTCGCTATTAAAGCCATCTAAAACTGGTGATAAGTAGAGTTTTTGACTGCTTGCTGGAATGGCAAATTCTGTCACATCTGTATAGCACTTTTCCATTGGTTTGGTTGCTTCAAATTGGCGTTGAATAAGATTATCTGCTTTCTTACCAATCTCTCCTTGGTAAGAAGAATACTTCCGTTTACGACGAATTCGAGCACTTAAACCAAGGACATTCATCAGGCGTTGGACTCTTTTGTGATTGACCATATAACCACGATTTCTCAATTCAAGAGTCATTCGGCGATAGCCATAATTTCCTCTGTGCTCAGTAAAAATAACTTGAATTTCAGCTTTAAGATTTTTATCTTTGTCAAGCCTATCCAGTTGCTTCAACTGATAGTAGTAAGTTGAGCGAGGTAAACGAGCCGCTTCAAGAAGTAAATCTAGTCGAAATCCTCCTGAAGCCATTTCTCTAATTGTCTCTGCCTTTCTCGTTGTATGTCTTCGTCCCTGTCTTCTAGCTCTTTTAACTTTTTTAAGTAAGCCACCTCAGTACGTAAGCGTTCATTCTCTTCTTGGAGTCGCTCTAGTTCTGTCATTTCTTCCCAAGTTTTCTTACGTTTACGCCCCATTTTAGGTACTCTCCCTCTTGTCTTTTCAACAATAGTATACCCGTTTTTCTTGTATTGTGCCATCCAATTTGGAAGCATACCACGATTTGGGAGAGCATATTCGAGAGAAACTCTATCTTGAGACCAGTTTTCATGTAGAACTTTATCAATCATTTCTTGTTTTAATTCGGGAGAGTAGTAACGATTTTTTCCTTTTTTGACGAACTCTATTCCGTAACAATCAATCAATTTAATCATGTACCTAAGATTAGAATTGTTTATCCCAAATTTATTTGAAAGCTGCTCTAAGCTATATCCTTGTTTTCTAAGTTCATAGATCTGAACTTTATCTTTATAAGTCAATTTCATAATAAAAACACCCCAAAAGTTAGATTTTTTCTGTCTAACTTTTGGGGTTCAGTTCAATACTATGCGTTTTATTTTTTTCATTTTCTGATAATACTCTTCGAAAATCAAATTCAAACTGCGTCAACGTCGCCTTGCCGTATATATGTTACTGACTTCGTCAGTTCTATCCACAACCTCAAAGCAGTGCTTTGAGCAACCTGCGGCTAGTTTCCTAGTTTGCTCTTTGATTTTCATTGAGTATAAAATTGAGTTTTTGATCAACTTTTTTTAGTGATCAGGCGAACATTTGCCAAAAGTAATCAATGATATAGGTCAAGCCGTATGTGTAAACGACCAGGGTAAAGGGCTTGGTCAAGACGATAATAGTCATGTAACGCTTGAAGCTCATCTTGGTCAAAGCAGCCAACATACAGAGAAAGTCCGCTGGACTAACCGGCCAAATCATCATAAAGATAAAGAATCGATCAAAGCGATTACCCTTGTCTAACCAACCGATGTACTTATCATAGGTGCGCTTGCTGACGACAGACTGAACGAAGGGTGCTCCGTAGAGGCGAACCAGGTAAAAGATAATGGCGCAACCAATAACAATACCGAAATAGTTGTAGATCGTCCCAACGATATGCCCGTAGATAAAGACACCTGCAACAGAGGTCAGAGCACCTGGGATGATAGGAACAACCGTCTGCAAAATCTGTAAAAAGATAAAGAGTGGTGGCCCCCAGATACCGGCCTGTTGGATAAAGGCAGATAGGGTTTCCTTGGAATGCAAGACTCCAGCCTGATAGGCCCAGATACAGAAAATCAAAGTACCAACTCCACCGATGATGGAGGAAATATTAATTGCTTGCTGTAGAAGGGGAGAAACAGCTTTCATTTGTTTATCGTGTGACATGTAAACTCCTCTTGAGTAGTATGATTCTACTATACCATATTTTAAGGAGAAAGACTATATGGGGTACTTCATGTGACTTTGCCTCAAGTATGGTAAAATGGGAGTAAGAAAATGGCAGCTTAGAATGAGGAAAATCATGTTAGGATTGAAGTTTAATGGCACTTGGCGCAACTACCAAAGACAGGTCTTGGATAACTTTCAGGAATATCAAACAGATGGCCATGTCCACTTGGTGGCAGCACCAGGTTCTGGTAAAACAACCATTGGTATCGAGTTGATTGCTCGCTTTGATAAGCCAGCTCTGGTTTTGGTGCCGACTGTTACCATTCGGGAACAATGGGTAGATAGGATTCGCCTGGCCTTTTTAGAGGATGAGGACCAGATCACAAGTCTCGTATCTCAAAATCTCAAGGACATGAAGCAAATCACCATCGCCACCTATCAAGCCTTTCACAGTGCCATGCAACAAGTACAATCGCAAGAAGATAATGGAGAGGTTGAGGACTTTGTCGGATTTGACCTAATTGCCAACCTCAAGGAAAGGGGTGTTGAAACCCTCTGTCTGGACGAATGCCATCACTTGAGAAATGAATGGTGGAAAAGCCTAGAAGACTTCCGTAAAAATTACCAACAACTGCAAATTATCTCTCTCACAGCAACACCTCCTTATGATAGTGAGCCAGAACTCTGGGATCGCTATCTCCAAATGTGTGGCGAAATCGACCAAGAAATCACGGTGCCAGAACTAGTCAAGGAAGACACCCTCTGCCCTCACCAGGACTTTGTCTATATCTGTTTTCCGACCAAGGAAGAAGACAAGAAACTGGAAGAATTTGAGGATACCAAGTGGCAGTATGTCAGCCAACTAGTCGTTGATTCTGATTTTCAAGAGTTGATTAAGAGTTCCAAGGTTCTCAAAGGGGAAATCTCTGCGGATATGCTCCTCGAAGATCCCAAGTATCTTTCAGCGCTACTCATTTATCTACAGGCTCAAAAGCTAGAAATTCCTAAGCACTTACGAGATTTATTAGGTGCTGAAGGCTTACCTGCTCTTAATTACTACTGGCTCGAAGTCCTCTTGCAAGGCCTTCTCTATCAGACACCCGACTGGTATGAGGATCCACAGGAGACAAAGAAAAAGATAGAAGCTGAGTTGAAATCAAGAGGATTGATTGAAAAACGTCAGGTCTTCTTGGTCAAATCCAAGGCCAATGACCAAATTCTCAATCAATCTCTAGGAAAACTGGCTGGCATCGCATCTATCTTTGAAACCGAGTATGCTAGTCTAGGTCAGGACTTGAGACAGTTAGTCTTGGCGGACTATATCCGCAAGGATTTTGCTAGTTATCTGGGAGATGACCAAGCACCAATCACGCAATTAGGTGTCCTCCCTTACTTTGAAACTATTCGCCGCAGTGCTCAGAAACAGGGGATTTCTGTTCCCCTAGCAGTGCTTTCGGGAAGTGTGGTTATCGTGCCAACTAGTGTTAGGGAGGAACTCCAAGCACTCTTGCCAACAGTCGCTTTGACCTTCTCAGCTATTGGTCAACTAGATCCAGATGCCTATCTTCAGGTAGGTTTCCCCTCAACCTGTAAAGGTATGGTAGGGGCTGTAACTGAACTCTTTCAGAGGGGTGCCATCCAGGTCTTGGTCGGAACTAAGTCACTCTTGGGAGAAGGATGGGATGCGCCTTGCGTCAACTCTCTCATCCTAGGAAGTTTTGTCGGAAGCTTTATGCTCAGTAATCAGATGCGAGGCCGTGCTATCCGTATCTGGCCAGGACATCCAGATAAGACCAGCAATATCTGGCACCTTGTAGCTATCAAACCATACAAAAATCCAGCCTTTTCTAAGGAGGATCAAGAAGAACAAGACCTCAATCCATATCAGGACCTGCAAACTCTTGCCCGTCGTATGGACCACTTCCTTGGCTTGTCCTATAAGGAGGATACCATCGAGACAGGTCTGGATCGCTTGGACTTCCCTAAACCACCCTTTAAGAAAAATAAGATTCAAGCCTATAATCAGAAAATCAAGGAATTGTCCAAGGACCGTACCACCCTTCGCAAAAAATGGCAGGAGGCGTTGGTAGTTGCGGATAAGCTAGAGATTGTCAATGAGGTAGCAACAGATCGCAAGCAGATCCCTCTGCTCACTCTTGTTGATGCTGAAAAATGGCTCCGTTATTCCTTTATGCTAACGACTCTCAATCTCCTCTTTTATATCTTTAGGGTCCGTGGAACTAGTATTCGCTGGTTGTTTGGACTGAGCATCCTCTTTCTAGCCTACACTGTGATTCGCTATTTCTTTTACAAGAGTCCTTATGTACGCCTACGGCAGGCGGGTGAAGGTATTCGTAATGCCATGCTAAAGATGGGGCATTTGTCCGATGACCAGTCGCGCGTGCAGGTAGAGGAAGATAAGGAAAGTTATAGCATTTTTGCCTATCTTAAGGGGGGCAGTTTGAGAGATAAGGAGCTCTTCTCTCAGACCTTGGGTGAATTCTTTGCGCCAGTGGACAATCAACGCTACCTCTTAGTAGCAAAAAAAGCACCAGCAGGTCAATCCAAGTATTTTGTAGTTCCTAGCCTCTTTGAAAAACGCAAGGAAGATGCCCAGCTCTTTCAAAATGCCGTCGCACCACAGCTAGGTGATTATCAGCTGGTCTACACCCGTAATGAAGCGGGTAGAAAAATCTTACTCGAAGCCCGGCTCAAATCCCTAGCCAACAAAAACGACCGCCTCCTCACCAAGAAGAAGGTCAAAAGTGCCTTGAAGTAGGGAGGGAGAAGAAGTTTATTTCACTTGGAATATGATATAATAATAGAGATAGTAACCTTTTATGAAAAGGGAATAGTTGATAGTGATGACAGATAATCTGAAAATACCTGTATGAATAGATGGTTCTGTATACAGAAGAAGGAAGGTTTTCGATGGCAAAAAGAAAAGATTTTTCTGAACTAACCAGGGTCCAAATCCCAGCAGCCCTGCACCTTATACGCTTGGGCTATACTTATCTTTCTCGGAATGGGAAGGAGATTGCAGAAAGAGATCCAGATACCAACATCCTTGTATCTGTTTTTAGGGAGCAATTTCTAAAATTTAATAACTACTTGACAGAGGAAGACTTCGAGAGAGAACTTGCTAACATCAAGCTAGAGTTGGATCAAAATGATTTGGGACGGGCTTTTTACAAACGAATCAGTGGAGAAACAAGCACGACCTATATTGACTGGGAAAATCCTGAAGCTAATACCTTCCATCTAGCCCTTGAAGTTACTTGCCAAAATGGTCAGGATGAATTCCGCCCAGATATTGTTATTTTTATCAATGGTTTGCCTCTTTCTTATATCGAAGTCAAACAGCCAAATGCTGTCCGAGATGGGAAGACTGGAATCCAGTCTGAGCAAGACAGAACCAGATACCGTTTTGAAAATCGTAAGTTCCGTCGCTTCAACAATATCACCCAGTTGATAGCCCTCTCTGATAACTTGCCTTACATCAGTGGCCAAGGTCAGCAAAAACAGGGTTCTTATTACGGTTCGAACGCCTATTCAAAAACCAAGTTTAATGCCTTCAAGGAAGAAAGAGAAGAAGATTTCCTTCATTCCTTTGCCACGCTAACGGAGAACCAAATTGACTTCGTCCTAGAAGACATGAAGCGTTTTGTCCTCAAATCTCAGCCAGAATTTACAACAAACCTAAATCCTGATACACCTTGCAATGCCTTCTTGTCTTCTTTGTATCAGAAGGAACGCTTGCTCTTTATGCTTCGTTTTGGTCTGGTCTATGTCGAAGAAGAAAGCAAGGACGGTCAGATGCAGTTGCAGAAGCACGTCATGCGCTATCCTCAGTATTTTGCGACACGTGCTATCGAAGAAACAATTGCAAAAGGTGTCAAGAAAGGGGTTATCTGGCATACCCAAGGTTCAGGTAAGACTGCCTTGGCTTTCTTTAATATCCGCTATCTAACCAACTATTTCTCAAAAGAGGGAATCGTTCCTCAGTTTTACTTTGTCGTCGATCGTTTGGACTTGGCAGACCAGGCCTTTAAGGAATTCACCAAACGAGGCCTCAAGGTTAAGCGCATCAATAACCCACAAGAACTCAATCAAAAACAAGACGGCTATGATGTCGCTGTGGTTAATATCCAGAAGTTTAAGGATGATTCAGATCTGACAGACCGCTCTGGTTATGACCTCAATCGTCAAAATGTCTACTTTATCGATGAAGCCCACCGTTCTTACAATGAACGAGGTTCCTACCTGCCAAATCTCTATCAGGCAGATACCAAGGCAATTAAGATTGCCTTGACAGGAACGCCCCTCATCACCTATAAGAAAGATGGCAAGACCAAGGAAAGTCATGCGACCACGCGTGATATCTTTGGGGACTATATCCATAAATATTACTACAACCAGTCTATCGATGATGGCTTTACCCTACGCCTGATGCGAGAGGATATCGAGACCTCCTATAGGGACAATCTCAGATCCATCAACGAAGAGATCCAACGAGGTGACCTGTCCAAGGAAGATATCTTTGCCCATCCTCACTATGTGGAGCCTATGCTAGACTTTATCATCGAGGACTTCAATCGTGCTCGTGATTTGGTATTTGATGACCAGACTATTGGTGGCATGATTGTCTGTGATTCGTCCAAGCAGGCGCGTGAGCTTGAAAAGCAATTGGAAGAACGTCGTCAAGCCGGCTCAACCAAGTTGACTTCGGCTCTTATCCTCCATGACGAGGGAGACAAGGAAGAGAAGAAGGACAAGGTAGACGCCTACAAGGAAGGCAAGATTGACCTTATCATTGTCTACTCCATGCTCCTGACAGGTTTTGATGCGCCTCGTCTCAAACGACTCTATCTAGGGCGCAAGATCAAGGCTCACAATCTTTTGCAAACACTAACCCGTGTTAATCGTCCTTACAAGGACTACCTCTTTGGCTATGTCATTGACTTTGCAGATATTTCCAAGGAGTTTGACAAGACCAATCGTGCCTATCTGGAAGAGCTCAACCAAGAGTATGATTCGACCCTGACTGGGGAAAATGGTGAGGATGTTTTTGGCTCGCTCTTTGTGTCAGCAGATGAGATTTCTCAAGAGTTGAGCAAGACCGAGCATATCCTCATCGACTATCCAACGGACAATCTAGAATACTTCTCCCAAGCTATCAATGATATCAAGGATAAGAAGCAGTTAATCGATCTTCGTAAGGCCTTGGAGTCTATCAAGCAGTACTACAATATCGCCCGTCTCCTTGGCTACCAACACCTGTTCCAGCAGATTGACATTGCCCAGATTGCAACCCTGCTCAATGTCCTCTCTAGAAGGATGCTGACACTGTCTCTGATCGATAAACCAGACGATTTCTCCAGTAGGACTCTCTTAAATCTTGCCATGTCTGAGACTAGCTTTAGCTTTGTCAAGATTGCAGAGGAAGAACTCCGTCTAGCAGCCAATGACTTGGAAGATTTGAAACGTCGAGTTGCAAGTGGCATTAAAAAACAACGTGATGAAAAGGATCCTGAGTGGGTCTCTCTCTACGAAGAATTCCAGCGCATCATGAAAAAACACCTGATCCATGGCCAAGAAGGCTTCACCATGGACAATATCAAAGAAACCCAAAAAGACTATGAAGAACTCTTTAAGTCCGTGGAGGACTATCATACTCGTATGAGACGCTTAACCATGAACTTTAACGGAGATGAGATGGCAGCTCGTTCCTACAAGCACGTGACCAACTCAACCACGGTCAGTGAGTTTCCTGCTATCTACCATGTCATCAAGGGTTCTAAAGTTAGACTAGACCGTAAAATCGGTCAAAATCAAGGAGTGCTCGATAACGAGGACTTTCTTAAGAAGATGATTCGAGAAGAAGCTCGGATTGAAATGAAAACCAACCAATCTGCAAGTAGTTTGACAAGACAGGATTTTAATTATATCGTCGAGTCTTTATTTGAAGGATATGAAGAGGAATACCAACACTAATGAATGAAACATATAAAGTCCAAGTCCAAGACTTGGTAGATGATTTGAAAGCGGTCTTTACCCATGCGGGACTAGGAGGAGAAGCGGGTGAGTACAAACTCCTCACCCAGTCTTTCCTCTACAAGTTTTTAAATGATAAGTTTTTATATCAAGCCAAGGTGCTGGATGAATCCAACACTTATGAAAACTTGTTGGTAATGGGTGAAGATGATTATGACTGGCTCTTGGAGGATATCGGTACAAGTACGGCTTGGCTCAAGCCAGACCAGTTGATCGAAACGCTTCACCGTCAGCAAAATGAAGCGACTTTTTACGAGAGTTTTGAAAATACTCTTAATCAGATAGCTATTGACAATAACGATATTTTCTCTGTGCACACAGACGGCGACACAGCTATTCGTCTATTTGATGAACGCTTGATTACCGACACAATATCAGATAGCAGTAAGCGTAACGAAGTGGCAAAAGCCATCATCAATCTCCTTGCACGCGTCAAGTTTGATGAGACCATTTTTTCACAAGGCTTTGACTTTTTCTCTACTCTCTTTGAGTACATGATCAAGGACTACAACAAAGACGGTGGTGGCAAGTATGCCGAGTACTACACGCCTCACTCAGTTGCTAAGATTATTGCTGATATTCTTGTGGGGAATGACCAACCATCAAACGTGCGCATCTATGACCCTTCTGCTGGTTCTGGAACCTTGCTGATGAACCTGGCTAGTCGTATCGGTGTGGATAAGACCACTGTTTACAGTCAGGATATTTCGCAAAAGTCATCCAATCTCCTTCGTCTCAACCTCATCTTGAACGGATTGCAACATTCTATACATAATATCGTACAGGGGAATACCATTATCGCTAACCGTCATCCTGAAAAGATGGACTATATCGTCTCTAACCCTCCTTTCAAGCTGGACTTTTCAGAGTGGCGTGATCGAGTGGAAAGTTTGCCAGAAGCCAGTGAGCGTTTCTTTGCAGGTGTGCCCAAGGTTCCAGCTAAGTCTAAGGATAAGATGGCTATCTATGAGCTCTTTGTCCAGCATATCATCTACTCCTTGAAGCCAGACGGTCAAGCAGCCGTAGTCCTACCGACAGGCTTTATCACGGCCCAGTCAGGGATTGACAAGTCTATCCGCCAACACTTGGTGGATAATCAAATGCTTGCTGGTGTCGTTTCCATGCCGTCTAATATCTTTGCGACGACAGGTACCAACGTTTCCATCCTCTTTATCGATAAGAAAAACAAGAGTGATGTCGTCCTTATCGATGCATCAAATCTCGGAACCAAGGTTAAGGAAGGTAAGAACCAAAAGACCGTGCTTTCTCCAGAGGAAGAGCAGAAAATCGTCGAGACTTTTATCAAGAAAGAAGCCGTTGAGGACTTTTCAGTCACTGTCTCTTATGAGGAAATCAAGGAGAAAAACTACTCTCTCAGCGCAGGTCAATACTTTGACATCAAGATCGACTATGTCGATATTACAGAAGAAGAGTTTGAAGCTAAGATGACCGCCTTTCAAAATAGACTCACAGATCTCTTCCAGCAATCACATGCCTTGGAGCAGGAGATTGAAGAGCAGATGAAGGGGTTGAAGTATGAGTAAGTGGAGAAAAAAACAACTACAAGAAATTGCTTTTTTAAAACCAACGGAAAATCTAAAAAAAGGGGATATTGCTCCCAACATACCGATGGCAAACATTAAAGAATTTCAGAGAGATGTTGTAAAAATTGATTATGGTGAATTTAGGGGTGGAACTAAGTTTAGAAATGGTGATACCCTTTTAGCAAAAATTACCCCATGTTTAGAAAATGGGAAAACAGCATTCGTCAATTGTCTTCAAGAGGATGAAATAGGCTTTGGGTCCACAGAATTTATTGTTTTAAGAGCTAAAGAAAATATTGATGAGCGTTTTTTGTACTATCTATCAATTAGCCCGGAGTTCAGAAAACAAGCGATTAGTCTGATGGAAGGAACTTCAGGTCGAAAAAGAGTAAATGAAAATGCTTTGAAAATCTCAGATTTTTTGATTCCAGATTTAGAAGAACAAAGAAAAATTGCAAATATTCTCTCAGCAATTGATGATAAAATACAAATCAACAACCAAATCAACCAAGAGTTGGAAGCCATGGCTAAGACCCTCTATGACTACTGGTTTGTCCAGTTTGATTTCCCAGACCAGAATGGCAAACCCTACAAATCATCAGGCGGAAAGATGGTCTATAACCCTGAACTCAAACGCGAAATCCCAGAGGGGTGGGGAGTGGAGAGTGTTGGTAATTTATTAGATAAAGTTACTAAAGCTGAAAAAATTGAAAATAATTCGATTGAATTTGTAGGGAGAATACCTGTTATCGATCAGAGTCAAAAATATATTGCAGGTTTTACGAATAACCAGAGCTCTTTAATACAGCCTCAAAATGGACATGTCATTTTTGGCGATCACACCAGAGTAGTAAAATTTATAAATTTTGATTATGCTAGAGGGGCAGATGGGACTCAGGTATTGATTTCTAATAATGAGAATATTTCTAATATATTACTTTATCACATGATTGAAGATTTTGATTTATCGAATTATGGGTATGCTAGACATTTTAAATTTTTAAAAGAGAAATTAGTTATAGTTCCTGACAAAAAAATATCATTACAATTCGCAAATAAAGCAGATGTGATTTATAAAAAGATTAGGAATAACATTTTTGAAAACCAAGAACTCACCCAACTTCGCGATTGGCTCTTGCCAATGCTGATGAATGGACAGGTTTTAGAAAAGAATAGAGGGAAAAAATGATTAGTAAATTTGGTGAAACTGAAAGATTGAGTAAAAAACTCAGTCAGTGATAGAAAATATCATAATAATCTTAGAAAGCAATGGATATTGTGGGGATATATATTGCGGTTATCCGATTATAAATGAAAATGGTAGAAAAGATTTTTTAAAAGCAATTATATTGTTAAGATCTGGAATTTATCTCCTCTATGAGAATGATATTGAAGAAAAAGTATTTTCAAATAGTCTTATCTATTATCTGGCGCAGGATTCTAGCTTAGTAGACATTACTTTAAACTTTAAAGAATATGTGAAGTTGCTAAATACCTCTACAGAATTAAGTGTCGATACATTTGAAGGTAATGATATTTTATCTGACGAAACGTTATTAAAAATTAATCGGGCTATTCAGCAATCCTTTAATTTAACAAAGACTGATAAGCGAGAAACAAGTTCAGAAACTACTTTAGGTAGTTTAATAAAAAAAAGAAATAATTATATTGGAAAATATGATGAAACACAATTCAATATGGTTCATAGTACAATTGATTCTCATCAGAGAATTAGAGGACTTGCTGGAAGTGGGAAAACTATTCTCATGCTAAAAAAAATGGCTTATTTACATTTTCAAGAGCCAGATTTAAAGATTGCTTTTATTTTCTATACAACTTCTTTACGAAGTAGTATGATAAAAATGTTTACCGATTTTTATAAAGATTATGATAGGTATAACGAGCCAAATTTTGAAAATATTAAAATTTTTCATTCTTGGGGAGGGAAAGGAAGTAGAGGATTTTATTCTGATATTTGTGAACAAACTGATAGTGAGTATTTTAATTATGGTGAAGCTGTAGAAAAGTCTGGTGGAGAGGATCCTTTTGAGTTTGTATGTAAAAATTTACATGAAGAACTAAAGAAACAGATGGATTATAAGGGAACTTACGATTATATTTTTATTGATGAGGCACAAGATTTTGGGATTAATTTTTTTCATTTGGCGTTAGAAACACTTAAAAGGGATGTTCGTACGGGGTACTTAATTTATGCTTATGACGAACTACAATCACTGAGAGCACAAGTTTCTATACCTTCGAAAGTTGATATATTTGGAGAAAGTTCTAGATGTAAGGATATTAATCTGAATATTAGTTATAGAGCGCCTAAAGAAATACTTACTACAGCTCATGCGATAGGTTTAGGTGTTTATAGGAAGGTTGATGATTCGTCAGAAACACCCTTGGTAAATTTTGTAGATGAAACTACACTATTGGATATGGGATATAAAAATATGGGACAAGATTTCAAAGCAGGAAATTATATTACGTTGGAAAGAACTAAAGAGAATAATACTGGAATAGAGATAGATGCCCCCATTCATGTGATTGGTAAGTCATTACAAAATAATATCGTTGCCGCGGAAGTGCTTCGATTGTTAAAAGAAGAAGATGTAAAGCCAAGTGATATTATGTTAATTGATATGGATGGAAATAATTTAACGAAGAACTACAATCAATTTAGCTTAATATTTGACAAAATGTTATATAATACTGAATTAAATAAAAATGTCCATATAAAACTTGTAAGTGGAAAAACGCCTTCGATGACAAAATCAGAAACTTCTATTATTTATACCACTGTTTTTAGAGCAAAAGGTAATGAAGCGAATTTAGTGTTTTTAATAAATTGTAATAAAATTCAAACTTCAAATAGAAATAGTACATATAGAAATGAAATTTTTACAGCAATGACTCGAGCTAAAGTTAAAGTTTGGCTATATGGAGAAACAGTTGATTTTTTGAAAGATGAGATTGAAGCAACTAGAGAACATGATTATAAGCTTGAATTTATTTATCCTACAGAGCAACAAAAAGAGTCAATTAGAATTATGGGAGATAGTGATGAGAAATTAGAAAATAATATTATTGCTGCTCAAGAACTTCCGATTGAAATTCTAGAACAATTATTAAAACAAAAATTAGGTTCAAAAAAATGACTGAATTGGAATTAATTAGGCAACAATTAGAATGTTTATCTAATCTAAAACTTGTTTCTCCTTATATTTTAGAATTTCAAAAGTATGAAAATATTAATCGTCAGACTCTAATAAATCATAATTATATAATTGGGAAAAAAACGGGTAAATTTACTTATGAAAATTATGATGAAATGTATAGAGAGATAAAAAACAATGGAAACTGGCAGTTGAAATTGTTAGATGATTCATTTATTAGCTTTTATTATTGTTTTGATAGTCAGGGTAGTGTTGTAAAATGTAGTTTATCCTATATTCCATCTATTAATGACGATGTATTAGCAGGTAGACCTTCTAAGTCAGATAGATATGAAGCTTTACTATATTGTTTCATGAATTATATAAGAATCGATTTTGATGAAACAGGATATGAAGAAAGAGTACATGAGCTACAACATATGCACAAAGGTTTAAATATAAGGAATAAAAACAATGGAACAGATGATAGTTACTCGGGACAATCAGATTTAGAAACTTTTATAAATGAAATTAGATTGCCAGTTAAGAGAATTTTTTTTCCAAATGATTTTGTTCAATTTATCTTGGAGTATGTATATCATGAAAGTATAGATTGTGTTAGTATAAATCCATGTGTCAATAAGAGAATTGTTATTAATGAAACTGCTCAAAATTTTTCTATTGATAATGTTTATAGTACTTGAAAATCTCAATATTGTTGATAATATAATCTAGAAAGCAATTTGTTAATTAATAGATTATGTTTCTTATCGTTTGATCGTAGAATTTGTAACGAGGATATGGAGAAGGTATCCTAGAGTCCAATAGAAATCGAAATCCTAAAAATAGAGGAGGTCAGCAATCACTATGAGTAATAAAATTGTGGAATACAAAGACCTGATTGCTTTTCATCCAGGTCAGTACGTTGAAGAGTTGATTGAAGATTATAACGTAACGCAGAAAGAATTTGCGGAGCGTTTAGGAATTTCTGAAATTAAGCTCTATAAATTAGTGAATGGTGAGGAATCAATTAGTAATGATATTGCTCGGAAGTTAGCAAAGATTACTAATATTTCGATAATAACTTGGCTCAATCTTCAAAATGCCTACGATGTAAAAATTGCGGAAATCATAGAGTAAACATGGTATAATCTCAAATATGAATAATAACAATCAATGTGCCCTTTGCCAGCAACTCTGGGCTAGAAACAAATACCTTGTTTTGAGTCATTCCAGCAATATTTACAATGAAATTCGCCAATATTTGAAGAATGAAGAGGTGGAAGTCAGCTATGTTCAAAACCTCATTGACCGTGCCTGTCAAATCCCAGAACACAGGGGTCAGGTTTGCAATGCCTTTCAGCATATTTGGGGCTATTTTAAAAAGCAAGCAACAGATAATGAGCGCAAAGATTATATGCTATTGCTGGATAGCTACCGCTTTGGTCAGGCTTCTAAGGAAGATTTGATCACTAAGACTCGAGACTTGCTTGATCGCTATCCAAATACCTATTTGCAACATTCGACTTTACTGAAAGGAGACTCCCATGAGACTTTGGCATGAGGCTTTGATTTCACAACTTCCCCGTCCTCAACTCTTGGGGCAGCATCGAGAGTGCTGTGGCCTCCGTGGCAATGGCTGGGGCAGAAAGCATGCGACGGTTGACTATGTC
This sequence comes from Streptococcus infantis, assembly GCF_047465525.1. Lineage (GTDB taxonomy): Bacteria > Bacillota > Bacilli > Lactobacillales > Streptococcaceae > Streptococcus > Streptococcus infantis_R. The sequence continues at coordinate 24,819 of NZ_JASGZS010000007.1, read as the reverse complement.
TTTACCCACTCGCCCTATCGTCTCTATGCCTATCATGACTTGATCATGAAGGAGATGGCTAACCGAGACTATAAGGTTAGTCCAGAGTGGCTGGACAAGAACTACCGAGGTAAGACCTGCCCTCTTTATCAAGATTTAGCAGAGGAGAAGTTGACTAGTCCTATATACAGCGAACATGACGATGCCTACTATGAGGAGTGTCTGACTAATCTTCGAGAGAAGGGGATCGAGCTGGAATAATAGTAAGGATTGTCTTCGATTTGTAACTCTTTTCGTAATTTTTTCGAATAATAAAGATGAGACCTTTAGAGTTTTTCTAAGGTCTTCTTTTTATGAGTGTTCAGATTTACTTTTAATAACTTTTGAGTTATAATTTAATTAGAAAGAGGTTGCTTGGTGCATACGATTTACTTCTATAAGGACAAAAATGGAAACGAGCCAGTTTTGGATTATATGAGAGAATTGGCTAGTCAGAAAAGTAAGGATAGTCGCATCAAACTCAATAAACTAAATGACTATATCGAGTTGCTTAGTCACCATGGGACGAGAGCTGGGGAACCCTACATCAAACATTTGGAAGATGAGATTTGGGAACTAAGACCTCTGAGAGATCGAATTTTATTTGTAGCATGGGTTGATGGTAGTTTTGTTCTTTTACATCATTTTGTCAAAAAGACTCAGAAAACTCCTAGAAGAGAAATTGAAAAAGCCAAGCGTGAACTAAAGGACTTAAAAGAAAGAAGGTTAAGTGATGAAGAATAGTGCTATTGGGAGTAACTGGAAGGATGTCCGGTCAGAACTCTTTACCAAGGAGGAAATACTTGAAAGTGATATGCGAGTGGCTATCATGAGCGAGTTGATTGAGGCCAGACATGAGCAAGGAATCAGTCAGAAAAAGCTAGAAGAACTTAGTGGAGTAAGCCAGCCTGTTATAGCTAGGATGGAAACAGGTAAGACTAGCCCCCAGTTGGACACAGTCTTAAAAGTCCTAGCCAGTTTAGGAAAGACACTAGCAGTCATCCCCCTCGAACAGGGAAAGAGTTGATAGGAAGAAGTTGGAAAACTTTAACAAATTTAACAGTTATAGTGCCTCAAGTGTATAATATAGAAAAATTATGCTTTATTTATATCAAGTGCGAACGAAGTGAGCTTTTAGCGGATATTTCCCGCTATAGTGGTATTCTAGATAATAATTTATTATCTAGAACGGAATTTTTGAGACATTCTGGCTCAAAAATTAGGGATGAAATTACGAAGTAAGTTGCTCCCGTCCGCACTTTTCAGGGAAATATCAGAATTACAAAAGAAAAATCAACCTATAGTCTTTTCTAATAACAAGCCATAGTCACTTATAAGAGTTACTAATAACGCGTTTTACCAGTCTAACTAAAATACAGCTAAAAACAAGCTACACAAAGGATTTGAGGCATTTGTCTCAGGTCTTTTTCTTTTGTCTAAAACGGAGATATAGTTTCAAACTATATCAAATCCTAATTTTTTACAATTATACAGATGATTCCTTTTCTGTTAAGATAGTTTCAACAACAAATTTTGGAGGACACATCATGTCAACTACAATCATCGGTTTCCCTCGTTTGGGCGAATTCCGCGAATTAAAATTTACAACTGAAAAATACTTTAGAAAAGAAATCTCAGAAGAAGAACTCCTTGCTGCAGCAAAAGACTTGCGCGCAAAACACTGGAACATCGTCAAAGAAAAAGGCATCACTGAAATCCCATCAAATGACTTTTCTCACTATGACAACTTCCTAGATGCAGCTTTCCTTTTCAACGTGGTACCTGCTTCAGTTCAAAACTTGGACTTGTCTGACCTTGAGCGCTACTTTGCTTTGGGTCGTGGTTACCAAGGAGAAAAAGGAGACGTTCGCGCCCTTCCAATGAAGAAATGGTTCAACACCAACTATCACTACATCGTTCCTAAATTTGAAAAAGACACTCAAGTTAAACTTGCAGGTCACAAGATTTTTGATGAATTCCAAGAAGCCAAAGAACTTGGATTGAACACTCGTCCAGTCCTTGTAGGTCCATTCACTTTCCTTCAATTATCAGACTTTGAAGAAGGTGTGAAAGCAGAAGACTTCGTAGACAGCTTAGTGGCTGCTTACCAAGAAGTTTTTGCAAAATTGGCTGAACTTGGTGCGACTCGCATCCAATTGGATGAAGCGGCTCTTGTGAAAGATTTGACTGCCGAAGAAAAAGCTCTCTTCTTGAACCTCTACAACAAACTCTTGGCTGACAAAAAAGGTCTTGAAGTCTTGCTTCAAACTTACTTCGGTGATGTTCGTGACGTTTACGCTGACCTTGTGAAATTGCCAGTAGATGCTATCGGTCTTGATTTCGTTGAAGGTAAGAAAACTCTTGAATTGGTTAAAGGTGGTTTCCCAGCTGACAAGACTCTTTATGCAGGTATTGTCAATGGTAAAAACATCTGGCGCAACAACTACGAAAAGAGCTTGGCTGTTCTTGAGCAAATTCCAGCTGAAAACATTGTCTTGACAAGCTCATGCTCACTTCTTCATGTGCCATTTACAACTGCTAATGAAGAATTTGAACCAGCAATCTTGAACCACTTTGCCTTTGCAGTTGAAAAATTGGATGAGATTCGTGATTTGGATGCTATCCGCAATGGTCAAGGTGAAGAAGCACTTGTAGCCAACAAAGAACTCTTTGCGACTGAGCGTGTGGGTGAAAATGCTGAACTTCGTGCGCGTATCGCTGGTTTGACAGACGCAGACTACACTCGTTTGCCAGCCTTTGCAGAACGTGAAGCTATTCAAGAAGAAGCATTCAAACTTCCAGCTCTTCCAACAACAACTATCGGTTCATTCCCTCAAACAAAAGAAGTTCGTGCTAAACGTTTGGCTTACCGTAAAGGTGAATTGTCTCAAGAAGAGTACGACGCTTTCCTTGCTGAAACAATTGACGAATGGATCAAATGGCAAGAAGATATCGACTTTGATGTCCTTGTTCACGGTGAATTTGAGCGTAACGACATGGTTGAGTACTTCGGTCAAAACTTGTCAGGTTACCTCTTCTCTAAGAACGGTTGGGTACAATCATACGGTATGCGTGGGGTTAAACCACCAATCATCTGGGGTGATGTAACTCGTCTCAACCCAATCACTGTTAAATGGTCTAGCTACGCACAAAGCCGTACGGACAAACCTGTTAAAGGTATGTTGACTGGACCTGTTACGATTCTTAACTGGTCATTCCCACGTGAAGACATCTCTATCAAGGATTCTACTCTTCAAATCGCTCTTGCAATCAAGGATGAAGTTCTTGACCTTGAAGCTGCAGGCGTGAAGATCATCCAAATCGACGAGGCTGCTCTTCGCGAGAAATTGCCACTTCGTCGTAGCGACTGGTATGAAGACTACCTTGACTGGGCTATTCCAGCCTTCCGCTTGGTACACTCAACAGTAGCACCAGATACTCAAATTCACACTCACATGTGTTACTCAGAATTTACAGATATCATTCCAGCTATCGACAACATGGATGCGGACGTTATCTCATTTGAAGCTAGCCGTTCAAACCTTGAAATCTTGGATGAACTCAAAGCGAAAAACTTCCAAACAGAAGTTGGACCTGGGGTTTACGATATCCACTCACCTCGTGTGCCTAACGAAGGCGAAATCGACCACACAATCGAAGCTATCCTTGCGAAAGTACCAAGCAAGAAAGTATGGATCAATCCTGACTGTGGTTTGAAAACACGTGGTATTCCAGAAACAAAAGAAAGCTTGATCCGCCTTGTAGAAGCTGCGAAAGCTGCGCGTGAGAAATTGTAAGAAAAGACAGTTCTCCATACATGGTTGATCAGTAAGAAATCAACTAGAAAAGGTTCATAAATATGTCACGTCAAACACCGTCCCTCTCATTTGAAGTTTTCCCTCCAAACCCAGCAGTAGGCAATGACAAAATTATTGCGGCCCTGAAAGATATGCAGGACTTGGCCCCACACTTTATCAGTGTGACTGCCAGCAATAATAAATTTAATATCAAAGAGACGACGGTTCGTTTGGCAGACTATATCCAAAATGACTTGGAGATTCCAACCATTGCTCACTTGCCAGCTATTTATCTGACTAAGGATAAGGTGGCTGAGACCATTGCAGATTTGGATAAGGTTGGGGTTCAGAAAATCTTGGCTCTTCGTGGAGATCTCATCCCTGATGTGGAACCACAAAAGGACTTCCGTTATGCGACAGACCTGATTGAATTCATCAAGGAGCAGGCGCCACACTTTGAAATTATTGGAGCTTGTTACCCAGAAGGGCACCCTGATTCACCAAACCAAATCTCAGATATTCAAAATCTCAAGAAAAAAGTAGATGCAGGCTGTTCAAGCCTTGTCACTCAGCTTTTCTTTGACAATGAGCGTTTCTACGATTTTCAGGATAAGTGCACCTTGGCTGGTATTGATGTACCGATTCATGCGGGTATCATGCCAATCCTCAATCGTAACCAAGCGCTTCGTCTCTTGAAGACTTGTGAGAATATCCATCTCCCACGTAAGTTTAAAGCTATCTTAGACAAGTATGAGAATGACCCTGAGTCACTCAGAGCAGCAGGACTTGCCTATGCCGTGGATCAAATCGTGGACTTGGTAACGCAAGACGTAGCAGGCGTGCACCTCTACACCATGAACAATGCAGATACTGCTCAGTACATTCATCAAGCAACCCATGCCTTGTTTAATCACCAATCTTTAGGATAATAAAAAGCAAACCATTCTTCTTTTCATGGAGGAATGGTTCCTTTTTAATAGAAAAGCCAGCACTTTTTAAGAAAAATATGATAAAATAGACTCTGTACGTACTTGATACAAAGATGAGGGTATAAACGATATTTAAGCAGTCTTAATCTTATGTCAAAGAGATGTAAGTTAAAGAATCAGAACTAAAGTAATTTCGGAGTTGAACACGGGCTAAATCCCTAGTGAAAAAGATAGATTTCCTGGTGTGCATCGCACACTGCGTCAATCTCCTATTTTCATACGGGATTCTTAACGCCCTTTGTATCCTGATTTTTGTAGGCAAGGCGTATAATTTTATCAATCCAAAGGGGATTACAATGACAAAACAAGTGTTTCAAACGACTTTTGCGGGTCGTGAGTTGATCGTAGAGACTGGTCAGGTTGCTAAGCAAGCAAATGGCTCTGTTGTCGTGCGTTACGGTGAGTCAACTGTCTTGACTGCTGCCGTTATGTCTAAGAAGATGGCAACTGGAGATTTCTTCCCACTTCAAGTCAACTACGAAGAAAAAATGTATGCAGCTGGGAAATTTCCTGGTGGCTTTATGAAACGTGAAGGACGTCCTTCAACAGATGCGACCTTGACAGCGCGTTTGATTGACCGTCCAATCCGTCCAATGTTTGCGGAAGGTTTCCGTAATGAAGTGCAAGTTATCAACACAGTCCTTTCTTACGATGAAAATGCATCTGCACCAATGGCAGCGATGTTCGGTTCATCATTGGCCTTGTCTATCTCAGACATTCCATTTGACGGACCAATAGCTGGGGTACAAGTAGGCTATGTTGATGGAGAAATTATCATCAACCCAAGTCAAGAACAAGCAGAGCAATCGCTTCTTGAATTGACAGTAGCTGGTACTAAGCACGCTATTAACATGGTAGAGTCTGGTGCCAAAGAATTGTCAGAAGAAATCATGTTAGAAGCTCTTCTGAAAGGGCACGAAGCTGTCAAAGAATTGATTGCCTTCCAGGAAGAAATCGTTGCGGCAGTTGGTAAAGAAAAAGCAGAAGTAGAATTGCTTCATGTAGATGCTGAATTGCAAGCTGAAATCATCGCAGCCTACAACAGTGACCTTCAAAAAGCTGTTCAAGTTGAAGAAAAATTGGCTCGTGAAGCTGCAACACAAGCAGTAAAAGACCAAGTCACAGCAGTTTACGAAGAAAAATATGCAGACCACGAAGAATTTGACCGTATCATGCGTGATGTGGCTGAAATCTTGGAACAAATGGAACATGCTGAAGTGCGCCGTTTGATCACTGAAGACAAGGTTCGTCCTGACGGCCGTAAGGTTGATGAAATCCGTCCTTTGGATGCAGTTGTTGATTTCCTTCCTCGCGTACACGGTTCTGGTCTCTTCACTCGTGGACAAACTCAGGCTCTTTCTATCTTGACTTTGGCGCCAATGGGTGAAACGCAAATCATCGATGGTTTGGATCCAGAGTACAAGAAACGCTTTATGCACCACTATAACTTCCCACAATACTCTGTAGGGGAAACTGGTCGTTACGGTGCACCTGGTCGTCGTGAAATTGGTCACGGTGCTCTCGGTGAGCGTGCCCTTGCTCAAGTCTTGCCAAGCTTGGAAGAATTCCCATATGCGATTCGTCTAGTAGCAGAAGTATTGGAATCAAACGGTTCTTCTTCTCAAGCCTCTATCTGTGCGGGAACACTTGCCCTTATGGCTGGTGGTGTGCCAATCAAGGCGCCAGTAGCTGGTATTGCTATGGGTCTTATCTCAGATGGAAACAACTATACAGTATTGACAGATATCCAAGGTTTGGAAGACCACTTTGGAGACATGGACTTCAAGGTTGCAGGTACTCGTGATGGGATTACAGCCCTTCAAATGGATATCAAGATTCAAGGGATTACTGCAGAAATCTTGACAGAAGCTCTTGCTCAAGCCAAGAAAGCTCGTTTTGAAATCCTTGACGTCATCGAAGCTACCATTCCAGAAGTTCGTCCAGAATTAGCTCCAACTGCTCCGAAAATTGATACCATCAAGATCGATGTGGATAAGATTAAGATTGTTATCGGTAAGGGTGGGGAAACCATCGATAAGATCATCGCTGAAACAGGCGTTAAGATTGATATCGACGAAGAAGGAAACGTGTCTATCTACTCTAGTGACCAAGCTGCCATTAACCGCGCTAAAGAAATCATTGCTGGTTTGGTTCGTGAAGCGAAAGTGGATGAAGTTTACCATGCCAAAGTGGTTCGTATCGAGAAATTCGGTGCCTTTGTCAACCTCTTTGACAAGACAGATGCCCTCGTTCATATCTCTGAAATGGCTTGGACTCGCACTAACCGTGTCGAAGACTTGGTAGCCATTGGTGATGAAGTGGATGTTAAGATTATCAAGATTGACGAAAAAGGTCGTGTAGATGCTTCGATGAAAGCACTCTTGCCACGTCCACCGAAACCTGAACATTCAGAAGAAAAAGGTGAAAAGGGTCATCGTCATGGCGATCGTCCTCGTCACCACCACAAGGACAACAAACCTAAGAAAGAAACTACAGAAACACCAAAAGACTCAGAATAAGAAAAGGAGAATTGTATGGGATGGTGGCGTGAAACCATTGATATCGTAAAAGAAAATGATCCAGCGGCTCGCACCACATTGGAGGTTCTTTTGACCTATCCTGGTGTGAAAGCCTTGGCTGCCCACCGTCTCTCTCATTTTCTCTGGAAGAATGGCTTTAAGCTCTTAGCTCGTATGCACAGCCAGTTTTGGCGTTTTTGGACACAAATCGAGATTCATCCGGGTGCTCAGATCGACTCAGGTGTCTTTATCGACCATGGTTCTGGCCTTGTGATTGGGGAGACGGCTATCGTTGAAAAAGGGGTTCTTCTCTACCACGGGGTAACTCTTGGTGGGACAGGGAAGGATGTTGGCAAACGCCATCCGACCGTGCGTAAGGGAGCTCTCATATCTGCACATGCCCAAGTTATCGGGCCTGTAGAAATCGGTGAAAATGCCAAGGTCGGTGCTGCAGCAGTTGTTGTGGCAGATGTTCCTAGCGATGTAACGGTTGTCGGTATTCCAGCCAAGATTGTCCGAGTGCATGGGCAAAAGGATGAACCCACCATTCATGAAGTAGAAGAAAAACGGGAATACTACGTCAATAAACTCGAGCAAGCGAGAGATGCCAGTCATAGGTCGTCTGGGCTGTAGAGGATATCTATATGATTCAAGCAAGAAATAAGTTAAGCCAAGAGGAGTTATTTGAGGCGAAAAAACTAATTAACTGTTGCCAAGCCTATGATGGAACTTATCGTGATCCTTATCTTTCTAACATGCTTAATTTTGATCCAAACATGCCTGCATTTTTCCTTTTTTACGAAAAAGGCGAACTGGTTGGTTTGTTAACTGTCTATGCTGATGACCAAGATGTGGAAGTGACGATACTGGTTCATCCCAATCATCGCCGTCAGGGAATTGCACGTGCTTTGTTTACTAGCTTTGAGAAAGAAACGACTTCTTTCCCTATTCGTTCAGTGACTTTTCAGACAGAACGTATTTTTCTAGACCGTCATCCTGATTTTGTCAGCAACTGGGGACTAATTGAGGATGAAGAGACAGAAACTTGGTTAGGTAAGGATAGAAACCCTTACCCGTTAGCAAACCTTTCTAATCTTGAAGTTTTGTTAGCAGATAGCTCGTATCAGGAGCAAATTAGTCAGTTAAAATTTCAGGCATTCTCAGAAGAGCATGAGTCTAGAGAGATTGTGGATAGATATGTCGCTGAAGCTCTGAAGGATCCAGAAAGTCGCTTATATATTTTGTTAAAAGACAGTCAGGTTATTGGAACTTGCACAGTAGATTTATCGACTAATACGAATTACTTCTACGGGTTAGCAATATCTGAACCTGAACGTGGGAAAGGCTATGGCAGTTACTTAGCAAAATCCCTTGTCAACCAACTAATTGAGCAAAACGACAAGGAATTTCAGATTGCAGTGGAAGATAGCAATGTAGGTGCCCAACGCTTATATGAAAAGATTGGCTTTGTCAAACAAACCCAAGTGGTTTATCTGAATGCGAAAGAGTAATAAATGCTATTAGAAGAATTTGAAAATGTACCTGCTGTTATCGAGCCAACTGATCGAAGTCTCCTTAGTGGTGGAGAAGTTTGTGATACCATTATTTTGTCTTTTAATGGAGAAATCCTTGAACGAGTTAAGCAGATAGATGGTGTCTACGAAGGTGGCTATCTTACCAATCTAAATGGCAAACTGCCCTGGTATATCTATGAAAAAGATGGGAGTAAGGTAGCAGTTGCTATGGCTACGATTGGAGCTCCAATGGTTGTTGGACTCTTGGAAGAACTCAAAGCAAGAGGATTTAAGAACTTTATTGTTTTGGGATCTTGCGGAGTTCTGGACCAGTCTATTCAAGCAGATAAGATTATCCTACCAAGCTCGGCTTTACGTGATGAAGGTACTAGTTATCACTATGCTACAGCAAGTGATGAAATAGCCTATGAGCGATCTCTACTCTTAACTATGGAAAAAGCCTTGGATAAAGCTGGTATTGAGCATATTCGAACAAAGTCTTGGACCACAGATGCCTTCTATCGTGAGACAGCTGCTAAGGTCAAACGAAGACTAGCAGCAGGAGCTAGAGTTGTAGATATGGAAGCTTCAGCTATCATGGCCTGGGCCCAATATCGACAAGCCAATGTCTATCAATTTTTCTACACAGCTGACTATGTCGACCATCACAATCACGAATGGGATGCTAGACGCGAGGATAGAAAAGCGGATTCTATAACTTTCTTTGAGATTGCCCTAGTCATTGCTCAAGAGTTAGTTTAGACTAGTCTTTACGATAAATTCGAAACAAGAAAGGGAGCCTAACGGAAAACATAGCAATAAAACTTCCGTAGTGACTCCCTTCATCTTTTTACTGTATTCTTCTTTTATGTTTAGAAAGGAGCAAGGAAATCCGATTTGTGACAGGTAATCGGACTAAAATTTAGTTGAACAGATTAGTTATGAAAATATCTGTTTATGAATTTTAGCTTTCCTGACTATTATTTTATGATTAAAATCTATGACACTATGTCTCGTAATTTGCGAGAATTTGTGCCCATTGAAGAGGGCAAGGTTCGCATGTATGTCTGTGGGCCGACAGTTTATAACTATATCCACGTGGGGAATGCCCGCTCAACAGTAGCCTTCGATACCATTCGTCGCTATTTTGAATATCGTGGCTATGAAGTAGCCTACATTTCCAACTTCACTGATGTGGATGATAAGATTATCAACCGTGCCAAGGAAGAAGGCATCACACCTCAGGAAGTAGCGGACAAGTACATTGCTGCCTTTCGTGAGGATGTGACGGCTTTGGGGGTGAAACCTGCAACTCGTCATCCTCGTGTAGTCGAGTTTATGGATGATATTATTCGTTTTGTAGAAGACTTGATTGAAAAGTGCTATGCCTATGAGAGTCAAGGGGATGTCTATTTCCGTGTAGAAAAATCCCACAACTATGCTAAGTTGGCCAATAAAACCTTGGAAGACTTGGAGCTCGGGGCTTCAGGTCGTACAGATGAAGAAACTGCTCGCAAGGAAAATCCTGTAGACTTTGCCCTCTGGAAATCTGCCAAACCAGGTGAGATTTCTTGGGACAGTCCTTGGGGACCAGGTCGCCCAGGATGGCACATTGAGTGTTCAGTCATGTCGACTGAAATTTTGGGTGATACTATCGATATTCACGGTGGTGGAGCTGACCTTGAGTTTCCGCACCACACCAACGAAATTGCCCAGTCAGAAGCTAAAACAGGCAAGACCTTCGCCAACTACTGGATGCACAATGGCTTTGTCAATATCGACAATGTCAAGATGTCCAAGTCCTTGGGCAACTTCATTACGGTACACGATGCTCTCAAAACTATCAACGGTCAAGTATTGCGTTTCTTCTTTGCGACTCAGCACTACCGTAAGCCTATCAATTTTACGGAAAAAGCAGTGCGTGATGCGGAGACTAATCTCAAGTATTTGAAGAACACCTATGAACAACCATTTACTGGAACTGTAGATGCTCAGGAGTTACAGGCATTTAAAGATAAGTTTATAGCGGCTATGGATGAGGATTTCAATACAGCTAATGGAATCACAGTTGTCTTTGAAATGGCTAAATGGATCAACTCGGGAAACTATGATGCAGCTGTCAAGGAAACTCTTGCAGCTATGTTAGAAGTCTTTGGAGTGGTATTTGTCGAAGAAGTTTTGGATGAAGAGATTGAAGCCTTGATTCAAAAACGCCAAGAAGCACGTGCAAATAAAGACTTTGCGACAGCGGATCAAATCCGTGACCAACTAGCTGCACAAGGGATTAAGCTACTTGATACCAAGGATGGAGTGAGGTGGACACGTGATTGATGTCAATCTCATTAACGGGATTGCGCTAGCTTTTGAAGGAGATGCAGTTTATTCTATGTATATTCGTCGCCATCTCATTCTCAAAGGCATGACCAAGCCCAATAAACTTCACCAAGAGGCAACCAAGTATGTGTCGGCCAAGGCTCAGGCACACTTGATTTCCCTCATGCTGGAAGAAGAAGTCTTAACGGAAAAAGAAGAAGAAATCTATAAACGGGGTCGCAACACCAACAGCCATACCAAGGCTAAGAATGCAGATGTGGTAACCTATCGTATGTCTACTGGTTTTGAAGCGGTCATGGGCTATCTTCATATGACTGAAAATGTGGAACGCCTCGAAACCTTGATTTCTTGGTGCATCCAAAAAGTGGAGGGCTAGGAATGATTGCAAAAGAACTACTGGATTGGTTTCCTGATGGTAAAATCTTAGATCAGCCAGTTGATAGAGAGGGCTATCTAAGTCTACCTCTGTCAAATTATCAGTGGCTTTTGCTTGAGGAAGCTAGTCTTAGTGAGCGTGAAAAACAACTGGTGGCTCTCTTAACCAAACAGGAGCAAACCATTTCCCTCAATCCCTGGTATAGTTATCTCATTGAAGGCAAAGGACAGGCACCGCAAAACTTTAAAAAATTGCAACTTGTCTACTGCCACCTATCTTATTTTCAACAGGAGAATTTAACGTCTTGGTTAGAGATGATGAAAACCCTCTTTCCAAATTGTCAAACAGTTCTTCAGGTTGGAGCGCAGGATTACATTTTTGTTCTCCAACAGGATAAGTACACATCCGTTCGCTCAATCCTGACAGATACCTTGGAAGCCGTAGAATATGACTTTGGAGTACGTTTATCCATCATGTTAGGTCAGGTCTGGTCACAAACTGGACATCAGGCTCTGTCAGATCTCATCAAAGCAGAACGTGACTTGTTCAAAAACTGGTGGCGACAAGGACATCAAGGATTTCATACTTTTTCTCAACTCTATCTTTGGAGTATGGGTGAAAGAATTGTGGATCTCCGAGTTATCAAAGAATATCTGCATCAGATGATTGTAGACCAGGATCAGATTCAGGAAATCATCCTTTCACTGTGGGAAAACAGTGCAGTCCTTACGAAAACAGCTCAGCAACTCTATCTACACCGCAATTCTCTCCAATACAAGATTGATAAGTGGGAAGAACTGACAGGACTGCAGTTGAAAGAATTGACAGATTTGACCTTGTGTTATCAGTTGATTTTACCAGATATTCTCTAAAGTTTTGTGCAAGTTGCACAGAACTTTTTTATTTTTTTGGTCACCTTGCCATAGAAATATAAAGCGTTTTCATCTATAATAAAACTATCAAATGACAAAAGGAGTTCACCGAAATGGTAGAATTAAATCTTAAAAATATTTACAAAAAATATCCAAATAGCGAACACTATTCAGTTGAAGATTTCAACTTGAACATCAAAGACAAAGAATTTATCGTTTTCGTAGGACCTTCAGGATGTGGTAAATCAACTACTCTTCGTATGATTGCAGGTCTTGAAGACATTACAGAAGGTACTGCATCTATCGATGGCGTGGTTGTCAACGACGTGGCTCCAAAAGACCGTGACATTGCCATGGTATTCCAAAACTACGCTCTTTACCCACACATGACTGTATACGATAACATGGCCTTCGGTTTGAAATTGCGTAAATACAGCAAAGAAGACATTGACAAACGTGTACAAGAAGCAGCTGAAATTCTTGGTTTGAAAGAATTCTTGGATCGTAAACCAGCTGACCTTTCAGGTGGTCAACGTCAACGTGTTGCCATGGGTCGTGCGATCGTCCGTGATGCAAAAGTATTCTTGATGGACGAACCTTTGTCAAACTTGGATGCAAAACTTCGTGTATCAATGCGTGCTGAAATCGCTAAAATCCACCGTCGTATCGGAGCTACAACTATCTACGTAACTCACGACCAAACAGAAGCGATGACACTTGCAGACCGTATCGTTATCATGTCAGCTACTAAAAACCCTGCTGGTACTGGTACTATCGGACGTGTTGAACAAATCGGTACTCCTCAAGAAGTTTACAAAAACCCAGTTAACAAATTTGTAGCAGGATTTATCGGAAGCCCAGCTATGAACTTCATCAACGTTAAATTGAACAGTGACCACATCGTTGCTGACGGTTTTAACTTGAAAGTTCCAGAAGGTGCCTTGAAAGTTCTTCGTGAAAAAGGCTATGAAGGTAAAGAATTGATCTTCGGTATCCGTCCAGAAGACGTGAACGCTGAGCCTGCTTTCCTTGAAACATTCCCAGAATCAGTTGTGAAAGCAACGATCTCTGTATCAGAGTTGCTTGGTTCAGAATCTCACCTATACTGCCAAGTTGGTAAAGATGAGTTCGTTGCAAAAGTTGACGCTCGTGACTACTTGCAAGCTGGTGCAACAGTTGAACTTGGATTTGACTTGAACAAAGCTCACTTCTTCGATGTAGAAACTGAAAGAACAGTTTACTAAGATAGATTTTAAATGTGTTAGCACTGCTAGAGTTTTCTAGTAGTGCTTTTTTGCTAAGATAAGCAAACTCTTACAGAACTAGGCTTTTCTAGTTTTCATATTGTCAAAAAAGTGTTAAAATGGTAGGAAGAACTGGAGAGTATGCATGCCCAAAGAAGTAATTTATTCAGGCGATGAAGTTGTCGCTTTAACACAGAAATATTTATCGAAAGAAGATGTGGCTTTTGTACATAAAGCCTTGGTTTACGCTGTAGAATGCCATAGTGGTCAATATCGTAAATCTGGCGAACCCTACATTATCCATCCTATTCAGGTAGCAGGTATTTTGGCTAAGCTCAAGCTAGACGCTGTCACTGTTGCCTGTGGTTTTTTGCATGACGTGGTTGAAGATACGGAAACGACTTTGGATGATTTAGAGAGAGAGTTTGGTCACGATGTTCGAGTGATTGTAGACGGTGTTACTAAGCTTGGTAAGGTTGAGTATAAGTCTATCGAGGAGCAGCTGGCTGAGAATCATCGCAAGATGCTCATGGCTATGTCAGAAGATATCCGTGTTATCTTGGTCAAACTATCTGACCGCCTGCATAATATGCGCACCCTTAAGCACCTTCGTAAGGACAAGCAGGAACGTATTTCTAGAGAAACCATGGAAATATATGCACCACTTGCTCACCGTTTGGGGATTTCAAGTGTGAAGTGGGAACTGGAAGATCTCTCTTTCCGCTATCTCAATCCAACTGAATTTTACAAGATTAGTCACATGATGAAGGAAAAACGTCAAGAGCGTGAAGCCTTGGTCGATGAAGTTGTGACGAAACTCGAGGAATACTCATCTGAGCGCCATCTTACAGGAAAAATCTACGGTCGTCCAAAGCATATCTACTCTATCTATCGTAAGATGCAGGATAAGAAAAAACGCTTTGAAGAGATCTACGACCTGATTGCTATTCGTTGTATCCTAGACACTCAGAGTGATGTCTATGCGATGTTGGGCTACGTTCATGAGCTTTGGAAACCGATGCCGGGACGTTTTAAAGACTATATTGCCAACCGTAAGGCCAATGGTTACCAGTCCATCCATACAACTGTTTATGGACCAAAGGGACCTATTGAATTCCAGATTCGAACCAAGGAAATGCATGAGGTTGCTGAGTACGGGGTTGCGGCTCACTGGGCTTACAAAAAAGGAATCAAGGGTCAGGTTAATAGTAAGGAATCTGCTATTGGAATGAACTGGATCAAGGAGATGATGGAACTCCAAGATCAAGCAGATGATGCCAAGGAGTTTGTAGATACTGTCAAAGAAAACTATCTGGCTGAGGAGATTTATGTCTTTACTCCAGATGGAGCGGTTCGTTCACTTCCAAAAGATTCAGGTCCGATTGACTTTGCTTATGAAATTCATACAAAGATTGGGGAAAAAGCGACTGGTGCCAAGGTTAATGGTCGCATGGTTCCATTGACGACCAAGTTAAAAACGGGTGACCAGGTTGAAATCATCACCAATCCAAATTCATTTGGACCAAGCCGTGACTGGCTCAATATGGTCAAGACCAGCAAGGCTCGTAACAAAATTCGTCAGTTCTTTAAAAACCAAGACAAAGAATTGTCCATCAATAAAGGCCGTGAATTGCTGATTAGTCAGCTCCAAGAAAATGGCTATGTGGCCAATAAATTTATGGACAAACGCCACATGGATGAAGTCCTTCAAAAAACCAGTTACAAGACAGAAGAAGCTCTCTTTGCTGCGATTGGTTTTGGAGAAATCGGAGCCATCACAGTCTTTAACCGTTTGACTGAGAAAGAACGTCGTGAAGAAGAGCGTGCCAAGGCTAAGGCAGAGGCTGAAGAATTGGTTAAGGGTGGCGAAGTCAAAGTAGAGAACAAGGACACGCTTAAGGTTAAGCATGAGGGTGGAGTAGTCATCCAAGGTGCTTCTGGGCTCTTGATCCGGATTGCCAAATGTTGTAACCCTGTTCCAGGTGATGATATCGTCGGCTATATTACCAAAGGACGCGGAGTTGCCATCCACCGTGTAGACTGTATGAACCTTCGTTCACAGGAAAACTACGAACAACGTCTACTCGATGTTGAATGGGAAGACCAATTCTCAAACAAGGAATATATGGCTCACATCGATATCTACGGACTCAACCGTTCTGGTCTATTGAATGATATCTTGCAAGTCTTGTCAAATACAACTAAGAATATCTCAACAGTTAATGCCCAACCAACCAAGGATATGAAATTTGCCAATATTCATGTTTCCTTTGGAATTTCAAACCTTTCAATGCTGACCACCGTAGTTGATAAGATTAAGAGTGTACCAGAAGTCTACTCGGTTAAACGTACCAATGGTTAAGTTGGCTTGATATCATCAGAAAGGATTGCTATGAAAATTATCGTTCAGCGTGTCAAGAAAGCTCAAGTTTCTATTGAGGGGCAAGTATATGGGAAAATCCAGCAGGGGCTCTTACTCTTAGTAGGTGTTGGACCTGAGGATCAGCAGGAAGATTTGGAGTATGCAGTGAGAAAACTTGTCAATATGCGAATTTTCTCAGATGCTGAAGGCAAGATGAACTTATCGGTTAAGGATATTCAAGGCCAAATTCTCTCCATCTCTCAGTTTACTCTGTTTGCAGATACCAAAAAAGGCAATCGCCCAGCCTTTACCGGGGCAGCTAAACCGGATATGGCGGAAGCTTTCTATCAAGAATTTAACCAAGAACTAGCCAAGGAAGTTCCTGTTGAGACAGGAGTCTTTGGAGCAGATATGCAGGTGGAACTGGTCAATGATGGCCCAGTAACCATCATCCTTGATACTAAAAATAGATAAGAAAAACCAAGCTCGCGGGCTTGGTTTTTTTGTAATGTATTTAGTTCAGTTTTTCAACATAGAGCTGCTTGGCAATTTCTAGGCTGACTTGGAGTTCTTCATTCTTGTGAATCAGAGTGAAGGTATTAGAGAAGTCATCAAACTGCTTGACTTGGAGTTTGTCTCCAATATGGATACTGTGTTTTTCCAGATATTTGAGAAGGTCAAAGCTATCGTGAACGCGAGTCAGGAGATAGGTTCCAGCTTCTTTGGTTTCTGCTAGTGGCAAGTTATTGATTTCAACCAAAAGTTCTCCCTTGGCAGGAATGGTACCACCATGAGGGCAGGTCTTTGGAAAGCCTAACATTTTGTCTAATCTCTCGACAAAAAAGTCTGAAACCGTATGTTCTAATACCTCAGCTTCGTCATGAATCTGGTTACTGGTATAGTCCAGATGGTGAACCAGAAAAACTTCAATGAGTCGGTGCTTTCGGTAAAGGTCAGATACAAGTTTTAAACCAATATCCGTTAGTAAGTAGCCTTTTTTCTGATCTTTTAGGATAAGATTTTCGGATTGCATGCGTTTGATCATCTCTGTTACCGCAGGAGGAGATACCTGCATTCGAGCAGCGATTTCCTTATTGGTAATCTTAGGAAGTTCCATGCCAATCTCATAAATACATTTTAAGTAATCTTCTTTATTTGGTGTCATTCGCATTTCCTTGTTTATTATCTCCATCTAGTATACCAAAAAAAGCTAGATTTCTCTAGCTTTCTGCCTTGTTATAAGTGGGCTTTCTTTTAGTCAAGCGACTTTGCTGCTTCAATGGCTGCTTCAAAGTTTGGCTCGGAATTGATATTATCCACGTATTCGACATAGCGGATGATATTGTCTGTATCGAGAACAAAGACTGCGCGTGCAAGCAGATGCCATTCATTGATTAAGAGCGCGTAATCACGTCC
This sequence comes from Streptococcus infantis, assembly GCF_047465525.1. GTDB lineage: Bacteria > Bacillota > Bacilli > Lactobacillales > Streptococcaceae > Streptococcus > Streptococcus infantis_R. The sequence goes on along the minus strand of NZ_JASGZS010000007.1, from coordinate 7,378 downwards.
AAAAGAGTGGTCGAAGTAGTCTGAGAGCATGATGGCATTTTCAATTCCCTCTGCGCCACACCAACGTTTTTGAGCAAATGGAAGGTCCATAGAAACAGCAAGGACAACAGTGTTGTCCAAGCTAGCCAATTCTTGGTTAAAGCGACGAGTCTGAAGAGAACAGATACCAGTGTCGATAGAAGGAATGACACTCAAAATCTTTTTCTTACCATCAAAGTCAGCCAGTGATTTTTTAGAAAGGTCAGTTGTTGTTAGAGAGAAGTCAAGAGCCTTGTCTCCTACTTGCAGTTGTTTTCCTGTAAAAGTTACAGGATTTCCAAGGAATGTAGTCATAAGCTACTCCAATCTTTTTTCTTTCATTCTACATTAAATGTTCAGACTTTTCCAATAGTTTGACTGAAAATTGATTAGACAAAAACGCCAATTCAAGGAGTGTACTGATCCCAAAAAGTTAGACAATTAATTTAAGCAAAGGATTTAGTTCTGTATTGTACAGGACTAAGTCCTTTTAGTTTTACCTTAATTCGTTTGTTGTTGTAGTAATCAATATAGTCTACAATAGCTTGTTCCAAGTGCTCAAGTGACTGAAACGTATTCTCATAACCATAAAACATTTCAGTCTTAAGAATGCCAAAGAAAGATTCCATCATACCGTTATCTGGGCTATTCCCCTTACGTGACATAGATGGTTGGATTCCCTTATTCTTTAAAAAATGATGATAAAAATCGTGTTGGTATTGCCATCCTTGGTCACTATGGAGAATCGTATTCTCATAGTACTTCTCTGTGAAGGCCTGTTTTAACATGCTCTTCACTTGTTCCAAGTTCGGTGAAGTAGAAAGATGATAAGCGATGATTTCGCTGTTGAAACCATCTAAAACGGGCGATAAATAGAGTTTCTGAGTGCTATTTGGAATGGTAAACTCTGTCACATCCGTATAACACTTTTCCATTGGTTTGGTTGCTTCAAATTGGCGTTGAATAAGATTATCTGCCTTCTTGCCAACGTCTCCTTTATGAGAAGAATATTTTCGTTTCTGTCGCATTTTAGCTTGTAAATTGAGTACTTTCATCAAGCGTTGAACTCTTTTATGATTTACCAGATATCCACGATTTCTTAGTTCTAAATGAATCCGACGATAACCATAATTTCCCTTATGTTCGATAAAAATGGATTGAATTTTAGCTTTAAGCTCTTGGTCCTTATCTGGTTTGTCTAGCTGTTTCAAGTGATAGTAGTAGGTCGAACGAGCTAGTTTAATGGCTTTTAGAAGAATATCTAACGAAAACTCAGTCATTAATTCTTGAACAATTTCTGTCTTTCTTCTTTCTCTTTTTCCTCCTTCAATTGGAGTTCTCTTAACTTTTTTAGGATAGCATTCTCCGCTCTCAGGTACTCATTTTCTGCTTGAAGACGTTCTAATTCTGTCCTCTCTTCAGGTCTCGTTTTTGGCTTACGTCCCATTTTAGGTACTCTCCCTCTTGTTTTCTCAACAATAGTATACCCGTTTTTCTTGTATTGTGCTAGCCAATTAAGAAGTATCGTACGACTTGGGAGACCGTATTCAAGAGAAACTCTATCTTTAGTCCAGCCTTCATGTAAGACTTTATTAATCATTTCTTGTTTTAAATCAGGAGAATAGTAACGATTTTTTCCTTTTTTGACGAACTCTATTCCATAACGATCAATCAATTTAATCATGTACCTAATATTAGAATTGTTTATCCCAAATTTATTTGAAAGCTTCTCTAAGCTATATCCTTGTTTTCTAAGTTCATAGATCTGAACTTTATCATCATAAGTTAATTTCATAATAAAAACACCCCAAAAGTTAGATTTTTATGTCTAACTTTTGGGGTGCAGTTCAGAGAATGACGTTTTTAGAAATTTATTTAGACAAACCTTCAGCAATCTTTTCAAGATTGTATTTCATCATGTTGTAGTAGCTGTCGCCTTCTTTGCCTTCTTCAGCGATAGAATCTGTAAAGATTTGAGCATAGATTGGGATGTTTGTGTCTTGTGAAACAGTCTTCATTGGACGGTCATCCACGCTTGATTCTACAAAGAGTGAAGGAGTTTTTGTTTGGCGAAGTTTTTCAACCAAGGTCTTGATTTGGTCAGGTGTTCCTTCTTCTTCAGTATTGATTTCCCAGATGTAGGCACTTGGGACACCGTAGGCTTTAGAGAAGTATTTGAAGCATCCTTCGCTGGTTACGATGAGTTTTTTCTCAGCAGGGATGTTGTTAAATTTCTCTTTAGCTTCCTTGTCAAGTTTGTCTAGCTTATCAGTATATTCTTTGAGATTTTTTTCGTAGAATTCCTTGTTGCTAGGGTCTTTAGCGCTCAATTGTTTTGCGATATTTTTAGCAAAGATGATCCCATTTTCAAGGTTGAGCCAAGCGTGTGGGTCTTCTTTTCCTTTTTCATTTTGGCCTTCAAGGTAGATAACATCAACACCTTCGCTGACTGCAAAGTAGTCTTTGTTTTCAGTTTTCTTAGCATTTTCTACCAATTTTGTAAACCAAGCATTGCCACCTGTTTCAAGGTTGATACCGTTATAGAAAATCAAATCAGCTTGAGAAGTTTTCTTAACGTCTTCAGGAAGTGGTTCGTATTCGTGTGGGTCTTGACCAACAGGAACGATACTGTGAAGATCAATCTTGTCACCAGCAATATTTTTAGTAATATCAGCGATGATTGAGTTTGTAGCAACAACTTTTAGTTTTTGACCAGAAGCTGCATCTTTTTTTCCACTAGCACATGCTACAAGAACAATGGCGGAAAGAAAGAGAACGAGTAATGTACCTAATTTTTTCATTAGATCCTCCAATTTAGTGGGGTTCTGCCCCTTATTTTAACAAATGTTTATTTTTCAGTTTCAAATATCGTTGTTTTGGAGCGATAAAGAAGCTAATGAGAAAGAAACTAGCGGCTGTAAGCACGATACTAGAACCTGCCGCAACGTTAAAGCTATAACCGATAAAGAGTCCCAAAACTGAAGCAGTCGCTCCAAAGGTTGAGGAAAGGAAAATCATACTTTTCAGGCTATTAGCATACAGATAAGCAGTTGCCGCTGGGGTAATCAGCATGGCTACAATCAGGATAGTTCCGACACTTTGCATGGCTGTCACAGACACAAGAGTTAGGAGTACCATGAGAAGGTAGTGATAGAAATTGACAGGCATTCCCATGGCTTTAGCCAAGAGTTCATCAAAGGAAGTTATCAAGAGTTGCTTGAAGAAAATCCAGATTAACAAGAGAATGGCTGCCCCTACCCCCATGGTAATAAACATATCCGTATCTTGGACGGCTAGGATATTACCAAAAAGGATATGGAAAAGGTCAGTTGAACTTTTAGCGACACTAATCAAGATGATACCGAGGGCTAAGAAAGAAGAAAAGGTAATGCCGATGGCGGTATCGCTTTTGATAATCGAGTTCCCCTTGATGTAGGTAATGATGATGGCAGCTAGCAATCCAAAGACAATGGCTCCGATAAAGAAGTCAAGGCCCAAGATAAAGGAGAGGGCTACACCTGGCAAGACAGCATGTGAAATGGCATCTCCCATGAGTGACATCCCGCGTAGAATAATGAAACATCCTACAGCTCCAGCTACGACCCCGATGACAATGGCTGTTATCAAGGCATTTTGTAAGAAATGGAATTTTTGCAATCCATCGATAAATTCTGCAATCATAGGTCACCTCCATTGAAAAAGAGTCGATTACCGTAAGCTTCTTTGAGATTGGCTTCGGTAAAGGTTTCTTTGGTTGGACCAAAGGCAATCACTTCTCGATTGACAAGCAAGACTTGATCGAAGTAGTGGGGAACCTTGCTGAGGTCGTGGTGGACGATCAGAACCGTCTTCCCAGCTTTTTTCAGATCTCTCAGCGTATTCATGATGATTTCCTCACTGACAGAGTCAATCCCAACAAAGGGCTCATCCAAGAGGATATAGTCGGCTTCTTGCACCAAACATCTGGCAATCAAGACCCGCTGGAATTGACCTCCAGACAGTTGACTGATTTGCCGTTCTGCGTAGTCAGCTAGACCGACGATTTCAAGGGCCTCTTGCACTTTCTTCCAATGTTTAGCATTTAAACTGCGAAAGAGAGGGATAGAGGGAAAGAGTCCTAGAGAGACACATTCCTTGACCTTGATGGGAAAGTTGTAGTCGATATTGATTTTTTGTTCGACATAGGCGATTCGATGTAAGGATTTTTTCACTTCCTTGTCATCGAGAAATGCCTGACCTTGATGTGGGATAATTCCCAGCATCCCTTTTAATAATGTTGATTTCCCAGCACCGTTTGGACCAATGATACCGGTGATTGTTGGTCCATGGAGCACTAGAGAAATATCCTTAAGTGCCAACGTTTCTTTGTAGGAGACACTGAGGTTTTCGATACGTATCATACAGTTATATTCCTCCTATTTTTTAATATACCTTAATTTTATTTTTAAGTCAAGTTAATTTTTGTAAAAACTTAAAATATTAATGATTAAAATAAGAGGGCAACTCGGCATTTTTAATTGCAATCCCAAGGGAATTTTGCTAAGCTAGGAATAAGTGAAATTAGGAAAGCGAGAACAAGATGACACGTTATCAAGATGATTTTTATGATGCTATAAATGGTGAGTGGGAAAAGACTGCCGTCATTCCAGCTGATAAATCGAGAACAGGTGGTTTTATCGACCTTGACGAAGAAATTGAAGAGTTGATGCTAACGACAACCGACAAATGGTTGGAAGGTGAAGATGTGCCAGAAGATGCCATCTTAGCAAATTTTGTTAAGTACCATCGTATGGTCAGAGATTTTGACAAACGAGAAGCAGATGGAATCAAACCAGTTCTTCCTATGCTTAAGGAATACCAAGATTTGGAAAGTTTTGCGGATTTCGCAAGCAAATTAGCAGAGTTTGAATTAGCTGGTAAACCAAACTTCCTTCCATTTGGCGTATCACCAGACTTTATGGATGCTAGAACCAATGTTCTTTGGGCCAGTGCTCCAGGAACAATCTTGCCTGATACGACTTACTATGCTGAAGACCATCCACAGCGCGAAGAATTATTGAACCTTTGGAAAGAAAGTACTGCTAATCTACTCAAATCCTATAACTTCTCAGATGAAGAAATCGCAGATTTGCTAGAGAAACGATTGGAATTAGACCGTCGTATCGCAGCGGTCGTACTTTCAAACGAAGAGAGTTCAGAATACGCTAAACTCTACCATCCATACTCTTATGAAGATTTCAAAAAGTTTGCACCAGCTTTACCTCTCGACGACTTCTTCCAAGCTGTGATTGGGCAAGTACCTGATAAGCTCATCGTAGATGAGGAACGTTTCTGGCAAGCGGCAGAGCAATTCTATAGTGAAGAAGCTTGGCCTTTGCTCAAGGCAAGCTTGATCTTGAGTGTGATCAACCTTTCAACGAGCTATTTGACAGATGAGATTCGTATCTTGTCAGGTGCTTATGGTCGTGCTCTTTCAGGTGTTCCAGAAGCCCAAGATAAACGCAAGGCTGCTTACCACTTAGCGCAAGGACCATTCAAACAAGCCCTTGGACTTTGGTATGCCCATGAAAAATTCTCTCCAGAAGCAAAGGCGGATGTAGAGAAAAAAGTGGCAACCATGATAGATGTCTATAAGGAACGCTTGGCCAAAAATGACTGGCTGACTCCTGAAACTCGTGACAAGGCCATCGTCAAACTCAATGTCATCAAGCCTTATATCGGTTATCCAGAAGAATTGCCAGCTCGCTACAAGGATAAGGTGGTAGACGAAAACGCTAGCCTCTTTGAGAATGCTCTTGCCTTTGCGCGCGTGGAAATCAAGCACAGTTGGAGCAAGTGGAACCAGCCAGTTGACTACAAGGAGTGGGGCATGCCTGCTCACATGGTCAATGCTTACTACAATCCACAAAAGAACTTGATTGTCTTTCCAGCCGCTATCCTACAGGCTCCATTCTATGACTTGCATCAGTCATCTTCTGCCAACTACGGTGGAATTGGAGCGGTTATTGCCCATGAAATCTCTCATGCCTTTGATACCAACGGAGCTTCCTTTGATGAAAATGGTAGCCTCAAAGACTGGTGGACAGAGAGTGACTATGCAGCTTTCAAAGAGAAAACTCAGAAGGTTATCGACCAATTTGATGGTCAAGAATCTTACGGAGCAACCATTAACGGGAAATTAACCGTATCAGAAAACGTTGCGGACCTAGGAGGAATTGCTGCAGCGCTAGAAGCTGCTAAGAGAGAACCAGACTTCTCAGCCGAAGAATTCTTCCATAACTTTGCGCGTATCTGGCGTATGAAAGGCCGCCCAGAGTTGATGAAACTCATGGCCAGTGTTGACGTACACGCGCCGGCTAAACTTCGTGTTAACGTCCAAGTGCCAAACTTTGATGACTTCTTTACAACATACGATGTCAAAGAAGGCGACGGTATGTGGCGCTCACCAGAAGACCGTGTGATTATTTGGTAATCAAAAAAACCAAGGATGATTGTCCTTGGTTTTTAGCTTGCTAGAAAAATGGATTAAAGGTTTTTTCGTGAGGAATGGTCGTAGCTGGACCATGTCCTGGATAGACATCGTAGTTTGGGAGAGTAAAGAGCTGGGTTTGGATACTATGAAGGAGTTGTTCCATACTACCTGTAGGTAGGTCTGTTCGTCCAATAGTTTCTCGGAAGAGTGCATCACCCGTTAAGACCAAGTGTCCATCTGGGAAAACGAAGGAAACTCCTCCGATAGAGTGGCCTGGAGTTGGTAATACAGTGAAGCGGAACTCCTCAATCTGGTATTCTTCATGAAAGACAAAGGTATGTTCAGCTGGTTTACATACGACATCTGCCATATCGTCATGTCGAGGGAGACCAGAAAGGTTGTCGACTGGAGTGTAGAGCCAAGTGGCTTCGCTTTCCGCTACATACACTGGAGGATTTCCAAAAGTATCTCTGACCAAGTCCAGACTCATAATATGATCGTAGTGGGTGTGGGTCAGGAGAATCGCACAGACCGGTTTGTTAATGTTCTCGATAGTCTTGCGAATAGCTTCCCAATGGCTACCAGGATCAACAACAATCAGGTGTTGGTCTCCTTCAAGATAATAGGTATTTTCATAAGCAACGGGGTTCACAGTTTTATGGATTTTCATAGAATTTCCTCTTTCAAAGCATTTACTCCTACTAGTATAACACAGAAGAATAAAATAAGGAATCAAGAAGAAAGTCCCTCCATAAAGGAAGAAGCCCACTGAAAAAGGAGCTCTCTTACTTTTAATGAAATGAAAACCGAGGAATCACTCATCAATTTGAGCGAATTCCTCGGTTATTTTGTATTTATTAAGGCCATAATTCGTTTCATATTAACCAC
>NZ_JASGZS010000006.1:0-100695 GCF_047465525.1 Streptococcus infantis | reverse complement strand
CAATTTTCATGCCAAAAAGAAGGAAGGGATTCTCCAAGAAATCTTTGCCCGATTTACAAATTTTAACTTTTGTCGTTGGTTAACCTCGCAAGTTGCCATCGACAGTAGTCACAAAAAACAAAGATATAAAGTGTGTTTCTCAGATGCGACTTATGCCTGCCGTTTGTTTTTTAACGGTTCCCTTTCTTCTCTCCAGTTGAAAAACTACCTCAAGAAACAGTTATCTATTATTCGACCGAATCGAAAATATCCAAGAAAAATAAAGGCCCAATCGGTAGTTGATTTCATCTATAGAGTAACATAAATCTCAAAAAATAGGGTGAAAAAACCTTTATTTGTTATGCAAAAAAATAGAAGATAGGATAGAGAATCACTTTGATGATCTCAATCCTATCTCCTATTCAAATAGTTAGATTACTAACTTAATGACATTGACCCTCTACCTGATACTTTTTATCTTTAACTTGAATTTGTGTGATTTTCATCGGAATTGGAATTCTATTTAACTCCAACCAAAAATAGCCTAGAGGAGTTTTGATTGCATGGTAAATTTGTTTAGACTCTATTTTTACTTTTTTCGAGCAAGCATTTAGAATTCTTCCATGCTCAAGTATATTTTTACAAACTATTTTTGAAGTCTCGGGATCAAAAATAGAATACCTACGGATAACCCTTTTTAACTTTTCAGCGGGAAAAGTGATATCCTTTGGTAGGGCATGATACTTCTGGACAACTAAAGCAGTTTTTTCAGTATTTTCCTTCCCGGTTGGAACAATCACACCATGCCCGACATGAATAGTTGGGTCGTCACAGATATAAGTATAACCATTTCCACCTTCTTGAAACTCAACAACTACAATATTTAACTCCTGATCAGGATCGAAAAGTGGTTCTGCTTTTGCACTGGTCTGGCGCTCATAAAAAGTGAAACAATCTTTATTATCCTCTTCACCAAAGACCATAAAACTACCACAATTTGGGCACTTCCACATATAAAAGGAAGCCTCCGAAATGTCTTCATAGGAAATTGTATCATTACCATCTTTTTTATTCATGATTTCTACTAATAACTCATCCGAATAAACCGAATAAGCATTTGGATCAGGTGCTTGGTGGTTGTTCATTGCTTGACCATATCTACAAGTCCATTTTCCCATAATTAACCTCAGTCACGACTTAATTCTTCAAGGAAAAATTGATTGAGAGCTTTCCAGTCTTTCTTTTCCTCTGTAACACTTTGGACGTAGTCATCCAGCTCTTGGATATTTTTGATGATAAAGTCCTGAATTGGCTCTATCGGCTCAATTTCCATACCTTCAGGTCTCTTTACCTTTATATCAAGCAATCTAGACACATGCTCTTTCATTTCATCAGGGAGGAGTTCTTTGACCAAATCATCAAACAAAATCGGTGGAACAGAATGATATTTTTCAATCCAACGACAAGCTAAAATGGGACGAAGTGCATAGAAATACTTTTTAGGTTTGACCTTATCTCCTGAAAGATACTTATTCATTTGAGTTCTAGCAGTATTCAAGTAATGGTGGAGCATCTTTTTCTCGGAAAAATACTGACTGACAAGCGGACGGATACGGTTAATAAAATCTGCATCTTGCTGGTAAACGATTGGCGACTGTAACCACTCAAAGAGGGTTGGATTTGACTTATAAAGCAACTTTAAAGCCTTGTCCAAATCCCAGCCACTCACATCCCAAGTATCGTCAATTGGTAGTTCGATGACATCGCGATGATCGTTCAAGCTTAGATAAAAATCTTGCTTGTGCTTGTATACAAAACGCACATCAAAATCACTATCCGGTGACTCAAAGCCCCAAGCGCGACTACCAGACTCAATTGCCCACAAAACAGTAATATCATAATCACGTTCAATTTCTGCTAGTTTTTTAGGTACCAGAATATTCATTTCTTCTTGTGTTTGCATGGTGCTTCTCTTTCTTATTAATTTCTTATACCCCATTTTATCAGAATCCTAGGACATTATCAAAAATTACTATAGTATCTACAGAAAAAAGCCTACGATAGGCTTTTCTCATCTCACAATATCTTTATACATATCTGGTCTTCTATCTCTAAACAAGCCCCAGTTTAGGCGCTCATTTGCTCCTTTGTCGAGGTCATAGGTAGTCAACAAAATTGCTTCGCCTTGTCTATCTGCTTGAGTCAAGATAGCTCCTGTTTCATCGGTCATAAAGGATGAACCGTAGAAATTCAGACTGGAACTTTGTCCACCATTTTCCTCGCAAGGTTGGACTTCTTCCAAACCATAACGATTGGCTGCGATAACTGGGACAATATTTGCTGCTGCGTGTCCTTGCATGGTACGTTGCCAGTGACCACAACTATCTGTATCCAAAATCGGCTCCGAACCAATGGCTGTTGGATAAAAGAGTAATTCTGCGCCATTTAAGGCAAGGCAACGGGCTGTTTCTGGGAACCACTGGTCCCAACAGATCCCAATGCCAATCTTGGCATAGCGAGTATCCCAAACTTTGAAGCCTGTGTTTCCAGGAGTAAAGAAGAATTTCTCTTGATAATAATGGTCATCTGGTATGTGTGTTTTTCGATAAACTCCTAGCACTTCTCCATCAGCATCAATAACGGCGATAGAGTTGTACAAGACATTACCATCCTTTTCGTAGAAACTGATTGGTAAAACGACTTTTAGCTCCTTAGCAATCATCTTAAAATGCTGAATAGCAGTATTTTCTGTCACCGACTGGGCATACTGGTAGTAGTCATACTGACGTTCCTGACAGAAATAGGGACGTTCAAACAACTCAGGCAAGAGAATAATTTGCGCACCTTGCTTAGCAGCTTGACGGACTAAACGTTCAGCTGTTTGGATATTCGTTTCCACATCCTTAGCGCATTGCAACTGAATAGCTGCAACCGTTACATTTCTCATCTTTTTCTCCTATTCTGGAATTTGTTGGGTAATGCAGTGGATATTTCCACCACCTAAAAGAATATCTCTAGCTGGGATTCCTACGACTTCACGGTCTGGGAAACACTGGCTCAGAATATCCAAGGCCACTTGGTCATTAGCGTCCTGAAATTGCGGCACTAATACAGACTTATTAGCAATGTAAAAATTTACATAGGAAGCTGCTAGACGTTCACCAGCATAGCGTTCCTCTTCGCCTTCTTCATAAGTATAGCCCAGCAAATCCTCCTCTGTAACTACTTGATGAATAGCTGGGATTGGAAGTTTATGAATAGTGAAACTCCGGCCTTTTGCATCCGTTTCCGCCTCTAAAAGAGCTAAATCAGCTGCAGACATGGCATACTGAGGATCTTCTTGGTCGTCCGTCCAAGCTAAAACAAGCTCTGCAGGACCAACAAAAGCTGCAACATTGTCGACGTGTTCATTTGTCTCGTCTTGATAAATACCGTAAGGCGACCAAATGACTTTTTCGGCACCAAGGCTCTCTAGTAAAGTCTCTTCAATCTCCTCTTTAGTCAGGTGAGGATTACGACCAGGACTGAGCAAACAACTTTCAGTCACAAGTATCGTTCCTTGACCGTCACTGTGAATAGCTCCACCTTCTAGTACAAAAGGTTTGGCATCGTAAACAGGTATCTCTAAAACTTCTGCAAAGCGACTGGCCACTTGGTCATCTGCTTCATAGTCTTGATAAAGACCGTCATATGAGCCACCCCAAGCATTGAAAGACCAATCTACCGCCAACTTTTCCTTTTTATCGTTGACGAGAATAGTCGGACCCGTATCACGCGCCCAGGCATCATTGGTAGGAATATCTAGATAAACAACACTATTGCCTAGGTAGGATTGGGCTTCAGACAAATAATTCTGGTCTACTAAAAGGTAGACTGTTTCCCCTTGGGCAATGGTTTTGATAATCTGGCTAAATGCTTTTTTGGCAGCCTTACCTTGAAATGGCCAAGACCCTGGTCGAGTCGGCCATATCATGAGAGTTCCATGATGGGGTTCATACTCTGCAGGCATACGATAACCTAATTTCTTTGGACTGTCCATCATGATAATCTCCCTTTAAAGTCTTGATAGCCGAAAGCTTTGACTAAATTGCAGTCACCCTGCTCGTCCAAGAGATAGAGACTTGGCAAGCCAATACCGTTAAAGGTATTATTTTTGACAAAAGAGTAAATAGCCATATCTTCAAAATAAAGCCTATCACCTATTTGGACTGGATTTTCAAAGCTATAATCTCCAATCACATCACCCGTCAGGCAGGTATTAGAAGAAAGTCTATAAGTATAGGCTTTTTCTTGCGCTTCAAAACCATCTCTCAATGGAGGACGATAAGGCATCTCAAGGACATCCGGCATATGGCAGCTTGCTGAAGCGTCTAGCACTAAGGTCTCAATCCCATTTTCAACGATGTCTAAGACTTCAGTAGCTAAATAACCAGCATTAAGAGCAATCGCTTCTCCTGGTTCGATATAGACGTCAAGATTATAGGTTTCTCGAATTCGCTTAATCTCAGAAATCAGCAAGTCCACATCATAGTCGGCTCTCGTAATGTGATGTCCACCACCCATATTGAGCCATTTAACTTGATGCAAATAGAAACCAAACTGCGCTTCTACTGCTTTCAAAGTTGTCTGTAAATCATCTGCCCCTTGCTCACAAAGAGTATGAAAATGAAGACCATCCACCAAATCCAACAAATCACTAGGAATTTTATCTAGTGTCACGCCAAAGCGAGAACCTGGTGAACAAGGATCATAGAGCGCGTGATCACCCTGAGTTGAACATTGGGGATTGATACGGAGACCTATACTGATACCAGCCTCCCGACAACGAGCCCCATGCTTACGCAATTGTCTCTCTGAGTTAAAGACTATATGGTCCGTTATCTCAAGCAATTCCTCCAAGTCAGATTCCTTGAAAGCTGGCGCAAAGACATGGACTTCCCCTAGAAATTCTTCTCGCCCTAACTTAGCTTCGTATAATCCACTAGCCGTCGTACCAGAGAGATACTGGCTAATCAAGGGATAGGTTTTATAGAGGGAATAAGCCTTCTGAGCCAGTAAAATCTTACAGCCTGCCTTTTCTTGAACGTCTTGTAGGATGCGACAATTCTCTTCTAATTTTCCTAAGTCAATGATATAAGAAGGTGTTGGTACTTGTTCTAACTTCATTAGTCCACCATTTGTGGATTTTCAACCACAACCCATGGCAAACCGTATTTATTCAAGGCTTCCATGAATGGATCTGGATCCAATTCTTCCAGATTATAAACTCCTGGTTGTTTCCAAGTACCATCCATCACTAATTTTGTTCCAATCATGGCAGGAACACCTGTTGTGTAAGAAATTGCCTGTGAACCAACTTCTGCGTAGCATTCCTGGTGGTCGCAAACATTGTAGATGTAGATAGTCTTTTCAACACCATCTTTGACACCTGTAAAGATACAACCGATATTGGTTTTTCCAACTGTACGTGGGCCAAGGCTTGCAGGATCGGGAAGCAAGGCTTTCAAGAATTGGATAGGAACAATTTCTTGTCCGTTAAAGTTAATAGCATCTGTACGAAGAAGCCCAACGTTTTCCAAGCATTTCATATGCGTTAGATAAGATTGACCGAAAGTCATAAAGAAACGGATACGTTTAACTCCTGGGATGTTTTTAGCCAGTGATTCAATTTCTTCATGGTGAAGAAGATACATGTCTTTTTGTCCAACCTGAGGGAAATCATACTCACGTTTGATAGACATTGCTTCAACTTCTACCCATTTTCCATCTTCCCAGTAAGAACCTGGTGCAGAAACCTCACGGAGGTTGATTTCTGGATTAAAGTTGGTCGCAAATGGATAACCGTGGTCACCACCATTACAGTCTAAAATGTCGATATAATGGATTTCATCAAAGTAGTGTTTGAGAGCGTATGCTGAAAAGACGCTAGTTACACCTGGGTCAAAACCAGAACCAAGAAGAGCTGTCAATCCTGCTTCTTTGAATTTTTCTTGGTAAGCCCATTGCCATGAGTAGTCAAAGTAAGCAGTAAAACCAAGTTCCTTACAACGTTTCTCATAAATAGCACGCCATTCAGGGTCTTCTGTGTCTTCTGCTTCGTAGTTGGCTGTATCGATATAGTGAACACCTGTTGCCAAACAAGCGTCCATAATGGTTAAATCTTGATATGGTAGCGCTACGTTCAAAACAGCTTCTGGCTTGTAGCTTTCAATCAAGGCAATCACTTCTTCCACCTTGTCAGCATCAAGAGCAGCTGTTTCAATCTTGGTATTTGTTTTACCTTCTAATTTAGCCTTCAAGTCATCACATTTTGACTTGGTACGGCTGGCAATCATAATTTCTTTAAAAGTTTCGCTATCTTGGCAAATCTTTGAAATAGCAACTTGGGCAACTCCCCCACATCCGATAACTAATAAACGACTCATTTTTTTCCTTCCTCTTCTTCTAAAATGTCTTCCACATACTTAGGCAACATAAAGGCACCAATATGTAGGTTTGCAGTGTAGTATTCTGTGAAAAGCTGGCGTTTTTTCCAGCCTTCCTTGTCAAAATCTTTGATAGGATGATATTTTTTTGATGCAAAACCAAATAACCAATAGCCAGCAGGACTGGTTGGAATATGCGCCTGATAAACTCGGCTGATTGGAAAGGCTTGATTGACCTTGCGGTGCATGCTTCGGCAAGCTGACTCATCTTCGTCAAAGAAAGGACTACCATGCTGGTAAATCATGATACCGTCCTCTTTCAAGGCTCTGTAACTATTGCCATAAAATTCCTTGGTAAAAAGACCTTCTGTATGTCCAAATGGATCTGTCGCATCATTGATGATAATGTCGTAGTCATCTTCACAGTTTCTCAAAAAACGCAGACCATTTTGATAATAAATGGTGACGCGAGGGTCATCAAGTCCTGCAGCAAAGTCTGGGAAATACTCACGACAAACCTCAACCAACATCTCATCAGGTTCTACGATATCGATTTGTTCCAATTCTGGATAGAGAGTTAATACCTGGGCAACACCACCGTCACCACCCCCTATAACCAATACTTTCTTTGGATTGGGATGGACAGCCATAGGAACGTGAACAGTCATTTCGTTGTAGACAAAATCATCTGCATCTGAGAATAAGACATGCCCATTTAAAATCAATATCTTTCCAAAAGCTGGAGTATCTAATACTTCAATATCCTGCCACTCACTTTTTCCAGCATAGAGTTGTTTAGCAGTTCTAAGCGACAATTTCACATCTGGAGTATGAACTTCAGAAAACCATAAATCCATTTAGTTCTCCTTTCTCTCAATAACATTGATGTGATTGACCTCTGGATCTTCCGTTCCTTGGAGGGAACAACCACGTTCTTTGGCAAATTGGATATAATCAACAATTTCTCGTGTAATCCGTTCACCTGGCGCTAGGATTGGAATACCTGGAGGGTAGCACATGACGAATTCCCCGCAGACTTGCCCCACAGACTCGTCCAAGGTTAAACTTCTTCTCTCTGAATAGAAGGCTTCCTGAGGAGACAACACCAACTCAGGCTGAATATATTCTCCAGCTATCAAGTCCTTCCCATCTCGTGAATAGAGTCTCTTGATATCAGCTAGCGCACCGACCAAGCGCTCGATATCTTGGATGCGATCCCCAATGGAAATGTAGGCCAAGATATTCCCAATATCGCCAAATTCAATCTGAATGTCATATTCATCCCGTAAGAGGTCATAAACTTCAATCCCTGTTAGACCAATCCCCTGAGTGTAGACTGACAACTTAGTAACGTCAAAATCACAGACAGACACACCGTCTACTAGCTCTTTTGAGTAGGCATAGTAGCCACCGATGGCATTGATTTCTCGTCTAGCATATTCGGACAACTCAATGACCTTCTCAAAGGACTCTTTACCACGAAGGGCCAGATTGCGGCGTGAAATATCCAAACTAGACATTAGTAAGTAAGATGCTGATGTTGATTGGGTCAGGTTAATGATTTGACGCACGTACTCAGGATTCATCTGATCCCCAACTAAAAGAAGTGAACTTTGTGTCAAGCTACCACCAGACTTATGCATGGATACAGCTGACATATCTGCTCCTGTATCCATAGCAGATAGAGGAAGTTTATCTGTAAAATGCAGATGGGCACCGTGCGCTTCATCTACCAACACTTTCATTCCTGCAGCGTGAGCCATCTCTGTCAGCCCCTTAAGGTCTGAACAAATTCCATAGTAGGTAGGATTGTTGATTAG
The DNA here is from genome assembly GCF_047465525.1 of Streptococcus infantis. GTDB lineage: Bacteria > Bacillota > Bacilli > Lactobacillales > Streptococcaceae > Streptococcus > Streptococcus infantis_R. Next base: position 92,471 of record NZ_JASGZS010000006.1, on the reverse strand, counting down.
GATAGCCTTAGCATCTGGATGATCCTTTATAGCTTGTGCTACACGCTCATTTTCAAGCCCCAAAGCAATACCGATTTTTGGATCCACACTCATCTCAATATAGATGGGAATAGCGCCACATAAAACGAGAGCATTGATGGCTGATTTATGGACATTTCGAGGAAGGATAATTTTATCTCCCGCTTTACAGGTGGAGAGAATCATAGTTTGAACAGATGAGGTTGTGCCTCCAATCATTAAAAATGCATGAGCAGCACCAAAAGACTCTGCTGCCAACTCCTCTGCTTCTCGGATAATCGAGATAGGATGCCCTAGGTTGTCCAAGGGCTTCATAGAATTGACATCTATGCCTACACATTTTTCCCCTAAAAGTTCAACTAACTCTGGATTTCCACGGCCACGCTTGTGACCAGGTACGTCAAACGGTACAATTCTTTTCTTTCGTAATTTGACCAACCCCTCATAGATGGGAGCTTGGTTTTGATTTAACATTATAAAGACATACTCCTTTATCATAGTTTTTTCACCTTGACAATGCAAGGCTCTAAAGGATACTTATGAAAAAAGAGCAGGTTGGCACCTGCTCTACAATCTACTGACGTGTTTATGTTTGTTTCTTTTGAGTATGTCTGTTCCTGATGTTTCCTAACTCTCTAGTAGCAAATATTACGTACTTTATTGATCGTTTCACAAGATGACGTGTGCTTTCACCACACTAACAAATCTATACGAATTAGGACAAATGTCCTAACATCAACTTATAAAAGTAGGCTTTTAACCCTATCAATAATGTGGCTTTTCAACCACGCTTCGGCATTCAACCCTGCCTGTCCGTAGGCATTTTTTACTCGGGTTTATATTTACTAGAAAACATCATCTCATTTTCTAAGCTTCATTACTATATCATGTTTTCAGATACTTGTAAAGTATTTTTAGAAACTTTTTTTAAATAATTTAATATTTTGTTCGTGAAATTGCTTTAGTTGCAAAACAGAAATCGTTTTAAATTTAAATCAAAAAACAAAAAAAGGAACTAAATCGATTAATTCCTTTAATGAATCGTAAGCATAATCAACTATTCAAAATCCTATTTACTCATCTTTCGCTATTTGGCAAGCTAGCTCAAAATCAGTCATCAAGTAATTTTCATCCAGGCGGATGAGACTATAATACTCATTCCAAAATAGAGAGTCACTGTTGCTGGACCACTTTAATCCATACCACAATTGGGTAACATCGTTTGTACTTGATGGGGGGATTGACCATAGATGCTTTTTAAAAGTTTCTTGAACAAGAGAAACATCCAGTCGAGTAGTCAAGTCGAGTTCATCCAATTTCAAAGTGATAGAATGTTCCTTAGCTACCTCAATACTTTCCTTGTTAAATCGAACCTGAATAATCTTAGAATCTTCTAAAGCCACATTCTGGTCCTCAGCACCGTAAAAGGAAATACTGCCCAGTACTATGCCATCTTTTGCCAGGAGATAGGGAGCGTAAGGAACAGCATTGCTATCAAGTCTGAAGCCTTTTTCGATAGTAACTGATTTATCGCCTGGATACTTTTGGAAACTTCCCTCTGTCAAGAGCTCTTCGTAGTCGCTAGCACCATCGCCCTGTCTTATATAGATGTCAAATCCAGCATTCATCAGCTCACTGGCTTTAGTTTCTGCTAAAATGATTTTACTTTCATTAATTTGCAAAATTGGTGCTTGAGGTGGCAAACCAATCGTGAGATTAAACATGACTCCTACCAGAAAGACCATAAAGGTTATAAGGAGGGCAAGTAAAGACTTTCCAGTCCTTTTTCTTGCATTGAAAAGGGCCATTAGAGCAGGTAGAAGGATCATTTTGGCTAAAATAGAATTCCCAACACCACCTCTATTTAAGGTCTGAAAAGCAAAGATCCCGGCGATTGCAATCAGGGACAGGTAGACTAAAATCTCACCTAGACCCAGTTTTTCTGTTCGAGTTTGTTGGTTTACAGGCGTTTCGTACAATGACTGCCCATTCTCTTTCCTCTTTTTTAGAAAGAGATAAAACCCCAGACCAAGTAGCAGATTAAAGATTGCAAAAACTATTAAAGTACCTATTATCGCCGTTCTACCCATGGCTCTCTACTCCTTTATGTTCTCTCTCAAATCTTATCTTTCTCTTTAGCACCCAATTCCCAATCAATAAGACTAGCAAGAAGAAGGGGCAACCTTCTATGACCACAATGGGCAAAGCCAGTAGAGCAATCATCAAAAAACTAGCTTTCTTTTGACGCCAACTACCGCCCCATTCTCCGTTTATCAGTCCACCTAAATAGTCGACGTAATCAGTAAACCAAGTCAATAAGGGATTTTGAAAATCACTAGCCCTAAGGTAAATGAACAAAGCCGAATTTAGCAAAACATAAAGAATTCCAAGGACTAGAATAATCTTTTGACTAGTTCGAGTAGCCTCTAGAAGGATTTTTTCTCTCTTCTCTGACTCTATTTCCTTGAGACTTGGGTCCTTACAAGAGAGTTTTTCAAATCTATAGACCAGAAATCGGTAGAGATAATACTTTTTTATATTACGCTTCATAAAAACCTCAATCTAGGAAGGACACTCAAATATAAATCATGGTCTAAACCTCTAATTTCAAGGAATTGCCTTCCAAATAGACAGCTTTTGACTCAGTGATTTTGATTTTTTGATCTTCTGAAAAGCCAATGGTTTCACCGTCCTTTAAGGTGACATCACTGCCTAAAACATACTGAAGAATAGACAAGAGGAAATAATATAAGTCATCGCTATCCATGACAGAATCAATGATTTCGATCTCAGTTTTTCCAAACTCTTTCAAACCATAAGTGTAAATACTAGTTTTATCTCCCTGGTTGATAATTCCCATATAAATCCAGAGTTGAAGAGGAAGCAGTTCTTCTTTCAAAAGATCAGCTAAGTCCAGATAAAGATCTTTGGGCAAGAGCAAGGTGGTAGAACCCTGATAAATACCAATAGCTGATTGACTAGTTTTTAGGATAGAGGCATTGACTTTAGTTAATAAGGAATAAGTTTCTACTGGCGAAAGATTGTCAGACAAAATAGAAACAATGGCGTGTTGTGTGTGCTCCTGTGTTTCCTTCTCAACATCCTGCCAGAGGTAAGAATAGGCATACAATTCTTCAAATTCTTGACTTGGGATAGGAAGATCCATCAATGCCAAAGCAACGAGAGCACCATCAATCACAAAGGTTGCACTAGAATCATCCCCAGAAACTTCAGAAATTTCAAGCCCCCAATGAGATTTCAATTCCTGAACAACTTGGTCTAAAGAATAGGCTTGATTGCCTTTGAAGAGGGGCATGGACAAGATCAGTTGTTTTTTCTTCTCTGATTTTTCTTTCTTACTAGTAAATAGATTTTTAAAAAAATTCATAAAACTCCTCCTTTTTCTCATACCAGTTGGGAAGCAAAGCTATCTTGCTCAAAGTGAGTCGAGATACCAAGTTTCCTCGTCCTCAAAACCGTAAAATTTCTCATCAAGTAGCCAATTTCCATCCACCAATCTAAGAATAAACTGATGCTTCATTTCTAATGCTTCTTGAAAATGGGTGATAATTCTTGCTTCTTCAGCTTTTGTCATGATAAAATCTACAGAAAAATCATTCCTTTTAACATAGTTATACTCACTTGGGGAGCCATAAGTATTTCGAACTCCTCCTTCCAAGCATTTTTGAGTCACTCGTCCAGTTAGAAGTTGCATTTGCCTCTGAAAATAGTCATCCATAAGTTCATTCCACTTGGGATGAACTTGATTGGCTGGGATGCCAAGGGCTTCTTTTTCCTTATCCAGTGCTCTGTTACGCTCAAAAATTTCCTCTTCTAACAAGGTTAAACTTTTGAGTAAATCAAGCAATGGTGTGATAATTATTTCTGCTACAGTTTGATATTTTTCAGGGGTATTTTTATAGTTCACTCTCATGATTACTCTCTTAACTCTCCTGGATTAATTGCTTTAATTCTAAGTCTGAAAGTTGTCCTTCCATGTAGAGTTTCCTAAGTAAATCTTTATCAACTGTAATTTCATAATAGTCTGTCACAAACTCATGAAATCTCTCAAAGCTATCAAAGAGGTAAGAAAGCAACCATTCTCCACCATCCTGATCTTGGTAAGTCTGTTGATGCGCGTGACCATCATACCAGATAAAGAAGGTTGTTTCATCTTTTTGGTCTTCTGAATAAAGTGAGACATACTTTTCATCCAGTCCTTTATAAAAACTATCGATGATATCTTGATTCCACTCGTCAGCAGCAAACTGGCTTAAACTACTTTCATGATCAAAGCCTTTTATAAGAATCATTTTATCAGTCAAAATCACATCTAAAGAATCACCAGATCCATTATCAATAAGGTAGCGGAGTCCATAGACTTCCTCAGTCTTAATCACGAGTCTGAGCCAATCCTCACTCGGATCTGTCAAATATTCGTCAATGACTAGCAAGGCATCTAAGCGAGTCTTTATCTTGTCCCAATCAATCTTTCTCATCTCTAAAAACCTTCCATCTTATTCTTGCAATTTATCAAGATCACAAGCCCTATAACGAGCTGTTAGATAGCCTGAAAAGCTAATCTGAGGGATATTCCACTCATTAGGCAAATAAATCGAACAATCTACCTGATCACCTAGAGGGGAACTTGCTGAGAAGACATATCTTCCCAAATCCTCATTATTAGGATTTCTTTCAACTTGACCCAATCTGCTAGTATTGAACCAGTCTTTAAACAGTAACCAGATTTGCTCGGCATCTTCGTTTAATAGGGAGACTTTCAAGTTGTAGCTGATTCCGACCCTACATCTTTTTTTGAATCCTGACTCATCAGCCTTACAAACTTTTATCGATCCCTTATCATACTGCCAGTTATCACTATCTAATAGGGGAAATTGAACAGATAGATTGTCTTTAAATCCCTGCATAGTATCTAATAAATCTTTGGAGGCGGCTTCGAATAATTCTAGTTCCTCCATAGTCTTCTCTTTAATTTTCATAGCTAATCACATTTCGATTTAATCTGCATCAACCCAGATCTGGTATTTTTGACAATGTAGGCATCTAAACAAATAACCACAGATAGGCCCGTCTTTGACCAAGTAGTCTTCTACCTCTTGATATTCTTCACGCGCTTCATAGTCTGCCAAGACTTGCTCAGCGATTCCCATATCATTCAATTCTCGAGTTCCAACTGTACCCAAGTAAGCACAATAATCTTGGCAACAAGAAAGCCAATATTCTCCCTGCCAACTAGAGTAGCCTGGGGTCTGACAAAAAAGCAGCTGATTCTTTTCTGGATCCAATTCACCCTGCCACTCGGCATCTTGGATAAATTCCGCATCGAATTTCTGAGCTGCCATCCCATTTGCAATGCAAGTTGGGCAGAGATGTTCTATCTCTTCAATACTATAGGGCCTAAGAGCATAATAAACATTGCTTTCTTTCCCACAAGATGGACAAAGCTTGGCTTCTCCTTCAACAAATGAACCTGTAGCCAACGGATCTGGATGATAGATAAAATGTGGCAAAGACTGTAATAGCTTCTGTCTTTGCTTCTTCTCTTCTTTTCTTAGAGGACGAGGAAGGGCAAAACGATCGCCATGACTCTGACTCATTTCTTGTAAATGGCTCAGTTTCTTTATCTGTTTTCGATCAGGTTTGTCTAAGATTTCGGTAAATAAGCTATAGGCACTAGTGTAGAGACCCAATTGTTCATAGAGGTCAACTAAGACTTTTTTAGCTTCTAAATCCTCAGACTTAGCTAATTCATCAGCCAAATCATAGAGTGCCGCAACACTGGAAGAATTTCCATCTTGTTCCAGGTATTGCTTTTTTAAAGTAATATACTTTTCTAGAAATGGATTCATGGGACTACCTTTCTAATGGAATATAAAAACCTTAACAAATAGTCACTAAGACATTCCCCTTGTGATTTAAGATTTCCTTGTAAAAGTCTTTCATTTTGACAAAGCAGGTTAAAATATCATCCTTGATTTCTTCCTCTTCCTCAAGATAATCCCAAATATCAGGATACAAGTCGGCTTTCTTGCAGGCTTCCATACTAAAGTCTTCCAAGGCTCTGTGCATGTCAAAACTTTCTAGAGCTTCTACGATCTCGGCTATCTTGTTTTTTTCAGTATAGGCGATATATTCAGATACATCCTCTAGAGGAGTCACCCCTAAAACAGCTTCTCTCAAGGGATTGTCATCCAAAAATTCTGAACTACTAAATCCTGTCATGACAAAAACCAAGGCATCCCACATTTTGTCAATATCTAGTAAGATATCATGACTATCAGCGGAATCCTCTGCAAAATCTAACAAATCATCTTCTTGATTGGAAAGACTTTTTATTTGTTCTAATTCATCGTCTGGTAAATATTGATAATTGGCAATCATTCCCATGATTTTACTCCTTTGAATCTTGTAGGATAATACTGATGTTTCTAGCTCTATTTCTATAGAAAATGCTATAATGGAGCTAAGAAATTGTTTTATTGAATGTTAAATAGGGGGAAGTAGTAATGTTCACTAGTATTGTTTTGGGGTTTTATGCTCTTTTCTTTCTATCCTTGTCCTTTACTATCTATCTCTATATCAGACTTCTAGTTGCGGTCAGACAAGGGAAAGATGTCCCAAAATGGATTTATAAACTTGGCCATGCTGTTCAAGGAAGAATTCACGTTGACTATGAAGAAATCACTGATGCTAATGCCCTCAAAGAGATTCATTGGTTCTTGCTAATCTATTTAATCGTAAATCTACTCGTATTGGCTGTCTTCTACTATCATGATAATAGCTTTCCTCAAGCCATTTATGAATGTTTGAAAAAACAATTTTTTATCGTACTTGTTAGTATGGTTTTAAAAAGTATTGGCAAATTTATCGTATTAGCTATAAGAAAAAACTTTCAAAACAGTCATGTCTATGCATCAACCAACGCTTTTATAGGAACAGCTTTTTTAACGAGCTATGTTTTTATGTTTTGCATGATGATGAGTGGCCTTCCAGCTCAACCTGTTCCAGTAACCATTCAAGATACTACTGTCATTATCGGTGAGAGCAAGGCTTCCGAGCTTTTGGAACAAGGCTATGCCTTTGTAGATAAAGGCGCAGAGAGCTTCATCACCAATCTCAAAAACGACCACTTCTACTACGGTCAGCTTCTCGAAGTCAAGCGGGATGATCAGTCCTTTGGCTTTATGAGCCTCACTCCCACAGGTAAAGATACTGATCAGCTCAAAAACTGCTTCATCACCTATTACAGAACACCTAAGGATAGCAAGCAATTAGAAAAAATTTCCATCAATCATGTCAAGCTAGCAAATCTCAAACTCCAAGATTTTCAAACACGAAAGTTAATCGATATCTTTGAAGTCAATCCTGCTGATTATAATGTCTCTGATAAGGATAACAACTTTATCCTAACCATCCAAACAGCAGATTACGACCTCTGGAAAAGGTACAGGATTGAAGCCAAGTTCAATTCAGATGGTTCCCTAGATAGTTATGGTGTCAGAGCCCAGCACAGCATGTGGGAATAATTGACCATTTTCCCCTTTATCACATAAGCATTAAACTGGAAAAATATCGTCGACAAGTTTGTAGGTTTCGATGAATCGAAGGCCAGAAGAGCCTTTATCTCTAGTGATTTCTTCATAAATATCTTCTAAATTTTGGGCAGGTGCCAGCATCCAAAGACTAAAAGGTCTAAGTTTCACCTGTCCAATTTTTTCAATATTTTCTAATAATTGCCCTAAATCTTTGTGATTGAACCAGCAATCTGTAACCAGAGCAAACTTTGTATTGTCCATCTTACAGGAGATATGACTGGTCAAAAAATCATCGATAGTGGGCTTTTTTGTTTGTAAGAGGCGCGTGCAAGCCAGATGGTACTCAAGCTTTCTAGGACTCTGCTCAACCAGAGATACAAAGACAAGACCATACTCATCTTGGAACTTAACTGCAAGGATATCCCCTTCTTCAAAATAAGGTTTGCGTTTAGTTTTGGCTTTAGGGACCTTTAGAGGCCTAGGATTTTCAGTTAGCAACTGGATAGCAAGTTTATCCAAGACCTTTTGCCTTTGCTTCAAAGCCTTTGGATCTATTTCCAACCAAAATGGATCAGCCCCTTTTTTGATAAGCTCCAAGGTTTTGTCTCTGATGTCGTCTGTCAGATGGCCAATCTTCCACAGTGAGTAGGCAAGAGCTGTCCAATAAATTTCTGTAAAAAAGTCTGTTTGACAGTAATCTTTTTCCGCATCAAGGATATCCTTGATGATATTCGCTACATGTTCACCGTCTCTATAGCGACCAACTACCTCATTGTAAATGTCATAACCTTGATCACTGTCAATGATTTTAACGCCATCAATAGCCATTCTCAACTCCTAATGTTCAATCGACATCTTATTTCTAAATCTCAAAACTTATTTAATCTTATGCTTGTTCATTTTCTCTTGGAAAATATCTGTAAGAATTTGTCGCAATTCTTGAGCTTCCTTTTCAGGAAGTTGGCCTTCTTGTTCAGCTACAGCATACAACTCTGGATACTCGAGCGAGATTCTCTTAACAGTACGTGTAATGGCATGTTTTCTAACAAAAAATGGAATCCGTTTAATCATATCCTGAGGAATTAATGCGATAATCTTATCAGCAGTTTCCTTATCATTCAGCTTAGAGAAAGTTAGGCCCTTTTTAATCATCTCTTGTTCTTTTTCTGTAAAATCTTTGATATCCATTGTGTCTCCTTATAACTATTTTATTTACTACTATTATACTATTTTTTTAATTGGTCGAATGTAAAATCTCTATAAATCACTTCTTTACCAAGAACGGAATCGGTTGTAACAGGTAGTTTTTTCAGCAACTCTTGAATATCAATATCTTTGGGAAGAGGATTCAATTCTCCCAGACTATTTTCCTGAAGATGTGCTGCAAAGATAAACTCTCCCTTTTCCCAATCCATAGCACAATCATTGATAAGATCTACTGGCGACAGGTCCAGCAGTTCTTGCTCTTGCGCTATAAACGTTTCGTAAATCAATTCAAAAATAGCTTCCTTATCAATTTTTACAACTCTTAATATCTTTTCATCCATGCTTGCAGTCCTCTAATCATATCAATTTAGCTATCATTCGATTGGTAACTTCTTATCCCACTCTTTAAGCAAATCATCCTTTTAGAGTTGAACCCACTTATCATTATCCATAATAAAGGGGTTTGCTAGACCTTCACCTGTATAGTTTTCGTATTTTGTATCTAAATATTTGTAACAATCTTCCTTGGTCGCAAATTTAATGGCTTGATAAGGTTCCTCAAAGGTTAACTTTTCGACAAAGAGATAGCCATCCTCACTTGGTACAAGAATACCAACATGGCCGATAAAGAGGGATTGCCCATCCAGATCATCATGAACGACTACGGAGAGCATTCTTGCATTTTCATTAAACTTGAATTGAGAAAGGAACTGTTCCATCTTTGCAGCATGAACCTTGACATCAGTTGTTGCTTCAGTTTTAACTCTTGAAAATAGAATATCAAAGGCATCCTTGTCTTCTGCACCAAAGACTTTTCCCTTATCAATAGCATCATTATCGACAAACAAGAGGGAATCATCTTTCTCTAACTGAGGAATTTCGATGGAATTTTTCAATAAACAATAACTGTTAATACGACAGTTGGTACCTACAAAATCACCTTTTTTCGGTGTCCAAAGATTGCTAATCTTTTCTACGTCATATTCTGTCTTTGTAAATGAAGAAAAATCTCCAGTTAATCCAACTGAACCGACAGTATTGTTATAATCGTTGACAAGATTGAAAAATACCTCCACACTGTCCTTATCCAAATGCGCAGCCAAGGCTTTTCGAACTTCTTCTGCACTGGGTTTACTGTTCATATTGCTATAAGTAGCTTTCCAGGAAACTTGACCAGACTGTGTTTGAGTTACTGAAGTATCACTAGTTCCATCAGTTGTATTTTGAGTTTGACTGCAAGCTACTAAGGTCAAAAGAAGCGTTGAGCAAAGGACAATTTTTATCAGTCGATTGTTTTTTTTCATCAATTCATCTTTCTAAATATGTTTGGAGTTGCAAGCACTTTGGGCGAGCAACTATTTTAGCAGATTTTAGATAAAGTTAAGGTCATACAGGATCTTGTATCAATCTATTTTCACTCATTTCTATGGTCTTCCATATAGTTCTTTTTTGTGGGTTCTAGGTTCTAATACTGTAGCATTAGTTAACATTTCATCTCGCAGGATCTTAGAGTAAACTACCGGATTTTCTGTGATCTTGCGACAGTGAACATATCCTTGCCAAATATGAAATGTGGTATGAGGATACTTTTTAGGGAGAACTTTTTTAGCAGCTATCAAGTCGAATTCTTTTGATCCATAAAAGAAAACACAACTTTTTTGTTCCTCTGGCGTAAGGTTGGGCAAAGCTACAAAGGCACAATCATGGGAAATATGTTTGATGCTTTCTTCATCCATAGCAATGAAAGAATCCGCCATCATCACTCCTTTTTCTCCATAAAGTGATACCATCTTACGAACAGCTATATCTCTATTTCGCAAAGCTTTTCTATGCTTTGTTAACAATAAATACCTAGTAAATACATCTAGCAAAGGCGCATTTGTCCATAAACTAACCCCTTCAAAAACAAGTTTCCCAAACTTGATATCCTTATGATTCAATAATTGCAGTAACACAACTCCACCCAAGGACGCTCCAAAGGCTAAACTCAAGTCTTTTATCTGGTGTTCCTTTAGATAATCATAGATCATCTTACTTTCCTTAAGAGCTGACTCGTAAGTATCCGAAGCTGATCGCCCATGCGCGGACAAATCCGGAATAATATATCTAAACTCTTGCCCCATCTGATCTGCAATGAGGGACTTCATCCCTTGAGCCGATGATAACATCGGGTGGATTAACAATATCGTATCTTTCTGATTAGAATTAAGATCAAGAATGTTCATTATCTATCACCAGATTTCTTTCCTTTTTAGCCCTTATCCTTAAAGAACTTATACCATCCATTTATGATTTATTCAGATAAATGCTTCAATTATAATACCTTCACTTGAACCCCTTGCTTGTCGAATATTTCTTTGACATGTTCAAAATTACTGCTTATGATAGTCGCTTGCTTCAGATTTGGAAACTGTTGTAGTTCTTTAAGACTAACTTCATTTAGGTCAAAACAATCATCTTCTCCATCCCACTGAGGAATCAAATTCAGATAAATTTCATTTCCGCCATCCATATAGATTTCTTGGACTTGTTCGGCATATTTTTTGGGTATCGGAAGATCTATCATATATTCAAGTGCTGGCTGAATAATCTCCATACTTTCTGTATCGATTTCCAGTTCACTAAATTCATCCGCAAAATCATAGATGTCAAAGAAGGGTTTCAGTACTCGTAAATCGTACATCAAGACCTGGATAATAGCTAATTTAAAATTTATATTATCAAAGCGTAACACTTCTTCGTCAGTTTCTTTTAATTTGTAGCTTTCCTGCTCATGTTGGACTTCTGGGAAGTAGGAAATTGATAGTGTGTCTGTGATGGTCTCTGGAATTCCATTAAAATTTCTTCCATAAGGAGTCCATAAAATCAGGTTAAAATCCCCTACTCTCTGTCTATCAGAAATAAAATAAGGGCTTTTTCCATTACAAGTTATCAGGCATTTGCAAGGATTGAGAGGTAGTTCTCCCTCGTTCCACATGGGGCTAACCTTCTCTCCAAAATATAAATAAAGCGAAGTAATTAAATGTTCCTCATCAATATAGACCTCACAACTCTTTAAGTGTTGTTTAACTTCAAAGGAATACACAAATATGAAACCAAGTTCATCATAAATATATTTGATAAACTGCCCTTCTTTTTTGAAAAATCGGTCAGGTTTTCCAAAAACAGTTTCTATATCCTTTAATGATAAAGGGAAATGCAAGCGTGTTTCTAGAACATCGACAGAATTCCCGTGGAAATTCATAGAAAGGACCTTAGCTTTTTTCTTTCTAAAAAAATGAAACATTTAACTCACCTTCTTAAGTTTCCTCTAGATAAATTTTAACTGCTAAATATTCCTCTTCTTTAGCATAGGCAAATACTTCTGAATTTCTAATGTAGTCAAAAATATTTTCCTCTAAATCTTCATCCCAGGTTGATTCACTAAAGATTTGATTGTCTTGACTAGCTTCATAAAGAATATCCAGGTGAACTTGATAAAATTCTTCGTCTTCATTCGGGGCTTGCCTTACTAAGGATATTTGAAACAAGGGTTTATCAGATATACTGGTAAATGTCCCTGTTTCAAACAAAATCATCTCATCCTCAATAGGATCACGACACAAGTCTTCAAAGATAGCTACCATATCCTCCAAGGACATTCTATCAGTGATTCTTTCTTTTAAAAATTTAAGTGATTGTTTCATGCTTCTCCTCTTTCTAGATGGTTTTCGTTCTTAGAATAATCCTATTAAAAAATTGAATTCTTTCACCTTTTATTATACTACATAAACAGAAAAAAAGACTGAAGCAGATGGCATTCACGGATCTATACTATTGTAATCGGTCAATTCTCTAAAATGATTACCTAGTCCATTTTATTGTATACAGATGAGGTGTTATTTGAGCGTGTCCTTTTATAACTCAATTAGTATTAAAAATAAGATAGAAACTTCAGGATGTCTACTGTCTTGTAGCATTTTTTTAACCTTGATAAGTTTAACAAATCGTATAAAATAGTTAAAAAGTCTTTAAAATTAAAAAAATGTATAATATCAAGACTTCAATGAACTGATACGATACATTTTATAATGAAAAGATTTACTCAATTTTATCTTCAATTTTGGTTTTTCTCACTCGAATCCTTCTTCTGTCTTTGAATATAGACTATCGATACCAACGAAAGAAAAATAACTCCAAGACCGATAATTAAAAAGGAAGCTAAATGAACGCTCGGTAGAAAGGTCATTAACCCTTTCGCAATCGGCATAAAGAGAATTGCCAGTGTAAAAATGGTGCTCAATACCCTCCCCAGATATTCTCCGTCAACCTTGGTCTGTACCTGTGTAAAGAAGTGAATATTAAAAATTGTCATAAATAATTCACAAACTAGGTTTCCTGAAAAAGTGAGATAATTAGGCAGTGGTAAGCCCATCATGAAAACTCCTACTCCTGTGAGGATCAATAAGAACAAAAGTGTATTCATAGTTGATTTAAATTTATTTGCAATCAATGCTCCGATGATTGAGCCAATTGCACCCATGGTTAAGATAGTTGCATAGGCTCCGTCTACACCATAGAGTTTATTTGAGAAAGGGAGCAAAAACTCAAAAGCTGCAAAAAAGAAATTCACACTGGAAGCCACTAACAAGAGAAAGAAAATTTCTTTTTGATGCCAGATATAGTGCAAGCCATCTTTGATATCTGCAAAAATATCTTTCCCTGTAAAACTCTCCTGCTCTTGAACCTTTGGTTCTTCTTTGGGAAGTAAAGCCACTAGGGCAAAAGAGATGAAAAAGGTCAAAGCATCTAATAAGAGCGTCAGATGGAGACTAGCAAATTGTAAAACAAGGAAAGAAAGCACCGGAGAACTGACTCCTACAACCTGTAAAACTAACTCCAAGCGAGAGTTATAGGTCACTATCTCGTCCTTTGCTACGACTTCCGTTATAATAGCTTTATTGGCAGGCCGAGAAAAAGCAAAGGCAATGGCCTGGACAATATTAGCAAAGATCAAAGCTCCAATCATCCAGTTATCATTTCTGATAAAAGAAATGGCCAGACAGAGAATCCCACAAACCAAGTCTGTTGTCATCAAAATCTTGCGACGCGAAAAACGGTCTGAAATCACACCTCCAAAGGGATTAACTAGTATGGATGTAACGAGTTCAGAGATCTGATAAATCCCTAAAACGGTTTGCCCAATCGTTCCCATCGATGCCAACCAAACACTATTTCCATAATCATAGAGCATATTTCCTATCTTGTTTATAGCTCCACGACTAATTAACTGTACTGCGTATCGATTCATAAAAACTCCTCTCAAATTTTGAAACTATTGTATCAAAACTTGGAGGAGTTTCTCATTTTTCCCATATTTGGGAAAATTAATCTTTTACAAATTTATCATAATGTTCCTGATAGTAGGCTACCTGCTCTGGAAGACCTAGTAGGACAAAAATACGCATGGCCTCTTGCATTTGGCTACAGCCTTCTTCTTTTTGGCCCTTCTGATAAAGGGAAAAGCCTTTAAGAAAGTGGAAAACATTACGCTCATAGAGTTTGATGCTCTTACCTATGATCTTCACTATATACGCTTCAAAGTAGCTGGCATTTTCAAAAGCAAGATGTTCTAAACAATGCTGGTAACAATTAAGGGCTAAAATCAAGACCAGTTTTCGATGGCGTCCAATTTCTTTGTAGAAATCCTCCCTCTCCATCACTTCTCTACCAAGTCGAGCAACATAGTCCACATCATAAAAGCTATAGAGATTGCCAAAGAGGATCAACTCATACATGGTCCATTCATCTGTTTGGAAAAGATAATCTGCCACCTTATCCAGATCACCTTGCTTCATAGTGAAGCTAGCATCTCTTTGACAAATCAGACCTTGTAACAAAATCCAGTTCAGCTCAAAATAGAGGGGTTTTGTTGAACTCTTAGCCTTTTCAAGTTGTTCTTCTTGAAGTTTTTGAAAACCTTCAATATCATTTGAGTAGTAAAGTGGAATAATCTGAGCCATCAAGCCGACATGCTCATGATGTTGAAAATTTCTAGTCTTATCCATAAAATTCTCAATCGTCACGTGAATATTATCTAATATTTCAAAGAAACGAGATGCAGCCAGATCCGACTCCCCCAATTCAAAGCGGGATAATTGGGAGGTCGAACAGGCCTCTCCTGCAGCTTCTTTTAGAGAGTAATTTTTACTGATTCGAAATTCACGAAAAACTTTTCCAAGATTTTCCATCTTACACCTGCTCCGATAATTCTTCCCACTCTAGCATTGCTTCTTCTTGACGCTGGCTAATTTTATCCAGTTCTGCTTGTAATTGCATGAGTTCATCTGCATCATTGGTGGTATGCATTTGTTCAGAGATAGCTTGGGCTTGAGTTTCCAGTTCTTCGATTTCTGTCTCAAGACTTTCAATTTGTCTCATTAACTTACGAAGTTCTTTTTGACTTTCCTTTTGAGCTTGGTAGTCATTAACTGGAGAAACCTCATTTTCTTGGCTAACAGCTGCCGCTTCTTCCGCTTGGCTAGCTGCTAGCTCTGCTTTTTTATCAACATAATAGTCATAATCACCTAGATAAAGGGTTGACCCGTTCTCAGATAATTCCAACACATGAGTGGCCACACGATTGATAAAGTAACGGTCGTGGCTGACGAATAGAAGAGTTCCATCGAAGTCAATCAAGGCATTTTCTAGCACTTCCTTGCTATCAATATCCAAGTGGTTGGTCGGCTCGTCAAGGATCAGAAAGTTGTTGTTTTCCATAGACAATTTAGCCAAAAGCAAACGAGCTTTCTCTCCACCTGAAAGCATGCCAACTGATTTTTTAACATCATCACCTGAGAATAGGAAGGCACCTAGACGATTACGAATTTCTAGTTCAGGAGTCAGCTTGAAATCATTCCAGAGTTCGTCTAAGACTGTATTGCTCGGTGTCAGTTTACTCTGAGTCTGGTCATAGTAACCAACCTCAACATTAGCACCAAAGCGCTTCTCACCCTTGATAAAGGGAATCTGGTCCACAATGGATTTTATAAAGGTTGATTTTCCAATACCGTTAGGACCAACTATAGCAATGGCATTCATCTTACGAAGATCAAGGTTGATTGGCTCTGATAAGATTTCACCATCATAGCCAATAGCAGCATTTTCAACTGTCAAAACGACATTACCAGATACCCTATCAGAATGGAAGGTCATATTAGCTGACTTTTTCCCAGCTTCAGGCTTGTCCAAACGCTCCATTTTTTCTAATTGTTTGCGTCGAGATTGGGCTCGTTTGGTTGTCGATGCTCGAACAAGATTTCGGTTAACAAAGTCTTCTAAGGCAGCAATTTCCTTCTGCTGCTTTTCGTAGTTTTTGGCTTCAGTTGCGAGCTTCTGTTCCTTCTGCTCCACAAAACTTGAGTAGTTTCCTACATATCTATCTAAAGAATGTTTGGTTAAGTCGAGTGTTATGGTCGCAACCTTATCGAGGAAATAACGGTCATGGCTGACGATAATCAAGGCACCACTGTAGTTGACCAAATAGTTTTCTAACCAGGCAATAGTTTCAATATCTAGGTGGTTAGTCGGCTCGTCCAAGACCAAGAGATTAGGCTTTTCAAGAAGCATTTTGGCTAGCGCTAGACGGGTATTTTGACCACCGGAAAGCTCAGCGATTCGCATCTGCCACATAGATTCGTCAAACTTGAAACCATTTAAGATAGAGCGAATATCGGCTTCATAGGTAAATCCTCCAACCTGACGGAAATTTTCTGATAGGCGATCATAGTCAGACATAAGTTTGTCTAATTCTGCACCAGTCTTTTCCCCCATTTCCAACTCCATCTGTCGAAGTTGTCTTTCAGTACGACGCAAGTCATCAAATACATGTAGCATTTCATCGTAAATAGTGTTTTCAGACTCAAAGCGACTATCCTGTGCGAGATAAGAGAGGGAAATATCTTTTTTCTTATTGATTTCACCAGTGGTTGGCTCCTCTTCTCCAACCAATATCTTGAGTAATGTAGACTTTCCTGCACCATTTTTTCCAACGAGGGCAATTCGGTCTCTTTCATCCACTTGTAGGTTTATATTATCAAAAAGAACCTCTCCTGCAAAAGAACGTTCAATTTTATTAGCTTGTAAAATAATCATACAAGTAGTATAGCATGTTTCCCTAAGGCATTCAAGACTCGATAAACAGGCATATGTCACTACTTTTCTGAAAATTATGCTACCGTTTTACTAAAACGCTAAAAAGTGCTATAATGTGAACGGTTAGAACAATTTATAAAAAGGAGAATTTTAATGTCTTACCAAGAGAATTACCAGAAATGGGTTGATTTTGCGGAGCTTCCAGACTACCTTCGTCAAGATTTGGAAAATATGGACGAAAAAACTAAGGAAGATGCCTTCTATACAAATCTTGAATTTGGTACTGCAGGTATGCGTGGCTTGATTGGCGCTGGTACAAATCGCATCAACATCTATGTTGTTCGTCAAGCTACTGAGGGATTGGCTCGTTTGATTGAGTCAAAAGGTGGAAACGAAAAAGAACGCGGTGTAGCAATTGCCTACGATAGCCGTCACTTCTCACCTGAGTTTGCCTTTGAATCTGCGGCAGTTCTTGCTAAACACGGCATCAAATCTTACGTATTTGAAAGCCTTCGTCCAACTCCAGAACTTTCATTTGCCGTTCGTCACCTCAACTGTTTCGCAGGTATCATGATCACAGCTAGCCATAACCCTGCTCCATTTAACGGTTACAAGGTTTACGGTGAAGACGGTGGACAAATGCCTCCACACGACGCGGACGCTTTGACTACTTATATCCGTGCAATCGAAAATCCATTTGCAGTTGAGGTTGCTGATGTGGAAGCTGAAAAAGCTTCTGGCTTGATTGAAGTTATCGGCGAAGCTGTCGATGTAGAATACCTCAAAGAAGTCAAAGACGTAAACATCAACCCAGCCTTGATTGAAGAATTTGGTAAAGACATGAAGATTGTCTACACACCACTTCATGGTACTGGTGAAATGTTGGCTCGTCGTGCTCTTGCCCAAGCAGGATTTGACTCTGTTCAAGTCGTAGAAGCTCAAGCAACTCCAGACCCAGACTTCTCAACTGTTAAATCTCCAAACCCAGAAAGTCAAGCAGCCTTTGCTCTTGCAGAAGAACTTGGTCGCCAAGTTGGTGCAGATGTTCTTGTGGCAACTGACCCAGACGCTGACCGTGTTGGTGTTGAAGTTCTTCAAAAAGATGGTAGCTACCTTAACCTTTCAGGGAACCAAATCGGTGCCATCATGGCAAAATACATCTTGGAAGCCCACAAAAACGCTAGAACTCTTCCTGAAAATGCAGCCCTATGTAAATCTATCGTATCAACTGACTTGGTAACGAAGATTGCTGAAAGCTACGGCGCAACTATGTTCAACGTCTTGACTGGTTTCAAATTTATCGCTGAAAAAATCCAAGAATTCGAAGAAAAACACAATCACACATACATGATGGGATTTGAAGAAAGCTTCGGTTACTTGATTAAACCATTCGTACGTGATAAAGACGCTATCCAAGCCGTTCTTGTCGTTGCTGAACTTGCTGCCTACTACCGTTCACGTGGTTTGACACTTGCAGATGGTATCGAAGAAATCTACAAAGAGTACGGCTACTATGCTGAAAAGACAATCTCTGTTACCCTCTCTGGTGTTGACGGTGCTGAACAAATCAAAGCAATTATGGCTAAATTCCGCAACAATGCACCAAAAGAATGGAATGCAACAACTATCACTGTCGTTGAAGACTTTAAAGCACAAACATCTACTGCCGCTGATGGAACAGTTACAGCTTTAACTACTCCTCCAAGTGATGTATTGAAATACACACTTGCTGATGGATCATGGATTGCAGTTCGCCCTTCAGGTACTGAACCAAAAATCAAGTTCTACATTGCAGTTGTTGGTGAAAGCAACGAAGATTCACAAGCTAAGATTGCTAACATCGAAGCTGAAATCAATGCCTTTGTAAAATAAAAAACTATTTAAAGGTCGGGAAAAATCCTGACCTTTATTTTTGCTAGTAAAGATGAAATGATATCTGACTGAAATTTTTATCTCATTTAACTGGAACGCTCAATCCTTACAGCACAAGGATTAGTAAATCGACACTTGGTCTACTGGTTTCTGTCCAACAATCTAATTTCGTATCAAATCTAAGCAATTTTAGAAACTTTATGGCATACTAGACATATCAATGAAAGCGAGGTAATCTCATGGAACAATTTTTAGAAAACATCAAAGATCTTGAAGTTACAACTGTAGCGCGTGCTCAAGAAGCACTTGACAAGCAAGAAACTGCAACTTTCTTTATCGGACGCAAAACTTGTCCTTACTGCCGTAAATTTGCTGGTACATTGGCTGGTGTAGTAGCTGAAACCAAAGCGCACATCTACTTCATCAATAGCGAAGAACCAAGTCAACTTGAAGCTTTACAAGACTTCCGCTCACGCTATGAAATCCCTACTGTACCAGGATTCGTCCATGTTGCAAATGGACAAATCAATGTCCGTTGCGACTCTTCAATGTCAGCTCAAGAAATCAAAGAATTTGCTGGGTTGTAAGAAACTTAGTTTAAATTGAATTTTAGGAGATAATCCAATAATTTTTTTCATGTTAAAACGCATAATATCAAGGTTTATGAACACCTGATATTATGCGTTTTTTGATTTTATAGACTGTTGAAGAACTATTTGTTTGCTAACTTTTTTTCAGCAATTCTTTAACCATCTGATTCAGCTCCTCAAGCTTTTTATCTTGTGATTCTATTAATTGTCTTTGATTCTCAATTTCCTTATAAAGTTTATCAAGATTTATTTGAGTTTTAGATTCATCCTTAACAAAAAAATTAGTTAAAGAACTTGTTAGCATTCCTATTGTTCCAATTCCAACTAGCATCAATAATACAGCTAGCCATTTTCCAAATAGGCTACTCGGTACAATATCCCCATATCCAACAGTTGTAACTGTAACAAGTGACCACCATACACTATCAGAAAATGACTTCTCTTCAACAACTGATAAGATTGAACTACCAACTAGAACGATAAAAAAATTGACATACAGAATGTAAATTAATCCATTTGTTCTTAGAAAAATTTTTAGCTTTTTCTCTAATTTGCCAGTAAGACCTATAATTCTTAATAACCGACTTAGTTTTACTAACTTTGTTAAGCGTGCAAGACGGAAGATCCTCCCCAAACGAAAAACTGTAAAAATAGCATTCAAAGGCAGAATTGCAAGCAAGTCAAAAATGTTGTTTATAATAAATGACCATTTACTTTTGGAAATACTAAATCTCCAAATATAATCGACAAGAAAAACAAACCATATGACTAAGTCTATAATACTGTATGGAGGTTTCTCAAGATCAATTAAATCTGTAAAACCAAGTATTACTAAAACAACTGATATTAAAGCTAATATTATAATACTAGTATCGTAATAGGCTTTTATCTTCCACTTGTTCTGCAATCTGTAAACTCCTCTTGTTATAAAAAGTAAATAAAATAGTTTAATGGGAATTCTAATAAATATCTCTACGATGACCAACTTCCAGAGTAGAGACTATCAGTTCATCATCTACAATTTGCACAATAACTCGATAATTACCAATCCGGTACCTCCATTGACCACCTCTATTCCCCACCAAAGCTTTCCCATGACGTCTTGGATCCTCTAAAACGTTATTTTCTAGATACTTTGTAATTAATATTTGTGTATAACGATCTAATTTCCTTAGTTGTTTAATAAATCGTCTTGTTGGAACTAGCTTATACAAGTTAATCTTCCTCCAGACCTAGATCATGCATCATTTCTTCCCAAGTAATGGGTTTAAGCCCTTTTTCCAAATCTTCTAAATACTCTTGATAAGCTAAATCTGCTACACGAGCATCATATTCATCCTCTAAAGCTTCTAAAGTTTTTGTCCGTATCAACTCTGATAGAGAAACTCCTTCAAACTTAGCCATGGCTTTCATAAATGTTTTATCTGCTTCGGAAACTTTTAATGTAATAGTCGTCATGTTTCTTCTCCTATAACTATTGGTAACACTATTGTATTACTTTTTAAGAGCTCAGTCAAGATAAAAAGAACACCTCTCGGCGTTCCTTGCTATATCTCCGTCAATGGTGTTGCGGTATCTGGGGAAGTATCGTAAACTTGAAAGTCTACTCCAACTCCAAGATCTGCTTGAGCTAACTGATTGACCATGGTCATGTGGGCCAGTTCCTTGATATTATTCTCCCTAGACAAATGGCCTAGGTAAATCTTCTTGGTACGATTACCTAGTGTACGAATCATGGCGTCTGCTCCATCCTCGTTTGAGAGGTGACCAAGGTCAGACAGGATGCGTTGTTTGAGTCGCCATGCGTAAGATCCTGCTCGCAGGATTTCCACATCATGATTTGACTCGATCAGATAGCCATCTGCATTCTCGACAATGCCAGCCATACGGTCACTAACATAGCCCGTATCCGTCAGCATAACAAAGCTCTTATCATCCTTCATAAAACGATAAAACTGGGGCGCGACTGCATCATGACTCACACC
The DNA here is from genome assembly GCF_047465525.1 of Streptococcus infantis. GTDB lineage: Bacteria > Bacillota > Bacilli > Lactobacillales > Streptococcaceae > Streptococcus > Streptococcus infantis_R. The sequence continues at coordinate 71,111 of NZ_JASGZS010000006.1, read as the reverse complement.
GAAACTCTCGATATCGATGTCGCCAAAGGTTTTAGTTTTTCCCATCTCGAAAATATGCTTTTGCGACGAGTCAACCTTACCGAGATACTTACTATTTTCCATAGCCTGCCAGGTTTTCTCATTGGCATAAAGATCCATGCCGTACTTGCGAGCCAGAACGCCCACACCGTGGATATGATCTGAATGCTCATGCGTTATCAAGATAGCATCCAAATCCTCTGGTTTGCGGTTAATTTCACTCAATAGGCTTGTAATTTTTTTGCCAGATAGGCCCGCATCTACTAAAATTTTCTTTTTTGGTGTTTCCAAGTAAAATGAATTTCCACTGGAACCCGATGCTAAAATACTGTATTTAAAACCGATATCACTCATTCTAGTCTTCTAGTTCATCCTCCCAAATCTCTTCTTTCACGGCGTCCTTATCGTATGGAAGTACGATAGTAAAAGTAGAGCCCTTGCCATATTCACTCTTGGCCCAGATAAAGCCTTTATGTTGTTTGATGATTTCCTTGGCAATAGCCAATCCTAGTCCTGTTCCACCTTGGGCACGACTTCTTGCTCGGTCTACTCGATAGAAACGGTCAAAAATCTTCGGCAAATCTTGCTTTGGAATCCCTAGACCTTGGTCGGAGATGGACAAAATCATCTGATCATCTGTAGTCTTCATGCTTACAGTGATTTTTCCACCATCTGGTGAATACTTGATAGCGTTATTCAGGATATTGTCAATCACCTGGGTCATCTTATCCGTATCAATCTCAATCCAAACAGAGTTAATCGGATAATCTCTCACCAACTCGTACTTTTTCTCCTCATCCTGACTTTTCATTTTATCAAAACGATTGAGAATAAAGGTGATAAAGGCAGTAAAGTTAATCAACTCAACATCCAAGTGACTGGTCTCATTGTCAATCCGTGAGAGGTGCAAGAGGTCCGTCACCATCCGCATCATACGGTTGGTTTCATCCAGAGAAACCTTGATAAAATCTGGAGCAACTGGTTCTGTAAGAGCTCCTTCATCCAAGGCCTCAAGATAGGATTTTACACTGGTCAAGGGTGTACGCAACTCATGACTAACGTTCGAAACGAAAAGCCTTCTCTCACGTTCTTCCTTCTCTTGTTCAGTCGTATCATGTAGAACTGCTACTAAACCAGAGATAAAGCCAGACTCTCTACGAATCAAGGCAAAACGCACGCGCAAGCTGATATACTCGCCATTCACATTTTGGGAATAAATCATCAATTCCGGACTTTGGGTAATGAGATCTCTCAGCTCATACTCTTCTTCAATCTTGAGTAACTCTAAGATATTTTGATTAAGAGCATCATCCCTTTCGACTCCAAGTTGTCTCTTGGCCATATCATTGATCATGATGATTTGCCCACGACGGTTGGTTGCAAGCACTCCATCTGTCATGTAGGACAGGATACTATGCAACCTTTTACTCTCTTGTTCCAGATTTTCCTGAGTCAGACGAATGACTTCAGATAAGTCATTAAGATTGTTGGTGATATTGGTAATCTCTGAACTTCCCTGCATATCCAAAACCTGAGAATAATCACCAGCAATCAAATCCTTGACCTTCTGATTCAGCTGTCTCAGGCGAATATTATCGCGACGACTTTCCAGTAAGAGAAAAGTCACCAGCATAATAAAGCCTATTAGGATGAGGATAAAGATAAAGTCACTCGTCAAAATTGTTTGTTTAATTACTTCAATCATTATTTCTCATGTAATATCCCACTCCACGACGAGTTAGGATGTATTCAGGTCTACTTGGTGTATCTTCAATTTTCTCACGCAAGCGTCTAATGGTTACGTCTACTGTACGGACATCCCCAAAGTAGTCATAACCCCAAACAGTTTCAAGGAGGTGCTCACGGGTGATCACTTGACCAATATGTGACGCTAGGTGATACAAGAGCTCAAACTCACGGTGAGTCAACTCTAACTCCTCTCCGTATTTCTTAGCGACATAAGCATCTGGGAGGATCTCCAAGTCACCGATTTGCAGACTTTGCAGTTTCGTTTCAGGCTCTTGGTTATCGGCAGAAGCTAGCTCCGTACGGCGAAGTAAGGCCTTAACACGTGCTTGGAGTTCACGATTTGAAAAGGGCTTAGTCACGTAGTCATCCGCCCCAAGTTCAAGACCGATAACCTTATCAAACTCACTGTCTTTAGCTGAAAGCATGATAATAGGAACACTACTTGTCTTACGAATAGTTTTTGCGACCTCAAGTCCATCAATCTCTGGAAGCATCAAATCCAAGATAATAATATCTGGTTGCTCAGCTTCAAATTGTTCAAGTGCTTCACGGCCATTAAAAGCAGTCACAACTTCATAACCTTCCTTGGCCATATTAAATTTTATAATATCTGAGATGGGTTTTTCATCATCTACAATTAGTATTTTTTTCATTTAGTCACCTTTTTCTTATCTCATTATACCAAAAAAATGTAAAGAAGACACGAAAGACCGATGCTAGTGGCTTCTTTTCAAATAGGCTTGCCAGATCTTTTGCTGGGGTTTGGCTAGAGGATAATTGATAAATTCTTCTGGACTTAACCAAAGAACTTCTCTATCAACATATTCCTGTGTCTCAGTAACTTGTCCTGCAATTATCTGGATATGCCATTTACGATGGCTAAAAATATGCTTGACCTCTTCAAAACGTAAGTCTTGCCAATCAACTTCTAAATCATAGTCTTGTTCAAAACTCTCCTGTGGAGATGGTCCCAGTTCTAGAATTGGCTCCGCTACTTGACTAAAAAGGTCCAGGTCCTGAGTCTGGTCTGAGAATTCATCAACTTCAATCAAGGGAAAATGCCAAAATCCAGCCAAGAGTTTTTCACTCTCATTCTTCTCTAATAGAAACTGACCCTGACTATTTTGCACTACAAGAGCCTTTAGAAAAATAGGAACTGGCTTTTTCTTTGGAGCCTTAATGGGATAGCGATCCATGGTCCCATGTTGGTAAGCAGCACTGAACTCCTTAACAGGACTCTCCTCAGGTCTTGGATTAACAGGAGCCTCAATATCTGAACCTAAATCCATCAAAGCCTGATTGAAATCACCTGGACGATCAGGATCTATTAGAACTTCCATCATCGCTTGAAATATTTTTCGATTGCTAGGATTTCCAATATCATAATTGACTTCAAACAAACGTGCCAAAACACGCATGACATTGCCATCTACTGCAGGCTGTGGAAGGTTAAAGGCAATACTAGAAATTGCACCAGCTGTATAAGGACCAATCCCTTTTAAGCTTGAAATACCTGCATAAGTTGACGGAAACTTGCCTTCAAATTCACTCATAATCTGTTGAGCAGCTGTTTGCATATTGCGGACACGAGAATAATAGCCAAGTCCTTCCCAAGCTTTTAATAAGCGTTCCTCAGCTGCATTTGCTAAGCTTTCAACAGTCGGAAACCAGTCCAAAAAACGTTCATAATAGGGAATGACGGTATCAACTCGAGTCTGCTGCAACATAATTTCAGATACCCAGATATGATAAGGATTCTTGCTTCGTCTCCAGGGTAAATCACGCTTGTTTTCGTCATACCAGGCTAATAATTTTTGACGGAAAGAAAGAATCTTGTCCTCTTCCCACATGGTCACACCATATTTCTCCAAATCTAACATATTTCTAGTATAGCATAACCTTTTAGGATACTCAAAAAATCAAGATAGACATTGAAGAAAACACTTTTCTATCATAAAATACAACACTTATTAGTTAAGTAAAATGGAGAAAAGATATATTCTGTTCATAATACTCTAATTTTTATATAGCTACTTGTCAGTTTTAATTTTAAATGTTGACTTAAGTTAAATATAGTGGATTGAAATAAGATATAAACAAATTGATTAGGGGAGTCAAATCAATTTCTAGCAATGTTTTAGAAGTCGAAATGAACTATTCTTTATTTAGCCTACTATAATAGTTATGATGATTCCCCAAACTTAAGCTAAAATACAAATCATAACCACCCGTCAAACGGGTGGTTTGTACCAGGGCTATAAGCCCAAATTACCAGCCAGCGCCTAAAGACGCTGGCTTTCACGTTGTTCAAGCCTCATTGCTCTTGACTCGTCACTTGCCTCTTAAAGAGGAGTGAGTATTACTTACCACTATCCCTAAAGGGATCCTCATATTCTTTCACACTTAATTTATCTAGTGCTATATCATGCTTTTCCTGATCTTGTATGTATTTCCTTATCGTGGCTTCATTAAGCCCTACTGTACTCACATAATAACCTTCCGCCCAGAAATGTCGATTTCCAAACTTGTACTTGAGGTTGGCGTGTTTGTCAAACATCATGAGTGCACTTTTACCCTTTAAATAACCCATGAAACTAGAAACACTTATCCTTGGTGGAATACTGACTAACATATGTACATGATCGGGCATCAAGTGTCCTTCGATAATTTCAACTCCTTTATAGCTACACAAACGATGAAATATTTCACCTAAACTACTCCGATATTGATTATAGATGACTTTTCGTCTATACTTAGGGGTGAACACAATGTGATACTTACAGTGCCACTTTGTGTGTGATAAACTATGAGACTTTTGTGCCATGGTTTTCTCCTTTCGCTTTACAATTGGCTTGAACACCTTTATTGTATCGCGTTTGGAGTTTTTTTGGTATAACCTTTGACGCGCACCCGCATAGCGGGTGGTTTTTTTGTCTCGCACCTAACGGAGCGAGACGGACTGAAAGTCACATAATAAAAACACCCCAAAAGTTAGATTTTTATGTCTAACTTTTGGGGTGCAGTTCAATCCCAAACTCTACTATTTTTTGATTTTATTTTCTAGCTATCTTTTCATCTTCTTCTAGTTGCTTAACTAATTGATCAACGCTATCAAATTTTACCATATCACGGATACGGTCCAACCAGGAAACGATGACAGTTTCCCCATAGATATCGTCGGAAAAATCAAAGATATGAACTTCAAAACGCTCTTCTTCGCCATCAAAGGTTTCATTTTTACCTAGACTCGCCATACCACGATAGACTTTTCTTTGAATTTCAACGTCAACAGCATAAACACCATCAGCTGGCATATATGTCCTATCCAAGTTGACTAGATTAGCTGTCGGGAAGCCAATAGTTCGACCTCGAGCATTTCCGTGAACCACTACACCTCTCGTTGGTAAAGGGAATCCCAAAAGTTTGCCTGCTTCTTTTACATCTCCTTCTAGAATGGCTTGGCGAATGCGCGTTGAACTAATTTTCCCCTTTTCGTCCTCAACTGGTGGAACAATAACTACTTCACCATGGAAAAGTTCTTTTAAATCCTCAGCTGTTTTTCTATCTGAACCAAGAGTATAGTCAAAACCAACTACAATCGTATCTGCCTTTGCTTCCTTGACGTAGGTATCAATGAATTCTTTTGCAGTCATATTTGCTACTCGACTAGTGAAATCCATCAAATATAAGCTCTCAACTCCAGCTCTCTTCAATCTACGTTCACGTTCACTAGCATTCAAAATATGCAATAAGTGTTCAGGTGAGTATTGATTCAGAGTTAGTTTTGGTGATTCGTTAAAAGTTACTAGAGCTACTCCCTGGCGATTTTCAGCAGCAATATTAGAAGCTATTTCAAATAATTTTTGATGTCCAAGATGAACTCCATCAAAATAACCAAGTACAAGGACGTTTGGTCCTGGTGTTGCAATATCTTTTTCTGTTTTAATAGGTACTGTAATAATCATAGTATTTATTATACCAAAAAAATGGCGCTTTCAAAACAATTTAGACTGAATTCAGCATATAAAACTTAGATCAAACTTTCTTTGACTTCATTTCGCAACATTTCTAGACTTTCGATCCCGTACTTATCCATGACTTTTGGTAGATTTTCGATAATATCTGGACAAGCATATGGATTGGTAAAGTTTGCTGTACCGACTCCGATAGCTGATGCACCAGCCAGATACATTTCTAAAGCAGCTTCAGCAGAATCCACTCCTCCCATACCAATGATTGGAAGCTTAGATGTTTGAGCTACTTGACGGATTAGTTTTAGGGCTACAGGAAATACAGCAGGTCCAGACATGCCACCTGTCCCATTTGCGATAATCGGTTTTCTAGTTTTGAGATCAAAACGCATCCCTACAAGGGTATTGATCATTGTGAGACCACTAGCTCCAGCATCTTCTGCAGCCTTAGCAATGGTTACGATGTCAGTAACACTTGGAGTCAATTTGACGTAAACGGGCACTTCTGATGCTTCTACGGCAGCCTTCACCACATCATAGGCCAACTCAGGATCTTGTCCAATTAAAAGTCCATGATTCCCATGATCAACGTTAGGACAAGAGATATTGAGCTCTATAGCTTTCACGTTAGTTGCCTTAGAAATTCCATGAGATACGACCGCGTATTCTTGTTTTGAAAAGCCAGCAACATTGGCGATAATGGGAAGTTTTGGATATTCTCTTTGAAGCCAAGGTAATTTTTCAGAGAGAACGACTTCTAAACCAGGATTTTGTAGACCAATGGCATTCAACATACCAGCAGGTGTTTCTGCCACTCGTGGAGTTGGATTTCCAAACCTGGGTTCTAGGGTAGTCGCCTTGATCATGATAGAGCCTAAAAGGTCTAAATCATAGTATTTGGCATATTCTTGACCAAATCCAAAACAGCCTGAAGCAGGAATGATAGGATTCTTTAATTCTAAGCCTGGTATAGAAACTTGTAATCGATTTTCAGTCATGACACTCTCCTTATAAAACTACTGTGCCTGTTTTAAATACAGGGCCATCTTCACACACACGTTGACTAACTGTTTCACTATCAGGTACTTTCAAGACGCAAGCGTAGCAAGCCCCCATACCACAGGCCATGCGGGATTCTAGTGATAGATAAGCTCTTGGATGGTCGTAAAATGTTTGGTTGATGTATTTCATCATACCAGGTGCTCCGCATGAGTAGATTGCATCAAATTCTGTGTCAAATTCATTAATCACTACTGATACATTTCCTTGGATTCTATAAGATCCATCATCAGTCGTTACAAAGACTTTGCTGTATTGGGATAATTCATCTTCCAAAATAACTGCATCTTTAGTAGCAAATCCCAGAACTGTTGTGACATCTACACCACGTTCATCTAATTGTTTAGCTACTTCAAGCAAAGGAGGCACACCAATTCCTCCACCGACTAGGAGAACACGACTCTGCTTGTCTAAATCAGATAAGTTAAAGCCATTTCCTTGAGGTCCCATAACATCTAAGCTATCACCTGTTTTTAAGGTTGAAAAAATCGCCGTACCAGAACCTTCGATACGATAAATAAGATGGCATTGTTTATTAGCCTTATCTATAGACGAGATTGAAATCGGACGACGCAAAAGATGGGCATCATCAGGTACACGCAAATGTAGAAATTGTCCAGCTTTCATAGCTTCAACCATTTCTCCTTGAAGTACGAGTTCAAAGATTGCTGGTGCGATTTCCTTTTGAGACACTACTTTCATGTTTTCCAAGCGAATAGCACCCATGCGTTTTTTACAATTTGGATTCATACCGTTTCCTCCTTAAATTTTAAGGGGTTCAGAAAAAGAAAAACCTTGCAATCGCAAGGTTTCAGTAAGATACTTACAGAAAAGAATCAAATAAACTGTGTTTATTCGAAGTTTGTGTAATCTATTTTCTATCTGACACCTTGTGAGCCTCTCTGGACTTCCCTTAAAGGTTAAATTTTTACTAGTATACTGTATCAACCCTAAAAAGTCAAGCAAAAATAGGTAAGGTGTCTGACGTATTTTAGTTTACTTATTTTTGTGAAGAGAGAATCTTCTCCAATTTTTGATAATCTTTGACACTGTCAATTTCGTAGATAGAATTTTCTTCCAATTCCTCTACGTAAACATCTAGTTTTTTGATATTATCTTTAACCATGTTGTCCCAGTAGAGATCTACAAATTCACCACTTGCATAGGCATCATCGATAAATCCAACAATCTTCTCAGCTGTTGGGGCATCCCAGAATGACACACCACTCAAGATTCGTCCATTTTTGCTATCGACAATGATATCTTGAACTTTGTAATCATCTCCGTAAACTAGGAACCACTCATTATCACAATCTTCACGATAAACACTGAAATATGTTGAACGCTCGATATCATTACGGAACATATTTTTGAAAAGATAGTTATCCGCATCGATAACGTAGCTATTAGCCAACTCTTCTTTCACCAAGTAAAGTGAGTAAAAATTATTGTAATCAGCAAACTTATCATTAAAGACCAAACGAACGCCATACTTCTCTTTAAGGTAGTCGAATTGTTCTTTCAAATAACCTACAACGATGATAACATCATCAATTCCACGTTCTTTTAAAAATTCAATTTGATATTCAACCAAAGGTTTTTGGTTAACTTTAACCAAGGCTTTGGGAGTATTTTCTGTCATGGGTCTCAAACGAGTTCCCAAACCAGCTGCTAAGATGATCGCTTTCACGCGCTTTCTCCTTTATTCTTTAATAATAATGTAAACACCAGCCATTACGATGAGTGAAGTAATGATGGTTAATAAATTAAGGGGCGAGCCCAAGAAAATTGCTGCAAACAAAACAGTCCATACTACATAACTGACATTTAGACCAGTTGCCTTTGCTGGTTGCAATCGATTGATAGCAATGTAGTAGGCAAGGTAAGAAATCATATCAAACGCCGCAAAGACAATCAATAGACCAAACAATTGGCCATTTGCCACTTCTGCAAATGAATGATGTGTAAAGAGTACAATGACTAAATAAGACAAGAAGGATGTGACTTGTCGAATCAAGAGGGCTTCAATTTCACTGAGATCACTTTCCATAGCAAAAGAGCTAAGAACACTTTCGCTTCCCCAAGCAAGGGCACAAATCAAGGCACATAAAATTCCGATATAGAAAGAATTCACTTGCTCTGCTTTATAGGTCTGAGCAATAATCCCAGCAATGATTAGAAAGATACCAAAAATTGTATTTTTGGAAATCTTGTGCTTCAAAAAGAAGAAGGCAAGCAAGACTGAAACAGCAGGATAAATCGCCGAAACAGACGATGCTAGAGAACTTCCAATATACTTAACTGCATAGAGATTGGCCTGCATACCAATCGGACCGGCTAGTAAAGCTCCGATGATAACACTGACATTTCGAATGTTCAAGAAGATTGAAAAGCGAACTTTTCCTTCTTTAACCAGAAGATACCCTAACAAGATAAAAATACTAAGGAAGTCATGTGCAGCTGCTACTACAAAAGGCGAAAGCTCTGTAAAGATTGAAAAGATATAAGCACTAATCGTTAATCCTAATCCCCAGAACACACCTGATAGTAGCCCAAAAGAAACTCCATTTTTAGTTTTCATTTAAATCTCCTTCAGACTCTAATTCTTTTACTGCTCTATTGTAACGAGAGATTCCATAATCTCCAAAATCTGCACCATTTTCTTCCTTGTAAATAGTCCAAAGACTCCAAATGATATCTTGCAAGATTTTGTAAATACGAATTTTCTCTCTTGAAACTGGAGTCTTGTCACTCTCGTAATGACTTAAAAAGTCTTCTTCTTCTGCACTTGTAAATTCAGATTCTAGGAAGAGGGCTGCCAAATCCCACATAGGATCATTTATGGATGAATATTCCCAATCAATGAGATAAAGGTGGCCATCTGGTCCTTCTATAAAGTTTTCTGGAACCAAATCAATGTGACATGATTTTTTATCAATTCCAATTTGTTCAAGTTGGTCTTTCAGAGAAAATACTAACTTTCTGACAATTTCATAGTTCGGATAGGAAATCTCCCCTTGAATCAAGGATTCATATTTTTTTATTTCCTCAAAAGGAGCAAACTCTCCTTTTAGTTCTTTACCAGAAGCGTGAATCGTTTGTAGAATTGGTGCAATCTTTTCAAATTTGGTTTTAATGGTAGTTGAATCAAGTGTCTCAGCATTTTCAATGTATTGATTAACCTTAATTCCTGCTTCAATATCGAAAAGATAATTTTCTACATCTAATTTCAAATCTTTCAACAATGCAAGATTGAACTTCTCATTCTGGCGATCGATTAATTTATCTGTACCTTTTCCGAAAAACTTAACAATATATTGGTTTGAGCTTGTCTTAACCAAATAGTTTTGATTGGTCATCCCCCCCAATTGTTCAACGCTCTGAATTTCTTCGTCAGCTGACAATAAGGAAGCAATCTTTGCTTTAACGATTTCCTTCACAATCATCCTCCATTATACTTCCCACTTAAAGACTGTCTTAAATGCGGTATTTAAGTCAGTTGCAAAAACTCGGTGAATATCTTTGATTTCTCTGACTGGTTCTTCTAAATAAATGATATTTTTCAAACGATTGGCAAATCTCTTAATCTCCATCATTTGAATCGCTTTTTCGAAGTCAATTCGCCCAGAACGTGAAGAACCTACTAACAATAAACCTTTTTCAAGTGAATCTCGAGTATTGATATTTACCTTGTACTCACTAACACCCATCATCAAAATGGTTCCCTGTGGTTTGATGTAACGAATGAGATCATTAATTGCAGGTCCGCAGCCATCACCACCACAACATTCGAAACCATGATCAAAACTAAGATCATCTGGGATGCTATCAGTAATGTAAAGCTCTTTTGCAAATGAGAAGAGTTCTAACTTCTCCCAGTGACGACCAATTACAATAATTTCAGCTTCAGGTAAGGTATAGTTGATAATATTAGCCATTACAAAAGCTAGACTACCATCTCCAATAACTGCAATACGCTGACGTCTGCTGTGAGAAACTGTCAAGAAACGATTCATAGCGTGCATACCCACACTGACAAATTCAGTAATGGCTGCAACTGTGTCTTCAATATCTTCGTAAGCTACCACACGATCCTTAGGCAGAGAAACAAATTCTCGCATAAACCCATCATAACCACTAGACAAGAAATAAGTTCCTGTCATATAGTTTTCATAAAATTCCTCATCACTCTGCATAGGTGGTTGATTAGGAATCATGACAACCTTCTGACCTACTTTAAAAATCCCTGTTGGATCAGAAATAACAGTTCCACAAGACTCATGAATCATAGCCATTGGAAGCTTTTTAGATAGTATTTTGGGATCACGTTTTCCTTGATAGTAACGTTGATCCGCATGACAAACCGCCATAAAATTTGGTCGAATAAGGATATGATTCTCTTGATCAATTTCTTCTTCCTGATATTTAATATTAATAAACTTTGGTTTTGTCAGTTGATAAATTTGATTAATCATATCTCTAGTCTTTCTCAATCATGCTTTTAGCAATCTTCAAGTCTGTAACTGTTGTAATTTTAAGGTTTGAGTATTCACCTTTTGCCAAGGCTACATCTTTACCCTTAATGACAAAGATTTTACATGCATCTGTCAAAATTTCTTTTTCTTCTGCTGATAAAGAACCATACAAGTCAATAAAGTCTTTACAGCGGAAGGTTTGTGGAGTCTGTCCTTGGTATAGATGAGCGCGATTTGGAATATCTGTTATGAACTGACCATTTGTACTTTCAACAATGGTATCCACCGCTTCAACTACAGTATCAACAGCATCATGATTTTGTGCAAGAGCAATGTTATCTTGAATCATTCGAAGTGTGATAAAAGGACGAACTGAGTCATGAGTGACTACGATATCATCTTCCGTAATTGGACGGTAAGCATCAATAGCTTCAATAATTTTTTCAATACTAGAATTACGATCCGCACCACCTTTTGTGATGATAATACGATCCTTGTGGAGTGGTAGGAATTTTTCAACTAAATCTTCTGCGTGTGTAACCCAGTCACCATGAACTCCAACTACAATCTTTTCAATACTTGGTTCCAAGACAAATTTTTCAATAGTATGAATCAAGATTGGGCGATCTCCCAACTCAAGAAATTGTTTGGGTAAATTACTAATCCCCATGCGCGTGCCAGTTCCACCTGCTAAAATTCCAGCGTAGATCATTTTAATACTCCTTTAGTTTGTTCTAAAAAACTCATTCTTTACCATTATATCACAACCTAGCCCTTTATCGAAATAAATACTAGAATTCTCTAGCCAGAAAGAGGGTTGTTACATACTTTTTGGGAAGGTATCTTGAATGATAAAAAGTAGGTTTTCAAATCCATCTTTCCATTAATATAGAGTTCTTCAGAATATTATAGAAACCTTAAAGAAACCTTAAACTAAATAAAAAAATTGAGATTGTAGCCAGAGATAATTCCAAGCTAACAATTCTCAACTCTATTCAATCATTTTTCGTTTATTTTTCTTCTTGCTCACCGATGCCCTTAACGGCTTTCTTAAACTCGGCAAGCATTTTTCCTACTGACTCGCCTAACTCTGGTAAGCGTTTTGGCCCAAAAATCAACAGTGCTCCAAGAACAATGACTATCAAGCCTGGTGCACCAATATCACGTAAAATTCCCATTTTTTTCTCCTTTCCTTTTTCTCTTAATTATCCATTTACTAATAGCGATACTAACCTCATACAAAAGGATTAGGGGAACAGTCATCGCTAAATCGCTAATAAAATCGGCCGGCGTCAATATAACTGCCAATACCAATAAAATGAAGTAAGCATAACGTCTATAAGCAATGAGTAGGCCAGGCCCAATCAAACCAATTGAGGTTAAAAAAGCAATGATAACTGGCAATTCAAAGATAAACGCTAGTGGTACAGTTGTTTGAAAGACAAAAGCTAGATAATTTTGTGCCGTTAACTGCGTTTCAAATAAGTTTTCACCCAGTCCCAGTAAAACCTGAAGTATAGCTGGTGTGACAAAATAAAAGCCAAAGACTAATCCCAAGATAAAACAAAGGAAAGTTGCAGGGATATAAGCAAAAATCGCTCCTGCTTCTTCAGTTTTAAGGGCTGGTCGAACAAAACTCCAGACTTGATAGACCGTAAAAGGTAAGGTAAGGCTAAAGGCCATCAAACTTGCCAAACGAAGATAAATCCATAAAATATCATTTGGTCCCAAGACGATCAACTTCTGACTAAAGCCTTGTGTGATAAATTGATAAACCTGATTGGCAAATAATAGTGAAAGGCAGAAAACCAGAAAGAAGCAAACAACTACTGCTAGCAATCTCTTTCTAAATTCTATCAAATGTTCAATAATTGTCAATTCCTTTTGATCCATCACTTTTCACCCTGTCTAATGGTAATTAGAAAAACTACGAGGATAAAGATAGTCTGACCTGCTAACCCTTCCCAACTAGGGTAAATTCCCAATATATCAATACTTGGTATTCCTGAGATCAGATGGTTTGGAATCATATTTGTCAACTGTAAGGCATGGATACTGACTCCCGTCATCTTAAAGGCTAAGGCATAAATCATCCAAGTCAGGATAAAGAAAACCTTGTGAGGTAGGAAAAATTGACTAGCCTTGTTCATCACAAAGGCAATCATGACTAAAACTGAGAGGGCTAGAGAAATTCCTAGGACAAAATCAAAACTAGAAATCCTTGGCAGAATCCCCACATAGAATAAAATCGTCTCAGCACCTTCACGGAATACGGCTAGAAAACTTAAAGCGAACATAGAAAGGAAAGATCCTGTTTTCGTGACAGTTTGCATTTGTGATTCCATAAAAGCATTCCATTTTTTAACAGAAGATTTGCTATGTAGCCAAATACCGATTAAAATCATCATGATAACCGCAAAAATCCCGACTGCACCTTCGATGATTTCACGGTTAGTTCCTGAGGTGACTGCTGGAAAGGCAATCTGTAGGATATAGGCAATTAAAAGACTGGCTACGATACCCGCAAACGCACCACCATAGACCCACTTGAGGCCCTTTCTCATCTTGGCAGCTTTCAAAGTTGTCACAAGCGCCATGACAATCAAGAGGGCTTCTATACCTTCTCGGAGCAAGATGAGCATGGCGTCAAATGCATTATAGGAAGCGCTAGTATCAATTTGAGATAGCTCTGCAATCAAGCTAGAAAGCTTTTCTTGATATTCCCTTTCCTTTCCCTTAACCATGATGACAGGACTTTCACTTTCAACCTTGGTATAAAGCGAAGGATTGGTTGTACTTACAGAACCCTCGATAGTTGGCCAAATAGTAATAAACTCCTTCATGGTTGCAGCTGCTTCGCTATCTTGATCAGCTTGAAATTGAGCCAAGGCCTTTTTTAAAAGATCAATTCCATCCTTTAGGGTCAGATTCGAAGATGTCGTCGCAACTTCTGTACCTTCAACAAAGTTAGTAATGGCTTTTTTCAAATCATCAAACGATGCCTGAATAGTATCAAAGTTAGTTGGTTCAGTCTCAATGCTACTACGCAAAAAGGAAATTGCTGTTTCCACTTGCCCATAATGAGCTGTACTATGGTCGCGAACCACTGCTTCATTGATGGTCCAGGTTGAATTCATTTTTTTATAGGCTTCTCTTACTGCTTCCAGATCTTGAGAAGCGATTGCCTTGTCTAAGGCTTCAAAACGAGGTTCTAATCGTGAAACAAGTTTCTCTTTTTCTGCATCTAGGTCGACTGGATTTTGCTCTTTCTCAAATGTCAAAATGGCTAAAGAAATCTGAGTTAGCTGGTCTTCAGTAATATCACCAGTTAAGGCTAACTTTTCTTGAACTTTACGTCCTGCTTCAGAGTCAGAATTCTCGACTTTCTCGAAATCTTTGGTCATTTCATCGATTAGTTTTCTTGCCTGATCTTGTTTACCTTCTTTAACAGCTTTAGTTGCATCAGTTATTTTGACAAAGTAGGGACTCAAATTTTCCTTAGCTCCTACCGGAAAAATCAACAGGAAGAAACAAACACATAGGAGGATAATACTTTTAAGGTTCCAATAATTTCTGCCCAATGTAACCTCCCTTCTCTACTCCACCAAAGCAGGCAAAAAGACCACTGCCTATATGGGTAACGTACTCATTCATTTTATCCGTAGCACCTAGATTGGTCTGAACTTTAACAAAGCTATCTGGATCCTTTTGAAAAGAAATAAAGAGTAAACCAGTGTCAAACTGACCAGTCTTTTCATCTATGCCATCAGAATAAGAATAAGAGCGACGCAGGAGAGGTTTATCCACTTCTTTTGCTAAGCGTACATGAGAATCGTCAGGAAGAAGACTCAAGTCCACCTCATCAAATTCGTTTTTCTTACCAAAAGGAGCTCCACTTTCCTTATAGCGCCCAAAGGTATTTTCTTGCTCCTCCAGATTGGTTCGGTCCCAAGTATCAAGGAACATCTGGATGCGACGAACGGCCATGTAGGAACCATTTTCCATCCAGTCCTTACTGTCTGCCCACACAACCTGATCAAATTCTTTCCCAGTAGTGACATTAGCAGTCCCGTCTTTAAAGCCAAAGAGATTTCGAGGAGTTTCCATACGATTACCGATAGCTGCAAAACCTGATTGACTCCAACGAAGAGTAACTGCATTTCTTCCCTTGCGAATAAGGTTACGAATAGCATGAAAGGCAACTTGCTCGTCATCTGCACAAGCTTGAATGACAATATCTCCACCCGTGTACTTTTCTCGTAACTGTTCCTTTGGAAATGGAGGTAAATCTCTAAAAAGTTTTGGACGTTTGTTCTCTAGTTTCATTTTTTCTAGGAAACTAGCCGAAACTCCAAAAGTCAGGGTCAAACGATGAGGATTAAGCCCAACTGTTTCTCCAGTATCACTTGGAGGCAAGAGGCTATTGTTACCATCTTTTTTAACCAATTCTCCCTCTACAAGTTTGGCACTATAATCTGTCCAATCCTTAAATAACTGGATGATTTTCTCTTTGTCAGTTGTATGCAAATCTAAAACCACAAAATAAATGTTTTTCTGCATGACAGTTGTAATGCCAGCTTGGTGTTTGCCATAGAAGGCTATCTTTTCATCCCCGTACGAGATTTTCTCCTGACCATCAAGCTTAGGTGCGAAAAAAGCAGAAGCACCGGAGAGACCAAGTGCGAGACCAGCACCTCCAATACCTGCTTTTTTTAGAAATTCTCGACGGTCCATTTTTCGTTCAAAAAATTTTTCGCCTTTGTTTGTCATATTACTTATTCTCCACCAAGAAATTTACCCATTTGTGATAATGGTTCACCAAGTTTTGTGACTGCTTCAGACAATTCTTTGGTATCCTCTTTCGTTAAGTCTGTATAGAGCTTATAGTGTTCCTTATCCGTCATGTGTTTGTCTAACAAACTATTGACATTTTTGAAATCTTCCTCTAGCTCTTTCACCAAGGATGCATCTGATTTTTCAAGCAAGGGCTTAAAGAGCTGGAAAATCTTTTCAGCACCTTGGATATTGGCACGAAAATCATACAAGTCAGTATGAGAATAAATCTCCTCTTCACCAGTAATCTTACTTGTCGCTACTTCATTTAAAAGGTCAACAGCCCCAGTTAGCATAATCTTGTAATCAACATCTACAGTCGCAATCTTAGCCTTCAATTCCTTGATATCATTTACCAGTTGGTCACCATAAGACTCAGTTCCTTTAGTTGTGTTTTCTTCCCAAAGGATGCGCTCAATACGGTGAAAACCTGACCAACCTTCTTCAGTCTTATTTTCATCTAAGTAGTCTGCCAAACGAAAGTCAATCTTCACATCGGATTCACCGAAACTCTCTGCAATTGGCTCTGAACGTTCATAAGACATACGGATTAAAGGGTAGGCCTTTTTAGCTTCTTCTAGCTTACCATCCTTCAAGAGTTGAACAAAACCTTCTGTATCCGTTAAAAGTTTATCAATCTGTTCTTCCACAAAGGTTTTGTAGTCGCTAGTTGCCTTATCCAATAGTTTTTGGTTATCTTCTGATAATTTTGCGACCTGAGATGAATCACTTGTAGTTGACGATTGTTCAAAACGAACTGCACAAGCAGATAACAACAATGCCGAAGATAAAAGGATAAAACCAAGTTTTTTCATATAACACTCCTATTAAATCATGGGAATCCCATTTTTAAAATTTATTATATCATAGTTTTTCTAATTATTCAATAAATTGTCAGAAAATTTAATGTTTACTCCTTTAAAATTAGAATAGACTTTTCTAGTTAAAATTGTTAAAATAATAGGGAAAATAAAAGAAAAGGAAGCTATTTACCACCATGATGAATATGCAAAACATGATGCGTCAAGCTCAAAAACTTCAAAAACAAATGGAGCAAAGTCAGGCTGAACTTGCTGCTACAGAATTCGTTGGAACTTCTGCCCAAAACCTTGTAACTGCTACACTAACAGGAGACAAGAAAGTTACAAAAATTGATTTCAATCCTGCGGTTGTTGACCCAGAAGATATTGAAACTCTATCAGATATGACTGTTCAAGCAGTCAATGCTGCTCTTGAACAAATTGATGAAGCAACTAAGAAGAAACTAGGTGCTTTTGCTGGTAAATTACCATTCTAATAGCATAAAAAGAGGCTGATGTTCAATTCAGCCTCTTTTGTCTTACCTAGAAAGTAAATATTTCTGCTGCTTTCTTGAGAAGCAAGTCCGTATACTCAGGATCTTCCTGAGCGGTCTCAAGCTCTTCTTTGATTCTTTCCAGATCATCTGTTATCATACCATCAACTCCCAAACGTAGGGACTTATCAAAGGATTCCGAACTATTGATTGTCCATACATAGAGTTTTTGTTTTGTATTCCAAAGCTTGGTTACAAAATATTCATCTAGGGTAGAATATTCCATGGTATAGCCTGTAGCATTCGTTCTTGGAAAAACGGAATTGTAGGGCAGAATGAAATAGACCGGAATTTCCTTATCATACTGAGTTACCTTCTCAATAACATGATAATCCAAAGATTGCATCTGATGCCCATAGACTTTAATCTTTGCCCCATATTGATCTAGAAAATGATCCATCATTTGGGCACTATCTTTTCGACTCGTTTTAATTTCGATCAGCAATTTCTGATGAAGGTCATTGGCACGATTTATATAATCATCAAAGCTGGAAATTTTGGTCTGATAACCATTTTCATAAATATCTAATTGCTTCAACTCATCTAAAGTTAAGTCTTGCGGTGTTACATTTAATCCCGCTAAACTTTTTAGGTTAGCATCATGCATCATGACAAACTGACCATCCTTGGTTTCCTGCACATCCATCTCAACTAAATCTGGTTTTAACTGAGCTGTTTTTTCTAAGGATTCAACTGTATTTTGGACACCATTTCCATTTGAGACACCTCTGTGAGAGATGACAAGTGGAGGATTGACTACGGGTGCTTCTAGATAAACATAACCCTCAATCGCAAAGAAGACACTGGCGCACCCCATTACACCCCATCTCATAATATGATCTTTCTTTCGTCTTGGCATAATATCCAACTCCTCACCAGTTAAAAAGGAGGTAAACTTAACCAAGAAGTAAGTCAAAGCCATATAGTGGATATTTTTAATCAATATATAGTTCGAAATAGCAAGAATCAAAGATTCTCGATGTGTGAGACCATCTACTAAAAACTGGCCAACCAATAGTGGGATTAGAAGTAAGTAAAAGAAAAGATTTGTTTTGACAACAATGAGAAAAAGATGCCAAGCGTAAAACCAAAAATGATTTCTGGTTTTTTCTAGACTGTAGACCACAGCATCCTTAACCGTCATCTTTTCAAAAAAGATTTTTGGTAGAACAAAAACCAACTTAACAGAAACGTATAGGAAGAAGATTGACAAGATGATAATACCAAGCCACCATATCCAATACTTGTCTTCCATGTAGGTCTGAATAAAATCAGGTATCACTATTTTATTAAAATAATAAATTTTAAAAATCTTCCTGATAAACGGAAAAATCATAGCGATATAAACGAAGATAAACAAGGCCTTGGAAAGAGTCAGACGTTTCATGAAGGCTATACTTTCACGAAATACCTTGCGACTATACTCAATCAAGGTTCGTTTTTCATGATAGAGAAGATGTCGAGCCCCAATGAAGAGGAGACTAATTTGAAAATAAGCCACTAAAAGGTTAATGGCTATTAAGATTAAAAAACCAAAGCTTACTAAAGGCGCATGTTTTAAAATTTCAAAAATATTGTTATAGGAAATAAACAAATAGCCCGTCTGATTTAGTAAAAAACCAGCTATCAATGAGTTCAGTGGCAACCAAATATAATCTACCAGCATGAAGATTAGAAAAAATAGAAAGAGGATTTTATCCAGATTCAGGTAAATCTTTTTAAATCCCAATTTTTTAGGTTTTTCAGGTTTCATAAAACCTCCTAATCAAACAGCTGTGATAAATCTAAACCACCGAAAGGATTAGAGTTTAGACTACTCTTGGAGTCCAGTAAGATTCTACTTTCATCAGATTCTAGGAAAGCTTCATAAACACGCGCAGTCATTCGCGCATCCTCTAAACTGTTATGAGATTGGCCCTTGAATCCTAGAAATTCAGCCACAGTCTGTAACTTGAGATTGGCAATACCATGAAGATCAGAACTACGTCGCTCAAAAGCTTCATCATAGAGATCGACTAGATATTGGCTACTATAATCCAAACCATGTTCCAACAAAATCGGTAAATCACTCTTGGCTGCATTATAGCCAACGATAGGCAATTGACCAATAAAGGCTTGAAAATCTTTGAGAACATCTTCCACCTTCGGAGCATCCTTCAAGGTTTCAGATGTGATACCCGTTAAACCGTTTATAAAACTTTTCAATGGTACATCCGTATGAACATATGAGTCAAATGCTCCTACTTCTTCACCATCTTTAAAACGGACTGCAGATACCTGAATCAAGTGAGTTTTATCTTGGTGTTTATTAAATTCCAAATCAAATGAAATATAATCTCTTAATTTTTCCATCTTATCCATTCCTTATTGTATTTGAAAAAGAAACTACTTGGTTATACCTAGAAACCAAGCAGTTTCTTTTTATCCTCCAAATAAGCGAGCAAAGAAGCCTTTCTTCGTTGCTTGTACTTCTTGCTTAGCCTGATCCAACTCCAACTGAAGGGTTTCTTGGTCCTTCATGGCTTGTAGGGTTAACTGTTGTTGTTGATCCAATTGCTTATCTTTTTCTGCGATTTGACGGTCTTTGACACGCATCTGTTCATCTTTTTCAGCTAACTGTTTGTCTTTGGCTTTTAATTGCTCATAAAGACGGATGATTTCAGCGTTCTTTTCATCAACAAGAATCTCCATCAACTCACGTTGCTTCACATCATCACTAACAGGTTCATCTTCAAAAATAGTTTTTTTGTAGATTTCTTCAAGCTTAATCAAGCCACTGCGAGTTACCACAGTGACTCCTTTATCATTTTTAGTCGTATCTTCTTCAGGTAATTCCTTGACACGGTTATTGATTGCTTGGCGGGACAAGCCCAAGACCTCAGCAATCTCACTAACAGTCATCTCAATACTCATAATATCCTCTGAAAGTTTTCTAGCTTTTCTTTATTTAAATATTATCATAAGCAAGCAAAACTGTCAAATATCACCGTGTTTTCAACCCTTTTTCAAAACAATCTCTCTTCTAAACTAAATTGTCTTTCAGCTTTTTCAAGTTAAACATTAGTCTGCAATTTTACCACCAGCTCTAATCAATTGAAAACCTTTCTTGGTTTATAAAGATAATCCCGTTTCTCTAAAATGGCTAATAACTTATCACCTTCAAAACCAGCCAATTCCTTCTCAGTTTGCTCCAATTCAATAAAGCGACCAAAACGCACTTCTTCTGCCTGTTCTGGAGTCAAATACACCTTAACTAAGTCACCTGTACCAATCTCTAAAGGATGAAGAAAGTCTAACTCACCAGTTTGAACCTTTTCCTCAATTTCATTCAAGGTCAAAGCATCATCTAACTGCAAGCCCGCAGCACTTGTTCGTGTTAAATGAGACATATGAGCTGCATAGCCAAGTTTTTCTCCCAAGTCAACTGACAAGGTACGGATATAAGTCCCTTTGCTACATTTTACACGAAAGCTAAATCGAGCAAGATTCTCCATATAGGAAATGGGACTGGTTCTTTCGAAACTATAAATCGTCACCTGACGTTCTGGACGCTCCACTTCCTGACCAGCACGCGCATATTCATAGAGTTTGCGACCATTGACCTTGACAGCCGAGTACATAGGTGGAATCTGAGTGATTGGACCTGTCAGACTGGCAATCGCTTGATCAACAATCTTTTCATCTAAAGGAGACAATACTGGTGTCTCTGCAACAACTTCACCACTAGCGTCTTCAGTTGTTGTAGAATATCCAAGAGTTATTTCTCCTTCATAGACTTTACCCTCGTCCTGCATAAACTCGACCATGCGGGTTGCCTTACCGACGGCAATGGGTAAAACACCGACAACATCAGGGTCTAAAGTCCCTCCATGACCAATCTTCTTAGTTCCTAAAATCCTACGCAGCTTGAAAACTGCATCATGCGAGGTCATCCCCGCCTCTTTTTTTAAGTTGATAATACCGTTCATTTATTAACTTTCTAAAAATACTAAAACTCTTTTTTGGAAATCCTTATTCTGTTCATAGAGTGCATGTCCACACCCTGGTAATATAATCAGTTGACTACCTCTGATATGATGATGCAATCCAAACGAATCATCTACGCCAAGAACATCATCTTTTTCTGCTCCAATGATTAACGTAGGGCAGTTGATTTTTTCCAAAAAATCTAGACTATCATGTTTCAAACAAGATACAGACTGAATATCAATACGTTGTTTATCTTTAATATGACCAAAAATTCCCATTATTCGATAAAGGTATTTAAATTTTCCAAAGGATTTAGTCGTGTAAGAATGACGAGCGATATCAATCATCAGATCTTTATAATTTCCTATTTGACTCAGGTTCAGCCAGCGACTAATTCTCTCCCCTGCCTAGATTACTTAGTTTTGCAGTGGTCACGGCTAAAATGAGCTTTTGAACCTTTTCTGGAAAGTTTACAGCTAGCCATTGGGCAATCATCCCACCTTGTGAAATCCCCATAACATAGGCACTGGTAATATTCAATACCACCATTGCTTCTGCAACATCTGCTGCCATATCCCGGGTGGTATAACCCTGCCTCAACTCATTGATTCGAGAAAAAACATAAATTTTGTAACGTTCGGCAAGTATACGGTATGTGATTGAAAAAGACATAGCCATACCTTTAACCGTTTGTAGTCCATCGCCCAATCCTGGTATAATTACCAGAGGTTGATTCCCTTTTCCAAAGGTCACATAATCCATGCTCTTATCGTTAAAATATAATGTTTTCCCTTTTGTTGAAGACATTACTTCGTTCCCTCTACTATTTTTTCATGATTTATTTATGTTGAGTTTTTAAATGCAAGGCAAAGCCGGCAGTCACTTTTTCAAATCCAACTGCCTGATAAAACTGATGTGCAGCATTTCGTTCAGCGGTTAATCCACTATTTAGAGCCAGTGCCTTAACTCCTTCTTTTACTGCTTGTTTTTTCAATTCATCAATTAGCCTACTAGCAATTCCTTGTCGTCTTGTTTCTTTTGCAACTGACAAAGCTAAAATACGATAATAAGATCCATCTGTTTCAAAAAAGAAGAGCTTTGCATAACCTAAGAAACCTAAAATTTCTCCGTTTCTTTCAGCTAGAAGACAGCCATAATGTGGTTGAGAAAGAATCATTTCTAAACGTCGAGACAGATTAGAAGCGGTCGTTGGATAGCCCAAGTCTTCGTATAAAGACAGTAGGGCTTCAGCATCTTTCATGGTTGCTTTTCGTATCTGCATAGGATCCTCCTAGTCTTCCTTCAAGGCTTCAAATTTTGCTTTCATAGTCGGATTCTTCCGAGTCAATTTTTTAACGGAAACATCATCCAATTTGTTGTTAGCAAGGCGGAGTTGGTTTTCTGATGTTGTTAGGAATTTCTTGACTTCTTCCATGCGTTTGATAGCCTTGTCAATTTCGTCAATGGCCTTACCAAAGTTAACAGAAGCTGAATTATAGTTCTTTGCAAAGGCTACCTTAAAGGCATCCAAATCTTCCTCGAAATGCGTAATGTCAATATTTTGCTCGCGAACCAAAGCCAATTCCTGCTTGTATTTGAGAGAATTCAGTGCAGCATTGCGCAAGAGTCCAATCAAATGGATAAAGAACTGGGGACGAATGACATACATCTTATCATATTCGTGACTAACATCGACAATCCCAGTATTGAAGTAGTCGTTATCAGCCTCAAGCATACTTACCAAAACTGCATACTCACAGTTTTTCTCACGACGATCCTTATCCAACTCTTTATAGAAGTCTGCATTTTTATGTTTCTTCTCTGTCCCGTCTGCTTCATTTTTCATCTCAAACATGATGGAAATGAATTCTAGTCCATTTTCATCAAAATCACGGAAGATAAAATCGCCCTTAGAACCACGTGCTGAAACCTTATTGTCCTTCTCAAAGTATGCATTTGGAAAGGCAAAGCTTCGAACCTTGTTAAACTCACTTTCTGCATAGTGTTCCAAACTTTCACCGATTGCCTTGGTTGATTGTTGGGCCTTGAAATTCTTGTAAAATTCAACCTGTTCACTAGCTGCCTTAAGCTGGGCTTCGTAGTTTTGTTTAACAGAAGCAAGAGAAAGTTCGTTTTCTTTTTCTTGTAAGAGGAGCTGATTTTTGACCTGATCACGTTCTTTTTCAAGATCAGAAAGAGTTTTTTGTAGTTGATTTTCATGCTCCAAGCGCAAGGTAGCCAATTGATTTTCGAGAGCTTGGACTTCTTTTTCTTTCTCTAGCAAGCTTTGACTAGCAGTTTGCTCTACTTCTCTTTTTGCCAATTCTTTTTCTGTATCAAAGTTGTTAATTTGACTTTGAAGCTGGGCAATTTCTTGGTCTTTTTGAGCCAGTTTTGCCTGTTGTTCATTTAAAGCTTTTTGCTCTACTAAAGTCAATTCTTGCTTGATCCGCTCATGTAATTCTTTGTCAAACTCTACAGTTCGAACTTGAGAAAGCAGTTCTGCATATTGACTTTCATTGACTGTAAATACTTCGCCACAATTGGGACATTTAATCTCGTTCATGTTATTCCTCTATATTTATCTATTCTACATTCATTATAGCATGGATAAACAAAAAGAAAAAGTTGGAATAAATCCAACTTTTAATCTACATATGTATCTTCGTTTTTGTTTAAGAAGGCGTAAGGCAATCCCATCAGTAGACCACCACCAATAAAGTTACCAATAAAGGTTACACCCCAGTGACGAAGAATATTTCCAATACCGAAGTTTGCGATTGAATCAGCAGCAACACTGAATTTCACGATAGCAAATGATGCAAAGTTTGCGGCGATGTGTTCATTTGTTAAGAATACAAACATGTAAATAGCTGAAAGAACTAACCAAAGTTTAGCTCCCCCATCTTTGACTAAAACAAATGAAAGAATTGCGATATTTACAAAGACATTAGCCAAGATAGCTTCAAGCAAGATAAGTTCATTTGAACGGCCCAACTTCATTTCCACAACTCCAGAAATAAAGCTATCATGGGTAAGGTTTGCATAAGCTGCTGAATGGGCGAATCCCCAACCTGCTATAAGAGCACCGATCAAATTAAAGAGTGTACAATATAGAAGAATTTCAGCTGTTTTTCTCCAGCTAATTTTTTTCAAAAAGCTACCAGCTGTCAAGAACATCATGTTAGATGTTACTAACTCAGCATTCAAGAAGACAATGTAAGCCAATCCCCAAGCGAAAACAAATGGGAAGAGGAAACGTCCACTACCAGGAGCAATCTTATTAATCAAGTCAGCTCCAACTGCACCAGCTGCTGTACTAAATGTTAAGAATGCACCAGCAAACATTGAACGGATAGCGTACTTGAATTTACTTTGACTGTAAAGACTTTCCTTTTTCTTACAAGCAAACTCAATTTTTGAGATAAATTCTGAAGAAACCATATAAACTCCTAAAACTTTTATTTGTGAATATTATAACATAAAATCGAAATTATGGGAAGGCTTTCTTAATTCTATTTACAATATTTTGATCACTTTTAGCAATCGTTTCCATTTACTTTGTATCAGCATCTTTAATGTTTTCAACTCTTTATCTTCAAATTCTCTACTCTATATATTTAATATACGTTTTTATTTTGTTCTATATGAATTTACAAAAGAGTCTCTTTATTTTTCAGCAAAAGTCCATGCACTAATAATTTGTTTGAATTTATAGACAGAGAAAATAACGTTTTTATCAAAAAGTTCTTTAGAAAAAAAATCGAGGTCTGGATTTTTAGTCCCGACCTCCTCTATTATTGATTTTCATTTTATTTAGTAAGAGCTAAGTGCTAATCAACATAAGTCTCTTCATTTTTATTAAGATAAGCGTATGGTAAACCTATTAGGAATCCTCCACCAATCAAGTTAGCAATGAAGGTAACACTCCAATGACGTAGGATATTTGGAATATCAAAGTTAGCAATTTGATCAGAAACAATGCTGAATTTAATAATGCTAAAAGATGAAAAGTTAGCTGCAATATGCTCGTTAGATAAGAAAACAAACATAGAAATAGCTGACAAGATAATCCAGAGTTTGGCATTGCTATCCTTAACCAAAATTGAAGATAGAATGGCAATATTTACGAACATATTTGCCAAAATCCCCTCCAACAAGACCAACTCACTAGGTCGTGCCAACTTCTTAGCTACAATCTTTGGAAGATAACTGTCGTGTGTCAGGTGTGAAAAAGCCGATGAGTTAGCAAAGCACCAACCTGCTAACAGAGCGCCAACTAAGTTGAAAAAGGCACAATAGAGTAAAATGATAAAGGCTTTTTTCCAATCAATCTTCTTCAAAAATGTTCCAGCTGTCAAGTACATCATATTTGACGTCACCAACTCGGCATTCAAGAAAACGATATAGGCAAGTCCCCATGCAAATACAAAGGGAAATAGGAAATAACCAGCACTTGGAACGATGCTATTGAGTAGATCAGCACCTATGGCCCCAGCGGCTGTACTAAAGGTTAAGAAAGCACCTGCAAACATCGAACGAATGGCATATTTAAACTTACTTTGGTCAAATAAACTTTCTTTCTTATGGCAATAATAATCAATCTTTGAAATAAATTCTGAAGAACTCATATAAACTCCTTAAAATATAATTGTTAATATTATAACATAAAATATTTTAAGTGGAAATAAATTTTTGTTCTTTACATTTGATTGTATTTAGTGCTAGCAAAAGCTACAATTTCTTCTGCAGTCAACCCTACCAGCTCTGAAACCCACAAGCCGACAATATCTGACAAAACAGAATCGCAGACATATTCATTCTCACCATGACCATATTTACAAGTAAATAGTGGAGTTCTTATCGCTGATTGATAAAAATTGAAGGCTAACTCTTGCAGTTTTTCTGGCTGAAATTCAAGTCCCAACTCTTGTGCAAGTAGAGTTCTCACTTTGTCCCACTTTTCGCCTTTTGACTGGTAATTTTGTCGTGCTTTGTTGATAAATCCCTGACAGAATTTTGCCAACAAATCCTTGTTTTGGTAGAGTAACCGACAAGAAAAGTCTGAGATAGAACCAGCATGAATTAAGAAAGTAAGCAAGTTATCAAGGCTTTCTGCTACCCGACCAACTTGGCCTTCACTCCCTATAAAGCCGATACTCTGATCTTCAAGAATTACATATTCTCCCCCGCTGCCGTCTTTAGCAAAGGCTATGTGCGAAAGAGAATAAACTTCATTGTTCTGAGAAAATTCAACCTCTTTCAACTGGTCATAAAAGAGAATATCGCATTCTTGCATCAATAAAATTCTTAGTTGTTTATCTTCTCTTATTACTTGTAGTTGAAGCATATTAGCTACTCTCCTGGCTTTGACAATTGTCACAAGTGACAACAATTCAATTTTAGCAATCGACTCTTAATAATAATAATAGATTTTAATATGGCACTTCTTGGCCACATTGGCAAGATTTTTCACTAACTCCTCGTTTCTTTTGCTTTTCCCAAAATGAAAAGTAAAAGATTTTCCATCTTTCCTTGTAAAGTACAGATGATACCTGTCCCCATTCATTCTTCTCCCTCGAACGTAATCAATATCAATCTGTCTAATTTCAGCTAGAGGAACAATCCTTTTTCTAAAAAGAATAATCGTGTGAATGTATAATCTTCCCTTTGCAATATGAAAAGGATCCAACATACTCCCACCACTTTTTAAAGATGTCTTAACTCTTTGGAAAAAAAGATAGAAATAAAATAGTGCTAAAAAAATTAACAAAAATCTAATGACCTGATTTTTCCAAAGGACTTCAAAAACTGAAATACGATAACCATACATATTAAAATAATCCCTTTTTTCTTTATTATACCACTTTTGTTGAGCTTCTAGGTTCATGGATAAAGAAAAAAACTGAACAAAGTTCAGCCATTTTCAATAATATTTCATGTGATATCTTTATCTAGTCAAATCAAGACGTTTACCGATTTTTCCGATAAGAATAGCACCAACAATGAGTGAAGCGAATTCTCCGATAGCAGTTGTAAACCAAGTTAAGAAGAAAGGTGCTTCTGCTACGATGTTCAATTCAGCAGCAATGGTGATCATTGAAATCGAAAAAAGAATTGAAAAGAAGAAATGATCTTTACGAATCAATCCATTAAAAAGATAGTCTTTTTTATATTTGCTAAACAACCATACGCCTAAACTTAGGAAGACAAGAGTTGATCCTCCACCAACCGCAACATCGATGATTCCAAAACTGAAGAAATTAGCAATCATACAGCCAAGAGTAACACCGATAATGTACTTAGGATTGTAAAAAGCAAGAAAATTCATCATTTCAGAAATACGGAACTGATAAGCACCGTAACTGATAGCATTAAGGGGTGGTGTGATTGTCAAAACCACATAAATTGCTGCGACAATGGCAATATCTGCCAAATCACGGACAGTAAGTTTTTTCATCTATTATTCTCCTTTAGCGATTAACCCGCGTATAATATGCTTGGTGAAAGAAGCTAAGCACCAAGGGTTGAACAAGTCAACCTTTCAAGTATAGCACATTTATATCCTTTATGCTATACTATTTTTATGAAAACTTCCATAAAAAAATTCTTCGACAATGAAATTCTGTCCTATTTATTTTTCGGTGTTGCAACCACTCTTGTTTCTATCATTGTTCGTATCACTATTTTTTACTTTTTCCAACAAGAATTATGGGCGACTGCTCTGGGAAATATAGCTGGAATTCTGTTTGCTTTTTTCACCAATGATACCATTGTTTTTAAACAGAAACGAAAACATTGGTTCAAGCGTCTGATAAAATTTACGACCGCAAGATTCATAACTTTCCTATTAGACCTGCTCCTGACCTTTATTTTTGTGACATGTTACCCTCATATTATCGGTCAATTTGTAGGTGATGATCCCAATACTATCAACACAATTGAGACTATTTTTGCACAGGTCACCATCATAGTCCTCAATTACATCTTCAGTAAAGTTTTTGTTTTTAAAAAACACTAAGCATATTTCTTGCATTCAACAGATGATTAAGTTATAATTTAGAATGTAAAATTACGAAAGGAAAAAGAAAATGTTAAAAGATCTTAAAGAATTTTTGCTCCGCGGTAATGTTGTAGACCTTGCTGTCGGTGTGATCATCGCTTCTGCTTTTGGTGCTATCGTAACTTCATTTGTTAATGATATCATCACTCCACTCCTATTGAACCCAGCCTTGGAAGCTGCGAAAGTACAAAACATCGCTGAGCTTGCATGGAATGGTGTTACATATGGTAAATTCTTGAGTGCTGTTATCAACTTCCTTGTAGTTGGTACTGTTCTATTCTTTGTGATTAAAGCTATGGAAAAAGCTCAAAACCTTCGTAAAAAAGAAGAGGTTGTTGAAGAAGTACCTGCTGGTCCAACTGAGTTGGAAGTTCTTCAAGAAATCAAAGCTCTTCTTGAGAAAAAATAATCATATAGAGGATTCGTTTCAATACTGAATCCTTTTTTTATTCACCTTTTGCTGAGTTTAGAAAAAACTTGAGTTCAGCTCTCTTTTTTGATATAATAATTAAAGTTTCCACCCTTAGTGTAATGGATATCACGTAAGATTCCGGTTCTTGAGATGGGGGTTCGATTCCCTCAGGGTGGATATTTTATAAAGAACTTATCAAAATTTGTAGATAAAGCTGTAAGGATTCAGGCTCTATAATATTTCTAGTGGATAAATTCCCTATAGATATTATGGAGTCTATTTTTATTGTTGAAAAGGTTTACTTTTACCTAGGCTTCAGTCTAGTTTTTTTATAATCGGAAAAGCTTCTGTAAGGACGTCTATCCCAAAATTAATTCCCTGTACTTGGTAGTGATAGATGGGGTCAGGATAAAACTTTTGAACTCTGTTTTTAAGGTGACTATCTATCATTTCAAGTAAAATCCCATCTGATAAACAGGGAAATTCTGGTCCGCTGAGTAAATCTTCTTCTAGTAAATTCAGGTCCCATCCCTGATCGATAGATCTGCAGAAAAGAATCTTACCAAAATCGATACAGTATTTTAGCTTTTGATTCTTTAAGCCCTCAAGAAAAATTTGTAGGTAATTTTCTTGAGAAAGTTGACACCGTAATTCATACCAATCATACTCTATTTCCTCTCCAATATGAACCCACTTCATCCTTGAACGACCTCTTCTATCCTTATATCACTCTCTTGATTTTTATAGAGAACTAAGTCAAAAACTAAATTCTTTGCACAAATACGAAAATGAACCAAGTCTTCTTCAGCCAAAACTCCACCCGCCCTATGAATCACTTCTGTAATCAGGCTACTGGTCTCTAGCTTACAAATAGGGGATTCAAACTCTGGCGAACTAGGAATCTGATGAAGAGTATCAAATAAGTTTCTATCTACGATTTGGTAAAAATGACAGAAGGGAAATTTCAATCGAATCAGATGTTTCTTACCCTTCAAAGTCATCGTAGAAATCTCGTAATGACTATTCTCACTAAAAGCTGCACTAGCTTCATATTCATCTTCTGGAATAATAAATTTCCACTCTAGCATTAAATCTCTCTCCACTATTTTCTCATCTCACACGCTTTCTCTATAAAAATCTAAAGTAGTTTGAAAAACGCAGTATTGATTTACTGTTAAATCCAGCCTTTTTCCTTAAATTCAGCAATACGAGCTAAATCCTCATCTGAAGGTTTATTGGAAACAATTTCTTTTGTAATAACCGAATACTCTTTGTTCCATTTTTTAAGAATTGCAATAATAGAATCTGAAATCCTGATATCTCTTTTCGAAATTGACTCTAAATTCCACTCTTGAATTTCAGAAAGTCCCATAACTTTTGTGATTTCGATTTTAGAAGCTGCATATTCTTTTTTCTTTTTAGCAAAGTAACAATTTCCTGCTATAATATTTAACTTCTTTTCAAATGGTAATTTATTGCCTATATGCTCGATTTTCTCTCGGATTTTATTATCTGATTCATCGATAAAGTAGTTAGTTTGCCACTTTTGAGGGAAAATATGCTCGATTTCCCATTTACTTGGTAATAATGAATCCTGATGTTTATAAGCAAGTGTTTTAAGCAACATTCTCACCACATTACGGTGAGGATTTTGGATTCCTGCTTCAAGTTGAGCTTGGTCTAGTTCTTTGAAATCAAATTTAGGAATATCTGATACAACAATTGCTGAATTTAATTTCAAAATATCACCTTTAACAGCATTGATAGTTGGAATAAGAATGTATTTTGTCATTAGTTCAGCGAGTAATTTGTTTAAGAATCTTGCAAATTTATCCTCAAAGTTTTTATCCTTACGATAACAAATATAATATATAATCACCGGATATTTCCAGAACTCATTAGGATATGAAGTAAGTGTATCTAATGTTTGTTTTATCTGTATATTTGATGACCAACTCTCATCTTCCAGCACTTCACCTTTATTAATTACTTTCCATAATTCGATCATTACGAATAAATTATCTAATAATTCAGATTGATAAAGGCGCTCAAATTTGTTACTCGAATAGTATTTTCTGACACCAGGTGTAGTACTTTTAGTATCTTTTTCCAAAGCTCTAAGATAGAACATATAGTAATAGAATAATTGTTGGATACTTTCATTAGCTGCTGTAGCTTGTTCATCAAGCTCTTTCCAGCGTTCAATAAATATTTCCTTATCTTTTCCCTCAAGATGGTTATAAATCTTAGCTTTAAATATATCAGCATCAGATAGCGGTAAACCTCTGTCATTTAAAGTAGAGAAAATAGTCAATGCTGTATCTTGGGTATCAGCAGTTATTGGTAAAAGAATAGCTTGATTTAATAGGGAATAAATGAACTGATAAATCATCAAGGGATTATCACTTGAATGTTTATCAAGTAACTCCTGAAAATGAATATAATTTCTAGAATAATTATCTTTAGAATCTTTATTTGCTCTTCCAGTTTCGAGAATTTTACGAAGAATTTCATTACCTTCATTATTAACAACACGTGATGTTAGAAGAGTAGTCTTATAATCAACTGTTCCAGTCAGTTTATTAGTTCGCCAGATTGAAGGTTCAATCTTACCAATAAAATTGTTCGCTTCTGGAGTTCGTTCTGATAATGGAGAATTAAATAGCTTTGTGTAAATCGCTCTTAACAATAAAAACAGAGAGGTAATACGTTGCTGACCATCAATAATTTCCTGTTCACCATTATCATTTTCATACGAAACGATACTTCCAAGAAAATACGAACCTTCGCGTTCAGTACCACCATTACTGACGGTAAATTCCCATAAATCTTCAAACAGTGTTTCAACCTGCTCATCTGTCCAAGCATAAGGACGCTGATATTCTGGAATAACAAATGGTTTTGTTCTTCCACTACCAAGTAGTGCCTCAACACTCTGCTTATTAACTTCTATTGTAGTTGGCATCTTAAACCTCCATATTATATTTGCTAAAATACTACATTTTTTTATTGATTATTTTAAAAACTATATCAAATCGCTTTAACTGGCAATCCTACAAACCCGACGGTTCGGACCGGCCTTATCATTTCGTCGGTTTCCCTCCTCATTCTACGACTCCTATCGCATGGGCGGAGCATCTACTTCTACTTTGCTACTCTGTACCTCGTACAAGCAGTGATACTGCCTCAACATATACCAATACCTTAATCTGACCCAATTAAGTATCCTTGTTTGAGTATTTATATACAAATTTTAAAACTTTCTAAAATCCATGTCTTATTTAAGTGTTTTTGACTTTTATATTTTATCATTTTATTACTATTCTAGATAACAATTTTTGGTTAAGAGATATATCAAAAGATATTAAGATGATCAGTATACTAAATGATAGTACTTATGGGACAATTCTTTAAAAGACATTCTGAACAAGTTATTCAAGTATCTTTTTTTATTTCTAGTTGAATTTAACTCTTTAATCCATTTATATTTAGATGAAATAAAAAATATTTAAAAGAAGCTAAAGTATATCTAAACGAAATACCAACAGTTTGAAAACAAGAAATCCTTTCCGATAAAACATAAAAGAGATGAATACAGGATTTTAAGAATACTGTATTCGGACAAGAAAAGATAGATATCCCATATTTCCCTTAAATGCACTAAATACGAGTACAAACTGTAAAATTTTTAGAAATACAGTGTAACATTTACTTTTAAAAACGAAAAATCCAAATTTAAGAAGCTCACTTGGATTAAACAGCATATAGAGCAGAATCCATGAAAGAATAATAGTTTGAGTCATAAAAAATCAAAGATGAGATTGAATGATTTTCAATTCATAGAATAATATTTTTTACAAACTATTTTAGTTTATTGATACTCGTTCTATATCCACTATGTTCTGTACTAATTTTCTATACAAAACTCTATTTCATCTAAAATTGTAACTTATTGTCTGTAGATTTATTGTATGAGAAGTGATTAACTATATATAAATAATAAAATGGAGGTATCAATGGATATCATTAAGGTTTTTGGAAACAATGTGCGAAAATATAGAAATAGAATCGGATTTTCACAAGAAAAACTTGCAGAAATCTGTAAACTTCATAGAACATATATTAGCGATATTGAACGATTCAAAAGAAAGTATTTCTTTAGAAAATGTACAAAAGATTGCCGATGCACTCAATATTAAAACATATTTATTATTCATAGATGAGGGAGAAGAATCATGAATGAATTAAAAAATATAATCAAACAATTATTACACGATTCAAAGATTGATAAAGCAGATATTGAACTTATTGAAAAAGAAGAATCGTTAGACCCCTTCAGCACAGATGGAAGATTCTTGGCTTTTCTTTTAAGTAAACAAAAACTTAGTCTATCTGAATATAATAAAATTGCAGAAGAATTTTGTGTCAGACATAGAGATATGAACAAGTACCTCTATTTATTTGATATGGCTCCAAGAACATTTGGACAAACTTGAGGAGAGCAACACATAAAAAAATTGTTTCCAGAATTTATAAAAGCAACCAAAAAAAATCTTTCCAATCTATATCCTTCTTTTGATGGAGAATTTGACTTATGGATAGATGGAATCAGAGTTGAAGTAAAAGCATGTAGGGCTAATAGTACATCAACCAAAA
Source organism: Streptococcus infantis (assembly GCF_047465525.1). GTDB lineage: Bacteria > Bacillota > Bacilli > Lactobacillales > Streptococcaceae > Streptococcus > Streptococcus infantis_R. The sequence continues at coordinate 37,552 of NZ_JASGZS010000006.1, read as the reverse complement.
AAAGTTTATCAAGCAGAGCATACTCTCATGAAGATGCAATCAATAAATCTTTTAAATATCATTATCAGCAGTTAAAGCCATCATGTTGTGATGTATTTATTTGGATTGGTGTCTGTAAAGATCAGCTACTTTACTGGGTATTGACTAGCAAAGAACTTCAAGAAACAGGAAAGCTAGGTTCTCAACATAGAAATGAAAATACAGGAAAATCCGGAGTGGAAGTATTTGAAGGTCAAGTATTTATGACAGAGGAAGAATTATCTAAATTTGCAGTTAACGAATGTGATATTTTAGAGACTGTCAAAGCTAAAGGAGGAAAATAATAACATATATCTAGTCAACAGTTACTAAAATTATTTGGTATGTGAAAACTCTAAGTAGACATAGCCTGCTAAATCATAATAGAAAAAGAGATTCAACCTAAAATCATAACCACCTGTCTAACGGGTGGTTTGCACTAGGACTATATGCCCAAATTACTAGCCAGCGCCTAAAGACGCTGGCTTTCACGTTATTCATAATCCTTATTACCCTTGACTCGTCACAAGCCTCTCAAAAAGGCATACGTATTACTTCTACTATCCCTGGAGGGAACTTCATATTCTTTTACACTTAACTTGTCATTTTCTCTCTTGTTCCTGAATGTATTTCTTTATTGTGGCTTCATTTAGTCCAACTGTACTCAACCTCCGCCCCAAAATTAGGGTTACCAAACTTATTCTTGAGATTGGCATGTTAGTCAAACATCATGAGAGCAGTCTTACCTTTTAAATCTCTGCAGCAACTTGAGAAATAAATGTTTTTATTGCGCAACTTTTCGTATACAATTGACCAATAAAGAGATTTTTATAGGCTCTAAAGCTATTCAAAGAAGCTAAAGAAAAACTACGTTATCTCTATAGCAGTTTCATCATCTATTTAAGACAGTCTTTAAAACATTTAATAAAGAAAAATATATGATTGTCAACGCTCTTCAACTACCGTACTCTAAATACCAAATTGAAATCAAAGAACAATCTCATTAACCTTATATATAATAGATTGAATACAAAGCAATACATTGTGAATTCTAAAAATTTGCTTGAAATTGACTTAACTTCTCTAGTAAATTTGTTCAGATTTCATTTTACTATATCAATAAAAAAATTCCTTTGGTTAGTCGATGAATAATTTTTTATCTAAACCAAATACCCTATAGACTATATCATCAATTTCTTTTTGTCTGATTTTTCCGTCCATCAGGATTTGTTCTACTATTTGAGTTAATTCATTATCAGTTTGTGAATCAATTTCTGGAAACGGCAGTTCTGATAAATTTCCTTTAAGAACCTTTAATTCTCCAAACAATTTTTCATATAAAAATTGATATAAACTCGAGTTAAGAAAAGCTAAAACAGTCTTTATATTCATACCGGGAATATTTGGAATTAAAATATTTGCACTATTTAAGAATAAACTAGAGGAATCATCATACGCAAACATAAGCTTGTTAGAAACAAATTTATAGACTAATTTTTCTTTTGCTCTATAAATTTCGTCTTTTGCAACCTGTTGAAAAGAATCTCTATCATAATGAATATAATTTTTAGCTTCTTTTAGTAAGAATTTTCCTATTTCTTTTCCAGTATAAATTTTTTCCAATCCGGGTGCATCTAATGTTTTTAATTTCTCTTTGTTATTTCCTGTGACAATTCCTAATGCCCATTGGCTATTAGATAATGAATAAACTGATTGTTCTAAAACCTTTTTTACTATCTGTTCTTCATCAGGGGTTAACAAAGAGAAAACTTTATTATCGGTGTGTTCGAAGGCAGAATAATCTACATAATACTCATCATTTTTATCGACAACTTTTATTTTATCGCTCTTTACTCCTTTAATAAATCTCATACTAATAAAATCAGTTACAACTCCTGTAAAAGAAGAACTATATTTATGAATTTCTTGTAAATCATGGTTTAAAATTATAAACTCACGTACAACCTTATGTGATTTGACATTCAAAATTGATTCCGGAAATAAAAAATTGATTTCACCATCTTCTTTTAATAAATTATAAGATTTTACGAAAAATTGAACGAATGACTCTTTCGAGTCAATCAGCCTCGAATTTATTTTAGATTTATTGCCCCAAGGTGGATTTGTAGCAATGTAATCGAATACTAAGTTTGAGTCCTCAAAAAGTTTATCTAATAAAAAGTCATAACAAAAGATATTTGGTCTAAACTCAATATTTTTATAAAGTAATAATAGATTTATTTTTGCTATGAATGCAGCAATAGGATCCTTTTCAATTCCAAAAAGATTTGAAGGATTTTTAACTGGAACTCCCATCAAGAAAGCACCACTACCACAGCACGGATCGAGAAAATTTACTCCCTCTGTTAGATCAAATTTAGACGTCATATCATTTACAATTTGCTTTGGTGTATAGTATGAACCATTTTTATTCTTGTCTCCCTCAGTTAAAAAACTTTGGTACAGTGCTCCAAGAAAATCGTCTAAATGATTAAATTTGGGTATTGTTACATCAATTTGAATTAAACCAATATTATGTTCTCTTTTAAAATCCAGTAATAGTTCCTGAACGGACTGTCGATTGAAGATTCCCTCTAACTGTAACAGACTAACTGCAATATTATAGATAACTTCAGGTATGCTATTTTCTTTATACAATTCACTAATTCTTTCAATAAGCTTGATTTTATTAGTATCTGCCAAATATTCAACTGGGATTATCTTTTTTAATGATTTTTGCTTATTAGCACGACTCTTTAATTTACCATCTGTATTTACTGATAGTTTATCCCAATTTCGCCGTGTCGCATCTGAAATTATATTTTCCATTTTCCTCCTTTCAGTCGTAAGTATATTACCTTAAGTTAATTTTATTATCAAGTTTTTTAGTTATTACATAATGCTAAGAATAACTAGTTAAGACCTTCATAACTATTCCAACTATAAAACTTATTATCAGATGATATTGAATTATTTATTAAAACTAAATTGTCCTTTTTTCTTATTTCCACAGATCTAATTGGTTGAGTAATTAGCACTATGGAAATAAGCAATTCATTTTGATCCAATTACATCTCTTAAAAAGTCAAGGGTCTAATAATTATATCATATTTTTCAAATCTAAATGGCCCAATAACTTTTTATTCCAATTAAACTTCTTTTCTTTAATAATAAAAACATTCATTATCCCTTTCGTTCCAAGACTTTTACGCTTTTACTAGCAAAGCTACACACTCAACATGATGCGTCTGCGGGACTCAAAAGGTTTGGGTGAACCTTTTGAGGATTAACTGCGTTTTACCAACAAGCTCACACACTCGACGTGGTGCGTTTGCGGGAAAAGATCAACTGGCTGGACTTTCTTCAATTCATAGCCTAGCTCTTGATAGAGTTTGATATCTCGAGCCATGGTTGCTACATTACAAGAGATATAGGCGATGCGATCAGCTCCTGTTTGTGCACTTGCTTTGATGAAGCTTTCGGTCAAGCCCTTCCGTGGTGGGTCAACCAAGATAACGGTTGGTTGGATACCTTCCTTGAGCCAATTCTTCATGGCATTTTCAGCAGTATCACAGACATAGTGGGCATTGGTGATACTGTTTAAGGCAGCATTCTTCTTGCTATTCTCTACTGCTTCTGGTATAACCTCTACACCATAAACTTCCTTGACATGCTTAGCGACGGATAATCCAATAGTTCCAATTCCTGAATAGGCGTCAATAACCACATCATCTACGCTTATCTCTGCAAAGTCAATGGCTGTCTGATAGAGCTTCTCTGCCATTTCTGTATTGACCTGGTAAAAGGCTGGTCCAGAGATTTGGAAATCATTGCCCAACATTTGGTCAGTAATGTAATCTCGACCATAAAGCGTACGCCATTCTTTCCCGAAAATCGCATTGGTATTCTGGTCATTGATATTCTGCATAACAGACACAATTTCTGGAAATTGCTTGATCAGTTGTTCAATCACCTGTTCTACTCTGAAAACTTTAGGACGAGTTGTTACCAAAATGACCATTATTTGTCCTGAATGATGACCACGACGGACTACAAGATTGCGAATCAAACCAGATTGTTCTTTTTCATCATAAGGCTTCAAATCATAGTGGCGAAGCAAATCTCGTAAAGCCACAATAACCTGGTCAATAACTGGATCCTGAATGTAAAAATCCTCCAGTGGCATAAGGTCATGAGAATTCTTACGGAAGAAACCAGTCTCCAGAACACCATTAACGCGACGAACAGGAACCTGAGCCTTGTTGCGATACTTGATAGGATTTTCCATACCAAGAGTATCAGCAACCTCTACATCCCTGATTCCTGCAATTTTATAGAGGCTATCTTTTACTTGCTTGGTTTTGAACTTGAGTTGTTCTGGATAAGCTAGATGTCCCAAGTCGGCGATCCCTGAACGCAGGTAAGCCAAATCTAAATCTTGGTTGCGATGTGGTGATTGCGTAAGGTATTCCTCGACTTTACCAAAGCCAATCTTCTTGTTGACTTTAAGGACACGCATAAGGATTTTCTCAGTCGGTAATACATTTTCTACAAAAAAGACCAAGCCATCGACCTTGGCAACACCTGCTCCTTCATGGGTCAAATCGACAATCTCAACTTCTACAATATCATTTTTCTTTAACATAATTTTCACTTTCTATGAGCCGAAAAAAAGACGGCAACTGTTCTGTTACCATCTATTATACCATGAATTAGCCTAAGCACCAAAACTCTTGAAAAAGTTTACAATTGCTTGCCAAATAGCACTGAGGATATTGCCACCGTCTTGAATAGCTTTATTAGCATCAAAGTTAAGGTCGATATTGCTAAAACTGTCACCAGCTTGCGCCACGATACTTTGTTTCAGATCCTTTAAAGTCTTTGTAAAGTCTTCGTTATTCAAAATATCGCTCTTAGAAAGATTGAAGGCAAAGTTGATGATGATATTGATCTGGTTCCCTGTTATAACCTGATCCAGTTTATAATTTTTCAATGTGTCTTCTACAATCTTACGAACATCATCTTCAGTAAGCTCACCCTTGGACTCTTTAGCCTTAGCGATAGCAGATTTGATATCGGCAAGGGCTACATTGAGTTTATTGGCATCATAGCCTGATTTGTCCTTGTTTTCATCGTTAATATCTGATAAGGCCTTGAGCTCTTCTTGAGCTAAGTCTTTATTTTCCTGAGGAAGTTGAACACCATTAGCTTCTAGCGAATAGTAAATACCTGCTAGGGCACTTTCACCTGTTACAGGGATTGGTGCAGCTACGGTTATACGAGCATGTTCCACACCCAAGGTAACGGCCGCATTACGGTACATGTCTTGGGTCACTTTAGTGATATTTTCAGGGGTTTCAATCTTCACTTCAAGTGGAGATTTTTCACCTAATTTTTGAATTTTGGCAGACGAATAGAGCTGGAGACTAGAGTCATTGGCGACGTTCATAATCTTTGAGTAGATATCTGGCGTCATAGTCTTCAGTTCTTTGGTATCTGTAGAGGCGTTATAGCCGAGTTTTTTTAATGTTTGATTTTTTTGATCTTCAGTGAGCGAAGAACCCAAGACGTACTCAGGTTGAACATAAGTTTCATCAATTACTTTTTGAACATCAGTGGCTGCTTGAGCACTTTGCAAAGTTGCAACTGCTAAAAGAACAGCAGCAATAGTCAGAAAGAATTTCTTTCGCATGAGACGTTCCTCCTTTTCCTGTCTAGGATAGTCTATTAGCCTTAAAGAAAGCTTATAAAAACACCTAGAATTTTCTAAGTGCTTAAAATAGATTAAAAAATTTAATAATATAGAGATTTAGTTGAACCTGTCTAGAGTAATAATAGTTTCCACCATCCACATAGAGTTCTCCACCTTGAAAGATGGAAATTGGATTGACATATCGATAGGTTTTTCCAGTTGTATTTCCTAAAATCGGAGCAACGGTATCTCTTGAGTATTGCTTGGCTAGTGCAAGGGTATTTTCTTTCCCATTTTGGGCGATAAAATCGATATAAGCAGGCCCAAAGTTATAGGCCTGTACAGCAGTCCAAACATCTACACCCTTTTCTTGAGCTAAATAAAGATTCTCTGTCAAGGTTTGAATTCCCTGACGAATACTACTCCTATTGTCAGAGATTGTATTTGTAGTTCCGCTGGCAGACTCACTTGACTGCATCACATCACTTTCTTTACCTTTGGTTTCGGTATAAATCATGGCCAGGACTAGTTCTTCATTTGCGGGTGTATCTTGCTCACTTAAAACCTCTCGTACCAAGGATTGATAGGTCATGACCTGCTTCACATCCCGATACATATGAAAAAGTTTATAACCAGTAAATAAGATAAGAACAAGCACCAAGACCCTTCTTATAAATTTAAACATTATTTGCTTTGTATATCCTCGATGTTTTTGATTAAGATAGAGTAGGTACCATTGTCATTTTGGATAAATTCGACCGACTCAGCATCTTGATAAATATTATTGGGTACGATTAACTCAATCCCATTTGACAGAGAAAGTTTTTGGTTTTCAAATTTCTTTAATTGACGACTGGCATCGATTTCATCAAACTGAACTGGCTCTGGCACTGCTTCCTTGACTTGGTCAATAAAGCTAAGACGTGCAGTGAGATTGTTGTCAAAAAGGTCATTTGCCAATTTTTCAGGAGACAATTCATTACTTTCTTCAAGATTATTGAAAATAGCAGACTTGACCTTAGATTGAAATTGAAAATCGTCTGTATTAAATGTTTCAGCAATTCTCTGAGCTGTTTTTTCCAGTTCCTTGATTGACTTCTTAGCTGAAATCTTTGGCTGAGCCTGAATCAGATTCTCAGAAAAATAGTTCAAAAAAGTTCCGTTATACTTGATTCGTTTCTCAATCAGGTGATATTTTCGGCTTTGAAGATTGACCACTAAGGCCTCGTCAGCCCCTGTACCAAATCCAGGCAGGTTATTCTGAGTTAGCTTGATTGGATTATCAACCTCTCCACCGAGGTGGGTCAAGGTCTCACGCAGGGCAATACGTAGAAAAGCAAAATGCTCTACTCCTTCTTTGGAAAACTGCACAAAAATCAAGTCATTGGTCTTGAGATTTTCAGAAATGCTGAACTCCTCTTTCCAGAGATTTGCCAGTGTCACCGATGTCTCCAACAAATCGTCTGTGATGTGATTGAAGAAGGGATTTTCTTCTTCGAAAATCCCAGTCTTGGCTTCATCTGAATACACACGTTCAATTTTCTTACGTAAGTATTCCTCGATTTTTGGAGTGATATTGAGAAATTTATCCGCTAGAAACAACTCTGTGTCATCAGGGCTGAACTGATGGATAATAGCTTTCTTAATATAAATGTCCATAAAAATTTTAGTCCTCGTATAATGGGAAGGCATCTGTCAAGGCTTTGACATCGCTTTTTACTTCTTCTAAGACAGCTTCATTTTCTGCATTCTTAAGAGTTTTAATGATAAGCTCAGCCACTTTACGACTTTCTTCTTCACCAAAACCACGTGCAGTTGTTGCTGCTGCACCGATACGAATACCACTTGTCTTAAATGGTGACAAAGTTTCGTATGGAATTGAGTTTTTATTTAGGGTAATATTGACCTCATCTAGCAAGTTTTGAGCAACTTTCCCATTTTCTACAACCTTGGTTACATCCACTAGGAAGAGGTGATTTTCAGTACCACCAGAGATAATACGGAAATCAGGGTCTTGCAAGAAGACTTCTGCCATAGCCTTGCTGTTCTTAATAACATTTGCTGCATATTCCTTGAAGGCTGGGTCCAATACCTCTTTGAAGGCAACAGCCTTAGCAGCAACAACATGCTCTAATGGCCCACCTTGGATACCTGGGAAAATAGCAGAATTAATCTTCTTAGCGAGGTCTTCGTCATTAGTCAAAATCAAACCACCACGTGGTCCACGAAGGGTTTTGTGGGTCGTTGTTGTTGTAATATGTGCATAAGGGACTGGACTTGGATGAAGACCTGCAGCAACCAAACCAGCAATGTGCGCCATATCGACCATAAGTTTAGCACCAACAGCATCAGCAATTTCACGGAATTTTGAAAAATCAATAATTTGAGAATAAGCTGAAGCCCCTGCTACGATTAGTTTGGGTTTCACTTCTTGAGCTTGTTTCAAGATGGCGTCAAAGTCTAAAAGTTCGGTTTCAGGATCAACACTATATGAAACGAAGTTGTAGGTTTGACCTGAGAAGCTGACAGGAGCTCCGTGAGTCAAGTGCCCACCTGCTGCCAAATCCATTCCCATGACCGTATCACCTGGCTCAATCAAAGCCATGTAAGCTGCACAGTTGGCTTGACTTCCTGAGTGAGGTTGGACATTGGCAAACTTGGCACCAAAGATTTCTTTTGCACGTTCAATAGCTAGACTTTCAACGATATCTACTACATCAGTACCACCGTAATAACGACGTCCTGGGTAACCTTCGGCGTATTTATTGGTTAAGATAGACCCTTGAGCTGCCATAACAGCCTTAGAAACAACATTTTCAGAGGCGATTAGCTCAATATTGTTTTGTTGGCGTTCTTCTTCTTTGGCAATGGCATTCCAAAGATCTGCGTCATAAGCTTTAAAATCATCTTTGTCAAAAATCATAGGTCTTCTCCTTTATAGTGTGACAGGTCCTTTAGTTTAAGAAAATATACTAAAAGATGCGAATAAACCGTTTCTGCGTCTTATCGCAGGTATAACCAACTTTTTCATAGAAAGCATGCGCACCTAAACGATGGTCTGCAGAATTTAAGCGAATAAAGTTATAGCCTCGTTTTTTTGCTTCTTGTTCCAATCCTTGGAGCAAAGTTTTTCCGATACCCTGACCCTGTGTTTGAGGCAAAACAGCTAAAGCTAGGATATTAAAACCTGGTTTTGAATAAAGGGATTCATAAACCTCGGCATGAACATAACCAAGTAAGTCATGGCTGGTTGGTTCCTCAAACCCCAGTAGGTAGTGATGTGAGTCTTGAGATAACTTAGCTAGTTGACTAGCCGTTTCCTCTAAACTAAACGAATAGCCTAAAGTTTCTTTGTTAATCTCACAAATAGCTGCAACATCTCTTGTTTTCAAATCACGTAGCATATCATACCTCCTCAAAAGGAATTGTTGGTATCTTGACAAGGATATCTTCTCGAGTAATCGCTCCTTGGCGTAGAATCTTCACCTTGTCACCAGATAGGTCTAAAATAGTCGAATCCTGACCTGTTAAAAAAGCATCGTCTTCTAGTCCCAAGACCTCTTGGTCAAAATCTTGAAGAATCTTTCGAAAAGTAACCCCACTTGATTGCCCTGAGATATTGGCGGAAGGTCCGATTAAGGGACCAAATTCACGAATCAACTCCAGAGTTATTGGATGACTCGGCATGCGAAATCCAACAGTCGTCAAATCTGAATTGACCCAGTAGGGAACCTTGTCATTAGCTTCTAAGATAATAGTCAAAGGGCCCGGCAAAAAACTTTCAACCAGTTTATTGAGATAAGGTGGCTGATTCTTAGAAAAGTTCAAGATATCGTCTAGACTAGCAACATTGAGATTGAGCGCCTTGTCTCTAGGACGACGTTTGAGCTGGTAAACATGATCAACAGCCTTTTTATCCAAAGCTTTTGCAAAGAGACCATAAACTGTTTCTGTCGGCAAAACTACAGCTCCACCATTTTCAAGCTCTTTCTTAATTTTCTCAATCATCAATGACAACCATCCTATCTTGGCCAAATTGGTCTTTGAGCGTTCGAACTCTCTTCTCGAGAAAATTCTCCTTGAAAAGAACTGGAACGCTTTGTCCTTGTTTGTAGCCAATTTCAAGATAAATCTTACCACTATCATTTAGGAAGTCCTTTGATTCTTCCGCAATTCTGCGATAGATCGCTAGACCATCCTCATCTGCAAAGAGGGCTACATGTGGCTCTGAATGGAGAACATTCAAAGCTACTTCTGCCTCATCTACTCGAGATATGTAAGGTGGATTGGATACAATTATATCATATTTTGAAGAAATTTCGGAGAAACAGTCAGATTTAATAAAGGATAATGTTAGACCTTGATTTTTAGCGTTTTCCATCGCCAAATCCAAAGCATCCTGAGAAATATCGGAAGCTGTGATTGTCCAATCAGGTCTATTTTTAGCTAAAGCAAGAGCGATAGCACCACTCCCTGTTCCAATATCCAGAACTTTGAGATTTTCCTTTGGATTCTCAGCCAAAATGAGTTCCACCAACTCTTCTGTCTCCGGTCGAGGAATCAAGACCCTCTCATCAACCTTTAACTGCATCCCAAAGAATTCAGCAAGACCGATAATATACTGGGCGGGTATATGATTTGCCAATTTCCTGTAAATGTCCTCTACAAACTGTCTTTCTTCCTCTGAAATTTCTTGCTGAAGAGCAAAGACAAAGTCTGTAAAAGATAGATTTTTCAGGCTACGATAGACAAAAGAGAGGCTTTCAGCTTCCTCTCCCTGTGCTATCAACTTTTCCTCAAAATCCTTAAAAATTTGAGCTAATTTCATTATTTGTTTAATTCTTCCAATTTTTGAGTTTGGTCGTAAAGAACCAAGGCATCCACAACTTCATCGAGTTTACCAGACAAAATCGTATCTAGTTTTTGAAGGGTTAAGCCGATACGGTGGTCTGTCACACGGTTTTGTGGGAAGTTATAAGTACGGATACGTTCTGAACGGTCACCAGTACCGATAGTAGACTTACGCTCAGCGTCTTGTTCATCTTGAGCAATCTGAGCAAAATGGTCAGCAACACGCGCACGGATGATTTTCATGGCCTTCTCACGGTTCTTCTGCTGGGTACGTTCTTCCTGCATCTCAACCTTGATATTGGTTGGCAAGTGAACGATACGAACGGCAGTTGCAACCTTATTGACGTTCTGTCCACCAGCACCTGATGCGTGATAGATGTCGACACGAAGGTCTTTTGGATCGATATCGTATTCTACTTCTTCCACTTCAGGCATGACAAGAACTGTGGCTGTCGAAGTATGTACACGGCCTTGGCTTTCTGTCACAGGAACACGTTGCACACGGTGGGCACCTGATTCGTACTTAAGCTTAGAGTATACAGACTGACCTGAAACCATGGCAACAACTTCTTTAAAACCGCCGACTCCATTCATAGAGGCTTCCATGACTTCAAAGCGCCAGCCTTGGGCTTCTGCATACTTTTGGTACATGGTTAGAAGGTCCCCAGCGAAAAGTGCTGCTTCGTCTCCACCAGCGGCGCCACGGATTTCAAGGATGATATTCTTGTCATCGTTTGGATCTTTAGGAAGGAGCAAGATTTTCAATTTTTCTTCGTACTCTTCTTTTTCAGCCTTGGCATCTTTGAGCTCTTGCTTGGCCATTTCTTCCAAGTCCGCATCTCCGCCTGATTCCTTAATCATTTCTTCGGCATCAACGATGTTTTGAAGAACTTGTTTGTACTCCCGGTAGGCTGTTACCGTATCACGAGTTGAAGCCTCTTCTTTTGAAAGCTCCATAAAACGTTTGGTGTCTGAAACGACATCCGGGTCACTCAGCAATTCTCCCAACTCTTCATAACGGTCTTCTACAGCTTGTAGTTGATCATAGATATTCATTTTTTCTCCTTATTTCTCAATTGTTAAATCGTATATTGCTACTACTTCGTTCTCAAATATTTCCCCAGTTTCTTTAAATCCATAACTGAGGTAACAAGATCTTGCATGTTCATTTTCTGGTTCATAAGACAACCAAAGTTTATTGGCTAAACCTGCTGGCGCTGTCCGAACATAGTCTAGCACTTTATCCATAATTGGTTTAAAATATCCTTGATCTTGAAAATGCTTATCAATCATGAAACGAAATAGTAAATAATTTCCATTACTAATTCCGATTTTTTTATCATATGCTAACATCACAAAACCTATGATTACATTATTATCGTAAACTACCAATGGAGCTACAAAATCTCCATTTTTTGTGTAGACATATGCTTCAGCTAAACTAATTGCGTTAGTAGCAATAAATTGTTTTTGATATTCCTTAACATCCAAATTCAGAACATCAAAATAATTTTCCATTGTAACATCTCTTAGTTCAATTGTCATAGTCTTATTCCTTTTTAGATGTTATCAGTGGTGCAAAATAATGTTTACGGCAAACCGAGATATAGGTTTCATTGCCACCTATCTGGATCTGCTCACCATCATAAACTGGCAGACCATTCTGCGTACGCAACACCATGGTCGCTTTTTTCTTGCAATACTGGCAAATGGTCTTGATTTCGTCAATCTTATCTGCTAAGAGCAGAAGATATTTTGAACCTTCGAATAGTTCATTACGAAAGTCATTTTTTAAACCAAATGCCATGACAGGTATATCTAACTCGTCCACAACACGAGCTAGGTCGTAAACATGGTGACGCTTTAAAAACTGGGCTTCATCGACAAGTACACAGTAAGGCTTTTCAGGTAAATCTCGGATAAATCCAAAGATATCCGTTGTTTCCTCAATAGCAACTGCTGGTCTTTTCATCCCAATTCGACTTGAAACATAGCCAACACCGTCACGCGTATCCAGAGCCGAAGTCATAATCACAACTCCCTTTCCTTGCTCCTCATAGTTATAGGCTACCTTGAGAATCTCAATCGTCTTGCCTGAGTTCATGGTCCCATAACGATAATACAACTGTGCCATGCTTCTATTTCACGTCCATTTCTAAATTTTTGCTACATTCTAGTATACCATATTTTCTCAAAGCTTTAAACGGCAAATTGTGGTAAAATAAAAGAAATCAAATAACTAGTGGAGGACGCAATTATGCCATTTGTACGCATCGATTTATTTGAAGGACGCACGTTAGAGCAAAAGAAAGCCCTAGCCAAGGAAGTTACGGAAGCTGTTGTTCGCAACACTGGTGCACCTCAATCTGCTGTTCATGTCATTATCAACGATATGCCTGAAGGAACCTATTTCCCACAAGGCGAAATGCGCACTAAGTAAAGCTTAAGCAATATGCTTAGGCTTTTCTTTATAAGTGCCATTCGTTGAATAAAACACTATATTTTGTTACAATTTTAAGAGATATTAGTCTATAAAACAAATAAACTATAAAGGAATTGAAATGATTACACGGGAATTTGATACCATCGCAGCAATCTCGACTCCGCTTGGTGAAGGGGCTATTGGGATTGTTCGTTTAAGCGGAACAGATAGCTTTGCTATCGCCCAGAAAATCTTTAAAGGCAAGGACTTGAGCAAGGTGGCTAGCCACACTCTTAACTACGGTCACATTGTTGATCCTCAAACTGGTAAGGTCATGGATGAGGTCATGGTTGGAGCTATGAAGTCTCCAAAGACCTTCACTCGTGAAGACATTATCGAGATTAACACCCACGGTGGAATCGCCGTAACCAATGAAATTCTCCACCTGGCTATCCGAGAAGGAGCTCGTATGGCAGAGCCTGGTGAGTTTACTAAGCGTGCCTTCCTTAACGGTCGTGTAGACTTGACTCAAGCCGAGGCTGTTATGGATATCATCCGTGCCAAGACAGACAAGGCAATGAATATTGCAGTCAAACAACTAGACGGTTCTTTATCTGACCTCATTAACAATACTCGTCAGGAAATTCTCAATACACTGGCACAAGTCGAGGTGAATATCGACTATCCTGAATACGACGATGTTGAAGAAGCTACCACTGCTGTTGTCCGAGAGAAAACATTGGAATTTGAGCAATTACTAACCAATCTCCTTAGAACAGCTCGTCGCGGTAAAATCCTACGCGAAGGGATCTCAACGGCCATCATTGGTCGTCCCAACGTTGGAAAATCAAGCCTACTCAACAACCTCCTACGTGAAGACAAGGCTATCGTAACCGATATTGCGGGTACTACACGAGATGTCATCGAAGAATACGTCAATATCAACGGTGTTCCATTGAAATTGATTGATACTGCAGGTATTCGTGAGACGGATGATATCGTCGAGCAGATCGGGGTTGAGCGCTCCAAAAAAGCCCTCAAGGAAGCTGACTTGGTACTACTTGTCTTAAGCGCCAGCGAACTTCTAACTGCCCAAGACCGACAACTTCTTGAAATTAGTCAAGATACTAATCGAATCATTCTTCTCAACAAAACTGACCTACCTGAGGCTATTGAAACTGAAGAACTTCCTGAAGATGTCATCCGTATTTCGGTCCTCAAAAATCAAAACATTGATAAGATTGAAGAACGGATTAACAGCCTCTTCTTTAAAAATGCTGGCTTGGTCGAACAAGATGCTACTTACTTGTCAAACGCCCGTCACATTTCCTTGATTGAAAAGGCTGTTGAAAGCCTACAAGCTGTTAATGAAGGGCTGGAACTAGGTATGCCAGTTGACTTGCTTCAAGTTGACTTGACCCGTACTTGGGAAATCCTCGGAGAAATCACAGGGGATGCTGCTCCAGACGAACTCATCACCCAGTTGTTCAGCCAGTTTTGTTTGGGTAAATAACATAAAAACTAGTTCAAAAGAATGCTAGTCACCTAAAAAGAGGCTGGGACAAAAGTCCTAGCCTCTTCTTGTCTTTGGATTGTCGAGCAAGATGCAGTGGTTGAGTGGGCTCTACTACGCTGATTTCATCAGCTTTTACAGCCCTACTCAACTGTACGGAGGTGGGACGACGAAATCGAATTCTAACGAATTACCGATTTCTGTCCCACTCTCTTTTTCTTACAATTTCTAAATTATATCCTACCTTAGCAGATATCTGAAACAAACCTTATACTCAATGAAAATTAAAAAGCAAACTAGCTGCAGGTTGCTCAAAGCACTGCTTTGAGGTTGTAGATAGAACTGACGAAGTCAGTAACATATATACGGCAAGGCGACGTTGACGCAGTTTGAATTTGATTTTCGAAGAGTATAACCAGTTCTTTTCTATTTTCACTTAGTCTTTAGGTAATTTGCCAGCTTTTTCAAGCATTTTTTTGATTAAATAAGGCATCTTGACATTTTCACGACCTTTTTTCTCAATTAATTTTTTAACAAATTCTGGCATTTGTAAGTCTTGTGATTCATCTAAAATGTTCTTAGTTTCATCCGAAGGGACTAATTCATCAAAGGTTTCTTCTTCTGGGAGGAATTCTCTAAATTCTTTATGTTCGTTAGCTCGGACAATATTGACCAAGGCATCAATCAAACGAGAATCTGTATTTGGCATTGGTGGACGATGGTAGTTCACCTCCAATTCCTGACACAAGTCATGACATTCCACATCGTTGTCAAACAAGACTTCAATATGCTCACTGATAAAACTAATAGGCACAAAAATATAATGCTCTGGATGTTCTTCCTGTTCTCTAAGATACTCCAATACATCTGGTTTGATCCAAGGAATACCAATATCACTTTCGCTCTGCCAAGTGTTGGTATATTGCTCTGGTTTCAAGCCTAATTTCTCAGCAATTAACTTGCTATTTTCGAAAATCTGGTCGATATAGGGATCACCAAAATCCAAGGCAAAAATGGGCACACTGTGGGCAGAAAAGATGACTTTAAAGCTATCCTGTTTCACCTTTTCTTTTAAAATCTTATCAATTTCAGCTGTCCAATAATTTAATAGTGCTTCTTCTTGATACCAGTCCTTAATAACTAAAAACTGAATTTGTTTGCTTTCCAGAAACTTTTCGTACCCCATGACAGAGTAAAAGGAATAGTGTGGCTCCAAAATCAAGCAAATACACTTTTCAATTCCATCTGCTTCCATTTGCCGAATTACATCTGGAATAAAAGGGGTTGAAAATTTATTGGCAAAATAGACACTATATTCATTTCCTAACCTAGCTTCTACCAAGGCAACTTCTTCACGGGTAATTCTTTGAAGTGGAGTTCCTCCAATTCGAACATAATTATCATAAAGGGTTTGAATCTCGTGGTCTTGAGGTCGAACTCCTCGACGAATGTTGGTAAAAAAATCGGCTACCCCTTCAAAGGTAATCTCTTCTGGTGAACCAAATGTCATCATTAAAATCGCTTTTTTCATATTTGCATCCTTGTGATATTTTTATCTTTTTTATTGTATCACTAAAGAAGCCATAAGTAAACGCTAACATAAGAATTTTATCTCCTTTCTGACTTTTGTTTTTCTCTTCCTTCTATGATACAATGGTTTTAAAAGAAGTAAAAAAGGAGTTTTTATGAAATACCCAACTTTGTTGGAGCGTTTTTTGACTTATGTCAAAGTCAATACACGTTCTGACGAACATTCAACCACTACACCAAGTACCCAAAGTCAAGTAGACTTCGCAACCAATGTCCTCATCCCTGAGATGAAACGTGTTGGTTTGCAAAATGTCTACTATCTACCAAACGGTTTTGGTATCGGTACACTTCCAGCTAACGATCCTAGTTTGACTCGTAAGATTGGCTTTATCTCCCACATGGATACAGCAGATTTTAATGCTGAAGGTGTTAACCCACAAGTAGTTGAAAAATACGACGGTGGCCTTATCGAGCTTGGGAACTCTGGTTTCAAACTAAATCCAGCGGATTTCAAGAGCTTAGAGAAATATCTAGGGCAAACCTTGATTACAACTGATGGAACTACTCTTCTCGGGGCTGATGATAAATCTGGTATCGCTGAAATCATGACAGCTATCGAATACTTGACTGCTCATCCTGAGATTAAACACTGTGAAATCCGTGTTGGCTTTGGACCTGATGAAGAAATCGGTGTTGGTGCCAATAAGTTTGATGCAGAAGACTTCGATGTCGACTTTGCCTATACAGTTGACGGTGGACCTCTAGGAGAACTTCAATACGAAACCTTCTCCGCGGCCGGTGCCGAACTTCACTTCCAAGGTCGTAATGTTCACCCAGGAACAGCTAAAGGACAAATGGTTAACGCCCTTCAGTTGGCGATTGATTTCCACAATCAACTCCCAGCAGGTGACCGACCTGAGTTGACTGAGGGTTACCAAGGATTCTACCATCTCATGGATGTAACAGGAACTGTTGAGGAAGCGCGTGCTAGTTATATTATCCGTGACTTCGAAAAAGAAACCTTTGAAGCACGTAAAGTTGCCATGCAAGCTATCGCTGATAAGATGAACCAAGAACTTGGTAGTGATCGTGTTACTTTAACATTGACAGACCAGTATTACAACATGAAGGAAGTCATTGAAAAGGATATGACTCCAGTCACCATCGCTAAAGCAGTAATGGAAGACCTTGGTATCACACCTATTATCGAACCGATTCGTGGTGGAACAGATGGCTCTAAGATTTCCTTTATGGGAATTCCAACGCCAAATATCTTTGCTGGTGGTGAAAATATGCACGGTCGTTTTGAATACGTTAGTCTACAAACAATGGAACGTGCAGTCGACACCATTATTGGGATTGTGGCTTATAAAGACTAAAGAGATCGGGAAAGAATTCCCGACCTCTTTTTTATCAGCAACCTACTTTTGACACGGTAGCTGTCTGAACTTTTTATTATTCTGCTACTTTTTCTCTTGTTTCTGGAGAGCTAGTTGCAGGAGTTAAGGTTGACTCAGCTTGTTTATCGTTTGTTTCTTTATTGGCTGTTTCTGTGCTAGCTTCAGCTGGCTTGACTTTGGATTGAAATTCTTGGTTTAACAAAACGATTTCTTGAGCAAGAGCTAAAAGAGCTTGCTTGTCTTTGCTTGCTGCACCAAGCTTATCAAATAAGGCGTCCACTTTTTCAAAGTCAGCATCAGAACCATTATTCATTTCTAAATAAGTATGAAGGGCAATGACACCATTATAAAGTTTTTGGTAGAGAACTAAAACCTCTGGGTCTTGGTTTGCATTTTCACGTTCATTCTGAATAGTCTGTGAAATACGCTTCAGAAGATCTTGAACTTGCGTATTTAATTCATCTAGGTCAGCACCCTCTTTGTCAAAGGCAACTTTCAGATTCTTCACTTCGTCAACAAGTGAAGCTTTAACACCTTCTTCTTTCACTTGGCTTACCAATTCTACAGCTTTTGTTAAAAGTCCTGCCACCTGACCTTTTAAGACATGGTTACTTTGTTCCTCAGGTTTGAGATCATCATACAAACCTTTCAAGAACTCATAGACTGCAGTTTTAGCACTATGTCCATCCACTTTTTCTGTATCTAAGATTGTTTCAGAATTCTTGCTTGCAACTGGCTCATTTTTCAGTGCTTCTTCAACTTCTAGTTTTGTTTGGTAGATTTCTGGGAAAAGTTGGTTTAAGTCAGTCGCCTTAAGGAAGGATTGTGACTGATAAAGAGTCCAAGTTAAGTTAGCAACTTTATTTCTAAGAGTGTCATTTAAACGACCATCTGACAGATGTTGATAGAAATACTTAATGTATTCGACTGTCGTAACACCAGTACGATCATTAAAATCTTGCAGAGCTTGCAACTTGGCTTCAACTGCATCTAAACCAGCCTCATCTTGAGCCAATTTATTTTCTTGGAGTTGAACCAAGAGATCCTTTTTAGGAAGTCCATAAGCATCCGTATCCAAGGTATTAATCTTGTCTACTAAAGCTTGATATTTTTTGTCTAATGGACTGATTTCTGTTGGTTTTACACTAGAGTCAACGTGGATATACTGCTTGTCAAAGAGATCTAAAGCAGCCAGATAACCAGCTGTTGAGTTGGTTGAGAGCTTCTTCATATTTTCAGAGAATTGTCCCAAAGCAAGCTCAATTTGTCTTTGTAAAATTGGTTTATCTTTATAGACTTCACGACTTTCTGCTAGAAGTTGATCAATCTTATACTGGACTGCTTTTTCATCAAAAGCACCAGGTTGGTAAGTTGACTGTAATGCAGGAATTTTGTTTTTCAAAGCCACTTCATAACCTTTAGTTTGAACCTTGATGTAGTGGTTATGGTCACCATGAGGAATGACGAAGCTACCATTTTCAACCTGCAAGCTATAAGGAGAAACACCATCACGTAGAGCAGTTGTATAGAGTTCGTTTAGGAAATCAAGCTCTGCATCACCTGTTTGGAGAGGAATACGAACGTGTTCCTTTCGAACTGCATAAGGGTGAATGTGAGTTGGGTCATAAGCCTGGTCTGGATTTCCAAATACAAAGAATCCATTTGAAATTCGGATTGCTTCAAGCGGAACACCATAGGTTTTAGAGATATAAGCTATCTTTTCTTCATCGCTGGCATCTCGAGAGAAAGCTTCTACATCTTTTGCAAGTGGTTTAACAGGTTCTACCTGATGATGTTCCTTCAAGTGCTCCTGAGCAGCCTTAATCTGCTCTGTTGATAAATCCTTTTTAAAGAAATAGTGATTGTGATCTCCATGAGAAACGACAAAACCTTGCTCATCCTCACTAATCACTCGCTCAGCGGCAAAGCCATGATCATGTTCATCTTCATGATGCTCGTGTTTCGCTTGGTCCTCTTTAGGAGTGTTAGAATTATCGTGAGGAACTTCTGTTTGGCCATGACCATGCAAATGCTCTTGCGCTGCCTTAATCTGCTCTGCTGACAAATCTTTTTTAAAGAAATAGTGAGCATGGTCTCCATGTGAAACCACAAAACCTTGCTCATCCTCACTAATCACTCGCTCAGCTGCAAAACCATGATCATTTTCATCCTCATGATGCTCGTGTTTCGCTTCATTCTCTTTAGGAGTGTTATGATTATCTTTTGGAACTTCTGTTCGGCCATGACCATGCAAATGCTCTTGCGCTGCCTTAATCTGTTCTGCTGACAAATCTTTTTTGAAGAAATAGTGGGCATGGTCCCCATGTGAAACTACAAAACCTTGCTCATCTTCTCTAATCACACGCTCAGCTGCAAAGCCATGATCATGTTCATCCTCATGATGGTTCTTATGAGTTACATTTTCATGGTCACGCTGAACTGTTGGTTTATTTTGATTTTCTAACGGCTTTGTTAGTGTTAGGGCACCTCCAAGTGGTATCAAACGAGCAATTTTTTGCTCCAAAGCAGACATACTACTATAAGGAATGAAATGGTAGTGATTGCCGTGTGGAATCGCAACTCCTGATGGTGTTCGACTGGTAATTTTAGCTGGGTCAAATACCAAACCATCAGATTCTTGATAGCGTTGACTAACTGGTAAAGCATATAACTGAGCAAGAAGACTTTGGAGGCTATCCTCTTGATCTACTGGGATGCTTGTTGCTGGGCTATCGGCTTGAGAACTTGGTGTAACACTTGGATTTGGTTTATAATCCGTTAGGCTTGGTTGACTTCCTCTTCCAGCTAGATAGGCTTGAGCTGCTGCTAATTCACTTGAAGATAGGGCACTCTTTGGAACGTAGTGATAATGCCCACCGTGAGGAACGATATAAGCATCCCCTGTATCTTCAATAATATCTGCAGCATTAAAGACATAACCATCATCCGTTGTATATCGACCTTGTGCTCTGGCAGCAAGAACTTCCTCACTTGCACTACCACTATCTGATGTGTGTTCTTGTTTTTGCTGCTCGATTTGTTCTTTGGTACGGACATTATCAGCATGGCTAGCATCCTTTAGATAGACATAGTATTTGCCGTCCACTTTGATGATATAGCCACCTTTAATCTCATTGACAATATCTTGATCACGCAACTGATAGTTCGGATCTTTCATGACCAGTTCTTCGCTAAAGATAGCATCATAAGGCACCTTACCATTATAGTAATGGAAATGGTCGCCGTGGGACGTCACATAACCTTGATCAGTGATCTTGGTAACAATCTGTTCAGCTTCTATTCCTTCCTTCTTGCTAACTTGGTCTGGTGTCAGAGATTCATTCTTCTTAGCTTCAGATCCTTTACCGTCAACATAGGAAACACGATTGTCATCTTTTTTCTCAGGTGCTTGATGTTGATTTAAAGCATAAACGCAGACACTTAAAGCAAGGACCACTGCAGATCCTGCTAAATATTTTTTATTAATCTTCATAATCTCCTCATTTCAATTCTTCAGCTAAGATAGCCATATTTTCTTCTAGGTTTTCTAAGTAGGACTTGTCATTTTGTGGGTCTGCCTCTAAAGGATTGAGGGTTTTCAGACTCACACCTGTTGATTTGACAAGTGTATCAGCTACCTTTGATGAAGCGTTACTCTCTGTAAAGATGGTTTTGACCTTATAAGTCTTTACAAATTCCTGGATTTCAGTCAATTGTCTTGGACTTGGTTCTTGGTCAGGAGAGATTCCTGCAATCCCAAGCTGATTGAGTCCAAATCGTTTTGCCAAATATGAAAAGGCTGTGTGTTGGGTCACAAATGTCTTTTGATTTGCTTTTTCAAAGATGGGTTGGTATTTCTTAGTTAAGTCATGAGCTTTAGCACTAAGGTTCTGTGCATTTTTCTGATAGGTATCCTTGTTGGCACTGTCCAGTTCGGATAACTTATCAGCAATTATCTGTGCTTCTTCTGCAACCTTTTCAGGATCTAACCAAGTGTGTGGATCGTACAAGGTCTTCTCATCAATCCCATCTCCAGCCTGCATATCTTCTAACCCAGGCACGCGCTCCAAGGTCATACCTTCAGATGCTTCCAACACCTTTACCTTGGACTTTTGTAGGCTTGGATCCAAACTTCCCGCCCATGACTCTAATGTATGAGAATGATAAACAAAAACATCGGCATCATAGATGGCTGCAATATCATTTGCAGAAGGTTCAAAGGAATGGATACCAGAACTAGACTGAATCATCCGAACATCATTTAGATTACCTGAAACCTCTTTGACCATAGCATAGACAGGATAAAAACTGGTCACAATCTTCATCCCCTTAGTTTCATCACTCTTGTCTTGACTGGTCTTTTGTCCACAAGCTCCCAATACAAGAGCAAATATGGCAATCATGAGCCATAGGATAGTTCTTTTTTTCATAACAACTCCTTAACTAGTATTTAACCATTTAATTAACTAGTAAATAGTTTAACTTTATTTAGAAAATATGTCAAGAATTTTTTCACAATTTCATGAAAAAGAGAACAGAATCCATATTCTGCTCCCTTTTTATCTTCTATAATAGTTGTATAATTACTTACTCTCCTTTAGCAAAACTAATAGCTTTTCAGCTTCTGCCATAATAGTATTGTTGTCCTGAGAACCAAATGACAGGTTATTTTTTAATCCTGTGAGAGTTTCGTTGGCATTGGACTTGAGAATTGGATCCTGAATCTTTTTAAGTAACTCTTCCGCCTCTCTCAGTTTTTCTTCAACCTTTTTAGTTTCAACTTGAGGTTCCTCTGGTTCCGATGATGATTCTTCTTCTGATTCCTCTGGTTCTTTTGGTTTTGGAGATTCTGCGTTCTCATTTTTCGTTTTTCCCTCCTCAATTTTTTCTGTCTGAGGTTTCTCCTCTGTTGGTTTCTCTGTTTGATTGTTAGCAGCTTGACTATTGTGGTTTCTTTGAACATGGTCGCTCGCATTGCCCCAACCACTATCTGAATGTGGACGTTCGTTTGGATGTTCGACATAGTACTTCACAGTCGCAAAGAGATCTTCTAGACTATACCCTTTAGGTGCCTCATAGAGTCCTTCGTCAAACCAACCAAATTTAATGTTATGGTAATGGTCGTAATGAGGTATAATTAAGCTACTATTTTTAACTTCAACAGTATGTTGTAGATTGTAAGGAATATGATCAAGTGGAACCTTCTTAGCTGCTTTTACTCGATTGTAAATCGCTTCTGCTCCCTTAGCTTCAGTATTTCCTGAACTTTGATGATTTGTTGAAGGAGGTGTCAAACCTTTCTCTTTAGCATAAGCTTGACCTGCTGCTCTTTCAGCTTCAGACAAACTATCTTTCTTAATCCAATGACTGTGGCTCATATGCGGAGTTACATAGGCCTCCCCCTCATCACTGGTGATATCACGGGGATCAAAGATATAGCCATCTTCTGTTGTATACTTGCCTGCCAACTTGGCTACTTGAATCTCATTATCTGTGTAAGTTATTTGTGCATTTGGTTTTCCTAAACGTTCTGGATGACGAATCGGCGCTAGAAAAGCAAGGATATCATCAACTAACTTGACTTTATCACTTGACTCATCGTTGAGACGTTCCAATAGTCTATCCAAAGCGTCAAAATCAGCTTGGCGCCCTTTATTGGAAATCAAATCTTGATGAACTGTTGCTAGTAAATCATAAACTTTGTTGTAAAATTTTTGATAACCAGATGCAAGATTGGTTTTCTTAGCTCCTAACTCATGAGACAAACTTTCTTGTTTGGCAAGTTTATTATCAATGGCTGCAACAGTTTCTACTGAAAGTTCCTTGGCAGAAATATAACGCGAAATTCCATTCTCTTCGAAGACATAACCATCAACCACCTTTCGAATCGCCTGTTTTACAAATTTTCCATCAATTGGATTGCTTGGAGCTGGTTGAGGATTTGGTACAGGTTGTGGACTTGGTATTGGGGTAGGCTCTGGAGCAGGGATTGGATTTGGAAGACTTGGAGTCGGA
This sequence comes from Streptococcus infantis, assembly GCF_047465525.1. Taxonomy (GTDB): domain Bacteria; phylum Bacillota; class Bacilli; order Lactobacillales; family Streptococcaceae; genus Streptococcus; species Streptococcus infantis_R. The sequence goes on along the minus strand of NZ_JASGZS010000006.1, from coordinate 14,111 downwards.
ATTGGTTTTAATTCTTTACCACCTGCAGTTGTATGATTTCCTTGATAATTTTCAGAAATCATTCTCGCAATCTTCTGCTCTAAATCAGACATTTGAGAATAAGGGATAAAATGATAGTGATCCCCATGAGGTACCGCTACCCCATTCGCAGTTTTTCTTGTAATTTGCGCTGGATCAAATACAAGCCCATCTGATTCCACATGTCGTTGGCTGAGTGGCAAGGCATAAAGTTGTTTCAAAAGACTAGATATGTCTTCACTTGGACTTGCTTGATAACTATTATCCACTTGTGGGCTAACAGTTGGAGCCCATCTTCTAATATTTGTCTCAACATTACTATGATTTGTTTGTCCATATGAACTACTATTCGATGCCTCTGATGAGCTGCTAGAAGAATTTGTTGACGGACGATACCCAACTGAGCTTGTTTGGCCACCTTTACCAGATAGGAAGGCTTGAGCCGCAGCTAATTCACTGGCAGACAAGTCACTCTTAGGAATATAATGGAAGTGATTGCCATGGGGAACGATGTAAGCATCGCCAGTATCCTCAATAATATCACTTGCATTAAAAACATAGCCGTCATCCGTTGTATAACGTCCCTGAGCCCTTGCTAGGGTAACTTCATTGCTAACTTTTGTTCCACTACCATGTCCGTGTTCTTGCTTCTGACGATTGATCTCATCCTTACTACGAATATTTTCTGCATGGGATGCATCTTTGAGGTATACATAATAGCGACCATCAACCTTAATGACATAACCACCCTTGACTTCGTTGACAATGTCTGAATCCTTCAACTGATAATTCGGATCTTTCATCAGAAGTTCTTCACTAATGATTGCATCATAAGGAACCTTGCCATTAAAGTAATGATAATGGTCCCCATGTGAAGTTACGTAACCTTGATCGGTAATCTTAACGACGATCTGCTCAGCATTGATCCCCTCTCGCTGACTAACCTCATCAGGCGTCAGATTTTCAGTCTTAGCACCAGCCTGATTCCCTTCTATATAAGACACACGATTAGACTCTTTGCTAGTCTGTACTGCTTGGTAACGCCCCAATTCATAACTTGAAAGGCTTAAGGCTAAAAGAGCTACCGAACCAAGAACATATTTTTTATTGATTTTCATCTAAACACACTTCCTATTTCATTTATTCGTTAAATAAAGAACTACACTTTTTCCTAAAGAACTTCCTTAACTGGTTAATTATATAATTGAAAAACGAAAACACTTTTAAAACTCCTCCTCCTATTTCTATATTTCAAACAAGATTTGAGCGAGTGAGTTACGTCTTTATGTACTTAACCAGTTATTTAACTAGTTAATAGTTTACTCCTATAACATAAATCTGTCAAGAATTTTTTTGTCTTTCAGGTAAAATCTAGATAAAAAAGAGGAATATCCCCTAGTATGAGATAGATTCCTCTTTATAATATTTTAGTGTTGAAATGGCATAAAATCCGAAACAAAGGAAATGTTATCCTTATCTTCTGCGTTGACAAAATTTAAAAATAGCTTTTGAAATTCTTCAAAGTCATAGTCTGAATGACAAATCCACTCCTTACCCGTCGAGACATACCATTTTCCAAGACTTGCAAGTTGCTCCTTGGTCAAGGATGGTACATGAGAGCAATGTTCAAAGTTAATAATATAAACTTTTTCATAGATTGATTTGATAAAATCTTTGAGCATAAACTTTCCTCGCTTAAATTCTATACCTAATAACTAGTTGTACTATTCAATCACTTGGGTCTCAGCTAGTTTTTTGTACCAATGTGCAGATTTCTTAGGATAACGTTCTTGTGTATCGAAATCAACATAGAAGAGACCGTAGCGTTTTTCATAACCATTTGACCATGAGAAGACATCCATAAGTGACCAGATGAAGTATCCTTTGACGTTTGCACCATCTGCAATCGCATCAGACAATACTTCCAAGTGTTGTTTCACATAATCAATACGGCCATCATCGTAAACAGTGTTGTCCACAAATTCATCTTTATATCCAAGTCCGTTTTCAGTGATGTAGATCTTCTTGTAGTTTGGATAATCTTTCTTAACACGCATGATTTGATCATACAAACCTTGAGGGTAGATGATCCAGTCCCAGTCAGTACGAGGTACATAGTCAGGAGCTACACGACGTCCAACACCTTTGATTTGGTATTTAGAGCTTCCTTTTTCTCCTTTACCATTGTGGATGATCTCAGTTTCACCATCAAAGGCTTCCATCCAGTCACTCATGTAGTAGTTAATTCCAAGGAAGTCGTTCAAATCTTTAGCTGCTTCAAGTGCTGCAAAGTCTTCGTCACGAAGATCCAAGCTACCACCATTTACTGATAAGATGTGGTTTACACCTTCCATGGTTGCATCTGAATAGTGTCCAAGGTATGTAGCATCCAAGATAAATTTGTTGTGGATGATATCTTCCAACTCAGCAGCACGAACGTCTGCAGGATTTTTAGGATCCAATGGATACTTAGTTGGAAGGGCGTGAACAACCCCGATTTCACCTTTATAGCCTTTGTCTTTATACAATTTCACAGCACGAGCATGAGAAACCATCATATTGTGGTGGGATTGGAAGACTTTCGCAAGATCATATTGAATACCTGGTGGGAATTTACCGACCAAGTATTGACCATCACCGATTGGACCAATTTCATTAAAGGTTGTCCAGTAGTTTACTTCTGGAAATTCTTCAAAACAGAATGCAGCATAATCTACAAAGTGTTCGATGTTTTCACGATTTAAGAAATCTCCATTTGAGTGAAGAGCTTCAGGTGTATCAAAGTGATGAAGAGTAACGAACGGTTCTACATGGCGTTTATGACATTCTGCAAATAAGTTATGATAGAATTCTACCCCTTTCGGATTTACTTCACCATAACCAGTTGGGAAAATACGTGACCAAGCAATGGAAATACGGATACCGTTTACCCCATATTCCTCAGCCAACTGCAAATCTACTGGATATTTATGATAGAAGTCACTCGCTGGTTCAGCTGTGTACCAATAGTTATCAGCAAGGTATTTGTCCCAAGCAACAGGACCTTTACCATCTGTATGTGTAGCACCTTCTGCTTGATAAGCTGCTGTTGCGCCACCGAAAATAAAATCTTTAGGAAGTGTTTTTGTCATTTTTTCACCTATTTCTTGATTGGATAAAATGAAAAGTGAGGGGAGAGGAGTTAGTGAGCTATCCATCTCCATCTCACTTCTTGTACCAAGTCACCGAATTGTGACATGAGGAGGTAAAAACGATATTTTTTTACCGATGAATTAACAAGGCGATTAGGAAATTCGCCATAGCGATTTCCGTGATGATAGGAGACTGTTTTACAGTCCCTAAGGTAATTCGAATTGTGACATGAGGAGGTAAAAACGATATTTTTTTACCGACGAATTAACAAGGCGATTAGGAAATTCGCCACAGCGATTTCCGTGATGATAGGAGACTGTTTTACAGTCCCTAAGGTAATTCGAATTGTGACATGAGGAGGTAAAAACGATATCTTTTTACCGACGAATTAACAAGGCGATTAGGAAATTCGCCATAGCGATTTCCGTGATGATAGGAGACTGTTTTACAGTCCCTATCATCAATCGAATTGCGCTTGAACAAAGGCTAGAGCACCTTTACCATCACGAGTCAACTTGATGTATTGAGCTCCTTCAGTCTTAGCCAATTTGATTCCAAGTTTATCTGTTTCAGCCTTCATGTCCTCATAGTTTGATGCTACTTGAGGAGCAAGGATAACAAGGTCAAATTCTGGCAACATTTCACGGTGAGCACCGTAACCACCAGCAGCGGCCTTCACAGGAACATTGTATTCTGCAGCAGCTTTATTCAAAGCATTTGCAAGAAGTCCACTTGTTCCACCACCTGCACAGAGAACGAGTACGTTGGTTTCTTCTGTAATTGTATTTTGTGCTGATTCTATTCCAGCTTTTTCAAGGATAGCATCAGCTTTAGCAGTATTGAAGTTTGCGGCTACTTTTTCTTTTAATTCATCGTTGGCTTTACCAGAACGTTCTTCTTCAAGAATTTGTTCGTCATAAACTTTAAGGAATGGATAGTAGATTGCAATATCCACTACGATTAACAATGCTGCAAGAGCAAATGACAAGAACTGGAAGTTTGTACCAAGAACAATACCTAGAGGCCCAGGTGTAGTCCATGGAAGGTTGGCAGTAAATGAGTTCATGCCGAGAGTTTCGATAAAGAACTTAAAGATCCATACGTTTGCAATTGGTGCAAAGATGAATGGGATAAAGAAGATTGGGTTCAAAACAAGTGGTGCACCAAACAAGATTGGTTCGTTTACACCGAAGAATGTAGGAACTACTGAAGCACGTCCGATGGCACGGTTACGCTTAGACTTACACAACCACATAAACATGAATGGAACTACAAGAGTTGCTCCTGTACCACCCATGGTAACGATAAACATTTGTGTACCAGATGTAAGGATCTTATCAGCGTGCATACCTTGTTGAAGAAGATTCAAGTTGACTTCGGCATTTGCATAAGTGATCGCTGCAATCGCAGGTTCAACGATAGATGGGCCGTGAATACCGACAAACCAGAAGAAGGCAAAGGCACCAAAGATAATAGTAATACCAAGATAACCGTCTGCTGCTGAGAAAAGAGGTGCAAAGAACTTACCGATAGCTTCTGCTACACTAGCTCCAGCATATTGACGTGCAAGTAAATCAAGAGCATAAAGTGAAACAACTGAGAGAGTGAATGGAATAACGTCTTTAAAGACTTGTGAGATATTCGGTGGAACTTCGTCAGGCATGCGAATAGTAACGTTATTCTTCACACAAACCTTATAGATAGCTACAGTTACAAAAGCTGCCAGGAAGGCTGAAAGCAACCCTTTTGTTCCAAGGAAACCAGTTGCAAAGCCACCCTCGATTGGGTCAGCTGCTAACATCAGCAAACCAACAATAGCCGCCAATAGCGTTGACATATAGTTGATTTGGTTGGTTTTCTCCATACTACGATTGACGGAGTCTGTTAAAGATTTAGCAGTGGTACCAGCTACCAAGACTGCTAGAATCCCCATAGAGTAGCTGTAAGGTTTCATCAAAAGTGCTACTACTTCATCAGACCATTTAAAGCCCCAAGAGTTTGGAACAAAAGCAATCAAGATAAAAATACTTGAGAATAGAATGACTGGCATTCCAGCGATAAATCCATCACGAATAGCACGAAGATAGATATTTCGAGATAGTTTTTCAAAGAAAGGCTTTCCTTTCTCGATATAGGCAATTAACTTATTCATTATTTAGCTCCTTTTTTATAAAGTTCAATTAAATGATGCATCAAATCTTTTAGCAAGATTGTTGTCATCAGGTGATCTTGACCATGCATCATGGTCACGCTATAGGCTAAATCTTCACCTGCAGCTTCCTTTGTTAACAAGCTTGTTTGGGCGTGGTGAGCCTCTGCGATGCAGCTACCAGCTTCCTCAACTAAGCTATCCGCTTTCGTAAAATCTCCAGCTTCAGCAGCCTTCAAGGCTTCCAATAATTTTGAACGAGCATCGCCAGCATAGGCAACAATCTCAAAACCTAACAATGTCACTTCTTCTCTATTCACGATAGATTTCTCCTTATATATTTTTTAGTAAAGCGTTATGACAATAAACGTTGGATGTGTAGAACAAGATAAACTCGTTCACTCTTGTAGAGGTCAAGACCAGTTTCCTGAGCAATGACCTCATAAATTTTACTACCAATCTCGAATGCTTCTGGATAGGTATTCTTTATATGTTCTTCCATATCGAGCAAGGATTGATTATCATCGCGACTACGATCCAGATAATCCAAAAAATAATTTAGATGAATCATAAAGCGGTCGTAGAAATTATTATTTTCAGGTGTTCGCTGGATTTTATAACTCTTCAAAATGCTTTCGACCCTCTTTAAAATTTCCTTTCTCTTATCAATTGACTCAACAACTTCGACTGCATTCTCACCTTCCGCGTTGATGAAGTGATAAGCGATACGAATGATTTCATCTTCAGGAAAATTTTCTGTCAGTTTTTGACGATAAATTTCAAAAGCTTCTTGTGCAATTTGAAAAGCGATTGGATATTTGGCAGAAATGTCAGGCAAGTTACTATCCTTATAGCGTCCTTGGCTAATAGCCTGATAAGAACAATAGATATGGTCTGTCAGAGTGACGTATAGATACTCTTGGACAGGATATTGATATTTTTTAGAAAGATTATCAATAATCTCATAAGTGACCGTAATAAAATCAAGCGGTACATCCTTGAGAAGAGCCATAAAGTTTTCTCGCGACTCTTCTGTTTTCATCCGAAAAACTTTTTCAATCTGATCCTCAGAAATCAAATCTCCCTTCTTCTTACCGAATGAAATACCCTTACCAATTACGATCAACTCCTCTCCCTTGCTATTCCGCACGAGAGAAACATTGTTATTCATTGGATTTAATATCCGATACATGGCAACCTCCTTGCCCTATTATTTAAGTTTTGTGAGCATAAAAAATGACCACAAATGAACTCAGAAAATATAGCTCTGAGTCATCTGTGATCATGCCTAATATTACTTAGTAACACTCACTTTGTATTAACTTGTGACTTTAGTATATCACAAGAATGATTTTTTATAAACCTTTACATACAACTTTTTTTAAAAGTTTTTTAGCTAGGTTTTAGGACACAAAAGGGGGGAAATTTAGACACGCTCAGTCCATGAAGTAGCTGTTGTTTGAAGAACTTTATTGAGTTCATCGATGTTTTCAAATCCAGTTGTACGAAGCCACTCACGAGCTGCTGCTTCTCCATCTTTGATGTAAGCTTCAACAGATCCAGCCCATGTTGCACGTCCACAAAGAACGCCGTTGAAGTTTGCGCCTGATTCGTGGGCAAAGACAAGAGTTTCTTGGAATAGTTTAGCGGATACACCTGCACTCAAGTAGATGTATGGAAGGTTAGTTGCTTCGTCTTGCGCTTTGAAGAAAGCAGCTGCTTCTTCACGTGTATGAACGATTTCGCCATCGCCAAATCCTTCAACGTATTTCACGTTAACTGGAACTTCCACTTTCAAGACATCAATGTTAAAGCGTGGGTCTGAGAAGACCTTCATAGCACCGATAACCTTGCGTGGTTTTACTTTAGCGTATTCGGCAGAACCTGCATCCGCAATTTTTTCATCGTAAGCCAAGATTTCAAGGAAGAATGGAATATCTTCAGCTACACACTCAGAACCAATACGTTCAATGTAGGCTTGTTTTTGTTGGTTAAGTTCGTCAGAGCTATCTACGTCATAGTAAAGCAAGAACTTAACAGCATCTGCACCTTGTTCTTTGATACGTTTTGCAGACCAAACATCCAAGCAGTCTGGCAAGCGTTTTGTACTTGTTGTGTCATAACCTGTTTTTTCATAAGCAAGGAGAAGACCAGCTTTTGCATCAAGAGCTTTAGTTGCTGGAAGTCCATACTCAGGGTCAAGAAGCATTGATGAAGCGTATTTAGTCAATTCATCTGCTACCAAGACTTTAAGTTCTTCCATTTGAGCTACTGTTGGCTCTTCTGTTTGGTATTGAGCCATGAGGCGTTTCAACGCACCACGTTGGTCAAATGCAAGAGCTGAGATGATACCATTTTCATCAGAAAGTTTTTCTAAGCGTGCACGTTTTTGTTCTGTTAAAGCCATTTTATACCTCTTTTACAATTAATTGGTCATATAGACCTTGATAGTTGGCCATGTTGACATGACCAGTCATTTTTTCTTGAGCATTAAGCATACCAAGGACATTTGCCTTGATCAACAGTTCTTGATCCGTTTCTTTATGGAAAAGACCTGAAGCAATACCTGCCACTGTAGAATCGCCAGAACCAACTGGGTTTACAACTTGGATTCTTGGAATATCTACTTTATAGAAAGTGTCCCCGTGTTTTGCAAAGGCACCATTAGCACCTAAGGAAACGATGATCCACTCAATTCCTTCAAATAGGGGCTCTTGAAGAACCTCTTTTAATTCATCCAAGTCTTTAGAAATTTCTCTACCCAAAAGTTGAGACAATTCTTCATTATTTGGTTTGATAACTGTTGGTTTATGTGGAGATTCAAGAACAGCCTGAAGAGCAGCACCTGAGCAATCTAGAACAACTGGTTTCCCAGCCTTATTAGCAAGCTCTACCAAGTTAGCATAGTAATCAACAGGAAGACCTGCTGGCAGGCTACCAGAAATAGCGACTACTTCTACAGTCTCTAAAAGTTCTTTGAAATGAGCCAAGAAATCTTGACATTCTTTTTCTTGAACTTCAGGACCTTTTTCTAGGATTTCTGTTTGGTTTTCTCCATGTAGAATTGCGATACAGTTACGAGTTTCACCTTTAATAGAGAAGAAACGTTTGCTTACTTTATCATCAATATTTTCTACTAAAAAATCACCAAGTTTACCACCGACAAGTCCTGTTGCGACTACGGAGTCACCAAATTCTGATAGGACACGAGTAACGTTAAGACCTTTACCACCAGCCGTCTTAGTTACATCTACAACACGGTTGACAGTGTCAATTTTCAATTCATCCAAAGGATAGGAAATATCAATGGATGGGTTCATTGTGACTGTTAAAATCATAGGTCACCTCTTAGTCGTGGTATTCACCGCGATCCCATTTTTCAAGGAATTCTGTAAAGAAGTTGGCATCCGTTTGATAGTCGTTATGAGTTTCAACGTGTTGGATTTTAGCGATCAATTTTTTGTTTTCTTCAGATGGTTTGTATTCAGCATTGATGAAAGCATCAATGATATCACACATGAGCAACTCACCAGTGATTTTACCACCGAATCCGATAACGTTGGCATTCAATTGTTCTTTTGCATAAAGAGCTGTTGTCATATCACGAACCAAAGCAGAACGAACACCTGGAACCTTGTTAACAGCGTTATTGATACCTACACCAGTACCACAGATACATACACCAAGATCAGCTTGGCCACTAACTACTGCTTCACCAACTTTTTTACCAAAGATTGGGTAGTGTGTGCGAGCGTGGTCATAAGTACCAAAGTCGATGACTTCATGTCCTTTTGATTTCAAAAATTCTGAAACCGCCATTTTTTCATTTGTTACGATGTGGTCACATCCAATTGCAATTCTCATTTTTATCTTACCTTTCTTTCAATATAAAAATTAGCACATTTTATTCAACATGTCGACACGGATTTGGTGACGACCGCCATCATACTTACCATTTACAAAGCCTTTAGCAATGTTCTTAGCCAATTCGTCACCAACAAGTTGAGCACCCATAGTAATCATACGTGAGTTGTTGTGACCACGAGTCATATAAGCTGAACGTTCGTCAGATACTTCTGCAGCAACCATTCCTTTGATTTTAGTTGCAACCATAAATGGACCTGCACCATAAGCATCAATGACAATACCAAGGTTTTGTTCTTCTTTTTTAACTTCTTCAGCAACTGCAAGAGTTACATCAACGAAGTCTTGACCTTCAGCTGTAACATCCACAACGTGGAAGTTTTCTTTTTCCAAGAAATCTTTAACGACTTCTTTCAATCTCAAACCTGCAGCATCTGCACCAATAACAATAGACATATTGTATACTCCTTTTTTATAATAGACCAGTAAAAATTTTTTGGTTCTGGAAAGAAAATGACCATCACCAAATAGTTACTAGTAGTTTTGTTGACTATTTTAGATTAAGAATGATTCATCTAATCACTCTTAAAAACTTCTCCTGGGATAAATTGGAAGAATAACTTGTTAAAACAAACACAAATTGTTCTTTCTAAACATAATATACTACTATTGTTTAAAAAAGTCAACAGTTTGTGTTTGTTTTTGTTTATTTTTTAGAAAATTTCTATATCGAAACCAATTTGATCACTTTGACCTGGATTTAAGATTCGAACATTTTTCTTATCTTCTAGATGATCGCCCTCTTCGAGTGAAGTTGACAAACCTGACCAAGGTTCCAAGGCAAGGAAAGGACCTTTGTTAAGCGTTGACCAAACGATTAAATTTGGAAACTCTTTAAAGTCTAGTTTTAATCCCTTATCATGCTTACGTGACCGTAAGGAAACAGAGCGAGAGGCTAACTCATCTAAAGTCACAGCATCATAGCTAAAGAAATCATAGTTTAGATCTAATTCCTTTTGAGCTTTTAGCCAGTCACTTCTATCTTGAAAATCCAACATCCCTGTTTCTGGGAATGGTTTTGGAACCGTGCAAGTTTCAGATTTTTCAAATTCAAGATAGTAATCTTCATAGGCTTCATCATCAAATAAAGGACAGTTAAAACCAGGATGTCCACCAATAAAGTATGGCATTTTTTTATCTGTTTCCTTATTAGTAACTTGATACTGCGTACGAATAGTCTTTCCAGTAACTGTATAAGTTATTTCTAAGCGAAAATGATAAGGATAATTTTCATACATTTCTTGGTCATCTTCAATAGCAAAAGTAACCGAGTTATCCGTTTGATCCACTAATTCAAATTCTTTTTTTCGTACAAGACCATGACGTGGAATTTTACCTTTTACTTGACTACCATCTTCTTGATCATATAGGACAGTATCATTTCTAACGGATCCACAAATTGGAAATAGAACAGGTGCTTGTCCACTCCAGTAAGTTGGATCTCCTTGCCACAAGTACTCAATTCCATCCTTGTCTTTTATTGAGGTAAGAGCACCTCCAAAGGTCTGAAATTGTACATTTAACTGTTCTGATTGTAATTCAATCACTAGGGTTACCTCCATTAATTTTTTCCCTAAAAAAACTAGATTGCCGACTCCATACTTGGAAACTGACAACCTAGTTTTTACAATTTACATTTTTAGGAGCGAATTATTTTGCGTTTGCTGCGTATTCTTCATTACGTTTGATCATTTGTTTTCTGTACCATGTAAAGATACCAACGTAGAATACTAGGAATACTAATGCGCCAAGGATAGCTTTGATATCACCAGTTGTAGCGTTACCAATTGCCCAACCAAATAGTTTTTCGATTGGTCCTTCAAGAGTTGAGTGAGTAATCAATTGAGTTTGGCTTACACCTTCTGGGAAGGCACCTACACCTTTAGCAAGTTCTGTTGCAAATGGTGCGATAAGTGTACCTGAAAGAAGGAAGAGTGGCAACAAGAGTGTTCCGAAGATAATCATACGGAGCAATTTACCACGAGTAACTACCAAGAGAGCTGGAGTTACACCCATTGCGATGATACCAGCAAGTGGCAAGATACCATTTCCGACATTTGAAAGAAGCACAGCTTCAACCAACATGATTGGTGCAAGTACGTTGGCACAAGCCCAGATTTCAGCACGACCAGCGATAAATGGCCAGTCAAGACCGATGTTGAATTTACGTCCTTGAAGACGTTTAGTAGCAACGTTTGTAATACCTTGTGAAAGTGGTTCTACGGCTGCGATGAACCATGAACCGATCAATGAGAAGAGCTCCAAGCAGACACCGGCAGTCAAACCAAGTGACAACCAGCCTTTAATTACATATTCCCATTTTTCAGCCCCTTCAACACCTGCAACCGGATGTGGAGTACCCATCAAACCGATAACGATACCAAGGATGAAACCGATGAAGAATTTAGATCCCCAGAAACCGATTCTCTTGTTCAATTTAGCAGCGTCAAAGTCGTATTTATCAAGACCTGGGAAGAGTTTATCAAAAATCTTATCCAAAACCATGATAACTGGGTTCATCATGTAGTTCATGTGAGTTGAAGTCATTGGTGATGAACTTGGTGCGTTAAGAAGGTCATCAAATGTTGGTTTCATCAAGTCAGAGTTGATAATTTTAAGAACCCCAACAAGGACAACTGCTGCAGTCGCGATGAAGAGTGAAACTCCTTGGCTAACTCCATTGTTGTCAGCGTACCATTTAATCAAAAGACCTGTGATAGACAAGTGCCAGATATCAAAGATATCGACGTCAAGTGTATCAGTTTTCTTCATTGCAAGCATGACAATGTTGACGATCAACATCACAAGCAAGAAGTAAAGTGTCCAAGCTGAACCCCAAGTGATTGTAGCAAGTGGTGCCCAACCAACGTCGGTGATGTTCAATTGAATACCAGTATTTTCAACGAATTTTGCAAGTGATGCTGAGAAAGCACCATTTAACATACCGATGATAGCACCGATACCAGTAAGAGCGATGGCAAGTTTGATACCACCTTCAAGCGCTTTGGAGAATTTCACTCCAAAAAGTAGAGCCAATAGTGTCAAAATGATCAGCATGATGATCGGTCCACCCATTTCCAAGATAGGTTTGAACAGCTTATTGGCTAGTTCGATAATGATATCCATAATTTTCCTCCCTTTATTTTTATGGAATATTTACAAATTAATAATTAGCTTAGACCATGTTCTTTGATAGCTGCTTCAATATTATCATAGACTGGAGCGCTCATAGCTGGAATACGGAACAAGATTGGTCCTGCTTCAACAACTGGAATACCTGGTTCAAAACCTAAATCAGTAGCAGCGATTGGTGTGAAGATATCATAACCTTTAATCAAGTCTTCATTGACATCTTTTACCATAACGGCATCACATTGAACATCGTACCCACGGTTAGAAAGTTCTTCTTCAAGAGCACTTTTAATTTGGTGGCTTGAGTTAACACCTGCACCACAAGCAGCAAGAATTTTAATCATTTGGATTTCCTCCGTTTTTATATAAAAATTATTAACAAATTAAGCAGTCGCTTCTGAGATATATTGGAACAAGGCTTCAGGTTCCTTAATCTTAGACAGCGCTTCAAGATGACCATTGCCTGTAAAGAAGTCCATCAACTGTGCAAGAATATTTGTTTGACTTGAGCTTGAATTGTTGATGATAAAGAAGAGTAATGATACTTCTACTTCCTTATCAGGGGCAATCATATTGTGGAATGTTACTGGTTTTTCCAGACGAACCACGACAACATTTTCAGTTAGATTATGAATGGTATCAGTATGAGGGATAGCTACGTTAGGCAAATCCTTCCCTAAAAACTCCATATCCAAACCAGTTGGGAACGATTTTTCACGTTCAATCAAGGCCGATCGATAGGTATCTGTAACAACTTTCTTTTCTTCCAATAGGGTTGCAACTTGATCGAAAAGTTGCTCTTGATTATCTGCTTCTAAGCAAAAGACTAAGTCTTTTTCAAAGAAATGATCTAATCCCATGACTTTCTCCCTTCATATTTAACTTTTATGGTATAAGTATAACATTATATGAAACCGTTGTCAATGTTTTTTTGTTGTATTTTGTTTGATTTTTATTGTTTACGTTTTAAACATTTGCTAATTTCAAACATATTTTTTATAAATTTCTTGATAAGTAAAACAAAAAACAGGAATGACTCCTGTTTTCACGATTTTAACTTTTTTATTGGTCCAACTTTCTTCCACCATTGGAAGGAGATTTTTTAATACCTCTGGAACACCTTCAAGAGAAACATATCTAAACTTACCATCATCGGATTTAAAAACCCAGATAATTAAATATTTACCATTCTTAGCAATACAGTTTACTGCGTAGGCCTCATAGCCACCGATAGTTGATTTTGACCCCCATACCTTGGAAAATTCTTGACTTTTTTGTTTAGATTAATAAATGCTAGTTGAAATTTGAACAGTTTCTAGCGCTGCATATTCGCTTTCACTAATACCAAACTGCTAAGGTTTAAAGGTATTGAGAGTTACAATATTGACATCCGTCCCATCACAGTACTGAATATCATCTCCACCTTCAATTTCTTTGAAATGAACCCATGATTTAGGAATTTTTACATAGCCATAATCATCTGAACCTACTATTTGAGTTTCTTCTGTCTGGCTAGATAAGAAAGGCGATGATTAAGTGCCACTGGTCTGGACGTGATTCGCAACCACGTAAAAGAAGCCTCAGCATTCGTACAAGCCCACTGAAAAAGTAACTCTCTTACTTTTAATAAAATGAAAACCGAGGAATCACTCATCAATTTGAGCGAATTCCTCGGTTATTTTGTATTTATTAAGGCCATAATTCGTTTCATATTGACCACGAAGATGCTTGTGGCTGCCTGTAACTCCATGTTGAA
>NZ_JASGZS010000005.1:0-103652 GCF_047465525.1 Streptococcus infantis | reverse complement strand
TGCATGTATTAGGCACGCCGCCAGCGTTCGTCCTGAGCCAGGATCAAACTCTCATTAAAAGTTTGAGTTCTCACTCATTTCTGTCACTGACAGATTTATTGTTTTTTTCATTGTTCAGTACTACAACCTTAGTTGTAGTGCCCTGCACATTGGTTCGTCTTGTTCAGTTTTCAAAGGTCTTTGTCACTCACTTCTCTCAAGTGACAACTATATTAGTATATCACAGCCGCTTTCGCTTGTCAACACTTTTTTGAAACTTTTTTTAATTTTTTTCATCTAGTGTTTCATCTGCAATATACTATAGTCCGTACGGGATTCGAACCCGTGTTACCGCCGTGAAAAGGCGGTGTCTTAACCCCTTGACCAACGGACCGGAGTTGTTATTTTCAACTCTTACTATTATACCGACTTTTCTTACTTTGTCAACACCTTTTTTAATTTTTTTTCATTTCTCCTGAATTACTTCCTTCAGCTCTCTGAGAAGGGCTTTGCGGCCTTTAAAACGTTCGTCTGCCCAGAGGCGTTCGTAGGCTTCTTGTTTATCTTGTGGTAATTTTCTTCTATATGTATCCAACAATTCATGAAGGGCGTAGTAATCATCCAACCACAATCCTCCTTCTGGTAGTCGATGGCTAATCTCCCCTACTTCTTCATAGGCCATCCGGTCTAGGCGACGTTTTTGACTCTCTTGTTTTCTGACACTATCAAGGATTCGATTGCGAAATTTTGTTTTGAAGTAGACGTAGAGTTTCTTTTCTTCTTCCACTAGTTCTGGATGCTTTTCTAGAAGTTCATGGAGACAGATCATGCCTTCTTGGTCCCAATCCTCTTTCTCCCACAGGTGGAGATAGTAGTCTTTTCTACATTTATGAACAATTCCTTTTACCTTTGCATAATATTTCTCAAGCATTTGCTTTCCCCCTTTCTCTGCTTGTAGTATAGCAGAGAAAGGGGGAAAGAGGGGTTTTGGTTTCTGTCTTGTGCTGTTTTTACTCTCTAATGTTATGGCAATTGTGAATACTGACATGTGAGAGTAAAAAAAGACAAAGATTTGAATCCTTGTCTTTTAGCTTATAAACGTATTAGCGAAAGAGATCTACAATGGTATCCCAAACTGTCTGAGCTTTTTCTTTAATCTTAGCATCTGAAATAGCTTTTCCTGCTTCATCGACCAGATTTTGCGCCCGTCCACGAATATCTGATAGGATATCATCAGACTGTGCACTAGTATCACTGGTAGTTTGTTTAGGTGTATTTTCTGGTGCAATACCATTCATTTTATAAGCATTTTCAACTGTAAAAGTGCTGCCTGGTGTATAAGGAAGAATTGTTTCTGCCATACTTCTAAAAATGTGTGCAGCACCATTCGAAGTCGAACCTGCTAGATAATGATTTTCATCAGTAGTAGGGAAACCAAGCCAGTGGCTAATCACTAAATCAGGGGTATACCCAATCACCCATTGATCACTGGTATATTCTGGGTTAAAGGCTGCCTCTGTTGTTCCTGTTTTTCCTGCCATGACATAATCATCCGGAGACGAACTGACTCCTGTACCATTTGTAAAAGTACCTAACATCATACTAGTCATTTTATCAGCTACCGATTTGTCAACCACTCGTTTTTGAGTATTTTTATGAGTAGCAATCACTTGACCACTAGCATTTTCAATACGGGTGATAAAGTGAGCATCCGGCATGAGTCCTTCATTTGCAAACACTGCGTAGGCTTGGGCCATCTGAAGAGGGTTAGTCTCTACGCCGCCACCTAAAGCTACTCCAAGCACACGATCTACATCGCTCATGTTGAGACCAAACTTTTCACCCGCTTCAAAGGCTTTATCAATTCCAAGTTCTTTAACAGTAGCTACTGCAGGTAAATTTAGAGATTTAGCCAAAGCTTGATACATGGGTACTTCTCGTGATGTCTTGATTCCTGCGTAGTTGTCTACTTTATAATCACCATATTGCATGGTATGATTATCCAACTCCTTATTAAGAGACCAACCCGCTTCAACCGCTGGCGTGTACACTATCAAGGGTTTAATAGTCGACCCTGGACTTCTTTTTGATTGAGTTGCATAGTTAAAATTCCTGAAACCTGTCTTATCATCCCCTGCCACTCGACCAACAACTCCTCGAACTCCACCCGTTTTTGGCTCCAAAGCGACACTACCAGACTCTGCATGTGTCCCATCTTCAGCTGTCGGAAAGAGCGAAGTATTTTGATAGATAACCTGCATATTTGCTTGGTAATTTTGATCTAGCTCCGTATAAATTCGATAACCGTTATTAACGATTTCTTCCTCTGTTAGATTATACTTTTCAATAGCTTCATTAACAACTGCATCAAAATAAGAAGGATAACGGTAGTCTGATATTTTCCCTTCATAACTATCTTTCAATTGAGAAGCCATATCAACACTTGCTGCTTCCTTATTTTTATCAAGGTAGCCAGCAGCCACCATATTTTGCAAGACAGTATCTCTTCGATTAGTTGAATGCTCAATAGAATTCAGAGGATTGTACAATTCTGGGCCTTTAAGCATACCTGCTAAAGTGGCGGCTTCATCAAGAGTTAATTCCGATGCTGAAACACCAAAGTACTTTTTACTAGCATCCTCAACACCCCAAACTCCATTACCAAAGTAGGCATTGTTCAAATACATGGTTAGAATTTCTTTTTTACTATATTTTTTGGTTAATTCTAAAGCAAGAAAGAATTCTTTAGCCTTTCTCTGAACAGTTTGGTCTTGTGAAAGATAAGCATTTTTCGCCAACTGTTGAGTAATTGTAGATCCACCACCCGAGCGACCAGCTGTTAGGATAGCTAGGAAAAAGCGACCATAGTTAATTCCACTATTTTTATAGAAGCTTCTATCTTCTGTCGCAATAACAGCATTCTGCAAATCTTCACTAATTTCCGAGAGCTCAACATAGGTCCCTTTTTGGCCTGACAAGGCACCAGCCTCATTCTCTTCTCTGTCAAAAATCACCGTTCGTGTTTTCAAAGCATTCTGCAAGTCTGTAACATTTGTCGATTTAGCCAAGGCAAATAGATAGGCCCCAACAAACAAGCTTGCACTTAGTCCAAGAATTAGAAAGATTTTGGTCAAATGATAGCGACGCCAAAATTTTCGAATAGGTCCGACTTGCCCAACTTTCTTTCGCCCACCTCTTGACCGTCTTAAATTAGTTGAGATATTTTCTTCATTATTAGCTTCGTCGATTTCTATTTTTTCCATCTCAGCTTCTTCTTTTTTAAATAAAGAAAGAAACTTTTCAAATAATGTATCTAATTTCATGCGTTTATTTTATCATCTTCCCCATAGGAAGACAAGAATTTAGCTAGTTTCTCTATCCAAATAATCTATTTTTTGTTACAATATCTGTATGAAATTTACCTTTGTTATCCCTGATTCTCTTCCTGAAATGACTGTCAAAATCTTCTTGGAGGAGCAACTACTCATTCCGAGAAAAATACGGCATTTCTTGAGAATTAAAAAGCACATTCTCATCAATCAAGAAGAAGTCCACTGGCATCAAACTGTCAAATCCGGAGATGAATGTCAACTGATTTTCGATGAGGAGGATTATCCTACAAAAGAAATTGTTTGGGGGAATCCTAATCTTGTCCAAGAAGTCTACCAAGACCAACATTTGATTATCGTTAACAAACCTGAAGGTATGAAGACTCACGGGAATCAACCAGATGAGATTACTCTTCTCAACCATGTCACCGCCTATGTAGGCCGGACTTGCTATGTCGTTCATAGACTAGACAAAGAAACAAGTGGACTCGTACTATTTGCTAAAAATCCATTTATACTGCCTATCCTCAATCGATTATTGGAGAAAAAAGAAATCTCCCGCGAGTACTGGGCTCTGGTTGAGGGAAAAATAGGAACTAAAGAGCTTGTCTTTCGAGACAAAATCGGTCGCGATCGTCACGATCGTAGAAAACGGGTGGTGGATTTCAAAAATGGTCAATATGCTGAAACTCATGTAACTCGATTGAAACAATTTCAAAACAAAACTAGTCTCGTTCGTTGTAGATTAAAAACAGGGCGAACTCATCAGATTCGAGTTCATCTATCTCACCACGGACATCCAATCCTTGGAGACCCTCTCTACAATCCACATTCAAAAACTAAAAGACTAATGCTTCATGCATTTAAACTTTCCTTTGTCCATCCTCTGACTTTAAACAAATTAAGCTTTACTGCGCTATCAGACACATTTGAAAGAGAATTAAACCAAAATGGATGACACTATCATCCATTTTTTCTTATAGATATCAAAAAAAGCAAGACCAGTTGGCCTTGCTTTTATCGACTCAAGAATTATTTAGCAATTTTAGCGAAGTATTCAAGAGTACGTACAAGTTGTGCAGTGTATGACATTTCGTTGTCGTACCATGAAACAACTTTAACCAATTGTTTACCGTCAACGTCAAGAACTTTAGTTTGAGTTGCGTCAAACAATGATCCGTAAGACATACCTACAACATCTGAAGATACGATTGGATCTTCTGTGTAACCGTATGATTCATTGGCTACTGCTTTCATAGCTGCATTCACTTCATCAACAGTAACGTTCTTTTCAAGAACAACTACCAATTCAGTTACTGAACCAGTTGGTGTAGGAACGCGTTGTGCAGCTCCGTCAAGTTTACCGTTCAATTCTGGGATTACAAGACCGATAGCTTTAGCAGCACCAGTTGAGTTAGGTACGATGTTAGCAGCACCAGCGCGAGCACGACGGAGGTCACCTTTACGGTGTGGTCCATCAAGAATCATTTGGTCACCAGTGTAAGCGTGGATAGTAGTCATCAATCCTTCAACAACACCGAAGTTATCTTGAAGAGCTTTAGCCATTGGAGCCAAGCAGTTTGTAGTACATGAAGCACCTGAGATAACTGTTTCAGTACCGTCAAGAACGTCGTGGTTAGTGTTAAATACAACTGTTTTAACATCTGATCCACCAGGAGCAGTGATAACAACTTTTTTAGCTCCACCTGGGTGCAAGTGTTTTTCAGCAGCTGCTTTAGTAGCAAAGAAACCAGTTGCTTCAAGAACGATTTCTACACCGTCGTTAGCCCAGTCAATTTGTTCTGGATCACGTTCAGCAGAAACTTTAACGAATTTACCGTTAACTTCAAATCCACCTTCTTTAACTTCCACAGTTCCGTCGAAACGACCTTGAGTTGTGTCATATTTCAACAAGTGTGCAAGCATAACTGGATCTGTAAGGTCGTTGATGCGAGTAACTTCAACACCTTCTACGTTTTGGATACGGCGGAAAGCAAGACGACCGATACGTCCGAAACCGTTAATACCAACTTTAACTACCATTAGTGATTTCCTCCTTATGAAAATCATGAAAATTTTATTGTGAAAAGAGTAACTTGAATCACTACAAATCACCTTTCAACATACCTATTATATAACTATTTGAGTTTAATTGCAAGCGCTGGCCTTGTTTTTCTGATAAGCTTTGGTAATATTTTCATTTCTTTACTTAGCCTTGCAACCTACTCCAATTCTATGCATTTCTTAATAAAAATATATTCTCTAAGCATAAAAACCGAGGTTTACCCTCGGTTTTGGCTGATAATCAATTATTTACGACGTCCTGGACGTTCTGCATAACCATAATAAGCATCTGCCATGATTTCTTCCATGTCAGCTACCATCGGCAAGCGTGGGTTAGCAGGTGAACATTGATCCTCATAAGCAAGCAAGGCAATTTCATGCAAGCTGTCTTTCCAAGCTTTTTCATCAATTCCTTGATCCTTGAAGTTCATC
The DNA here is from genome assembly GCF_047465525.1 of Streptococcus infantis. Taxonomy (GTDB): domain Bacteria; phylum Bacillota; class Bacilli; order Lactobacillales; family Streptococcaceae; genus Streptococcus; species Streptococcus infantis_R. The sequence goes on along the minus strand of NZ_JASGZS010000005.1, from coordinate 97,848 downwards.
TTGATACCTACTGCAACACCAAGTTCGTAAACCGCTTTAGCGTATGCTTCAACTGCTTCTTCTGGAGTTGAGTGAGGCAAGCCAAGCATTTTCGCGATGTCTTGGAATTTCTCATCAGCTTTCCAGTAGTTATATTTAGGCCATGTAGTAGTCTTAGATGGACGAGTTCCGTTGTAACGGATAACGTATGGAAGCAAGATTGCATTTGTACGTCCGTGAACAGTGTGGTGAACCGCACCAATCTTATGGGCCATTGAGTGACTCATACCAAGGAAGGCATTGGCGAAGGCCATACCAGCCATTGTAGAAGCATTATGCATTTTTTCGCGAGCTTCTGGATCAGCTGTCTTAACTGATTTTTCTAACCATTCGAAGACAAGCTTGATTGTTTGAAGAGCGATACCATCTGTATAATCATTAGCGAAGTTTGAAGTGTAAGCTTCGGTAGCGTGAGTCAACACGTCCATACCTGTATCGGCAGCGATGAAGTCAGGAACTGACTCAACCAAAGCAGGGTCAACAATGGCAATAGTCGGTGTCAATGAGTAGTCAGCCAATGGGTATTTGCGGTTGTTTTTCTTATCAGAGATAACGGCAAATGGTGTTACTTCTGAACCTGTACCTGAAGTTGTTGGAATACCAATGTATTTCGCTTTCTTACCAAGTGATGGGAAGCGGAAGGCACGTTTACGGATATCCATGAATTTTTGAACCAAGTCACGGAAGTCGATTTGTGGTTGTTCGTAGAAGAGCCACATTACTTTAGCCGCATCCATTGGAGAACCACCACCAAGTGCGATGATTGTGTCTGGTTCAAATTTTCGCATCACTTCAGTTCCACGTTCTACAGTTGTGATATCTGGATCTGGTTCAACGTCTGAGAAGACTTGGACAGTTACACGGTTGCTACGTTTGTTCAATTGGTCGATAATGCGTTGAACGAAACCGAGTTTTTCGATAGATTTGTCTGTAACAATCATAACGCGTTCAATATCTTCACATGTTTGAAGGTATTGGATAGAATTGCGTTCGAAGTAAATTTTTGAAGGAACTTTAAACCATTGCATATTATTTCTACGTTTCCCTACTTTCTTGATGTTTAGAAGGTTGATCGCGCTCACGTTATCACCAACTGAGTTGCGTCCGTATGAACCACATCCAAGTGTCAATGATGGGATGAAGGCATTGTAAACGTCACCGATACCACCGAAAGTAGATGGAGAGTTCCAGATAATCCGCATAGCTTTGATTTCTGTACCAAAACGTTTAGCAAGCTCTTCGTCTTTTGTATGGATAGCTGCTGAGTGACCAAGTCCATTGAACTCAACCATTTGGCGAGCTTTTCTAAGACCATCTTCTGTATCTTCGGCTTTTAGGACAGCGATAACTGGTGACAATTTTTCACGAGTTAATGGTTCTTTTGGTCCTACTTCTGCACATTCTGCAGCCAAGATGTTTGTTCCTTCTGGAACAGAGAATCCAGCTTGCTCAGCAATCCATGCAGCTGGTTTACCAACGATGTTTGCATTTAGTTTAGCACCAGCACAGTTTTTGCTGTTAGCTTTCACACCAAAGCAGAATTCTTCGAGAAGAGCTTTTTCTTTTTTGTTTACGAAATAAGTGTGATATGACTTGAATTCTTCAACAAATTCATCATAAACTTCTTTATCAATGATAACTGCTTGTTCTGACGCACAGACCATACCATTATCAAATGATTTAGACATAACGATGTCGTGAGCAGCTTGACGGAGGTCGGCAGATTTTTCTACATAAGCAGGAACATTCCCGGCACCTACCCCAAGTGCTGGCTTACCACATGAGTAAGCAGCTTTAACCATGGCATTACCACCAGTTGCGAGGATAGTCGCAACACCTTCGTGGTTCATAAGTGCTCCAGTTGCTTCCATTGATGGTTCTGTAATCCATTGAACACAGTTTTCAGGAGCACCAGCTGCAATCGCTGCGTCACGAACAATTTGTGCTGCGTGTGCTGATGATTCTTGTGCTGATGGGTGGAAAGCGAAAACGATTGGGTTACGTGTTTTCAAAGCAATCAATGATTTGAAGATAGCTGTTGAAGTTGGGTTTGTTGTTGGAGTGACACCGCAGATTACACCTACAGGTTCTGCAATTTTAGTCAAACCTGTAATTGGGTCCTCTTCAATAACTCCAACTGTTTTAACGCCACGCATATTGTTTACTACGTGCTCACAGGCAAAAAGGTTTTTTGTTGCCTTATCTTCGAATACCCCACGTCCAGTTTCTTCAACTGCATGTTGTGCAAGAATTCCGTGTGCATCAAGTGCTGCAACCGAAGCTTTTGCCACGATATAGTCAACTTGCTCTTGGTTCAACTTGCGCATCTCATCAAGCGCAACCAAGGCTTTTTTCACGAGACCATCGACATGCTTTTCAGCAGCAAGTTGTTTTTCCTCAGGTGTTACTGTTTTTTTATCAGCCATATTATCCTCCATAGCCTTTAAGGATTTTATCCTTTGTTAATTTTTTCACAAGTCTATTATAACTCTTTTTTAAACATTTGTAAACAGTTTCATGAGTATTTCACAAACTTTTTTTATTTGTTTGTGAAAACAATTTCAAACATACCCACACATGCACTTTTTCACTTAAAGTTTGTGAATTATTCCATGAAAGTTTTATTTTTCACAAACTTAGTTGTAAAACAGTCTTGTAAGCCGTTTTTATTTCCGTGTAAGCGCTTTCTGTTATTCTGGAAGAATACCTCCTTCTAGGAGGAGGTTATTGTGCTTGTTGAAATAAACCTTGTTTGAAGTCCCCTTCATAGACTACTTCTTGTTCGGTAGTCAGTTTTCCTTTTCCTTCAGCTTGGCCATTTACAAAGTCTCCCTCATATACCCAACCTGCTTTAGCTTGGTAGGTACCTTTACCATTGAAGGCACCATTGCTAAATTCTCCAGTATAGGTATCACCGTTTGAGAAGGTAACAGTGCCCTGACCATTCATCTTACCACGAACTAGGCTCCCGTCATAAATAATAGCATCGTTATCAAGCTTAAGAACGCCCTGTTTTGGAAGATTTGTCAGAAATACGAGACCTGCGCAGACAACAATGACGATTACTGTCGCAATTTCTAGTCGAGGACGTGTCAAATAGACACTGTATTTTTCATAGAGTTTCTTTATATTTTCCATTTTCACTCTCATTTTCTAAGCGACCTAACCAAGCCTGGCAACCAGTTAAAACTCGGTCATAAGTTTCTTCAAAATCACCTGTATACCATGGGTCTGGAACGCTTTCAGATGCAAACGCTTGGATCTTATCTTGTTGATCTTGTGGGCACATCTGATATAAGTCAGCAAGGTTAGACTCATCCATCCCAATGATATAGTCAAAATACTCAAAGTCATTTTTAGAAATTTGTTGGGAAGTTTTCGAAGTATCATAAGGAACGCCATGGCTTCGAAAGATTTCTTGTGTCCCTTTGTGGATCGGATTACCATGTTCCCAGGAAGAAGTCGCTCGGCTTTGAACCTCATACTTATCGGTCAAGAATTTCATCACAAATTCCGCCATAGGACTGCGACAAATATTACCAAGGCAAACAAAAACAACTTTTTTCATCATTGTCCCTCATCTTCATAGAAAAAGGGGTATAAGATTAACCCCGTTTTATTCTTCAATAGCACTGCCTTCTTCGATAACTGCACCTTCAGGTGTGACAGCTTCTTTGACTGGCAAAACTGTTCTAATTGCACCTAATTCGAAAGTCAAGTATACTCCGTCTACATCAAGTACAATCGTTTTGTTTTCAGTATCAACTTCGTCAACTGTACCGTAGAGACCACCGATAGTGATGACTTCGTAGCCTTTTTGAAGTTTGTTGAGGCTCTCCATACGTTTTTCAGCTTGTTTTTTTTGAGAACGTTGCATGAAAAACATCAAGCCAAACATCAAAACAAGCATAATCAAGAATGTTAAATTCCCACCCATTATTTTTTCTCCTTTGTAATTCAGATAAAACTACTATATCAAATTTCACTTATTTTTACAAGATTGCACCTTGATTTTAGGTCAATAAAAAACCAGAGCAAATGCCCTGATTTTTCTTATTTCAAGTTGTTTACAAGTTCTACTAAGTTTTCAACTGTAAATCCATATTCGGTTAAAACTTTTGGTGCTGGGGCAGATGCTCCAAAGGTATCAATACCAAGAACTGCTCCATCAAGACCAACGTATTTATACCAGTTTTGAGTTGCTCCCATTTCAACTGCTACACGGCGACGAACTGCATTTGGTAGAATCTCTTCTTTGTAGGCTGCATCTTGTGCATCAAATACATCTGTAGATGGCATGCTGACTACGCGAACTTTGCCACCTTGACTTGCCAATTCTTGAGCAGCTGCAACAGCCAGATTAACCTCTGAACCTGTTGCAATCAAGATAGTGTCAAAGTCAGTTGCATTTTCATAGACAACATAAGCACCTTTCGCAACCTTGTCAAAGTCTGTTCCTTCTTCAACAGTCAAGTTTTGACGAGTCAAGACAAGAACAGTTGGTGTTTTCTCGCTCTTCACTGCAAGGTACCAAGCTGCTTGAGTTTCACGCGCATCTGCTGGACGGAAAACATTGAGGTTTGGAATCGCACGAAGACCTGCCAAGTGCTCAATTGGTTCATGAGTTGGACCATCTTCTCCGACTGCGATTGAATCGTGGGTGAAGACATAAGTTACAGGAAGACCTTGCAAGGCAGACAAGCGTATAGCCGCTTTCAGGTAGTCTGAGAACACGAAGAATGTTCCACCATAAACACGAAGTCCACCGTGAAGAGCCATTCCGTTCAAGACAGTACCCATAGCAAATTCACGAACACCAAACTGGATGTTACGATTTAAGCGATTTGCATCGTCCTGAAGTCCATCAGTTTTGATGTAAGTCATATTTGAATGAGCAAGGTCAGCTGATCCGCCAAGGAAGGTTGGCAATTTAGCAGCCACTACATTCAAAGCATCCTGACTTGAGTTACGAGTCGCTTGAGAGAAGCCATTTTCTAAAGCTGGGAAGTCTTCTGGAGTCACCTCAACTGGATCGCGTCCGTCGATAATTGCTTCCACTTCTGCAGCAAGTTCTGGGTGAGCTTCTTTATAATCTGCGACTAGTTTTGTCCATGCTTCATATGCCGATGCACCACGATCTGCAACATTTTCTTTGAAATCAACATAAACTTCTGCTGGAATTTCAAATGGTTCATAGTTCCAACCAAGTGCTTGGCGAGTTGCTGCAGTTTCATCTGCTCCAAGAGGGGCACCGTGTACGGCATTAGTCCCTTGTTTGTTTGGAGAACCATAACCAATAACAGTTTTCACTTCGATCAAAGATGGTTTTCCTGAAGCCTTAGCTTCTTCAATAGCAGCATGAATAGCTTCTAAATCTGTACCATCTTCAACCAAGGCTGTATGCCAACCGTAGGCATTGTAACGATCGCGAACACTTTCTGTGAATGAATCTTTTGTCTCACCATCCAAGTTGATATCATTTGAATCATAAAGAACAACCAACTTGTCAAGCTTTTGCAAGCCTGCATAAGAAGCAGCTTCGCTTGAGACACCTTCCATCAAGTCACCATCTCCACAGATAACGTAAGTGTAGTGGTCAAAGATGTTATAACCTTCACGGTTGTACTTAGCCGCAAGGAAACGTTCTGCTTGTGCAAAACCTGTCGCAGTCGCAATCCCTTGTCCTAGAGGACCTGTTGTTGCATCAACCCCTGCTGTATGACCAAATTCTGGGTGACCTGGAGTTTTAGAGCCCCATTGACGGAAGTTCTTCACTTCATCCATACTCACATCTTCAAAACCAGAAAGGTGGAGAAGGGCATAAAGAAGCATTGAACCATGACCAGCTGAAAGAATAAAACGGTCGCGGTTAATCCAGTTTGGTTGAGCTGGATTGATACGAAGTTCTTTAGTGAATAGGCTGTAGGCCATCGGTGCAGCTCCCATAACCACCCCTGGGTGACCTGAGCTCGCTTTATTGATAGCGTCAATACCTAGAAAACGAATCGCATTAACAGATAGATTTGACATAGAATTTCCTTTCTCTTTGAGGTGATAGGTCTATCACATATTCTATTTGTACTATTATATGAAAATTATCCGTATCGTGCAACATACGGATAACCTCCAGAAAAAATTTTTATATTAAAGCAAGGCTTTGAATTGGATATTTGAGTCTTGTTCGAAGCAGTCATCAAAACCACGTGGGTGATGGTATTCTATTAAGTGTTGGTCTTGAGGATAAGTGTATTTACCACCAACTTCCCAGATAAATGGATGGAAATCGTATTGCAAGCGATCTTTTCTCATTTTCCAAAGTTCTAGGATTTCATTTGTAGAAGCCATGAAGTTAGACCAGATATCATAGTGAACTGGAATAATGACTTTTGCACGAAGATTTTCTGCCATGCGAAGAAGGTCGATAGAAGTCATTTTATCTTGGATACCTACTGGATTTTCACCATAGTTATTCAAAGCAACATCAATTTTGAAGTCTTTACCATGTTTTGCAAAGTAGTTTGAGAAGTGAGAATCCGCACCATGATAGATGGTTCCACCTGGTGTTTCAAAGACATAGTTAACAGCCTTTTGAGCCATTTCTTCATCTGTAACAGCCAACCCAGCAAGTTCACCACCTGTTTCGTCAGCTCCATTTACTGGTAGAGTTACCAAGCAAGTACGGTCAAATGATTCTACTGCATGAATCTTCATGTCTTTTAGTTCAATAGTATCACCTGGTTTGACAACGATGATTCGTTCTTTTGGAACACCCCAGCTTTCCCAGATTCGACCACAATGGTAAGGACCGATAAACTTAACATGCTCTAACTTAGGATTGTTGAGAATCGCTGCAGCTGTGTATGGATCGATATGGTCACTGTGGAAGTGTGAAACCAAGTAGTAGTCGAGTTCGTTGATAGCAAATGGATCAATAACCATTGGCTGAACACGCAAGTTTGGTTGCAACTTACGAACACCTGCCATATTTGCCATTTGGTGCCCACGAACCATATCTTTCACTTTTTTGGTTGATTTTCCACGGTTTGACCAAAGGTCCATGACAACGTTAGCACCGCCTGGTGTTTTAATCCAAGTACCACAGTTGCCTAGCCACCACATGGCGAAGTTGCCTTCAGGCACGACTTCTTCTTCGATTTCTTCATTCAACCATGTTCCCCACTCTGGGAAAGTAGCTAAAATCCATGATTCTCTCGTAATTTCTTTTACGTTTGGCATTTGAAATCCTCCATATTTTGTTCAAGTATTTATTTCATACTTAGTATAACACCGACCGATATATTAAAAAAGACCAAGAAAAACACAGGTTTGTGTTCATCATTGGACTGTGATGTTTATGATTCATCTAAAAAAGCTTGGATGACTAATTCTTGGTTGATTAAAAGTTGAATTTCTTCTTGTAATTTTGCCGCTGCATGTTTATCAGATATATAGGTGCCGATAATGGTTGATAGATTTTCCTTGAAGGTTCGACCGTCTTTTCTGAGGACCTTATTCTTCATAAAGTCTGTTATGCGTAAAATATCTTCTGCCTCAAGTATAGGATTTACCTTTAAAACTGGGAAATGACTCTCAAGTTCATCGTTGGTTGTGATTAGTAAATCAACCTGAGTAATATCCTCTACACTTTTGAACTGCTCAGTTGTAAAGACTGCCCCTATCTGTTCATTTGGAAGATAGAATCGACACTGTTTGAGTAAAAGTTTAGAGACGCCCACTCCTTCATCACACACAATATAAATCTTCTTGGTATTGTTTTGAATCGATGGAGTATACTTTAAAAAACCTCCAACATGAATGGTCAGATAGGCAATCTCATCATCCGTCAATCGAATCTGCCAAGCCTCTTCTAACACTTCTGCACATTTTTTTGTAATTACGAAAAGTTCACTATACTTAGAACGAATCTGACGTGTCAAAGGATTTTTTGAGAAAATACCATAGTTCTTTCTGAATAATAGCGCCTTACAATGAATCACAAGATTCCTCAATAAGTCTTCTTTCTGTTCAATCTCCATTCTGGTTTGGGATTCAAAATACCAAATAAACTCTTCTAAAGCCATTCTCAAATGCTGAAAATCTTTACTTTCTGCATGGATGTCTCGATCTTTTCGATAGGATAACAAAAGAATGGCTAACAGAGATCTATCTAATTCTGAAAATGAGATTCCAAATGTTTCAAACAAGCGCTCTCCTAGTTTTTTGGATACCTGATATTCAATTCTCTTTCGAATCAATGAAAACTCTTGCTCAATTTCTTGGTGTTTGTCCTGATTACGAGTAACGGTATCACATCCAAGTAGAAGATAGGGGAGGACCTGTAACATAAAAGTGACTTCGTGATGGTTTATTTTTTTCCCCAAATCTTGCTCAACCAACGGAACCTGTTTTTTGAGAAATTGATTGACCTCATCGGAAAGAAGCATCTCACCGTCTAATCTTTCCTTGATTTTTTCCTCTAAAATAGCAACAAAGGCTGGATTTTCCTCCATAAAGATATGATAGAGAAGGGATTGAAGATACTGGATTTTATTAAGAGGATGTGCATTTAGATAGTAACCGCGAGATTTACTAACTTGAAGCGTTACTTGATACTGCTCTAATGTTAGCTGGTAACGAATGGTATTTAAATCATTTAGGACCGTATTTCGAGAGACTTCTGTTAATTCCATGAGTTTTTCAAGCGTGATTCTCTCTTTAGAAATACCAATCAGAAGGAGCATCAGCTGCATCCGCTCGTTGGCACTCATGATGTAATCATAAGAATCAACTTCGTCTAATAATTGACGACAAGCTTCTCTTTGTTCATCGGTCAAGTAAATACCAATCCGAGGCAGACTGATGATATGCAAATTCTCATCGTCCAAAGCATCATTGATTTTATCAATGTGATAGTAGATTTTTCTTCGAGATTGAACTAGATCTTTTGAAATCGTCATAATCGTTTTGGATGTTTCTTGATCCATCAAATATTGAAGCAAGTCACAGCTCGCCTTATCTAAAACCATAATTCATACTCCTCTATTTGTCAATCGCTTCCAAAACAACTTTATAATGGTATCACATTCGTACAGACTTTGCAATTATATGCTGTAAACTCCGAACAGTGGATACTGACAACTACAAAAGCGAGGCTTGGATCGAAAGCTCCTAGCCTCTTTTCAATTCAATTTCTTATTTCTTTTGACCGTAATAAGCATTTGGTCCATGTTTACGTTGGTAGTGTTTTTCTAGGATGTACTGAGGGGCAGGTTCAACTCTTGGATTGATTTGCTCTGTAAAGCGATTCATCTTAGATACTTCCTCTAATACAACAGAGTGATAGACAGCATTCTCTGGGTTTTTGCCCCAGGTGAATGGACCGTGATTACGTACGACAATCCCTGGTACTTCAACAGGGTTGAGACCACGACGTTCAAACTCTTCTACGATAACTAGGCCAGTATCTTTTTCATAGGCTACTTCTACTTCATCCTTAGTCAAACTACGAGCGCAAGGGATTGAACCGTAGAAGTAGTCTGCATGGGTTGTTCCGTAGAAAGGAATATCACGACCTGCCTGAGCCCAACCAACGGCTTCAGTCGAATGGGTATGGACCACACTACCAATCTCTGGCCAAGCCTTATATAACTGCACATGAGTTGGAAGGTCCGAAGATGGTCTTAGATCTCCTTCTAGAACCTTGCCATCCAGGTCAGTTACCACCATATTTTCAGGTGTCAATTCGTCATAATCTACACCTGATGGTTTGATAACAATGACACCGAGTTCGCGATTGACTTCCGATACATTGCCCCAGGTAAATTTAACAAGTCCATGTTTTGGCAATGATTGATTGGCATCACAGACCCGTTTACGCATATCATTAATTACTTGATTCATCTTACATCAGACCTGCTTTCTTAATAAGTGGGTAGAGAAAAGCTTGCGCCTCTTGAATGGCTGCGCGTGTTTCTTCTACAGTTTCACAATTTTCAGACCACATTTCGATTAGGAAAGGTCCATTATAATTGGTTTGCTTTAAAATATCGAAAGCTTCTTCCCATTTGACACAACCTTGCCCGAAAGGTACATCTCGGAATTGGCCCTTTGAACTTTCTGTCACTGCATAAGTATCCTTGAGATGGAGAGCTGCAATTGCATGATGGCCGAGATAAAATTCACTGTAAACATCATTATTCCATGCAGACACATTACCAATATCTGGATAGACAAAGAGGTATGGAGAGTCAATTTCTTTCTCTATAGCCAAGTATTTTTCGATGCTATTGATGAAAGGATCATCCATAATTTCAATGGCAAGTACCACCTGAGCTTCTTCAGCCCAGTCACAAGCTTTTCTCAAATTTTTGATAAAACGTTGGCGTGTCTGGGGTGACTTTTCCTCATAGTAAACATCGTAACCAGCTAATTGAATCGTACGAACTCCCAAATCCTGAGCTAATTCGATACATTTTTTCATGAGTTCCAGAGATTTTTCCTCTAGAACTGGATCATTTGATCCCAATGGGTAACGACGATGACCTGAAAAACAGATAGAAGGAATACGAACTCCAGTTTCATAAATCGCTTTGACAACTTCCAAGCGCTCTTCCTTGCTCCAGTCAAGTCTTGCTAAACGCTCGTCACGTTCATCAATAGACATCTCGACAAAATCAAAGCCTAACTCCTTAGCAAAATTTAAACGTTCTAGCCAAGTAAAGTGTGTCGGGGTTGCCTTTTCATAAATTCCAATTGGACGTGCCATGGTTTACCCCCAAATTCGTTTGATTTCATCCTTGAAGGCACGCGCTGCTCCTGCTGGATCCGCAGCCTCCGTAATTCCACGACCTGCGATAAAGGTAAAGACATCAACGCCTTCAAAGAGTTTGAGAGTATCTACATCTAGACCACCTGTTACAGAAACTCGGAAGCCCATGTCAATGAGTTTTTTAACCTTATTAAGGTCTTTTTCACCCCAAGTTTCACCAGCAAGAAGGGCATCACGAGATTGGTGATAGATAGCTTGTGAGATACCTGCATCTAGCCAAAGCTGAGCTTGTTCAAAAGTCCAATCACCATAAAGCTCGATCTGGATTTCGCCTCGGTCCCCACGTTCAGCCTTGATAGCCTTTAGAGCTGCTTCCATAGTAGGGATGGTTGCACAACAGATACAAGTCATCCAATCTGCTCCACGAACGGCATTATTTTGGGCAACTGTTCCACCAGCATCGGCACATTTTGTGTCTGCCACAATAATCTTATCTGGGAAAAGGCTACGCAAGACTTCAACCAGTTCACTTCCAACTTGAAGCAAGCAAACAGTTCCAGCTTCGATAATATCTACTTCGTGACCAACAGAAACAGCTGCTTTAATCGCTCCTTGCAAGTCTGAATGGTCTAATGCAACTTGTAAATTAGGTATTCTTTTTGTCATCTCTTTGTTCCTCTTTCTAACTTTCCAAATCCAATCCTTCAAGATAAGGGCTATCCTTAGATTCTTCGATCATCGCCAAGACATCTTCTTTAGTCTGACAAGCCTGTAAACGTGCGATAGAATCTTCTAATTCAAACAAGGCAATGATTTGTGGAATAGCTACACTCGTGTGAATTTTTGAGCTTGTTGCTGCTAGTGCAAGCAAAACAGAGACCTCTTTCCCATCTGAAAATACAACAGGATTTTGTAATGTAATCAATGAAAAGGCATCTCTTTGCACTCCAGCCTCTGGTCTAGCATGAGGCATGGCCATACCTGGCATTAAGATATAGTAAGGGCCATACTCTTCAGTTGATTCGATGATAGCATCGTAATACTCTGGCAAAATTGCCCCACTTTCAATCAAGGGATCTACTGCTACCTTGACTGCTTCTTTCCAATCGTTAGCCTCTAACCCTAGTCGGATCGAGTCATTGTCAATTAAAGCTTGTTTTAAATTCATATCTGCCTCCTTTATTTAAAGAGGGAGAAGGACAGAAACGATAACTCTCAGTTTCTGTCCAGCCCCCTCCAACCTTTTACTGTAGTGCTTGACTGAGTTTTTCAGTGATTTCTTTATCATCCATCAAGTTGTCAAGTCCAATTAACTTCCCATTAGTCCGACCTTCCAATTCTTGGATCAAATGAAGAGAAGCGATTACGATGTCATAGCCTGCTGCTAAACCTTTTGCTTCACCAACACTGCATGAATTGACTGTAAAGTCTGTTTGATTAAGCTTACGGAGGGCATTTTCAACCTTCATCTTGATAACCATAGATGAACCCATTCCATTTCCGCACGCTGCTAATACTTTAACCATTTTATTTCTCCTTTTCTAGACACTAAGCTTCTTCTTGAACTTCACCCTTGTAATATTTCTCTTTATCTTTTGCTTTTGCAAATTGAAGTTGAGGAATAACGAGCAAGAAGAGACATACAAGTACATAACCAACAATACCGAGGTATTTGAAGATATAACCAAATCCAAGCCATGGGAATTCAAAGTCGATATTTCCATGGTAACCACCGTAAGATGCTAAGTCGAGAAGGGCTACACAGAGAGCTCCTAGAGCAACTTGGAGGACACCTGAAATGAAGGATAGGATAACGGCTGCTTTCCATCCGCCACGCTTATCAGCATAGACCGCGATGGCTGCATTATCAAAGAACACTGGTACAAATCCTGTAATAATAAGGATAGGGTTTTTAAAGACGATGAGCAAGACAATTGTGATCAATTGACCAATCAAACCAAAGGCAAATCCTGACAAGACCGCGTTTGGAGAACCAAATCCATAAGAAGCTGCAACGTCAACCGCTGGGAATGAACCAGGCAACAATTTGTTTGAAATACCTTGGAAGGCATTTGTCAACTCAGATACGAACATGCGGACACCTTGCATCAAAACGAACAAGTAAACAGAGAAGGTGAAAGCTGTTTGGATAATGTACATAAAGAAATCTTGTTTTGCAGGATTGAATAGAGTTCCTGAAGTGATGACTTCTTTATTAGACATAATGTCTGGACCCAAGATTAAAAGAATGGCTCCGAAGAATACGAGCATCAAGGTAGCAGATGCAACAACTGTATCGTGGAAAATTGAGAGGAACTTAGGCAATTTAAGATTGTCTAGACTTTCTTCTTTCTTACCAAAGCGTCCTGCTACTTTATCTACAAACCAGATTGCAAATTGTTGTTGGTGACCAATTGCAAATCCGCCACCACCAGTCAAGCGTTGAGTTGCCTCAACAGTCATATTTGAACTAACTGCCCAGTAAAGGCCACAGATGATACCGATAGCCGCTGTACCATAAGCATTTCGCAATTGTGGGACTAAGAATAGAACCATAAGAGATACAGTCGCAGCTTGTTGTACCATGATGTGACCAGTAATAAAGAGGGTTCTTACTTTCGTAATCTTGCGTAGAGCTACAAGCAAGATATTTACTCCAAAACCGATCAATAGAGCTGTAGTTGCAGTTCCGACGAAATCTGGAAACTCAGCTGCAATTTTGTTGTTTGCTGCAGCAAGGCCAAAGTAAGGGTCGATAACCGCTGCACCAATTTGGAATTTGTAGTTAAGGGCTGCTAAGATCGGACGGAAGGTTGTAACCAAACCACCAGCACCCACGTTGAGCAACATATATCCTACTGTTGCTTTAACGAAACCTGAGAAAACATCATGAGCAGGTTTTTTCAACAGTGCGTATCCTATCAACACCAATAAACCTACGAAAAATGCGGGATTCTGCAAAATATTGCTAGAAAACCAATTTAGAACACTTGAAATGACTTCCATAATTGTTCTCCTTTTGAATTGTTTTTGTAAGTTTATTATATAATGTGAAAACGGAAACAAAAAGACCAAGAATTACACAGCGGACTGTTCACTCTTGGACTGTATGATTTATAATATTTTACGGATTATCTGATTTTCTCGTAGCTAGATAATAGGGAAGAATTGTAGAATAAGACTTCAGTAGAGCTTTTACGATTTCTTCTTCAGATGAATTTGCAGTCACTGGAACATCTACCTTAACTAAAACCTTTCGGACTTCTTGATGGGATAGTTTTTCTCTTAAAATTTGACGATTTTCCTCAGTAGCCTCCATCTTGTGACTTTCTCCATTTGAGTAGACTAGATAGTAAATCCCTTCTACCACTGGAACTTCTAAGACCTTGGCTTGTTTGTCTAATGTTCGCTCATCCTTCTTACGTTCGATAAAACTCACTTCTAGTGAAACTCCAAAATCAGAAGGGCTTCCATACAAACGAAGGGCCAACATAGGTTCTGTCACTCTTCCCTCACGCTGTAGATAGGCCCAGAAATGGGGTCGCAAACGTTGGGCTTGATTCATCCATTGACTCGTCCCTTGGAGATCCCATTCTGGATGTCTTTCTTGAAAAGCCTTGGCTAAGTGTGTAAAGACCTTTCTAGCCTCCTGCCCCTTGCTCCTCAAATAAAGCATTTTTTCAGCTTCTTGACCTGCCTTCTCGGGTTTTTGATACTGTAAACCAGAGTAAGCTAGATATTCTCTCATTGTATTCAACATAGGCTCAACCTCCCTTAGCTAGCAAAAAATCAGGGTGCCCCTGATTTTGCTTTGATTATTCTGTATCAACCACAACGTAACGATTTGGTTCATCACCTTCTGAATAACTAGTGACACCCTCCATACGTGAAATAATACGATGGATGATTTTACGTTCGCTACTAGACATTGGATCAGTCACCTGACTACGCCCCTCTTCTAGGACACGTGTAGCTAACTTCTGTGCATAGCTCTGCAAGACTTCTGCACGGTGCTCTACATAATCATTAACATTGATGGTAATATAGAAGGTTCTTGAATAGCGGTTATAAAGATAATTTTGCGCTAAAAGCTGGAGAGATTTCAAAACCTTACCATGGTAACCTATAATACGACCCGGTTCATTGGTATCAATTTGCATATTGATAGAACGGCGATTTGAGGTACTTGAAATTGCTCCCTCAACATCCATATCATCAATAATACCTTGAACATAGTTGGTCACTTCTTCGACCACCTGGTCAATATCATAGGTCGGTTCAATCTTCAAACCTAGATTTTCTAAATCATCATTCTGCTCGACTTCTTCCTGCTCTTTAGATTCTTCTGGCAGTAAATCTTTTAGAATGGCAATATGACCAGTCTCCTCTAAAATTGTACTAGCCTCTTTCTCATTTTTTAGAATTTCGGCCTTAACCTCTTCAGAGATTCCTTGTCCTTCTTCCTCGATTTTTTTGATTGCTTCAACAACATGACCTAAGTCTACTGTTGCCTCACTAACAGTCTTAACGGGTTCGTTCTTAGCATTAACTTCCTTTGGAACTCCTTTGACTGCTTGCTGATTTGCCTTCACAACAGTTGTCTCACTAATTGCTTCGATATCAACTTGCGCTGGTTTCTTCCCAAAAAGGCCAAAGAAACCTTTTTTCTCCCTTGAGACAACCTTAATATGCGCCTTCATTCTAGGAATCCCCAATTCCTTCAATCCCGTTTGGATTGCTTCCTCAACAGTTGAACCTGTAAATAATACCATTACAAGATTCCTCCTTACTTTTTCTTTTTCTGTGCTTTCTTGAGAGCTTTTCTCTTCTTGATTTCTAAATCCTTCTTAGCCTGTACTCCCGCCTCACGCTCTGCAATAATCTTAAATGGATTGTTGAGCAAATAGGTTTGGAGCACCTGATAAGCATTGGATACCGCCCAGTATAAGGCAACCCCACTTGGTGAATACATGGCAAAGAAGAAAATCATGACTGGCATTGCATACATCATCCCTGTCATGGCGCCATTTTTCTCAACCATGGCCTTATTGGATAACCAGGTGCTAAGGAAAGTAAAGATAGCTGCCAAAATAGGCAAAACAAAAGTCGTATCAACACCACCAAGGTTAATCCATAAGAAATGACCCGTTTTTAGAAATTCTACCCTACTCAAAGCTTGAAACAAGGCCAACAAGACTGGCATTTGGATTAAGATTGGCCAAAGAGAAGCTGACTGTTTGACACCATGTTGCTTGAACAACTGACGCATTTCTTGGTCCAACTTGGTACGGCTCTCCATATCCCGTCCCGGATAACGTTCTCGCAACTCCTTAACCAGTGGTTGTACTTCTTGCATCTTTCTAGATGCCACCATTTGTATCTGAAAGACTGGTAAAAGAATGGTTCTGATTAGAAGGGTAAATAAAATAATCCCCAGACCAATACTTGTATCAAATGATAAAAAGCGAATGGTTTCAGCAAAAAAATAAACAAATTTACTCCAAAAACCTGTTGATTCAGCTGTAATCTCACTCGTCGTACCACTAGTCGTGCAGGCGCTCATCACAAATAAAGCAAGCACCATTAAGCTAGTCAACTGTAATTTCTTTTTCACTCCCATTTCCTTCCTGGTAAATCTTTGATAACTTTAATACGTGAAGTAGATTTTTTCCCATTTCCGCGTAGTCCAAGATTTCAACACCTTTTCGAGCAATCACAACAAAATCTACATTTTCAACCAGCTGATTTTTATGTTCAATCAAAATATGTCGAATTCTTCTCTTGATCTGATTCCTCGTGACAGCGTTTCCTAATTTTTTACTGACAGATAGACCAACTCGAAAATGCTGTTCATTATTTTCTAATCGATAAATAACAAATTTACGATTAGCAAAACTCTCCCCTTTTTTAAATATTGCACTAAAATCTTTCTCTTTTTTTACACGAAAGCGTTTTTTCAAAATTCAACTCCATCTATTAAAACTACTACTATTATACCATAATTTTTAAAAAAGCCAATCATAGCAAGGTTTTAGCCCATTTTACAGAATGAAAAAACTGGTTTTATCCTTTAAATCATCTTATTTTTGAACAAATTTACAAATTTGAACATGCTACTTTCTTTATTTTCTCTTGATATAAAACAAAAGTCACTCCAAAGAGTGACTTTTGTAGGAGATTATTATGAAAAAGTTAGGATTTTAATTAAATAAAGTTAGGAGGTCTTTATTTAATGATAGTAGTATACAGGTCTATCCTTAAATCCAGCTTAAATAGATTCTACTTCTTTTTAATTTTTAAAACTATGGATTGGAGCTGGGATTTGTCCTCCACGTGCAATGAAGTCAACAGACGAGGCACCGTTAACTTTCATGACCGGAGCCGTTCCTAGAAGGCCACCAAATTCAATCATATCGCCTTCTTTTCCTTTTGGAATAATACGTACAGCAGTTGTTTTCATATTGATGACTCCGATAGCAGCTTCATCCGCAATCATCGCCGCAATTGTTTCTGCAGGTGTATCTTCAGGAATGGCAATCATATCCAAACCAACTGAACAGATAGCCGTCATAGCTTCTAGCTTTTCCAAATTAAGGGATCCATTTTGCACAGCAGCAATCATCCCCTCGTCTTCAGAAACTGGGATAAAGGCACCAGACAAACCACCAACTTGGTTGCAGGCCATAACTCCACCTTTTTTAACTTGGTCGTTCAAGAGAGCCAAGGCAGCAGTCGTTCCATGAGTCCCAACTGTCTCTAACCCCATTTCCTCAAGGACACGGGCTACAGAATCACCTACTGCTGGAGTTGGAGCCAAACTCAGATCGACAATTCCAAAATCAACTCCAAGTCGCTCACTAGCCATTTGACCGACTAATTGACCAATGCGGGTAATCTTGAAGGCTGTCTTTTTAACAGTTTCGGCAACAACATCAAAGCTCTGACCACGAACCTTTTCCAAGGCACGTTTAACAACACCTGGACCAGAAACACCGACATTGATGATGACATCTGCTTCTCCTACACCATGAAAAGCGCCTGCCATAAAAGGATTGTCCTCTACCGCGTTGGCAAATACAACCAATTTAGCCGCCCCCATATCAGATAAAGAAGCTGTTTCCTTGATAATGCGCCCCATATCCGCTACTGCAGTCATATTGATGCCCGATTTTGTAGAACCGATATTTACTGATGAACAAACCTTATCCGTTTCTGCTAAGGCACGAGGAATAGAGTTGATGAGAATCTCATCGCCTTTTTGATAACCCTTTTGTACCAAGGCTGAAAAACCACCAATGAAGTCAACACCAATTTTTTTCGCAGCTTTATCTAGTGCTTTAGCTAAGACTACATAATCCGTCGCATCGGTAGCAGCACCAATCAAGGAAATTGGAGTTACTGACACACGTTTATTCACAATAGGAATTCCTAACTCAGCCGCAATTTCATCTCCAACAGCCACTAAATTAGCTGCTTTTGTAGTAATCTTTTCATATATTTTGTCCGCAGCACGATTGATATCTGGATCGATACAGTCCAAAAGGGAAATCCCCATGGTAATGGTTCTAATGTCAAAGTTTTGCTCCTCAATCATTGCGATTGTTTCGGTAACTTGTCTAATATCCATAAATACCTCCTAGATATTGTACATAGCATCAAAAATAGCCGCACTTTGAATATTGATTTTGACATTCAAAGTCTGACCAAAAACCTCAAATTCGTTTCTAAGATGAGTAAAATCTTGTTTTTCATCACTAGATACCACAGCCATCATAGTAAAGAATTCGTCCAAGACTGTTTGTGAGATATCATCAATATTTAAGCCTAATTCAGCAATTTTTGTCGCAACACCTGCAACAATTCCAGATTTATCTTTACCAACAACAGTAATAATAGCTTTCATGATTAAACTCCATTTCTAACACAGAACGATATCCATTTTGGACAAAAATAAAATGAAAAAGGAGGATAGAGTAACTAAATCACTTAATAGTGAATAATTATCCAAGTTGAAACCCTAAAAAAAATCTCTTAGTTGATCTTGTACCAGGCTAATATTTTTTACCAAGTCGCTAGTTTAGAACTTAAAACTGATAATTTATTGGCACATAATCTCTTTATAGAATATTTTTGAAAAAATGAACATTGTTGATTTTCTTTTTCAATAGTATAGCATATTTCTTACTAAAATACTCAAAAACGCCTGCTTACGAAATTGTTCTTAAGTAAAAAACAATTTCGTAAACAAGCGTCTACCTTACCATCTTATGATGAGTGTTCCCGCTAGGACATAAGTCCTAGCGGTAGACCAGAGCTAGACTAAGAGCACAAGACTCCATCATCATAACACTCAACAAAATTGATGATTTTATACTAATTCGATGATCGCCATTGGCGCTGCATCACCACGACGTGGTTCAGTCTTAAGGATACGAGTGTATCCACCGTTACGCTCAGCATAACGAGGTGCGATTTCTGAGAACAATTTTTGAAGTGCTGTAGTAGAAGTGTACTTATCAGTTGCTTCATCATAGTTTTCAGATGCGATTTCATTACGTACGAAAGCAGCTGCTTGACGACGTGCATGCAAATCACCACGTTTACCTAGAGTAATCATTTTTTCAACAGTTTTACGGATTTCTTTAGCACGAGCTTCAGTTGTCACGATTGATTCGTTGATCAAAAGGTCAGTTGTCAAATCGCGAAGCATTGCTTTACGTTGTGAGCTAGTGCGTCCTAGTTTACGGTAAGCCATTTATTCCTCCTTTATTTATCTTTTAATCCAAGACCCAAATCAATGAGTTTGACTTTCACTTCTTCCAAACTCTTGCGTCCAAGATTTCTTACTTTCATCATCTCTGCTTCAGATTTTTCTGTCAAATCATGCACAGTGTTGATACCGGCACGTTTCAAACAGTTGTATGAACGCACAGACAAGTCAAGTTCCTCAATCGTACGTTCCAAAATACGGTCGTCCGATTCAGTATCAGCTTCTTTCATCACTTCTGCTGACTTAGCAATCTCTGTAAGATTTGTAAACAAATCAAGGTGCTCTGTCAAGATACGTGCTGAAAGCCCTAAAGCATCTTCTGGAATAATTGTTCCATTAGTCAAGATTTCAAGGGTTAATTTGTCGAAACCATCATTGCTACCTACACGAGCAGGTTCAACTTGATAGTTGACTTTTGTAACTGGTGTATAAATAGAATCTACAGCAAGTGTTCCAACTGGTGCATTATCTTTTTTGTTTTCATCAGCAGGTACATATCCACGACCACTGTTAACAGTCATTGTCGCTTTTAGAGAAGAACCTTCACCGATTGTAAAGAGATAATGATCTGGATTTACAATTTCAATGTCGCTATCTGTCAAGATATCTCCAGCTGTAATTTCAGCAGGACCTTGCACATCTAGTTCAATGATCTTTTCGTCTTTAACGTAAGATTTTACTGCAATACCTTTGATGTTCAGAATGATTTGCATCACGTCTTCGCGAACACCCGGAACTGTATCAAATTCATGCAATACACCTTCGATATTGATAGATGTTACAGCAGCCCCTGGAAGAGAAGCTAGAAGTACACGACGAAGAGAGTTACCAAGTGTTGTACCGTAACCACGTTCAAGCGGTTCGATTACAAACTTGCCATAATCTTTATTTTCATCAATTTTTGTTATATTTGGTTTTTCAAACTCGATCATTTAGTTACTCCCTCTTAAACGAAAAGCAGTGTAAGGTTATGATTATACACGGCGACGTTTTGGAGGACGAGCACCATTGTGTGGCACTGGAGTCACATCACGAATTGCTGTTACTTCAAGACCAGCGGCAGCAAGAGCACGAATAGCTGACTCACGACCAGAACCTGGACCTTTAACAGTAACTTCAACTGACTTAAGACCGTGTTCTTGTGCAGATTTAGCAGCAGCTTCAGAAGCCATTTGAGCAGCAAATGGTGTAGATTTACGAGAACCTTTGAAACCAAGAGCACCAGCTGATGACCAAGCAATTGCATTACCATGCACATCAGTAATCATAACAATAGTGTTATTAAATGTAGCGTGAATATGAGCAATACCAGATTCGATATTCTTTTTCACACGACGTTTACGTGTTGGTTTAGCCAAGACTTTTACCTCCTATATTATTTTTTCTTACCAGCAATCGCAACAGCTTTACCTTTACGAGTGCGAGCGTTGTTTTTAGTGTTTTGTCCACGGACAGGAAGTCCACGACGGTGACGGATACCACGGTATGAACCGATTTCCATCAAACGTTTGATGTTCAAGTTAACTTCACGACGAAGGTCACCTTCAACTTTGATTGCATCCACTTCACGACGGATAGCATCTTCTTGATCTGGTGTAAGGTCGCGAACACGTACATCTTCTGAAATTCCAGCAGCTGCCAAGATTTTCTTAGATGTTGGAAGTCCGATACCGTACACATAAGTCAATGAAATTACTACGCGTTTGTCATTTGGAATGTCAACTCCAGCAATACGAGCCATGTTTTCTCCTTTCTATCTTATCCTTGACGTTGTTTGTGTTTTGGATTTGCTGGGCAAATTACCATAACACGACCATTACGACGAATTACTTTACAGTATTCGCAAATTGGTTTGACCGATGGTCTTACTTTCATTTCTTATCCCTCCAAGTTTTTCGATTATTTAAAGCGGTAAGTGATACGTCCACGTGTCAAGTCATATGGACTCATTTCGACAGTAACACGATCTCCCGCTAAAATACGAATATAGTTTTTACGAATTTTACCAGAAACTGTTGCTAAAATCTGATGTCCATTTTCAAGTTCAACCGTAAACATTGCATTCGGCATAGTATCAACTACTTTACCTTCAACTTCAATCACATCGTCTTTTGCCACGCAAAAGTACCTCCATAAATTTCGATTTGATGCCTCTAGACACAGAGACAACAATTATAAGTCAGACTAATTCAGTATAACATTTGTAGAGACATTTTGCAAGCATGAAAAACGCTTTTATTTCAATTTTGTCAATACTTTTTCGATATCTGCAAAGACATCATTGATATCTTGGTTTCCCTCGATATCATGTACTAAACCTTTTGCACGATAGTGGGCAATAATTGGTTCACCTTGGGCAATATTAACATCCAAACGACGTTTTACTGTTTCAGGTTTGTCATCTTCACGTTGATAGTAGTCTTCTTCTTTGTAATCAACTGGTGGGTTGAAAACTTTGTGGAAAGTTTCGCCAGTTTCACGGTGAATGATACGACCACTCAAACGCTCCAAAAGACAATCTGGATTTACTTCGATGTTAATAACACCTTCAAGCTCAATCCCTAATTCAGCTAAAGTTTTATCCAAGGCATGAGCTTGTTCAATTGTACGTGGGTACCCGTCCAACAAGAAACCAGTTTCTTTAATATCATCTTGTGAGAGACGCTCTTTCACGATACCATTTGTAACTTCATCTGGAACCAACTCGCCTTTGTCGATATAAGACTTAGCTAAGACACCCATTTCAGTTTGGTTAGCCATTGCCGCACGGAACATATCACCTGTTGAGATATGAGCAACATGGAATTGTTCAACAATTTTTGCTGCTTGTGTACCCTTACCTGCACCAGGTAAGCCCATAATCAAAAGATTCATGATTCAAACTCCTTTTTTGTTTTTAAATAGAAGCAAAAATTCATTTCAACTCCTATTTAAAAACAAAATAGAAGAGAGGAGATAAAAATCTGACAAGGTCTTTGATTTTTAAACTCCACTCTCTGAGCAATAGTGAATTTTCTTTTCTATTACAATTATTCTGTTGTATTCATGAAACCAACATACTTACGTTTCAATAAATAACCTTCCAACTGTTTAATTCCTTCAATACCTGTTGAGATAATGATCAAAAGACTTGTTCCCCCAAAAGCAACGACTTCTGAAAGACCGAATAAATCCTTAGCTACAATAGGTAAAATAGAAATAACACCTAGGAATAGGGAACCGACTGTTGCGAGACGACGAAGAAGTTTTGACATATACTCTTCTGTCCCTTTACCAGGACGGACACCGTGGATATAAGCACCGCTCTTTTGCAAATTTTCTGCTGCCTTCTCTGGATTAATCTGTACAAATGTATAGAAGAATGTAAAGAGGATAATCAACAGAGCGTACAGAGCGATACCTGTAGGGGCTGTTGTAGATAGCAACTCCTGAGCACTACGTACCCAGGCCCAATCAAGACCAGATGCACTTACAAATTGTAAAATTGCCGCTGGTGCTGCAGTAATCGAGCTAGCAAAGATAACTGGAATAACTCCTGCAGGGTTAATCTTCAATGGAAGATAGGAACTTGACGGTGCTCCTTGTGCTACCTTAGTATACTGAATTGGTATCTTATATTCAGCTTGTTGAACATAAGTTGTAAAGTAAACAATCAATAAGACTGCTATGATTAAGATAGCAACAAAAATGAGGGATGAAGTCAAGCGACTGCTTGGTACATTGACAAAGTAGTCAACATAAATTCCCTTGATCATATCAGGAATTGAAGCAACAATCCCCGCAAAGATGATCATGGAAACACCATTTCCATAACCCTTATCAGTAATTTGCTCTCCCAACCAAGTTACAATCATACTACCCGCTGTTAGGATTGCTCCAATCACAAGGAAAACTTGTGGTGTTAAAGGAACAGTCAAAAGTTTGGCTCCAGATAAAGCATTAAAACCAGCAGTAATTCCGATAGATTGCACGAATGCAAGAACAAGGGCAATATATCGAGTTGCCTGGTTCAACTTTCTACGACCAACTTCCCCTTGTTTGCCCCACTCTACAAACTTCGGTAATAAATCCATTTGTAAGAGTTGGACAACGATAGAAGCAGTAATGTATGGACTAACACCAAGTGCAAAAACTGAAAAGTTTTTCATGGCATTACCAGACACCAAACTTAACATATTTAGAAAAGATAGACCACTCAAAGCATTCAAGCTATTGGCATTCACCCATGGAACCGTAATGCTAGTCCCGATACGGAAGACAAAGACGATAAAAATTGTAAAAAGAATTTTTGATCGAACTTGCTTGACTTTGAAGGCTTCTCTCAATAATTTAAAAAACATAGGTCACCTCTCTTAGATGACTTCTACTGAACCACCTTTAGCAGTGATAGCTTCTTCAGCTGATTTAGAGAATTTAGCTGCTTTTACAGACAATTTCTTAGTCAACTCACCGTTACCAAGAATTTTGATACCTGATTTTTCAGCTTTAACAATTCCTGATTCGATAAGAACAACTGGAGTTACTTCTGCACCATCTTCAAAGACGTTCAATTGGTCAAGGTTAACAATTGCGTATTCTTTAGCGTTGATGTTAGTGAATCCACGTTTTGGAAGACGACGGAACAATGGAGTTTGTCCACCTTCAAAACCAAGACGTACTCCGCCACCGCTACGAGCTTTTTGACCTTTTTGACCACGACCAGATGTTTTACCGTTACCTGATGAAGTACCACGACCAACACGGTTACGAGTTTTACGAGAACCTTCTGCAGGTTTCAATTCATGAAGTTTCATTATATATTTTCTCCTCTTTTGTAAAATGCTAGCGCCGATAAGAGAGAAAAGGTTGTCTCTCCTATCAACTCGCCTATACGTTTGTCATCAAAGATGACTATATCTAGTTTTAGGGGATGGTATACTGCACATCCCCTAAAATTTAATTAGTTTACTTCTTCAACTGTTACCAAGTGAGATACTGCAGTGATCATACCACGTACTGCTGGGTTATCTTCTTTAATAACAGAGCTGTTCAATTTGCCAAGTCCAAGTGCTACAACAGTTTTACGTTGTGATGGAATGCGTCCGATTGGAGACTTAGTCAAAGTAATTTTAATTTGAGCCATTTTATCCCCTTTCTTATGCCAAATCAGAAACTGAAATACCACGAAGGGCAGCAACTTCTTCAGCGCGTTTCAATTGTTTCAAACCTTCAACAGTTGCGCGAACAATGTTGATTGGAGTATTTGAGCCAAGAGATTTAGATGTAACATCAGCTACACCTGCCAACTCGATAACGGCACGAACAGCACCACCAGCGGCAACTCCAGAACCTTCTACAGCTGGTTTCAACAATACTTTAGCTCCACCGAATTCTGAAATAACTTCGTGTGGGATTGTTGTTCCAACCATAGGAACTTCGATCAAGTTTTTCTTAGCATCTTCTACTGCTTTGCGGATTGCTTCTGGAACTTCTTGAGCTTTACCAGTACCAAATCCTACGCGACCGTTGTGGTCACCAACGACTACAAGAGCTGCAAAACGAAGACGACGTCCACCTTTAACAACTTTAGTAACACGGTTAACAGCAACTACGCGTTCTTCTAATTCAACTGCATTGTCTTTAAATGCCATTTTCTAGTGTCCTCCTATTAGAATTTCAATCCGTTTTCACGAGCTGCATCAGCCAAAGCTTTCACACGTCCGTGATATAGATATCCACCGCGGTCGAACACCACTTCTGAAATACCTTTAGCGTTTGCACGTTCTGCAACGAGTTTACCGACAGCAACGGCTTGTTCAGTTTTTGTTCCTTTTGAAACTTCTTTGTCAAGAGTTGAAGCACTTGCGAGCGTTACACCCGCTACGTCATCAATAACTTGAGCGTAGATGCCTGTATTAGAACGGAATACGTTCAAACGTGGGCGATCAGCAGTTCCAGAGAGTTTTCCGCGAACGCGACGGTGGCGTTTTTGGCGGAGTTTGTTTTTATCTGGTTTAGAAATCACAGTTTTCACCTCTTTAGTTTTAAATCGTGTGCTATGCACAAAGTTGGAAATGATATTGGTGGCTGAAAATCAACCACTCAATATTATTTACCTGTTTTACCTTCTTTAAGACGAACATATTCGCCAACGTAACGGATACCTTTACCTTTGTATGGTTCTGGTGAACGAAGGCTACGTACGTAAGCAGCTGTTTGACCAACTACTTCTTTTGAAATTCCGCTAACAACGATTGTTGTTGGGTTTGGAAGTTCAAAAGTAATTCCTTCTGGAGCTTCAACTTCGTCTGGATGTGATTTACCAACAGCCAAAACAAGTTTTGATCCTTGAAGTTGTGCACGGTAACCAACCCCACGCATTTCAAGTTGTTTCTTGAATCCTTCTGATACACCAATAACCATGTTGTTCAAAAGAGCACGAGTAGTTCCGTGGATAGTTTTCATTTCTTTTGAATCGTTTGGACGGTGAAGAGTTACTTCAGTACCTTCCACACGAATTTCAATATCTTTTGAGAACTCACGAGTAAGTTCTCCTTTAGGTCCTTTTACAGTTACAACGTTGTCATTGTTAGTGATTTCAACACCAGCAGGCAACACGATAACTTTATTACCAATACGTGACATGTTTTTATTCTCCTGTTAAATTGTCAGGCCAGAACGGCCAGTTTTCACGGGGTTAAGATACTTATTTAGTTCAAGAGCTGAACTGAACACGCTCTAAGAACTTTGTATCTTGATTTGAGTTCGAGCTAAGAATTTGGTGAAAAAGATAAGTTTGTCTTGGAGTATCGCTCCTGCTACAAACTTCCTATTTTCACTGCATTCTTTTAACGCTCTCACATCATCAATTACCAAACGTAAGCGATAACTTCTCCACCAACGTTCTTTTGGCGTGCTTCTTTATCAGTAAGCAAACCTTCTGAAGTTGAAAGGATAGCAATTCCAAGACCGTTAAGTACTTTTGGAAGGTCTTCACGTTTTTTGTAGACACGAAGTCCTGGTTTAGAAACACGTTTCAAGTTTGTGATAACTTTTTCACCGTTTGGTCCGTATTTAAGGAATACACGGATGATGCCTTGTTTGTCATCTTCGATGATTTCTACGTTCTTAACAAAACCTTCGCGTTTAAGGATTTCAGCAATCCCTTTTTTGATGTTTGATGCAGGTACTTCAAGTACTTCGTGTTTTGCTTGGTTAGCGTTACGAATACGAGTTAGGAAGTCTGCGATTGGGTCAGTCATAACCATTTTATTTTTCTCCTCTTACTAGTAGTTTGCAAGTTGCACTTGCTAGTTAATACATGATACAAAGAGCGTAACAGCAAGAGCAAAAATAGGCAATTTGATGCAGGAGCGATGCTCCAAAGCAAATTGATCTTTTTTGCCAAAGCTGTAGCTCGTGTTCAAATTGGCAAGCCCAACTGAACCCGGGCTAAACTCTGTGTGAAAAAGATAAACTTTTCTAGAAACTAAAGTTTCTTCGTCAAGTTTCCTATTTTCACTTGGAGTTTTGACGCCCTTGATATCTTAAATTACCAAGATGCTTTTGTTACACCAGGGATTTGACCTTTATATGCCAATTCACGGAAGCAAACACGGCAAAGTTTAAACTTGCGGTAAACTGAGTGTGGACGTCCACAACGTTCACAGCGAGTGTATGCTTGAGTAGAGAACTTCGCTGGGCGTTTGTTCTTAGCAATCATAGATTTTTTAGCCATTAGTTATACCTCCTATATTATTTTGCAAAAGGCATTCCAAGGCCTGTAAGCAATGCACGTGACTCTTCGTCAGTGTTAGCAGTAGTTACGATAACGATGTCAAGACCACGAGTTTTGTCAACGTCATCAAAGTTGATTTCTGGGAAGATCAATTGTTCTTTCACACCAAGTGTGTAGTTTCCGCGTCCATCAAATGATTTTGTTGGAACACCATGGAAGTCACGCACACGTGGAAGTGAAACTGAAACCAATTTATCCAAGAATTCGTACATACGTTCACCACGAAGGGTAACTTTTGCACCGATCGCAACACCTTCACGAAGACGGAAGCCGGCGATTGATTTTTTAGCTTTAGTGATAAGTGGTTTTTGACCTGAGATAAGCGCCAATTCTTCAGCAGCTTTTTCAAGGCTTTTAGCGTTTGATACAGCTTCACCAACACCCATGTTCAAAACGATCTTATCTACTTTAGGCACAGCCATCACTGATGAGTAGTTGAATTGTTCTGTCAAAGCAGGAACTACTTCATTAAGATATTTTTCTTTTAAACGATTTGCCATTATACTTCTCCTTTCCTTCGTGATTAATCAAGCACTTCGCCTGATTTTTTGTTGTAGCGAACTTTTTTACCGTCTACAAATTTGTAACCAACACGACCAGCTACACCGTTTTTATCCAAAACTTGAACGTTTGATACGTGGATAGCTGCTTCCTTCTCGATGATACCACCTTGAGGAAGTTCGTTAGTTGGACGTTGGTGTTTCTTAACGATGTTAACACCTTCAACGATAACTTTGTTTACTTTTGGAAGGGCAGTAAGGACAACAGCTTCTGTTCCCTTATCTTTACCAGCGATTACGCGAACTTTGTCGCCTTTTTTTACAAACATTTTTTTCTCCTTTTATTCTTACGCCCAATGGGCACCCTGGCTAAGCCAGGGGACTGTGTTTGTTTGTTTTTGCTCTGTGAAAATTAAAGTACTTCTGGAGCAAGTGACACGATCTTCATGAAGCCACCTTCACGCAATTCACGTGCAACTGGACCAAAGATACGTGTTCCGCGAGGAGTTTTATCTTCACGGATGATAACTGCTGCGTTTTCATCAAATTTGATGTATGAACCATCAGCACGACGAGCACCTGATTTAGTACGAACGATAACTGCTTTAACAACGTCACCTTTTTTAACCGCACCACCAGGAGTAGCTTGTTTTACAGATGCCACAATAACATCACCGATGTTCGCAAATTTACGTTTAGAACCACCAAGAACTTTGATAGTCAAGATTTCGCGTGCACCGCTGTTGTCTGCGACTTTCAAACGAGTTTCTGTTTGAATCATTTCAGTTTTCTCCTTTCAGGTTTGATTAGATGATAACCGCTTCTTCAACGACTTCTACAAGACGGAAACGTTTTGTAGCTGAAAGCGGACGAGTTTCCATGATACGTACGATATCGCCTTCTTTGGCAACATTGTTTTCATCATGTGCTTTGTATTTTTTAGAGTAGTTAATACGTTTACCATAGACTGGGTGGTTACGTTTTGTTTCAACTACAACTGTGATTGTCTTGTCCATTTTGTCAGATACAACACGTCCAACAAGAACTTTACGATTATTGCGTTCCATTGAAATTTCTCCTTCCCTAGTCTATTATTTCGCTTCAGATTGAACTGTTTTGATACGAGCGATTTGTTTTTTAACTTCTTTCAAGCGAGCTGTTTGTTCTAATTGACCAGTAGCAGCTTGGAAACGAAGTTCAAACAATTCTTTTTTCAATTCGTTTTCGCGCTTCGCGAGTTCTTCTTGAGAAAGACCACGAAGTTCTTTAACAAATTCTTTTACTTCATTAAGTTTCATGCCTTCTCCTTATTCTGCTTCACGTTTTACGAATTTACATTTAACTGGCAATTTGTGGCTTGCAAGACGAAGCGCTTCGCGAGCGATCTCTTCAGATACACCAGCAACTTCAAACATTACTTTACCACGTTTAACTGGTGCTACCCAACCTTCAGGTGCCCCTTTACCAGATCCCATACGAACCCCGATAGCTTTAGCTGTGTATGATTTGTGTGGGAAGATTTTAATCCAAACTTTACCACCACGTTTCATGTAACGAGTCATGGCGATACGAGCAGCTTCGATTTGGCGGTTAGTGATCCAGTGGCTAGTTGTAGCTTGAAGACCGTATTCACCGAATGCTACTTCTTTTCCACCTTTAGCTTCACCGCGCATTTTACCACGGAATTCACGACGGTGTTTAACACGTTTAGGTACTAACATTGGTTATTTACCTCCTTTAGTGTTTTTACGAGCTGGAAGAACTTCACCACGGTAGATCCATACTTTAACACCAAGTTTACCGTATGTAGTGTCTGCTTCTTCCCAAGCGTAATCGATATCTGCACGAAGTGTGTGAAGTGGAACAGTTCCTTCAGAGTATCCTTCAGCACGGGCGATATCTGCACCGTTCAAACGACCTGATACTTGAGTTTTGATTCCTTTAGCTCCAGCACGCATAGCACGTTGGATTGCTTGTTTTTGTGCACGACGGAAAGCAACACGTTGCTCCAATTGACGAGCAATTCCTTCACCTACAAGGTGAGCATCCAAATCAGGTTGTTTGATTTCGATGATGTTGATGTGTACTTGTTTTCCAGTCAATTTGTTAAGTTTAGCACGAAGTGCATCAACGTTAGCACCACCTTTACCGATAACCATACCTGGTTTAGCAGTGTGAAGTGAAACGTTAACTTTGTTTACTGCACGTTCAATTTCAATAGTTGAAACTGCCGCGTCAGCAAGTTCTTTTTGAACGAATTTACGGATTGCAAGATCTTCATGAAGGTAATCCGCGTATTCTTTTTCAGCATACCATTTGGCATCCCAATCACGGATGATGCCGACACGCATACCAATTGGATGTACTTTTTGACCCACGATTTTACCTCCTTATTTTTCTGCAACAGCTACAGTGATGTGAGCTGTACGTTTGTTGATTGGTGAAGCTGAACCTTTCGCACGTGGACGGAAACGTTTCATAGTTGGTCCTTCGTTTGCGAATGCTTCAGATACTACCAAGTTAGCTTTATCCAAACCAAGGTTGTTTTCAGCGTTAGCTACAGCTGAGTTCAAAACTTTCAAGATGATCTCAGCAGCTTTGTTTGGAGTGAATGTCAAGATTGCAATAGCATCGGCTACGCTTTTACCACGGATGTTGTCAAGAACAAGACGTGATTTACGAGGTGAAACACGTACTGTGCGAGCCATTGCTTTAGCTGAAGTAATTTCTGCCATTTATGTTCTCCTTATTTTCTACGTGTTTTCTTGTCGTCTGCAGCGTGACCTTTGTAAGTACGAGTTGGTGCAAATTCACCAAGTTTGTGACCTACCATGTCTTCTTGGATGTAAACAGGTACGTGTTTACGTCCATCATAAACTGCGATAGTGTAACCAATGAAACTTGGGAAAATCGTTGAACGACGTGACCAAGTTTTAATAACTTTTTTCTTTTCGTCGTTAGCTTGAGCTTCAACTTTTTTCATCAAATGCTCATCGACGAAAGGTCCTTTTTTAAGACTGCGTCCCATTTTTATATTTTCTCCTTTAAATGTTGTACCACAGCGGCTTGCGCTCTCAAGGAGCGCTACCGAGCTGGCGGAATGTCCTAGTTGCTTAAGCGACTAGTTTTAAATTATTTCTCGTTGCGACGACGAACGATAAGTTTGTCAGATTTCGCTTTCTTGTTACGAGTTTTAAGACCAAGAGCAGGTTTGCCCCATGGAGTAGATGGCGCTTTACGACCAACTGGTGCTTTACCTTCACCACCACCGTGTGGGTGATCGTTAGGGTTCATTACAGAACCACGAACTGTTGGGCGGATACCTTTCCAACGGCTACGTCCTGCTTTACCAAGGTTTACAAGTCCATGTTGTTCGTTTCCGACAACACCAACTGTAGCACGACAAGTTCCAAGAATCATACGAACTTCGCCTGATTGAAGACGAACAAGAACGTATTTACCTTCTTGTCCCAATACTTGAGCAGAAGCTCCAGCAGCACGAACCAATTCACCACCACGACCTGGTTTCAACTCAATGTTGTGAACCAAAGTACCAACTGGGATGTTAGCAAGTGGAAGAGCGTTACCTACTTTGATATCTGCTTCAGGACCTGAAACGATACGTTGACCAACTTCAAGACCTTTTGGAGCGATGATGTATGCTTTCACACCGTCAGTGTAGTGTACAAGAGCGATGTTTGCAGAACGGTTTGGATCGTACTCGATAGTTTTAACAACTGCTTCAACGTTATCTTTGTTACGTTTAAAGTCAACCAAACGGTAGAAACGTTTGTGTCCACCACCTTGATGACGAACTGTGATACGACCGTTGTTGTTACGACCAGCCTTGTTCTTCAAAGCAACAAGCAAAGTTTTTTCAGGTGTGCTTGTTGTGATTTCAGCGAAATCCAAAGAAGTCATATTACGGCGACCGTTTGTTGTTGGTTTATAAACACGAATTCCCACGATATTTCCTCCTTAGATTATTCAGCTTCAGCAGCAAACAACTCGATTGCTTTTGAATCAGCTGTAAGTGTGATGATAGCTTTTTTAGTTTTGTTAGTAAAACCAGTGTAACGTCCAACACGTTTAGCTTTAGGTTTTACGTTGATTGTGTTAACATTTGCAACTTTAACACCTTCGAAAGCAGCTTCAACAGCTTGCTTGATCAAAAGTTTGTGCGCACGAGTGTCAACTTCAAATACATATTTATCTGCTTCAAGTTGAGCCATTGAGCTTTCAGTGATAACAGGTTTTTTGATAACATCATACAAATTCATTATGCAAGAACCTCCTCGATTTTAGAGATAGCTGCTTGAGTAACAAGAAGTTTGTCACTATTTGCGATGTCAAGAACACTTGCAGTTGTAGCAGTCGCAACTTTCACGTTTGGAAGGTTACGAGCTGAAAGAGCTGCGAATTCGTTTCCTTCTTCAAGAATAACAAGGACTTTAGAATCGATGCTCAAAGCTGCAAGAACTTTTGCAAATTCAGCAGTTTTTGGAGCTGTAAATTCAAGAGAATCAACGGCTACAAATTTGTTTTCAGCAACTTTTTCTGAGTAAACAGATTTTAGTGCAAGGCGACGAACTTTTTGAGGAAGTTTGTACGCATAGCTACGTGGAGTTGGTCCGAAGACGATTCCACCACCACGCCATTGTGGAGAGCGGATAGAACCTTGACGAGCACGTCCAGTTCCTTTTTGACGCCATGGTTTGCGTCCGCCACCTGAAACGGCTGAACGGTTTTTAACAGCGTGAGTTCCTTGACGAAGGCTAGCACGTTGGCTGATGATGACATCAAACACAACAGATTGGTTTGGTTCGATACCAAAGATTGCATCGTTAAGAACAACTTCGCCCGCTTGTTTACCAGTTTGGTCGAATAATGTTACATTTGCCATTTTGACTGTATTCCCCTTTCCTTATTATTTACCAGCTTTAACTGCTGATTTGATAGTGATAAGAGATTTCTTAGCACCTGGTACGTTACCTTTGATAAGGATAACATTCTTTTCTGGAACAACTTGTACAACTTCAAGGTTTTGAATTGTTACACGGTCGCCACCCATACGTCCTGCAAGGTTTTTACCTTTGAATACGCGGTTAGGTGCAACAGGTCCCATAGAACCTGGACGACGGTGGTAACGAGAACCGTGAGCCATAGGTCCACGTGATTGTCCGTGGCGTTTGATAACACCTTGGAAACCTTTACCTTTAGAAGTACCAGTTACGTCAACAACATCTCCAGCTGCGAAAGTTTCAACTGTGATTTCAGCACCAACTTCCAAGCCTTCAACGTTTTTGAATTCACGAATGAAGCGCTTAGGAGCCGTGTTAGCTTTTGCTACATGTCCTTTAGCAGGTTTGTTGCTCAATACTTCGCGTTTGTCATCGAAACCAACTTGGATAGCGTTGTATCCGTCTGTTTCAACAGTTTTAACTTGAAGAACAACGTTTGGAGTTGCTTCAATAACTGTTACAGGGATCAATTCGCCAGCTTCAGTGAAGATTTGAGTCATTCCCACTTTTTTCCCTAAGATTCCTTTTGTCATGAGAAAATAGTTCCTTTTCTATATTTTTTTATTCAAAAAGTTTTTAACGAGCGTTTTTTATGCTCAAGTTATCAAGCTTTAAATTAAAGTTTGATTTCTACGTTTACACCACTTGGAAGATCCAATTTCATCAAAGCGTCAACTGTTTTTTGAGTTGGGTTAACGATATCGATCAAACGTTTGTGTGTACGCATTTCAAATTGTTCGCGAGAGTCTTTGTATTTGTGAGTCGCACGAATGATTGTGTAGAGGCTACGCTCAGTTGGAAGTGGGATTGGACCCGCAACTTGTGCACCTGTACGAGTAGCTGATTCTACGATTTTTGCAGCCGCTGTATCAAGCGTACGGTGTTCGTAAGCTTTCAAACGGATACGGATTTTTTTGTTTGCCATCTTTTTCTCCTTTTCGTCTATTTAAGATAATAGGCTAGCTCCACAAGAAAACCGACGCGCGTTGCGTGGCAATGCAACCGAGCGTGTCGCAACCTCTTGCATCAAAGCTAAAGCTGTAATTTACAGCACCATAATAGAATAACACAAAGCCCCTGCGATTGCAAGGGATTTGACAGTTTTTTTTTAAATTTTTTAGATGAAACTGTTTTCTTATTCCATTTTAATAAATTTGCATATTTAAGTGCTGGATTATCTGACTTTTCTTCTATATAATGTTAGTTTTAATTTGAAATTTATCATCTGATTGATCTACCAAGATATCAGCTCTTGACTCGGTTTCTTTATAGTATTGTAGATACTGCTCCCGTCTCATCTGCTGACTAGCTAATATAAAGGATGCATCACGATTTCTCACAGTCGTATCTCGAGCTAGTCGCCTCTTTAATTCGGTCTCCTCATCTGTGTAGAAACAAATGGTTTTGTCAAAGAGTTCCTTTGGTAGAAAACCCACAGACATCCCTTCAACAATCAAAATCATTTTTTCTCCAGATAAGATCTCACTAGCTTTCCAAGGTTCTTCTATTGTCAAGACATCCATACCCGCTTGCAGAGCAAGAATATCTCTTTGTAAACTTGCCAGCTCATGTGCTACTGGTAAACATGCTGTCACCTTTTGGTCTGGTGTCTCTTTAGGTACCACTAAATGTCGTCCCGAAGTAATGTAGGGATCTGTCTCTAGTAAATTTACCTTTTGGGAATCAAGTTCTTGGTACAATTCTTGAGCAAAAGTTGATTTTCCTGAAGCGCCGTGACCGTAGATACCCAGTGTTTTTACTTTTCCAAACTCTATTTCTGATACTAGTCTTTCTATTAACTCTTTTTTCTTCATTCTCTCTTCACCTGTTCATAGCTTTCTTTCCCATCGTTTAGCTTGTCCCAAATGACTACCTTTCCACTTTGGAGAGACTTTTGTACATCGATAATTCGTTGATTGGAAGAGCCGCGGAATTGAAGCATAAGATTACGCTTGCTTTTATCATAGCGACCATCTACCAGGATATCAATCAGGGATAAAAGTTCTAGTTTATCAGGCGTCTCCAACATCATTTCTTCCCAGGTGTATCCCGTCCAAGACCAGATGTCTTTTTCTGGCAATTCTTTCCGAATGCGTTTTACAAGGGGCAAAAGAATACCTGTATTGAGGAATGGCTCTCCTCCTAGCAAAGTCAATCCTTGAACATAGGGCTGGGCTAAGTCTGCCATGATTTGTTCTTCCAATTCTGGCGTATAAGGAATTCCTGCCTTGAAAGACCAGGTCGCTACATTGTAGCAACCTTCACAGTGAAACATACAGCCTGCTACATAGAGAGAATTGCGCACTCCTTCTCCATCCACAAAGTTAAAAGCCTTATAGTCAATGATACGCCCTTGACTAAGCTCCTCACTCTTCCACTCGCCTGGTTTTGGTGTATTCCATGTCATGCTTTCTACTCCAACTCTATCCAGTAGCGCTCCGTTCCATTTCGAACATCCTCCAACTCTCCACCATTAGCTAAAATAACAGCTCGGCTTGCTGGATTTTCCGTGCTACAAGTCACCAGAGCACGATGGATGTTCTTTTCTTTAGCCACTTGTAGACCTTGGCGGAGGGACTCTTTGGCATAGCCCTTACCTCTTTCAGATGGACGAATGGAATAGCCAATATGGCCAGCATGATTCAGCAAGCCTTCATTTAGTCTCAGCCTTAGATTCAAAAAACCTAAAGCACGGCCTGATTCATCAAACAAAACGAACTGAATTGATGGGACGCGATTTTCAGGCAAGTTTATTCCCATTTCTTTATTAAGGTTAGTTTCTAGCCAATTCTCGTAAGAAAAACCCTCAGCATCCCAAAAGCCACCGTCGTGGGCTGATTGAGTCTGCTCAAACTCTGACATCATCTCTAAAATTGTTTCTTTATCTGCCAATCTTGGTCTGCGTAATATCATCTTTACCTCCAACTATGAGAAAAGCGAGAGCGGACTCTCACTTTTTCTTATTCTTATTTAAAAATTGCTCTCTAAGGATAGCTACTCGGTCTTTTTTATTAACTCCACCCTTTGAATGTTTTTCGTGGAATCGTTGTACCAAGGCCTTGCCCTTATCATCTAATTGATATTTTCCCATTCTATCTCTTTCTAATTTCTTACTTCATGTCCTGCTGCTTTGATAGTAGAACCGTTCATGTGTTTCACACGCGCAGCAATTTCCTTGTGACGACCATTAACCATTGGACGAGCTTGCGGATTTCCAAGATAGCCACAGGTCCGTTTGACAACATCTACTGTTTTAGGGTCGCTATTGCCACAGTTAGGACATGCAAAACCTCTCTCAGTTGGATCAAAATCTCCTTCGAAATCACACTTGTAGCAACGATCAATCGGAGTATTAGTTCCTAGATAACCTACTCGATCATAAGCATAGTCCCAAACAGCTTCCAAGGCCTTTGGATTTTGTTGAAGAACTGGATACTCACAGTAGTGGATAAAGCCACCTGACGCACCCGCTTCTGGATAAACCTTCTCAAAGTCTAACTTTTCAAACGGTGTTGGATTTTTGCGGACATCATAATGGAAGGAATTTGTGTAGTACTCTTTATCCGTTATATCTGGAATAGAACCGAATTTCTCTGTGTCCAAACGACAGAAGCGGTCTGTTAAACTTTCAGATGGTGTCGAATAAATAGAGAAGTGATAGCCATATTGGTCTGACCACTCTTCTACTCGATGTTTCATATCTCGAATGATATCAAGGGTGAATTCTTTAGCTTCTGGATTGGTTTCCCAATTGTTGCCAAAGAATACTGTCGCTACTTCATAAAGTCCAATGTAGCCAAGCGAAACAGTAGCACGGCGATTCTTAAAGAGCTCGTCAACACTTTCTTCCTTACCAAGGCGACGTCCGAAGGCTCCATATTGATAAAGAATTGGTGCATTAGCTGGAGTGGCTTCCTTGGTTCTTTCCACACGATAAACTAGAGCATCTTCTGCGATATTCATACGTTCGTTGAAAATTTCCCAGAACTTGTTCAAGTCGCCTTCAGATTCAAGGGCAATACGAGGAAGATTGACTGTTACCACACCTAGGTTCATGCGACCTGAATTGACTTCTACTCCATTTTCATCTTTCCATCCTTGAAGGAAAGAACGACATCCCATCGGAACTTTGAAAGAACCTGTTAGCTCGACAATCTTATCATAAGACAAGACATCTGGATACATGCGCTTAGTTGCACACTCAAGGGCCAACTGCTTGATATCGTAGTTAGAAGAGCCTTCCTCTAAGTTAAGACCTCTTTTAAGAGTAAAGATAAGTTTCGGGAAGATGGCTGTACGGTGTTCTGAACCAAGCCCCTTGATACGAATGTTTAAAATCGCCTTTTGAATTTCTCGTTCAAAACGATTGGTTCCTAGACCGAAACCAAGTGAAGTAAAAGGTGTTTGTCCATTTGATGTAAAGAGGGTATTGATTTCATACTCCAATGATTGCATAGCATTATAGATGTCTTTTTGGGTTTTCTTCCAAGCATATTCTTCGCGTTTATCAGGTAGGACCCATTCCTCAGCATCCTTGAGGTGTTTTTGGTAATTTTTTTCTGCATAAGGAGCCAAGACTTCATCAATACGGTCTGCTGAACAGCCTCCATACTGGCTTGATGCAACGTTAGCGATGATTTGCGATATCTGAGCAGTTGCAGTCTGAATAGACTTCGGACTCTCTACCTCAGCATTCCCAATCTTAAAACCATTTTCCAACATACCCTTGAAATCAATCAGACAGCAGTTGGTCATCGGGGTGTAAGGGCTATAGTCCAAATCGTGATAGTGGATATCCCCTTTTTGGTGGGCATTAGCCACATGCTTAGGAAGCATTTGAAGACCGATTGATTTCCCAACAATCCCCGCCGTCAAATCACGCTGGGTATTAAAAACATCACTATCTTTATTAGCATTCTCATTGACAACTGCCTGGTCTTTGTTGAGAAGTTTATGGATACTGAAGTTGATATCTGTTGCTTTTGAGCGCTCAAAATCCCTTTGAGTTCGGTAAGTGATATATTCCTCTGCCAAAGCATATTCTTTAGCTTCCAATAACTCATGTTCTACTATATTTTGGATTTCATAGATTTTTACACCTTGAGGAAAGCGACTATGAATCTCTTCTACAATACGTTCAACTAGAGTATTAAGACGCTTTTCTACCAAGGGGGTTACATCCATGACTTTTTCCGCAGCCTTGTGCAAGGCTTTGTCAATCTTATCTACATCAAAAATGACGCGTCTACCGTCACGCTTTTCGACGAATAAGGTTGGATCAGGGTTTGTTTTCTCTTCTAATACAATCATATCCAGGCTCTTTTCTTAAATTTTCTTTCTTAAAGTATTATATCACTATAAAAATAAAAATCAATATCTAGTAGCAAAATTCATATTTTTATAAAATTTACACTAGATATTGATTATTTTATTTTAATTTGTAAAGTTTAAAGTCTTTGAATTCACTTTGAACTGGTTGATAACTTTCTGCCAGAAGCTGTTCTACTTCTGTCCAGAGAGCTGTTTTGGTATTGACCACAATCACTTTAGGCTGATTATCACGTAAATCATTGACAAGTTTGCTACGATTTACATCAAGGCCAGTATATAATTTTGGTGATAGCAACTGACTAGCTGCTAAACGTTCACTAGTCTTATAACCATTAGTAAAATCATCCCATAGATAAATACGATCTGTTGCCTGCGTTTGTCCTTTAACCGTAGTTTCTATGCGAGTTCGTTCTTGATATTGTTCTGAGTGAAGGACATAACGGGCGACTAGAGGAGCCAAAAATAGGTAGGCCAAAGCTAAAATCGGCAAATAGACATTACCCTGAAGAAATATTGCCCATATTGAAGGAACTTCTCGATGTCTTCTACGGCGATTGGCTCCTTCTAATTCCCCAATTCGAATGTGAGTCAATAGAAGAATGGACAAGAAAGGAAGAAAAGTAACTAGACGACTACCGTGAATCGGCTCTGTAGAGAAAATTTCCAATCCTAGTAACAATAAGATAGCTACTGAAGCAAAAATAGATAAGACGTATTGCTTGCTTGGCTTAGACTGGAAAAGCCCTGTAAATACGAATCTTAATCCTCCAAGACCAATTGTTAACAATCCATAAAAAAGGAGGTTGTCCAGTAAGGACGGATTGGACATAAACTTCAAACTATCTACTGGATAGAGAATTTGACTAATAGCATTCCCGAAACTCCCACTATAAGCCGTATAGTAACCAATTGGATAAAAGAAAAGTGAGAACCCAAGACCAGCTGCAAAGAATTGATAGAACCCATGAACCAAGCGACCACGCCCAATATTAAAGGCTAACAAAGCAAAGGATAAGATCAGAGCATATAAAGTTGTGACTAGCGGGGCAAAGAAAAACGCTAGAGCCAGGCTAATCCCAATACGCACGAAACCTTTGTCATGATTATACTCTACCAAATACCTTGTTACTAAACTAAGAGCGTAAAACAGGAATGGAAGGGCCAAAATGGTGGCATAACCACCGCCAAAGCTAAGTCCTCCAGCAAGAAGATAAAAGATGGTCAACACTTGTTGCGACTGCTTGTTCTCCTCCGTCAAGGTATAAGTTGAACGGAAAAGAAAAATCCCAGCACCCACTAGAGCAAGCCAAGTAAAGGCTGCAAACAAAATACTACCCTTGCTTAGATACTGTAAAAAGTAATAGAGAAGACCACTCGTTCCAAAATAGTCTGTGTAGATATCTCCCCCCTGGTGCATCGCCCATCCCATATAAAAATCTTGTGCCTGCTCTGGGCTAGTTAGTCCTAGCAAGAAAGGAAGAACTACAGATACAAGTACAACTAGAGTGCTCCAGATTAGGATCTTAAATAATGGTAAGGGAGCAAATGAACTTGGTTCATCCTCGAAGCGCTCCTCTCTCCCAACTAAATCATCCTGAATTCCCGTCCAAGATGGAGTTGGTTCCTCTTCTAATCTGCCATATACGTTCATTCATTCTCTCCTATGTTTTAATTTGTTCTAGTATATCAAAAAGTCTAGAGCTTGTCAGCCTGTGGTGGCCATTTGTCTAACTTTTGACAGAGATTAGCGAAGCGCTCAATCTCATAAAAACGATGATAGGAAGCATTTTTATAGTGGTCTAAAAAATTTTTTTCTTCTACCGTCAGCATAATCATTCCTCCTTTTCTCTTTATTCGAAAAAAGAAGAAAAATCTAAAAAAGCTGAATTCCCCAAACGAGAATTCAGCGATTTGTAATTAGTCAGCCTTTTTTTCTAGATTTTTTGAAATGCTTCGATTTTTACCTTCCAGATACACCATCAGAATAGAAATATCTGCTGGGTTAACCCCAGAAATACGGCTGGCTTGACCGATGGTTTCTGGATTAATAAGTTTGAACTTCTGGCGAGCCTCAGTCGCGATAGAGTCAATGTCATCCCAGTCGATGTTGGCTGGAATGCGTTTTTCTTCCATGCGTTTCATCTTGGCAACCTGATCCATGGCTTTTGAAATGTAACCTTCATACTTGATTTCTGTTTCAATCAATTCGATAATTTTGTCATCTAACTCTTCAGCGGCAGGTCCGATGAAGGCAACCACATCTTGGTAAGAGACTTCTGGACGACGGAGGAATTCCTTGGCTGTCACCGCATCTGTCAATGGTTTGAACCCCATTGCTTCAACCTTGGCGTTAGTTTCCTTGACCGGCTTGAGTTTGATGCTGTCTAGGCGCTTCATCTCATTGTCAAATTGATTTTTCTTGATCTCAAAGCGTGCCCAACGTTCATCATCAACAAGCCCAATCTCGCGTCCCATCTCAGTCAAGCGCATATCGGCATTATCATGACGGAGAATGAGACGATATTCAGCACGACTGGTCAAGAGACGGTAGGGTTCAATGGTCCCCTTGGTCACCAAGTCATCAATCATCACTCCGATATAACCGTCACTGCGCTTCAAAATCAACTCAGGCTTGCCTTGGATCTTCAGAGCCGCATTGATACCAGCGATAATCCCTTGGCCAGCTGCTTCTTCGTAACCTGACGTTCCATTTGTCTGGCCAGCTGTGAAAAGTCCTGAGATTTTCTTGGTTTCCAGAGTCGCACGCAATTGATGAGGCAAGACCATGTCGTACTCGATAGCATAACCAGTTCGCATCATCTCTGCATTTTCCAAACCTTTAATGGAATGTACCAAGTCACGTTGTACATCCTCAGGAAGGCTGGTTGAGAGACCTTGGACATAAACTTCTTCTGTATTGCGCCCTTCTGGCTCAAGAAAGAGTTGGTGACGTTCCTTGTCTGCAAAGCGTACAATTTTGTCCTCAATCGACGGACAGTAACGAGGTCCCACTCCCTTAACCACACCTGTAAACATAGGCGCACGGTGGAGGTTGTTTTGGATAATCTCATGACTGGTACTATTGGTATAGGTCAACCAGCACGGTACTTGGTCTTTAACATAGTCCTCATCACGTGAAGTGTATGAGAAGTGATTAGGCGCTTCGTCTCCTGGCTGAATCTCTGTCACATCGTAGTTGATAGAGGAAGCCTTGACACGTGGAGGGGTTCCCGTCTTGAAACGACCGATTTCGAGACCAAGTTCCTTGAGATTGTCAGCGAGGTTAATAGAAGCTAGGCTATGGTTAGGACCTGATGAGTACTTGAGGTCTCCGATGATGATTTCCCCACGGAGGGCAGTTCCTGTCGTCACGATAACAGCCTTTGCAGCATACTCTTGATGAGTCGCTGTACGAACACCGACAACCTTGCCATCTTCCACCAAAATCTCATCAATCATGGTTTGACGAAGGGTCAGATTCTCTTGATTTTCAACTGTCTTGCGCATTTCCTTAGAGTAGAGCTCCTTGTCAGCCTGCGCACGAAGGGCACGGACAGCTGGCCCCTTCCCTGTGTTGAGCATCTTCATCTGGATGTAAGTCTTGTCAATGGTTTTGGCCATCTCTCCACCAAGGGCATCAACTTCACGCACAACGATCCCCTTGGCAGAACCACCGATAGAGGGGTTACAAGGCATGAAGGCCAGCATTTCAATATTGATGGTCGCAAGTAAGACCTTACAACCCATACGACTAGCAGCTAGGGAAGCCTCGACCCCAGCATGTCCCGCACCAATTACAATAATATCGTATTCTTCAGTAAAATTATATGTCATTTCTTAACCTTTCAAAAATTTCTCGCAAATAAGGAACTAACTTCTCCTCCTCTAGAGCTTGAGCCATAGTAACCCATTTAAAGTGCGTATGCTCTTCAGGATCTAATCTGATAATTGGCTTCTCCCCAACCCACTCTGCTTTATAAACTAAGCGAGTAAAGACAGTATCCTTAGAGGTATCCAGTTGACTATCTTCGTGAAGAATCTTGAGCGAACTGCTGTCTAGCCTAACTCCCGCTTCTTCAATACATTCTCTAAGAGCTCCATCTCGCGGAAGTTCACCCTTTTCAACCCCACCACCAGGAATATCCCAGTAAGTTGGATAAACGTTGGGTTGTCCTCTTTTAATTTCCGAACGCTGAATGAGCAAATAATCACCACCACTATGAACAAGCACATGAGCAATAAGCTTAACCATCATTTTCTCTCCTATTCGTTAAGATGGATGTGTCGTAATTGTCCGTCCCAATTTGGTAGGGCTGTTTTTAAAAAGGCTGGAACCAGCTGAATACCCTCAAGCTTATCCAAGTCAATCCACTCACAGGGCTGCATTTTCTCATCTTCCTGCATGGTCAATGGGGCATCCTCAAGTAAGTCCACCAGATAATGAAACTCGATATTGTGGTAATTAACGCCGTCTTCTTCAAAACGATTTTCAACCACGAAAGCTAATTGCCCAGCTTGAGCTTTGATACCCAGTTCTTCCCTCACTTCACGGACTACCGCTTCTTCCGTTCTTTCATTGACTTGAATAGCGCCACCAATGGTGTAATACTGGTTCTTATCTTTGGTGACTAGAAGTTTACGATTTTGGAGAATCAAGGCTGTCGCCCGAACGCCAAAAACCGTATTTTCTACTTTTGTCCGAAAGTCTTGTTGAATCATCTTTTTTCCTTTCCTCTAAATGACACAAAAACAGTCAAAACTCCAAAGAAGGGCAGGACAAAAAAGC
The DNA here is from genome assembly GCF_047465525.1 of Streptococcus infantis. Classification (GTDB taxonomy): domain Bacteria; phylum Bacillota; class Bacilli; order Lactobacillales; family Streptococcaceae; genus Streptococcus; species Streptococcus infantis_R. Next base: position 54,856 of record NZ_JASGZS010000005.1, on the reverse strand, counting down.
CTGCAACATCCATGAGCTTTGACCATCATGACTATTGTTAAAGTTATTTTATCAAATCAAATCGTTTTGTCAATGCAAATCACTGTTTGAGCAAGGTCTGCACACTGACGATAATCATCTGTATTCCTATCGAGAATAGTAAAAGTCCCATCATTTTCGTTATAATTTTCATCAAATTTTCTCCCAAGAAGCCTGCAATTTGTTTTGCACTTCTTAACAGGAGATAAGTGATGACACATAGTAGAGCAAAAGCAACTACGGTTATCAGTTGATTCTGCAAACCTCCATTAGCCAGACTTAAAGCAGTTGTAATTGTACCTGGTCCCGCAAAAAGTGGCATTGCAAGAGGAGAAATAGCAATAGACATTGGATCTGAATTTACTGCTTGCTGCTCCATTCCTTTATAGCTGGGTGAATGATTACCATTAATCATATGATAACCGATAACGGCCACTAATATTCCACCAGCAATTCTGAAAGAAACAATTGTAATTCCAAATACTTTAAAAATGAAATCTCCTGAAAAGATAAAAACAGTTACAATAACAAAGGCAATCAAAAGACTCCTAAAAGCAATTTTTCGTGAAATTTTTTGACTATCATCTGCTACTAAAGCCATGTAAGCAGGAAGATTTGAAATTGGGTTCATTATAGCGAAAAATGCCATAAATGCATAAAAAAATTGAGAACTCATCGTTTTTACTTAACTCCAGTTAGACATACTGACAAACCTTGCCATCGCGGTAGGCATTATCAATCAAACCACCACCGAGACATTCTTCACCATCGTAAAAGACAACTGCCTGTCCTGGTGTAATGGCGCGTTGTGGCTCCGCAAAGATGACTTCTGCCTTATCTCCTTTGACATGTACAGTCACCTTCGAGTCAGGTTGACGGTAGCGGAATTTAGCCGTACATTCTAATGTAAATTCCTCTGGCATATCACGAGTAAAGTGAACCTGACTGGCTTCTAGGCTGGTTGACATGAGCGAATCATGGTAGAATCCTTGTCCGACATATAGGATATTCTGGCTCAAATCTTTTCCGACAACGAACCAAGGGGCATTGTCCCCACCGTGTTGCCCACCGATACCGAGTCCGCCACGCTGACCAATCGTATAGTACATAAGGCCTGCATGCTCCCCCATATCGCGTCCATCTACGGTCATCATGCGACCTGGCTGGGCTGGCAGGTAGTTGCTGAGAAATTCTTTAAAGTTCTTTTCTCCGATAAAGCAAATCCCTGTCGAGTCTTTCTTCTTGGCAGTCGCAAGACCTGCTTCTTCTGCTAGTCTGCGAACTTCAGGCTTTTCCAAATGCCCCAGAGGGAACATGGTTTTTTGGAGTTGTTCTTGAGAAAGTTGGCTGAGGAAATAGGTCTGATCCTTGCCATTGTCCACGCCACGAAGCATGTGAACAGTGCCATCCTCATCACGCGCCACTCGGGCATAATGCCCAGTTGCTACATAGTCTGCACCCAAGGTCATGGCATAGTCCAAAAAGGCTTTGAACTTGATTTCCTTGTTGCACATAACATCTGGATTTGGCGTGCGTCCTGCACGGTATTCCGCTAGGAAATACTCAAAAACACGGTCCCAGTACTCTTTTTCAAAATTGACAGAGTAGTAAGGAATACCGATTTGATCTGCCACTGCAGCCACATCCTTGTAATCTTCGGTCGCCGTACAGACGCCGTTTTCATCTGTGTCATCCCAGTTTTTCATGAAGATACCGATCACATCGTAGCCCTGCTCCTTGAGAAGAAGAGCCGTCACCGACGAATCGACACCACCACTCATCCCCACGACAACACGTGTTTTAGAGTTATCACTCATGGTAAGTCTCCCATCTATTCGTTTATTCACGATTGAAGGTCGTGTTTGCATCCACGATTGAAGGTCGTTTGAGCAGTTTTCATTATAACATGCTTAGATAGAGAAGACAAGGAAGAGGCTGATAATCTACCAAGCTCTTATGTAAATACATGAAGATAAGGATACAAAAAGGCAATTCATACCTAACCCCCTATTCTCTTTATAAACTTACTTTTAAAATCAGCTAAAAATGATATACTATAATAAGGAGGAACGCGCACATGATTCCTTACATATACCATCATCCATGTGCGTATAACTATTGTGAACAACTACAAAGATATACTAAAATCAAAAAATACCCTGTTTACTATTATAATTATTGCAGGTTTTGGACTTTTGACAGGCTTAGTCCTCCATCAAGAAAAAATCCAAGCAGAGAGAGGGAATGTTGCTCTCGTCAACCATCAAAAGAATCATCAAGATGTTGAACAAGTAAAAAACGCTATTAAAAACTTCAATATTGATTCTGAAACCATTATAGAAGATTGGAAAAAAATCCAAGAATTGAAACCAACTACTGATGAAGGCAAAAAAACACTAGCAGACTTTCTTACTTCTACTGCCGATAAAGTCACAAATCATTATAGTGAAAAAGCTTTAAAACTAGATATAAAAGATTCTGATAGCCAGTTTCAAGATAAACAAACACTCGAAACAGCCATTACTTCCTTACAAAAAATACTAGAAATCATTAAAAATATCAATTCTGCAAACGATCAAACTGCTCTTGAAGAAAAGATTAAACCAATTCAAGAACTAATCTCTAAATTTCAAAAACAAATTGAAGTCTTGACTAAAAAAGAAGAACAAAAGTCTAACCAGACTGAAACGACTAGTAGCGTTCAGAGAGTAGAATCCTACAATTCAGAAGATAGCAACTACACTCCAACCTACTCTGAATCATATGGAAACCTGAATAATTCCCAAGCACCTGCAGCTGAGCAATATTCATCTGGTAGTGGTGGAAATAATGTTGTCAATACAGGAGATCAAGCAGAGGCTAATACCAATAGTAATAATGCTGAAGATAGCAATACAAATAGTCATCAACCTACTAATTCAGGTGTAGAAAATCCATAAACTTGTCAGAGCCTTAATAAATCTGCTACCACTAATGTTTACATCAAATAAAAATAATAGTACATAAAAAGAGCCATTCCAGGCTCTTTTTTAGGGCTCTATGATATTTGTAGTAGGTAAATTCCCTATAGATATTATGGAGCCAATTATTGATTAAAACTTTAGTCATCTTCGTCTCTATAAAAATATTTTCTATACACCCTTGATAATACCAAAATTAATGCCAATATCATACCAAGAACTATAATAATAGAATTTATTAGATTTATTTTAGTATGTCCAATCACTAGTCCAATAATTGGACTAGTAGACATACTTAGATATAATAAAAATAACAAAAAATGAATCTCACCAATTCCTGCAAAAAAATGTTTCATGTAACGATTCTCCATTTGCTCCATTAAATCAGTTTTATTTTAGACTATCATAAAACAATCAATCCTTCCACAAAAACCATTGGCGAAATACTATTCTAAACCATTGATCATCCAGATTTTCCAGAATAGAGCTGTCCTAACCATCGAACAGATTGAATCCATACGATTCTAAGTTTAGAATTGCTATAAAATAAATGTTTTGAGGTTGTTCTAAGTCTTTTATTGCCTAACATTTTACTTTTTGAAGGATTCTAAAGCTAGAATAGCTCAAAATCACGAGAACTAAGGTATTCGAAGCTTAAGAGTCATACGATTTCCATAGGAATACTCCATTCTTATTAAGCCTAATTAAAGTGTAATCCTAATAAGTGATCCTCGACTGTGTTTGTAGTACTTAGTTACCTAGATAAGACTATTTCCCTTTATCATATCTGATTTTAAGCCATTCTAAGATTTCACCCATATTTCTATTACTTGCTATTTTTAAATAATTCATACTCTTTTTCTCTGATAAAGGGAATTGAAAAATTAGAGAAAAGAAGTAAAACCGAAAACAAATAACCTGCTTTTTGAATCACTAAAAGATATCCTAAAACTAAGTAAGCTATAGCATCCAATGCGAAAAGAAAAAATATTCTCCTCTTCATTAAAGTACTTGCATCAAATAATCTGATAAATAAAAATTTTATCATAGTATCTATACAAATTTTTATCAAAAAGATAAGAGTCAGTACAGAAATATCAACTGTACCATGAAGAATAAAAGGAAATATAGCTAATATGAAACTAGAAATCTCTAAATATTTTATCCAAGGAAATTGATACACCTCGCTTCTAAACTGACTAATTTTCTTATATTCGTTAGTCAATTTAGTAGCAAAACCTTTATCAATTAAATGAAAAATTATCAACTCTGTAATAAAAACACTTATTAATACGATATAAGTGAAAAAATTTTCTGGGAAAAATTTATTGATTAAAATGGGGAAACTCATTAACAGAACCGAATTTATGGCTAGACAGATAGATACTATTTTATTTTTCACAGAATATAGAGGTAGCGATACTATTGAGTAGATAAAAGCTAAAAAAATAAGTAAAAAATACTCCGTGTTACTGATTATCGGCTTAAATGACAAAAATATATACATCCAACAAACGATAATATGTATTTTTCGAATCTTATCTACATTACTCATCTGTCTAATCCTTCCCAGGGATAAAAGTTCCCGTTAATATCACAACTTCTATTATTATTTGGTAATACTAACTTCATAAGATTTCCCTTCTTGAACGTGGCATGGTTAGGATAGTGTCCTAACTATAGACAGCTTACTTTTCATCTCTTCATCACCTAGATAAGATGCTCTTTTTTGCCTAATCATGTTTTATAAATGAACAAATTTGTAAAACTAATTTGTTGAAATATTTTCATTTATTGAACTCACAAGACGAATCTAGATTATCTTCTTATTGCTAATAAATATCCTTCGTGATTTCATCTTATGATACTCTCTGTTCATACAGAAATTAAAATTATTTCTTAACCAACTTGTATAATAGAAAAAATTTAATTGATTGATTCTGATGAGCTGTATCTTAATTTTATCAAGCTTGTTGGACCAGTTGTTATTGTTACTAATAGAAATCTCATACATCAGTAACTCGACAAGAGCTGTACACAGAAGGGTGTTATGAAAATCTTCAATTGTTTTCAAAATATCCTCAAAGAGGTCACTATTCGCTAAAAAGGTGGATTGGTTGATCGCATCATACAGCAGAATACACATTAAATCAGAATAACTTAAATCTGATTTTTGTATTTTATCCTTTAACGCATTGGTCAAATCCCTGTCAAACGAATCTTCTTTTTGCCATTTATTTTGATTGAAAAGAAATTCCGTCTTATTAAAAACGAGATGGTTGATATCCATTATAGTCCAGAAAAATATTGTAGTAAGCATGATGATAGCAAAAGGAATTTTTAAAATAAATGCTAGGATAATGGCTATCTCAAGAAAGAAACTCCATATAATTCTAAATTTTAAATCATCCGTAGACAAGCTTTTACGATGGAATGAAAAATAGGGTGAGAATCTCGCATTTACTTTCTTCTTTCCTATAAAAATAAAAGGAAAAATCGTAATAAGACCTTCTTTCTTGTATACATCTTTCAATGCATATAGTAGATCTAAAACTATTTTTGAGATAAGCAAACTACAGAAAGTAAGACACATACTGATCATAAAATCAAGGGGAATTTCTCGATTCAAAGGTAAATTATTCACTAAGACATACAACTCTAACCACAAGACCAAAAGAGGGAGCATTAGTAAGAAAATAATTAGTTTACGCATTATAATTTTACAATATCCTTATTCTAGTTCGCACAAGGCAAAAAATTATCCTAACTCCTTGATTATAAACCTAATACAAATGTAGCAATTTCAATCATCAAAAAATGCAAACTGACAAAGTTCCTGCTAAAACACTATGCTCCCATCAAATAGAGTGTCAGCAAAAATAAAACAACCGAAATTGGCAGGAAAGCAGCACGATTTGTTTTACAAAAAATGGCATAACAAAGACTACCTATCGAAAATGACAGAATAACTTCAATAGTTATCTTTAGAGCAGGGTAATATATATTTTTAATAAAAAGAATTAAAAGGATAAACAATACCAATGAACAAAGAACGGATTTGATATAAAATTTTAAATGAGTCATAATTTATTTTTTAGATTCTACCCACTATAGATAAAATCACCTTTCTTATTTTCTTCTCATGATATCCACTTTAATGTCTTGATTAGAACTTCTGTGAATATAAATATGGTAAATGAAAAATCAGGATTCTAACTAAAAGCAATTGATGAAATAAGCAAATCTTACAGCAAATTAAATTTATCCAGAAGCTCTCATGTAATGATTTTAAATCCTAATGAATCTAATCAATGCAGATTTTATTTTGACAGTAGTTCTATAACAACTCTAAATAACACTGGTGTTGCTAGAATCAAAATAACCCCTGCCACAAAGACAATGATTACCCGAAATAGATCTTTATTTTTACGCATTGAAACAACCTCCAATCTATTATTTTCTAGCTACATGATACCTCTTATTTACTTTCTATATTCTTATGATACAATATGTTTAATAGAATTCAATTTATTGTTAACTTTTTTCACGAAAAGGAGAACATCATGCGCTATGATTTCGGAAAAGTATATAAAGACATACGTGAGTCAAAAGGATTGACCCAAGAAGAGGTCTGTGGAAAGGTCCTTTCAAGAACCAGCCTTTCCAAGTTTGAAAGTGGCAAGGCAACTCCCAAATATGAAAACATGGAGTTTCTTCTCCGTCAAATCAATATGAGTTTTGAAGAGTTTGAATACATCTGCCATCTCTATCAGCCAAGCCAGCGAACAGAAATCATGCAAACCTATCTCAATACGAGTTCCATCTTTGGTACCAGTAGTCTAGTCAATTTATTTGAAACATGCCAAGACTATCTCAAGATTCATCACGATATCCCTATAGAGGAAATCAGAGATATGCTGGAAATTGTCATTTATATCCGTCAACATGGAACAGGGCAACTTTCAATCCAAGTGGAACAAACTGTAAAAAAGCTTTGGGAAAAAATTGAAAAACAAGATACATGGTATGAAAGCGACCTAAAAATCCTCAACACCATACTTTTTAGCTTTCCCATCGAACACCTCCACCTCATCACTGAACAAATCTTGCAGCGCTTGGAAGAATATAAAAACTATCGACATTTATATGAATTACGAATGACAATCCTACTCAATCTGTCCACCATCTACTTGTACAATCAAGATAAAAATACCTGTCAACAAATCTGCTACACCTTACTAGAGGATGCCAAGAAAAAGAAAAGATACGATATTTTGGCAATCACTCATGTTCGAATAGGTATTTGCACTAGTAATGATCATCTTATTCAAAAGGGCTTCTCCCTTCTAGAACTAACTGATGAAACCTCCATGCTAGCCTACCTCAAAAAGGAAGTGGAGACCTATTATCAAGCAAAGGAAATATAAAAAAGTCGAGGAAATCCCTCGACTTTTGCATCTTATTTTGTTCGTCAGTTCTTAGTACCAACCGTTGTTAAGCCAGAAGTTCTTAGCTGCAGTCCATGAACCGTAACGTCCTGCTACATAAGCGTCTGCTACACGTTCTTGGTTTTCTGCTGAGTAGTCACCGTTCAAGTATGAATCTGTCAATTGGTAACGTCCGATGTAACGTCCGTTTGTAGCTGTGTAGCTACCGCCTGATTCTTTTTGAGCAATCCATTCTTTAGCTTCTGCTTCAGATCCGCTTACAGTTGAAGTTGATGCTGAAGTTTCTGTTGTAGCAACAGTTTCTTCTGCAACAGTTACGCTTGCTGCTGGTGCTTCATAAGTTGTTGTTTCAGTAGTTGCAGGTGCTGCTACTGGAGCTTCTGCTGGCGCAGTTGAAGTAGTTGAAGTTGCTGGTGCTTCACCATCAATCACCAATACTTGGTCTACATAAATCAAATGAATATCTTTAATCTTATTTTTTTCTGCCAATTTTTCAACAGTTGTATTGTATTTTTCAGCGATTCCTGATAGAGTGTCACCTGATTTTACTGTGTAAGTTGTTGTTTCTTGTGCAAAAGTAAGTGATGGTGCAAGGAAAGCAAGCGCTGCTGCTACTCCTACAAGTCCTGTTTTAATTTTGTTAGTTGTTGATTTCATATTAAAAGATTCTCCTTCTTTCTTATATTTCCATCATACCCTACTATTATTACTGTTTCTTGACGGTTTTATGTAGAAATGTTACAAGACTATGTTTTATTTCGCTTAAACAGCCTCTTTTTGTTACAAAAGGCTTGATTTTATAGGCTTTATGAGGATTTTAGATATTTTATCATGGAATTGAGCGCTTGCATCTAATCTTTGATATAATAGAGGTAAGAATCTTTTTAAGGGGAAACAGATGCAATCACTTCGTTTTCAATCTGTCTTTGATATCATTGGGCCAGTCATGATTGGCCCATCTAGTAGTCATACGGCAGGAGCTGTTCGTATCGGTAAAATCGTCTCTTCTATCTTTGACGATACTCCAACCGAGGTCGAGTTCCAGCTTTTTAATTCTTTTGCAAAAACCTATCGAGGGCACGGAACTGATCTCGCCCTAGTCGCTGGAATCTTAGGAATGGACACAGATGATCCAGAAATTCCAAATAGTTTAGAAATTGCCCATAAGCGTGGCATCAAAATTGTCTGGACCATCCAGAAAGACAGTAACGCCCCTCATCCAAACACTACGAAAATCACTGTTAAGAATGAGCACAAGACCATCAGTGTGACAGGAATTTCAATCGGTGGTGGAAATATCCAGGTAACAGAGCTCAATGGCTTTGCCGTATCCCTCAACATGAACACTCCTACCATTATCATCGTTCATCAGGATGTTCCTGGTATGATCGCTCACGTAACAGAGGCCCTCTCTCGCTTTGACATTAACATCGCTCAAATGAATGTAACTCGAGAAAAAGCTGGTGAGAAAGCCATTATGATTATCGAAGTTGATAGCCGCAACTGTGAAGAATCTATCGAAGAGATTCGTAAAATTCCTCATTTGCATAATGTCAATTTCTTTCAATAGGAGAAAATATGTTTTACTCTATCAAAGAATTAGTCCAACAAGCCGAACTTGATTTTAAAGGAAATGTTGCGGAACTCATGATTACGACCGAGTTTGAGCTAACTGGCCGAGAACGCGAAGAAGTTCTTCTCCTCATGGAGCGTAACCTTGAAGTCATGAAAGCTTCAGTTGAGCTTGGTCTTAGTGAAAAAAAATCTCGTAGTGGCTTAACAGGTGGAGATGCTTCCAAGCTCGACCACTACATCAAAAAAGGAAAGACCCTATCAGACTTCACTGTCTTGTCTGCAGCTCGTAATGCTATCGCCGTTAATGAACACAATGCCAAGATGGGACTGGTCTGTGCAACACCTACTGCTGGTAGTGCAGGCTGCCTTCCAGCTGTTCTCACTGCTGCTATTCAAAAGTTGGATTTAACTCATGAACAACAACTAGACTTCTTATTCGCTGCAGGTGCTTTTGGACTCGTGATTGCTAACAACGCTTCTATCTCGGGAGCCGAAGGTGGCTGCCAGGCCGAAGTCGGTTCAGCTTCAGCCATGAGTGCCGCTGCCCTAACCCTAGCTGCAGGCGGAACGCCTTATCAGGCGAGTCAGGCTATCGCCTTCGTTATCAAAAACATGCTCGGTCTTATCTGTGACCCCGTTGCAGGTTTGGTTGAAGTTCCTTGTGTCAAGCGGAATGCCATGGGAGCAAGTTTTGCCTTCATCGCAGCCGACATGGCTCTGGCTGGTATTGAATCCAAAATTCCAGTTGATGAGGTCATTGACGCCATGTATCAAGTAGGATCTAGCTTACCAACTGCCTTTCGTGAAACTGCTGAAGGGGGACTCGCTGCCACACCTACAGGTCGTCGCCTTCAAAAAGAAATCTTCGGCGAATAATTTCATCATTATGAGGAGAATCAATGTCATCTATATCTGCTATCTTTTTTGACTTAGATGGAACGCTAGTTGATAGTTCTATCGGTATCCATAATGGTTTCACCTATACCTTTGACCAACTTGGAGTTTCTAGTCCTGGTGCCAAAACCATTCGAGGTTTTATGGGGCCCCCACTAGAAACCAGCTTTGCTAGTTGTTTACCAGCTGAGCAGATAGAGGAAGCCATCCAGCTCTATCGTTCTTATTATAAGGAAAAGGGTGTGTACGAAGCCCAACTCTTTCCACATATCAAAGATTTACTTGTAGAACTAGCTGAGCATTATCCTCTTTATATCACTACTACGAAGAATACACCAACCGCAGTTGACATGACTAGAAATTTTGGGATTGACCACTTCTTTGATGGCATTTATGGTTCAAGCCCTCAAGTCCTACACAAGGCAGATGTTATTCGTCAGGCTCTGGAAACTCATCATCTAACTCCCGAAACAGTTATTATTATCGGAGATACCAAGTTTGATATGATTGGTGCCCAAGAAACTGGCATTAAAAAATTAGCGGTTACTTGGGGATTTGGCGATGAAAAGGAGCTCATGACCTATCATCCTGACTGGATTGCTCACCACCCAACAGACATTTTACACCATCTACAATTAAAACGCTAAAACAAAAGACTCCCAGCCTAAAAGTTAGGTTTGGGAGCTTTTTGTCTGATCATAATGAGGAGAATGACATTCCCCATATTCATCCAATTATTCAAAAGGGGAAACTTCTTCGCTTTCAACTTCTTTAGGTCTATTGATTGTTACTATTTCTACTTCCTTACTTGGCATAGCTAGCAGAACTAATAGAGCAAAACGTCCGACCATTGGAACAAAGTGAAGGAAGATAAAGGCCCAGTGGAAACCTCCATCACGCAAACGACGAATCTTTAACGCTAAAGTAGGCAACAAAAGGAGTAGAGCCAAAATGGCATAAATACTGACAACCAATATAACTAAAGTAAAGTTCAGAGCAGGACCTTGGTTTATCTCTTCATTGAAGATAAGGATATACAGGGGTAGGAACAAGATATGATTCATCAGCCAAACCCACCAATACTCTGGACGTGTTGAGCGGCCTGTAAAATCTGCATAGCCTTTAAAGAAATTTTTATATGCTTGAATCATAAGTTACTCCTAATTTTTTATTTACTATATCTATTCAATAACAAGTTTGTTCAAAAAACTCTGAAAGTCTCTCCAAATCTAAAAAAAAAGATACTATCCCTTCCCTCCTGTCAAAAAGAGTTCTAGGGATAATACCTTACTTTTATTATGAATCAGCGTGAGTTGTTTCATTGGCAAAACCGATAATGGCTTGCTTCAACTCTGAACCTTGCAAGGCACGGAATTCTTCAATCTTTTGATTGATGACTTCAAGTGGCATGACATTAACCTTACCAACAAAAATCTTATCCATGACTTGATTATCAACTAATTCAGTAGATACTAACAACTCCTCATAGAGTTTCTCACCTGGACGAATCCCCACTTCTACAATCGGAATTTCATTTTCAGTACGTCCACTAAGAAGAACCATTTTCTTGGCCAAATCATAAATCTTAACTGGTTTGCCCATATCAAGGATAAAGACCTCTCCATCTTTAGCATAAGCTCCTGCATGGATCACCAAACGGCTAGCTTCTGGAATGGTCATAAAGTAACGAGTCATACGGAAGTCTGTCACAGTCACTGGACCACCCTCTGCAATCTGACGCTCAAATACTGGAATCACACTACCACGGCTACCAAGAACATTCCCAAAACGAACCGCACAATAGGTAGATTGACTACGTTGGTTGAATCCTGTAACAATCAACTCTGCCACACGTTTGGTAGCTCCCATTACGTTTGGTGGATTAACGGCCTTATCGGTCGAAATCATAACCATCTTCGGTACCTTAGCGGCGTCAACTGCCTTGGCAACATTGTAAGTTCCGAGGATATTATTTTTAAAGGCTTCTTTTGGATTACGTTCCATCATTGGCACGTGCTTATGGGCAGCAGCGTGGTAAACAATGGCTGGTTGGTACTGCTCAAATACTTGAAGCAAGCGATCGTAGTCTTGGATGTCTGCAATCACAGGAACATAGTCAATTCCTTGGAAGCTTCGAATCAATTCATGATAGATCAGATAAATGGAGTTTTCCCCATGACCCAAGAGAACCACGCGCTCTGGATTAAAGCGACTAACCTGACGGCAAATCTCAGACCCAATAGAACCTCCTGCACCTGTCACTAAGATGGTTTTTCCAGTAATTTCTGAGCCTAGACGTGACTCATCTAGTTGAATTTCTTTACGTCCCAAAAGGTCAGTAATATCGATTTTTTGGAAACCACCTACCTGAGGATGCAATCCTTGTACAACCGACTCAATCTTGGGCATCTTATAACACTTCAAGCCAAGTTGGTTACACATTTTTAGGATACGCTCATACTCTGATGGATCGAGAGAAGGAATCGCAACGATAACTTTTTCAATCTGATGACGTTTAGAGAGTTCTGGCAACTGTTCATAAGATCCTAAGACTGGGATTCCACCTAGTTTTTGACCTTTTTTCTTTTCATCATTATCCAAAATACCCACTAACTCAAGATCACTCGTAGGATGTTGGTAGCTGTTCATAAAGAGAGCTCCACCGTCTCCCGCACCAATCAAGAAGGTACGACGATGTTCCCCTTCTCCATCACCCTTTTTGCGTCTTGAATAGATCAACTGCCAAGTAATACGTGGGAGCAAGATCAAGAAGGTGCTGAGCAAGATAAAGAGAACGATGAAACGCACAGAGAAAAGTGGCAAGAAGGCATAGCAAAGGAGATAGGACAAGACACTGCTGACACTTACTCCGATGAATATCTTCATAAAGTCTGTGATTTTGCTATAACGACTAATGCTAGCATTGAGCCCCCAGAATCCAATCATGATTTGATAGAAAAGGAAGGTCAAGCTTGTATAGATGACATAGTCCACAGGAGCTGGATTGATCAATCCATAAAACAAGATGTAAGAAACAATGATTGAGGAAATCATGCTGGCAGCATCAAAAATCCCCCAAAAGACTTGTTTTTGTTGTTTATTTAACACTTCAACCAGATCAATTACATAATCTGTCATTTTTTTATTCATGTGAATGGTATCCTCCTACACAAAATCACATTTTCTAGTAATTACAAGACATTTTTTTAAACTAATTAGCTATTTACTTTTTCTCAATAGTTTTAAAAAGATAAACTGTCGGACAAAGCCTGGACATAGGGCAACGACAACTTGGATTAAAACACTTTTCAGATACTCACCATAAGAAATCTGTCCACGCGCGTGCATTCTTTGACGTGCCTGACGATAGAGTTTAAGATAGCGAAGGCCACCACGGCGTTCAAACATCCCTGCTCCCACGCGTACCTTACAAAGAATCTGATCCACATTTCCAGTCCGAGCACCAGCACTAATCATATTGAGCCAGAGCAAATCGTCTTCCATATAGAGCCCATCTTCGTAGTTACCTGCCTTGAGAACCATCTCTTTTTTAAACATAACAGTCATGTGATTAAAAGCACTTCTCATACGTTGGTAGGCGATAATCTCTTCGTGCTTAATCGGCACACGACGGTAAGAAACAATTTCATCAGGTTGATTGATGAATTCTGCAATATGACCGCCTAGTAGATCCAATTTCCCCTTTTCCATCAAGTCAAACTGTTGCTCGAAACGATCTTCAACAGCAATATCATCCGTATCCATACGGGCAATGACATCATACTGACACTGCAAAACACCATACTGTAGTGCCAAGCCCAGACCACGGTTTTGCTCCAGTGGACAACGTTTGATTGGAATACTTGACTGTGCTACCAATTTTTCCAACACTTGATAGAGTTCAGGTGTCAATGGACCGTCTTCAACGATAACCACTTCACTAGGCTTAAGCGTTTGATGTAAGATACTCTCTACCGCTTCTTCTAGAAAGGTAGGATTTTCTTTGATATAGACTGACATCAAGACACTAAATTTCCGATTTTCAGACACAGTTTTTCTCCAATGTATATATTTTCTTTCACTATTTTATCACAATTTTTCAGACTTTCCTATTTTTATTTGAATCCCAGAAAAAAACTAGTAAATATATTGTCCTTATTTTCTATGATTTCTATCGGCTACGTAGCGAATCACGTCAGGTCAACTTGACATCTTTAGGAAAAAAAATTAAAATAAGCTGTTATCAAAATCAGCTTATTGAGGTGCACATGAACAAACGATCACTCTTTTTTATTCTAGGAATTATCTTAATCGGAGCGGTCTTAAGAGCTCCTTTCACAGCTTTACCAACTGTTTTGGGAGATATTGCCCAAGATTTAGGCGTGGAAGTTAGTTCACTTGGTGTTTTGACCAGTCTCCCTCTCTTGATGTTTGCTCTTTTCTCCTCTTTTGCGACGCGTTTGGCTCAAAAGATTGGACTTGAGCATCTTTTTACCTACAGCCTCCTCGTCTTAACCATCGGTTCAGTGATTCGTATCTTCAATCTTCCCCTTCTCTATCTGGGAACCTTACTCATCGGAGCAAGTGTCGCTATTTTTAACGTACTTCTTCCTAGTATGATTCAGGCAAACTACCCACAAAAGATTAGCTTCCTGACAACGGTTTATGTGACGACTATGGGAATCGCGACAGCACTAGCTTCCTACCTCTCTGTACCCATTACTCAGGCAACATCTTGGAAGGGGCTGATTCTCTGTCTGTCCATGGTCTGCCTGCTAACCTTATTGGTCTGGTTCCCCAACCATGGCCACAATCATTTTCTAGAAGGGCATGAAGAGAAAAAAGAAAAAGAGAATATCCTAAAAAGCAAGCAAGTTTGGGCTATTATTGTCTTCGGTGGACTTCAGTCCCTACTCTTCTATACCAGCATGACCTGGTTACCAACCATGGCCATCAGTGCAGGGCTAGCTCATACGGATGCCGGACTTCTGGCTTCTATCTTTTCACTAATTAGCATTCCCTTCTCCATGACCATTCCAAGTTTAACGACGCGTTTGTCAAATCGTCACCGTCAAATCATGTTAGCAGTCATCTCTCTGGCTGGTATGTTAGGAATTGCTATGCTTTTATACCCAAGTAGTAATTTCTTTTATTGGCTGATGGCTCACCTCTTGATTGGCACGGCCTGTAGCGCACTTTTCCCCTATCTCATGGTTTGCTTCTCTATTAAAACAAGCTCGCCTGAAAAAACGGCTCAATTATCTGGACTTGCCCAGACCGGTGGTTACATTCTAGCTGCCTTTGGACCAACTCTCTTTGGTTACAGTTTTAACATGTTCCAGTCTTGGGTTCCAGCGGTACTGATTCTTCTAGTAATTGATATCATCATGACAATCGCCCTCTTTATGGTGGATCGAGCGGATAAAATCCTTTAGAAAGTTTTTAGAAGTTACCACAAACAAACACACTTTGAAAGCCAGACTGAGTCTGGTTTTTTTGTATGAGTATATATTTAAAAAGCATCATACATATACTAGGAGAAAAATGTGGTTTTTGATATAATAAAATATGTAGAAACTAATTAAGAAACGAAAAGGCAGATTAGTTTTAACTAGCAATAATTACTATTTCAAAGTGAGGACATAGTATGGATGAACAGAAATACAATTTGGAACAAAGTATAGCAGAGTTAGGTAAGCTCCTTGACTTATCAGCAGAGGAGACCGATAAGACTGCCTGTGAAGCTCTAGCAAAAAAAGCAAAAATAATTTATGAGAAATTTCCAGAATATGAAGAGATTGCTTTGCAGTATGCCAGGATTTTGCTCATTTTATCTACCAAGCAGACTGTGTTGAAGGAACTGGAGACTACTGCTAAAAAATTAGAGAATTTGCAACAAAAATTCCCTGAATCACATGATATAGCAGAAGCATTAGCTGGGACTTTGGTCCTTTTATCATTCGAGCAGACTGTATTGAAGGAACTAGAGACTACTGCTGAAAAATTAGAGAATTTGCAACAAAAATTCCCTAAATCGAATGATATAGCTTTGCACTATGCTAGGTTTTTGTTCATTTTATCAAGCAAGCAATCTGTATTAAAAGAACTCGAAGCTACTGTCGAGAAATTACAGAGATTGCAGCAAAAATTTCCTGAATCGCATGATATAGCTTTGCACTATGCTAAGATTTTAGTTAATTTATCAATCGAGCAGACTGTGTTGAAGGAACTCGAAGCTACTGTTGAGAAATTACAGGAATTACAGCAAAAATTCCCTGAATCGCATGATTTATCTTTGCAGTATGCTAAGATTTTAGCTAATTTATCAATCGAGCAGACTGCGTTGAAGGAACGGGAGGCTACTGTTGAGAAATTACAAGAATTGCAGCAAAAATTCCTTGAATCGCATGATTTAGCTTTGCACTATGCTAGGTTTTTGTTCATTTTATCAAGCAAACAGACCGTGTTGAATAAACTTGAGATTGTTGCTGAAATATTAGAGAATTTGCAACAAAAATTCCCTGAATCACATGATATAGCTTTGCCGTATGCCCTGGTTTTATTTAATTTATCAAATAAGCAGACTAAGTTAAAGGAACTAGAGACTACTGCTGAAATATTAGAGAATTTGCAACAAAAATTCCCTGGATCACATGATATAGCAGAAGCATTTGCTATGATTTTGTTCAACTTATCAATTAAGCAGACTGTGTTGAAGGAACTAGAGACTACTGCTGAAATATTAGAGAATTTGCAACAAAAATTCCCTGAATCACATGATATAGCAGAAGCATTTGCTAGGACTTTGGTCCTTTTATCGTTCGAGCAGACCGTATTGGACGAACTGGAGACTACTGCTGAGAAATTACAGGAATTGCAGCAAAAATTCCTTGAATCGCATGACATAGCTTTACAGTATGCTAGATTTTTGTTCGTTTTATTAATCAAGCAGACCGAGTTAAAGAAAATCGAGGCTACTGTCGAGAAATTAGAAAAATTGCAGCAAAAATTTCCAAAATCCGAAGAAATTGCTTTTATATATAGCACGGTCTTAGCAAGCTTATTTGAACACCAAACAGAGTTAAGCGAACGTCTGCAAACCACAAAAATAATTAAAAAACTCTATGAACAGTTCTCCAAATTTATGTTACAAAATTTTGATGATCTATTTTTTCATGATGATAATGTTTGTTATAGAGAGGAGTACAAGCTATTCAACTTTATCCTAAAAGAAGGTCTTTTAAAGAATACTAAATATGCTATTTTACAAACATGGGTAAAACGTTATAAAGAAGACTCGAGTGAACTAAAGAACTTGCTATCTATTTATCAACTTGTTCAAAAAATCAAGTATCAACTTGGGCTAAAAGACGAAGATAAAAATCAGATGCTTAAATTCGGCCACTACACCAAGGGAAGCACTCTCCAAATTATGTTAGATCAAGAGGAGAATGAAAAGAAGAAAAGTACTTTTTCGGTATCTGGGAAAACTCGCTTGTATAATGCTAATTATATGAATGATCCTGAAGAAGGAATCGTCATAGAACAGATATTAGGTTTAGATAGACGAGATATCTTAGAACCAAGCTCATGGTTTTTAATGAGTTTTACAAACAAAACGGATGATCTGGCCATGTGGTCCCAGTATGGTGATGATGCCAAAGGTGTTTGTCTAGTACTTCGTGAAGATGATTTTTCTAGATTTACTTCCTTCAATGATGTTTCGTGGCGTCAAGAAAAAAACATTTTAGAATTCTCTGATAAGATGTATTTACTGAAATCTGAATTAAATAGTGGTTTTGAAAAATCTATCTCTCGGAGTGAAAGCGAAAATTCAGTCGATACTGTTAATGATGAAGGAACTGAACCGAATTCTGTAGAAAAAGCTAGTGATTCAAAAGGGAATCGTGATTATCTCTACCGAATTGCCTATGTTAAGCATATAAAGGAAAATTTAAAACTAGAACGAACTGAACTATTTGAGAAGTCGGAAATAGAAGAATTAGAAAAATTGTTGAATAGTTTAAAAGAAAAACTAGATATCGGTTCAAAAGTCACGGAGGAGAACTATCAAAATGCTATTTCTGAATGTATCGAAGAAATTCGCTACTTATTTAAATCTGTCGATTACAAATATGAAAACGAACTGCGCATCTTACGCTATGCTAATCTAGACCCAAGTAACGATAAAATAAAAATTGATAAAGAATCTGGAATTGGTAAACTTTATGTAGAACGGGAAAACCCAATTCAAATTGAGAAGGTAATTTTTGGTCCTAAGTTTCCAAATCCAGAATATGTAACGCCTTTACTGAAGCTATTGGATAATGATATCAAATATAAAAAATCTACGATAAAATTCAGATAAATTTCTCAGAAAATCCTCTAATCTTCTAGTTTTCACTAGAAGATTTTTTATATATAAAAATTTTACACATATTACTTGACAGGGCTTACATTTAGATGTATGATGTATGTGTAGAATAATTATATATAAAATTTTTACATACTAAAAAAGGAGGTGCCCCATGTATTTTCCAACATCATCGGCCTTGATTGAATTTCTCATCTTGGCCATCCTAGAACAAGGGGATTCCTATGGTTATGAGATTAGCCAAACCATTAAACTCATTGCCAAAATCAAGGAATCTACCCTCTACCCCATCTTGAAAAAACTGGATACCAACCGCTATTTGACTACATACTCTCGCGAATACCAAGGTCGGATGCGGAAGTACTACTCCTTGACAGAAATCGGAGAGGAGCAACTCTTTGTCCTTCGAGAAGAATGGACACTCTACACTGACACTATCAACGGCATCATAGAAGGGAGCATTCGCCATGACAAGAACTGAATATTTGAATCAGCTTGAAGCCTATCTGATGAAGCTTCCTCAATCTGATCGCATTGAAGCCATGGATTACTTCAAAGAACTCTTTGATGATGCGGGTCCAGAAGGTGAGGAGGAGCTTATCGCTAGCCTGGGAAGTCCAAAAGAAGCTGCCCATGATGTCCTGACTACACTTCTTGATAAGAAAATCAACGAAGAAAATTCCAGTAAGAACGACCGCCATATTTTACGCATCGCTCTACTAGCCCTTCTTGCAGCCCCTATCGGAATTCCAGTCGGAATTGCTATTCTCATGGCTATCATCGGGATTTTTATCGCTGCTGTCAGTATACTTATAGCCTTCTTTGCTGTATCAGTAGCTGGACTAATCCTAGGAGGCGTTCTCCTATTTGAAAGCTTCTACGTTCTGGCTGAATCGACATCTGCTTTTGTACTGATTTTTGGTGGAGGTTTACTGGCAATCGGAGCTTCGTCTCTAGTCTTACTAGCGACTTCCTATGTAGCACGTTTCTTTGGATTACTAGTCCTTCGACTTATCCAATGGATTCTTAATAGAGGAAAGAGAGGTGAAAGACATGCGTAAATGGACAAAAGGATTTCTTATCTTTGGTGTTGTTACCAGTATCATCGGTTTTTCAATGATGATCATCGGCATCCAAACAGACGGAGTCAGAAGCCTCCTTGCAATGTCTCAAAATCCAGTCTTTGAAAGTCGAATGGAAGAACTCGTTTTTGATCAAGATATTGAAAATCTAAACATCTCACTAACAGAACATTCGCTCGTCATTACGGAGTCAAATGATGATAAGATTCACCTCCAGTATCATCCAACCATCTCTGAAAAAGAAAATCTTCAACACTCTATCAAAGAGAAAAGTCTTGAAATAACTGACACCAAGTCTACTACACGTCGCTCTATAGGTTCTAGTATCGAAGGTATCCTCTTTATCGCAAGCGGAATTTCTAGCCGCAATGATGAAGTTGTTCTCTCATTACCAAGAGGAAAAGACTTAAAAAATCTAACTGCCCAGGTAAACCATCGTATCCTTTCAATTGCTAATGCAAAACTCAGCAATGCCAAGATTCTGTCAAATGGATATCTCCTTCGTATCACTGATAGCGAGATTAAAAATAGCCAACTGATCACAACTGGAATTGTCAATGTATTTGAAACCAGTCTAACAGATAGCCGCATCCAAGCAGACCATGAACATATCTCTGCTGAGGATATTCAAGTACATGGTAAGGTAGAGCTAGAGTCAAAAAAAGATATGGTCATCAAGCTAGCTAAAAAAGAACTTGAGAGAATTAATGTAGAACTTTCTTCTGACCATGGTTCCATCTATCATCGTAGTCGGGAAGGATATAATCCAAACGAGGAAAACAAGGAAGATGAAGAATTCTCAAATCCTTACAAAGTAGAGAAAAAAGATACGCAAGATTTACTTGTCGCAAAAGCTGGTCAAGACATCAATCTACCAAAAGAGGATGTTCGCTCGCCTTCTTATAGACATCATGAATAAAAAGTTACTAATCAAAAGGGAGGTCTCATCATGACTCAAGAATGGTTTGAAAGTGCTGATTTAGATAAAACAGCCATCAATGATAAAAAAGAAAGTCCATCTGACCCAGTCATTCCCGAGGAAGAACTAAAAGAAAAAGAAGAGTTGCCAGTAGTCGAGGAAAATTCCCAAGCTATTCCAGAAGATAAGGATGCTGATTTAGAAAAAGTAGAGGCTGAAGAACAAGAAGCTGAAGAAGAAGAACTGGCAACAAAAACAGACAAGTCAGAAAAACCTGTTAAAGAAGTTTCTCAGACAAGCAAACCTTTAACCAGCAAATCTTTGGAAAGCCCATTTTTACCAGACCCTACACCTACAAAAACTGCAATCTTCAAAGAAGAACTGGCTGATTTTTGGACCTGGCTACTAGGTGCTCTGAAAGAGCCGACAGCTCGTTTTGATACAGATAAAAAACATAGTTATAATGCCTTTGCACTCCTAACTATCTTTTCTGCTACGAGTTTCCTCTTTACTGTTTACCATGCCAAACATAGCTACTACGGCCACATGGCAAGTATCGATGCCAACTTCGTGGAACAATTCCCATCTCTCAATCTCTTTTCTATCTTCTCTATCTTAGTAGCGACAAGCCTCTTCTTCTTTTCTATCCTTATGGGTGGATTCGTAGTCAAACGTTTTGTCGATCAGGACAGCGATTGGACACTGGAAAGAGCCTTTCAAGAGTATGGCAGGATCTTCGCCCTTCCTATCCTACTGACAGGCGTCGCTAGCTTCTTTGCCTTCTTTAATGGCCTACGCTTTGCGGCTCTTCTCTGTCTCATTAGTATTGGTATGCTCCTACTTGGCAACCTCTACATCATCTCAAGACCGAGTAAGGATAGCTCAACTGATCCCTTTTATCGCCTGCTCTTGGCTGTCCTCGTCAACGGAAGCGTCCTATTTCTCTTCTTCCTAGCAGAAATGGCACTGGTTTCTGATTATCTCCGAATCCTAGCTTTTATGTAAGATAAAATCCTGTCACTCTGACAGGATTTTTTGTGTACACAAAAAGCAGACCAAACGATCTGCCTTATCACATTATTTAAAACTGGTATCCTTCATATATGCCTCTAGTTACCTTTTACTAAGTTCTCAAAATCTTCCCCCAAAACAGGTCCTACCACTATTTGGTTAGCATCCAAATCCTGACAAAGTTCCTTTGGAAGAACTTCTAAGAAGGTTTGATAATCCAGTCTAGCTACTGCTTCATAGTCTTCAGGCTTAGAACCATCTCCAGAGATTTTTACCAAGTCAATCTCCCAGACAAGGTCCTTACCAGCCAACTGCTCAACATAAGGCACAGGAACAACAGGACCTTTCGGCAAAATAGTCTTAACCCCCTGAGCCAGGTGATAGATGCCATGAACCTTACCCTCACTATCTGGGTAGAATTTCACACTTGCAGGGTAGGCATCTGACCCTTGAACCCTCTTAACTAATTCTTCAAAACGTGCCAGTCCATCTTCTTCTAGGAAACTTTCTAAATCCTTCTTATCAAAGTAAACAGGTGAAAGAATTCCTTGGCAAAAGGCCAAACGAGCAGCCTTATCCGCTAGATAGCTCTTAACCGTTTCTTGAAAATAGTTTTCCAAATCAAAGTCTGCCAAGCCTTCAACTGCTTCACCAACCTTGCTAGACAAAGCCCGCAAGAGCCCTTCTACAACCTCCCAGTCAGCTCTTGTAATTAAGTCAGGAATGATCACTTGATAGCCTTTTTGAGCATCTAGATATCGAACTTTAAAGAGAAATTGAGACTTACCTACGATTCCACACTCGATATACTCAAGGCGATTGAGAGGTTGACGGAGGTAGATAGCATCATAACTATGCGATTCCAAGCCATCTACTAGGGCCAAGACTGACTTAGCTGTTAAAATCTCCTGTTGTCCTAAAATACTTTGTTTATTTGGAATAAAAAATGTTTTCACCATAATGGTCTCCTTTGAAATCGTTTACATATAGTATACACCATTTTCCTGAAAGATGCAGAAACAAATTTAAGATTTTTTAGTCAAAAGCATAGAAAAACAGCCCTTTAGGACTGTTAATGTTTATTATACAACTTCAGAATGGTCTAAACTCTCACCTATTGCTGCTAAACGCTCGATGACTTGATCTTGTGTCAATTCATGTTCTAAAACATAGCGATTACGTGGGTGAACACGACACTCGTGTGAGCAACCACGAAGATATTTATCTTCGTTGTCTTCTGATGCCAAGATACGGCGGTTACAGAATGGATTTCCACAGTTGACATAGCGTTCACATGGTGTTCCATCAAACCAGTCTTTGCCTACAATGGTTGGATTGACATGGTTGACATCGACTGCAATACGCTCGTCAAAGACATACATTTTCCCATCCCAAAGTTCCCCTTGAACTTCTGGATCTTTACCATAAGTGGCGATTCCTCCATGCAATTGACCGACATCTTTGTAGCCTTCACGAACCATCCAACCTGAGAATTTCTCACAGCGGACTCCACCTGTACAGTAAACCACGACACGCTTGTCCATGAATTTTTCCTTGTTATCACGAACCCATTGTGGTAACTCACGGAAGTTACGAATGTCTGGACGGATAGCCCCACGGAAGTGTCCAAGGTCGTACTCATAGTCATTACGAGTATCAAGGACCACTGTATCTTCGTCTAGAAGAGCTTCTTTGAATTCTTTTGGAGACAAGTAAGCACCTGTTGTTTCAAGTGGGTCGATGTCGTTGTCAAAGTTATCATCCTCTAAACCAAGGTGGACAATCTCTTTCTTGTAGCGAACAAACATCTTCTTGAAGGCTTGCTCACTTTCTTCGTCAATCTTGAACCAGAGGTCTTCCATACCTGGAAGGCTGTGAACGTAGTCCATGTATTTTTGCGTTGTTTCGTAGTCTCCAGAAACGGTTCCGTTGATCCCTTCGTCTGCGACTAGGATACGACCTTTGAGGCCGATTGATTTACAGAAAGCCAAATGGTCTGCAGCAAATTGTTCCGCATTTTCAATTGGAGTATAAAGGTAGTATAGTAAGACACGAATATCTTTTGACATAAGATTAATTCTCTTTTCTAAGATTAAATTATCAGAATTTTTCATTCAACTATACCAGTATACTCCCCCAAGAAAGCGAATGCAATTTATTTGACCGAAAATTGAAAACAAGACCCAGTTTCAGATCTTGTTTCAGCTAAATATTCGATGAAGAAAGGTTACCAAAAACGGCAAGGTAGCTACGATATTATTGATAACATGAACTGCATAGCTAGGATAGATACTCTTGGTATAGCGAGTTAAACCAGCACAAAAGATTCCAAATGTCGAAAAAACAAGAATATCCAGTACACTGGGAAAACTTGAAAAGTGAGGAAGAGCAAACAAAAGCGAAGGAAGAATCAGGTCAAGCCCAAATTTCGAATCTTTAAAGAAGGCATGTTGGAACAAGCCCCTATATATCAACTCTTCCATCAGAGTACCTAGGAAAAATAAGGTCAAGTAGAGACCCAACTCAGCAAAATTTGTCTCACTATAGCCAATCAACACAGCCCAACCTTCAGAAGTTGATTGTACATGTCTAGCTGTTTGGAAATTAAAAGTTATAAGGAGTACAGCTACAAGAACTGTTAGTAGTCCATACCACAACCATTTTTCTTAGGAATGACAAAAAGATAACCATGGCCTGTCTTGATTAAAATCCCTATCATGATGCTAATAAAGACAAGACTGATAAGGTTTCGGATCCAGAAAAAATTGCCAATCTGAGAAGAAAATTGCCAGTAGTTTTGAACCTTAAGTGTTAGCTAATACTCAATGAAAATCAAAGAGCAAACTAGGAAACTAGCCTCAGGCTGTACTTGAGTACGGCAAGGCGACGCTGACGTGGTTTGAATTTGATTTTCGAAGAGTATAAGAAAGCCCATATACGAAAAATAAGTAGGATAAGATTGCACTGATTTTAAAGAATGGATGGTATTTTTTCATATGTCTATAACCAATGTTAAATGTTAGAACAAATCTCTAAACAAAAACACAGAATATGCATTTATTATAAAAAGAATCACCACCTTATCTGGAAAGCACCAGACAAGGCAGTGATTGCAATTTTTAGGAATGAATACACGAAATCAATTATTCTTATGATTTTTTGCTTTTCAAGAATTCGTCGTATTGTTTTTGCATTTCATCCAATACTTTTTGGTAAGCACCTTCAGATTTAAGTTTTTCCATCAATTCTGGAATAGCTTTTTCTGGGTCTACAGTACCAGTGTTGATAGCTGTATCGAATTGTTGCATAGTGTTAGTGATAGCTGAGATTTCAGATTTCACGTTATCAGTGTTAAAGATGAATCCAAGCGCTGGAGATTCTTTTGCAGTTTCCAAGTCTTTCTTAGATTGTGCAATTTGCTCATCTGTAACGTTTTCGTTGATGTAAAGGATCCAGTTGTTACCAGTGTTCCATCCTGACATGTGAGTGTTTCCTTTGTATCCATCAAGGACTTTAACACGGTTTTCTTTACCTGCTACTTTTTCCCAGTTCTTGCCTTCTGGTCCATAAACAAGTCCGTTCAAGAGTTCTGCATTAGTGTTCAAGAGGTTCAACACTTCCATTGCTTTTTCTTTGTTCTTAGAGTTATTTGAAATTACAAAGTTAGCAACTTGTGTTGTTTGGTTTTTCTTGATGAAGTTAGTAAATGGTTTGATTTGGATGTCTCTGTTAGCAACACGAGAAAGCAAGCTGCTACCGTAGTCAGCTGGTCCTACTGTTTCTTCGCGAACAAACCAAGTATCTTGAGTAAGGTCATATGAAGTTTCGCTTGTTGCTACGTCTTTTGGAATGTATCCTGCTTCATAGAATTTGTGAAGAGTCTTCAAGTGTTCTACGAAACGAGGAACTTCGTAACGGTTTACGATCTTAGTAGTGTCGCCTTCAAGGTCGATGACGAATGGAAGTCCGTTTGCAACTGGGTAGTCAAAGTTTTCTGATGGGATAAAGTTTTTACCAACAGCAAATGGCATTACGTCTGGAGCTTTTTCTTTGATTTGTTTCAATACTGGTTCAAGTGTTTCGTATGAAGTTACACCTGAGATATCGATTCCATATTTTTCAAGAAGTGGGCCGTTGAAGGCAAAGTTTTGTGAAGATGCAACGTTGGCTGCAACTGGAACTGCGTAAATTTTACCGTTAATGCTGTTACCTTTGATGTAAGCTGGGTCAAGTGCTTTGTAAAGGTCTGCCCCTTCTTTCTTATACAAATCAGTCAAGTCTGCATAGGCACCTTTTTGAGCATTTACAACATAGTTAGATGCAAAGGCGATATCATAGTTTTCACCAGATGATGTGATAACTGACATTTTTTTATCATAGTCACCCCATCCAAGATATTGGATATCCAATTTGGCACCAACTTTTTCTCCGATGATTTTGTTTGCATTTTCTAGCAACTCATCCAAGTTATCTGGTTTATCACCGATTTGGTACATTTTGATAACAGTTTTGTCACCTGAAGCTGAGTCAGCAGCTTTTTGGTTGTTACCTTTAAGGTTTCCACAAGCAGCAAGGCTAGCAGCTAAAGCGACAAGGCTAGCAGATGCAAAAGCATATTTTTTCCAGTTTTTCATTATAAAAACTCCTTTTTTTATTTTTAAAGTTATTAACAAAATTAGATTGTTGATTTTCCTTTGTCAGAAAAATCAGAGTTAGAGAAGAAACATTGTTTCTTAGACTTCCTTACTCTTTAACACCACCGATAGTCAAACCTTTTACAAAGTAACGTTGGAAGAATGGGTAGAGGATCGCAATCGGAACAGTCGCAACTACGACCATGGCCATACGACCTGTTTCTTTTGGTAGGGCAACCGCAAGTTGTCCTGACATACCAACTGACTTAGCAATGTAATCCATGTTGTTTTGAATTTGCATGAGCAAATATTGCAATGGATACAAGTTATCACTCTTGATATAAAGAAGGGCGTTAAACCAGTCATTCCAGAATCCAAGCGCTGTCAATAGTGTGATCGTTGCGATACCTGGTAATGACAGTGGCAAACAGATTTGGAAGAAGATACGAGCTTCACTAGCTCCATCGATACGAGCTGATTCGAGGATTGCTTCTGGGATGGTTTTCTTGAAGAAGGAACGCATCAACATGATGTTGAATGGTGATAGAAGCATCGGAACAATCAAGGCCCAAATAGTATCTCCTAAGTGAAGCAATTGAGTTACCACGATATAGCCTGGTACCAAACCAGCGTTGAACAACATACTAAGAAGAGCGAAGATTGTAAAGAATTTACGATACTTAAATGTTGAACGCGAGATGGCATAGGCATAAGTTGTCGTGATAAAGACGTTTGTCAATGTACCAACAACTGTCACAAACACTGAGATAAAGAGTGCTTGTAAAATCTTATCTTTGAACTGAGCCAAAAACTCAAAACCATCTAATCCAAACTGTGATGGGAAGAAGCTATATCCATATTGAACGATACTCTTCTCATCTGTAACTGAGATAATGATGACAAAGATGAAAGGCAAGATACAAGAGAAGGCCAGCAAACCAGAAATGATACTAAAGAAGATATCTGCTTTCTTGCTGAAGGAGTGTATGCCAACATTATCAATTTTTTCTTTTTGAATTTTTTTTGCCATATGCTCCTCCTTTCTAGAATAGTGCTGAGTTAGGATCAACACGTCTTGCAAGTAAGTTTGATAGGATAACCAGAATCAAACCGACGACTGACTGATAGAGACCAGCTGCTGAAGCCATACCGATGTCTGCTGTCTGTGTCAAACCATTAAAGACATAGACGTCCAATACGTTTGTTACGCTATAGAGCTGACCAGCGTTGTGAGGGATTTGATAGAAGAGACCGAAGTCTGCACGGAAGATGTTTCCGACTGCAAGGATGGTCAATACTGTCACAAGTGGTGTCAACTGAGGGATGGTTACGTTGCGAATACGTTGCCATTTGCTAGCACCGTCCACTGTCGCTGCTTCGTAATAAGTTGGGTCAATACCCATGATTGTAGCGTAGTACATCACACTACTGTATCCGAAGCCTTTCCAGATACCTAGGAAAAGGAGGAGGTAAGGCCAGATACTGATGTCTGCGTAGAAGTTAATCCCTTTCATTCCGAGAGCTTCTAAGGTGTGATTGATAAGCCCTTTATCGATATTTAGGAAAGCATCTGTAAAGAAACTGATGATAACCCAAGATAGGAAGTACGGGAATAACATAGAAGTTTGGTAGATTTTAACCATTTGCTTAGAGCGAAGTTCACTAAGGATAATGGCAATCCCAACCGATACAATCAAACCAATAAAGATGAATCCAAGGTTGTAAAGGACAGTGTTTCGAGTGATGACAAAGGCATCTTTTGAACTAAATAAGAATCTGAAGTTATCTAGTCCAACCCATTTACTATTTATAATACTGTGGACGAATCCTTCACCAGTCATATGGTAGTCTTTGAAGGCAACCACATTTCCAAATACTGGGATGTAGAAGAATAAGATCAACCAAAGTGTCCCTGGTAAAACCATTAAGAGAAATATCCAATTATCTCTCAAAGTTTTTGAAAACTTGTTCATAATTTCCTCCCTTTTTATTTTTCTAAAACTTGATAATCTCACAATTTTTAGACTTGATAACGTTTACAAAAATAGTATACTCTTATTTTAAGGATAGTTTAAACTACTAATTATAGAAAAAACTCCACAAATTATTTTATGTGGAGAACTTTTTTTATAATAAGAAGTGTGTTTCACGAGAAACTTTCTTCCTGAATAGAGTTTCTCTAGGTCGTATAAATGGTCGAAGCTGTCGCAATGGTGTGCCACTGGTTGGCTGTCGTTGCTGCGAAGTCCTTATCTCCGTAGAAATCATTAAATGGCAAGATGTCTACTTCTAGTTCTTCGATGCGGTCAATTTGACCAGCAAGATAAGCCTCAATACGACTTTCTGCTCGCTTGATCCGCTGCAAGAGTCCACCCATACGGATGTCCACTGTATCCAAGCCAAAGACCTTGTTCTCTTTTAGCCATTGTTGACTAAAGAGAGCATGGAAGTGTTCAATCTGGCTTCTGAGTTTTGGCAATTCTCCTCTAGCGATTTGTTGCAAGCTCTCTTTATCACCTGCTTGATAGGCTTGACGAATGCGTCGGCCCACATCTACTTTACTGCTTAAAATCTGGTTCAACTGGGCCTGAGTTTCGAAAAGATAAGCGTAAATGCCTGCTCTTTCTTTGATAGCAGCAAGAGTCTCAGCTGCTTGGGCAAAGTGAGGTTTGTCCTGTTCAGGAGTCATGTGTTTGTCAAGGATTGGGCAGAGAACATCCTGGTAAAAGACATAGCGGTTGGGGTTGATACCATGTATATTACCTGGTAGGTCTGGCAATAGGTTGGCTAGATCCAGCTGCATGAAGTCCTCAACGGATAGACCTGTATTGGTCTTGAAGTGGGCAGATAGACGCTCTAAATCATTGCGGTAGCTGAGCTCCGCCCAGATTTGCAAGCTTGGTAGAATAGAGAACTGAGCTGTTTCACCACCATTATCTCCCCAACCAGTCACAATGACTTCTTTGATCTGATTGGCACGGCAGGCTTTATTGGCTTCCACAGCGATGAGACGGCTGAAATGGTTATGAGGTGTAAAGCCAATCCATTTCCAAGCACCACCTGCAAAGGCGATATCTTGGCTAATCTTGTGGTGATTACGGAAGTTTCGGTTGTATTTTTCCTTGCTATCTTGGTAATAATCCCAGTAAACCAAGGTCACACGGTCTTTGAGACGGTCAAGGTAAACACGAGTTTCTTCTGGAATTTCCACCTCACGGTCGTACTGGCCATCTGCTGACATGAGCTTGAAGAACATATCGCTCCACATCTGGCAGTGGAAACCATACTTGTCTGCAATATCCAGCACGCGCTCCAAATGTTGACACATGAGGAGGCTACGGTCCACAACACCGTTTAAGATGAGATAGCGTCCCAAACCAACCAAGTGAGCTTCGTCCATCCCGATATTGACCTTGCGAGTTTGTAGTTTAGACAAAGTAGCAAACATACCGTCAATCAGATCGTAGACTTTTTCTTCACCGATGAGGAGAATATCCTCTACATCGCGGAGTTCTTGCACTTCTTTGACGCCCCATTTGACAAAGGCTGACAAGTGGGCCAAGGTCTGGATGCATGGGACAAAGGTCATGTCAAACTGCTGGGCGTATGCTTCAATTTCCTGTAACTCTTCAGCTGAGTATGCTCCACGGAAATAACCAAAGTAAGGTTGCCCCTCAATCTGATAGGTGTCTTCCATATAGAGCTCAAAGGTTGAATAACCCATGAGAGCCAAGACTTCAATCATCTGTTTGGCAGATGCGACATTGAGCACGGCATTGCGCGAACAGTCCGCCATATAGGCTAAATCTTCATAGGCCGCCTGCTCTTCAATCTCTACCTTGTCCCCTTCTGCTAAAGCTGTTGCTAGCACAGATAAAGCACGGTAGAGTTGATGAGGTTTACGGTAGATCAGTTGATACTGCCCCTTCTCACCCTTGATAGAGATAGAAGCTTGGTCAGATTGAGCGACTGCCACCTCTACATCTGATAGAGAAATGTGACTTTTTAATACTTCGATAGCTTGCGCTTGTTTGGAACTAAGTCCTGTAAAAATTACCATTGGTTTTCCTCCTGTAACCAGTTGACAAGGGCACCGTAGAGATTGGCATCTGCGTGATAGGTGCAGGCTTGAATAACTGGAGCAATTGTATATTCTTCATATCTTTCCACAAAGGAGTCTACTGCTTTTTGCACACCCTTAATAAAATCAGGGTTCTGACTGATAGAGCCACCTAGGCTAATGACATCTGGGTCGATTAGGTACTGGATATTGAGCAGGCCTTGAGCTAGGTTGCGATTCATACGCTCAATAGCTTCTTGGCAGAGGGCATTTCCTGCCGCAGCCTCTTGGTAAATCCTACGCCCATCCCAGTCAGACTGACCTGATTTTTCAATCACATAACGAACCATGTTTCCTGTAGAAGCGAGTTGCGACCAGTTGTTGAGTTTTTCTGCTGGTTCGATGGTTGTCATGTAGCCAAACTCACCACCCAAACCATGACGACCACGGTGTAGCTTGCCATTGATGATCATAGCCCCACCGATTCCTGTACCAATCACGACACAGGCTGCATTTTCAATCTCAGGATGAGCTAGTAATTCACTCAGTCCAACGCAGTTGGCATCATTTTCTAGATGGACAGGTAGCTTATAATGAGCAAGGGCCTCATACCATGAAAAACCATGGATGTAAGGAATGGCGCTAATCCCCTCAATCACTCCTGTTTCTTGATTAACTGCACCTGGCACACTCATAGCAATCCCACGATAGTCTTGCTCTGACAAACGTTGGTCCAACCAAGCTAGCAACTCTTCCAGAGTCTCTGGAGTTGGTGTGCTCGCCTTATCTAAAATCTTTCCATCAGGAGTTAGACTGGCAAACTTAATTCCAGTCCCTCCAATATCAATGGTTGCAAGTGTCATTTCTTTCACCTGTAAAAAGGAGCGAATTAGCAATTGGTTCTTACTTTTTCGCTCCTCCTTTCTGTTTATGTTTTCTTTTTGAAATTAAATTTCTTCTTTTTTAATCAATTCTGTACGAATTTCTTGCGGTGCCAATAGTCCTGAGTGAACTGGATATGGGCGTTCTAG
Source organism: Streptococcus infantis (assembly GCF_047465525.1). Lineage (GTDB taxonomy): Bacteria > Bacillota > Bacilli > Lactobacillales > Streptococcaceae > Streptococcus > Streptococcus infantis_R. The sequence goes on along the minus strand of NZ_JASGZS010000005.1, from coordinate 23,850 downwards.
CAAGTCAAGAATGGTTTGTTGTTTGTCAGACACACGAACATTTTCTTGGCTCATGTTGTAGTAACGAAGGACATAACCTTCTTCATTTTCAGCTACCTTAAAGGCTGTTGGACAAACTTGTGGCAAGTTCAGTGCTGGATGGTTGAAGAGACTACCTGTTGCTGCAACACTACCTTCTTGTTTTGCAACTTGAAGAGCTGTAAATGGCACCTGGAAGGCTTTAGCACGACGGAAGGCCGAGAAGCGTTCCCCTGCTTGATGGCATTCTACTGCAAACTCAACTTCGATATCGCGCAAGCATTGTGCTTCTGGTGTTGGGAAGTAGCCCCAGTCACCGAGTTCACCTGAAGCACGAAGAAGTGTTACAGCTATTGTGTCGTCTCCAAGGATTTCGTATTCGTGCAATCCTTTATTGGATACGGTAACTCCTTTAACATCATCATACAAGCTGACAAAAGCTTGTTGGTGTTGTGGATTTTCAGGATTTTCCCAAGAAGCTGCCGGTTTATTTGGTCTTGTCACAACTTCATAAATGCTTTCAGAATCATTGCTTGGACGTGTGTTGTGAGTTTTGACCAAGAGACGGATGCGGTGGTCTTTAGCAGTATTTGTAAGTCGAGTCTTGAAGCGAAGTTGTGGACTATCTACAAAGACAGTCATCTCAGTTTCAAGAGGAATAGTTGTCAATTCTTCTGAACGACCTGCATCTCGTTTCATGAACTCGATGATGCCTCTTTGCTCAGCATCCAATTTTTCATCTGCGCTAACTGGAATAGTCAAGTCGTGTTTGAGCAAGACCTTAGCATAGCGAGCATTGTTTTCTAGAACTTCATAACCTTTCAGTTGAGCGTAGATTGGCTCAGTTCCTTTCGGCTGGAAGTAAATGTACTCGTTACCAATATCTCCACGGTCCTCGAATTGGATGAAATCTTCGTAAGCTTCGTTTGTAGTCTTGTCATAGACTGTGATTCCTTCATCTACACTCACAGTTACGAATGGTGTATCAATGACTCCATTTTGGTAAATACCATCACGGTATTCTACTTGACCTTCGACCAATTGGAAGCTTGCCCAAGAAAGCGGAGCAAGGTGAACTGGGATTGTCACGCGCACTTGACGAGCGATATAAGGCTGACGGAATTTATCCTTAGGCAAAGTATAGCCAAAACTCGCTCCCAAGTCTTCAATCTTGGCTTCAAGGACATGACCATCCAAATCTTCAACATGATATTCTGGCAAGGTCACAGCTGCCATCTTCTTGTAGCCTTCTGTTGGATGCAATTCTTTGAAATCACAAGTGACAACATCCACCACAACACTGACTGTATCAACCTTGTCATGTAAGGCTGTGTTGACGACGGTAAAGAGGTGATCACTTTGCGCTTCCTGAGTTGCTATTTTATGTTTCCACTCATTGAGAAGGTTACTCTTAACAAAATTCCCGACTTGATTAACCTTTGCAAAGCGAGTTTCCATTTCACGGTGAACTTCATCAATACTGCATCCACAGATACTATCGTGTGGTGCATTTTGCAAGAGTACTTTCCAAGCATAGGTCAATTGATCCTTGTGGTTATGTCCACCAGTGATGATGGTCAAAGGTTCTACTACTTGCTCCAGCAAATTGCTGTTTTCTTGGAAGGCTTGTTTGAGATAAACACGTGAAGAAGAGGTATTGGCAAGGGTGTACCAACCATCCGTTTCCTGGCTAGTCAACTCACCTGTAACTGTTGATAGGTGTTCAGGAAGTGCGCTTTCCACTGCTTGAACGTATTCATCAAAGGAGCTGTGAATAAAGGTCACGTCTGGGAAAAGTTCGTTTGCCACACGAATAGCTTCACTCAAGTTTCGTTGAACTGGTTGGTGGTCACATCCGTTCATCATCAACCATTGGTTAGTAGAAGCATAGTCACGTACGTCTGCCAATTTTTGTTTCCAGAAAGTCAAAGCCTCGTCTTTATCCACTGGAATTTCATTCCCGTTACTGTACCAGTTAGCAAAAAGAATACCGAGTACACGGCTACCATCAGCCCCTTGCCAGTACATCTCAGAAAATTGAGAGGTAAACTGTTCATCTTCAAGGACTTGGTTATCAAATCCGATTGGCTTCACACCACGGCCAAAGGCTGCTACGTGAATACCTGATTTTTGAAGGATTTGAGGAGCTTGCCCCATATTTCCAAAGGTATCTGGGAAGTAGCCAATCTGCGTAGATTTGCCCCATTTAGCGCATTCAGCCTGACCAATCAAGGTATTGCGGACATTGGCTTCACTGGAGATCAAATAATCATCCTGCAAGATATAAAAGGGACCAATCTTAAGCTTGCCCTCGTCAATATAACGTTGCACCTTGTCACGGTTTTCAGGGCGAATTTCTAAATAGTCATCAAGGACGATGGTTTGGCCATCCAAGTGGAAACTTTTGAATTCAGGGTCATTTTCAAAGAGATCAAACAGATTGTCAAAAAGTTCCACCAATTGCATACGGTGACTTTCAAAAGGTAGATACCACTCACGATCCCAGTGACTGTGAGAGATGATATGTACAACAACATTTTCCATGAGTAAAACCTCATTCTAACTTAAATTTAAAAATATATTTGTGATTCTTTACAAGAATCTGTCGAGCAAAAGCTCATTAGCGAATATCTAGGTAATCCAAGACTAATTCGCAGAACATCATGTTGGCCCATGAGAACCATTCGCGTGAGTAAAGTGTCGGATCGTCTACGTGGAAGCTTTCGTGCATAACGCCTGTACCTCCATCGCAGGCAACTAGTTGATCTAGCAAGAATTTTTTCTCAGCTTTATCTGTAGCAGTTAAGCCTTGGATAGATAGAGCAATCGGCCAGATATAGCGGTAGAAGGTATGTGAACTTCCGAGTCCACTTGCGTACTCTCCTTGGTAGAAGTATGGATTTTCAGGGCTCAGAATAGTGCGACGAGTGGCTTGATACACTTCATCATTGACATCACAATAACCAAGATATGGAACAGCTAACAAACTTGGCACGTTAGGATCGTCCATGATACTAGCATTTCCTAAACCATCTACCTCAAAGGCATAAATCTTTTCACCCTTGCTGTTAGTGGTGTAGGCGTAGTTTTCGATCCCTTCTTGAATCTCAGTTTGGAGGCGTTTGGCATCTGCAATGATTCTCTCACTATCGGCTAGATTCAATTCTGCAAAGATTTCTTGCACATAGCCCAAGACAACTACTGCAAACATATTTGACGGGATTAAGTAGCTATACTGACAACAGTCGTCACTTGGACGAAAGGCTGACCAAGTCATCCCAGTCACGGCAAAGTCTGGCCCAAAACCGTCATTTACCAAGGTATCTTCCTTACGATCAGTATCACGGACGAAGCGATAAGGCGAGTTCTTATGATCTTGTTCCACCGTCCAAAGATGAAGGATTTCCTTGGTCGCTGTGACAAAGGTTTCATCAAATTGGCTAGTCTCACCAGTTTCTTTCCAGAGAAGATAAGCCAACTGCAAAGGGTAGCAAAGCGAATCCACTTCATACTTACGCTCCCAAATCCAGCCATTCAAGTCTGTATGGTCTGTCTCGTGGTGGCCTTTCCAGTTCTCCTCAATATTGAAAGAGTTGGCATAGGGATCTTTGAGAATCAAAGTCATCTGACGTTTGACCAGACCTGCAATGGTCTGACGCAAGAGAGGATCTCTTTTTGCCACATGAAGGTAAGGTCTCAGCTGAGCAGTCGAGTCCCGAAGCCACATAGCTGGGATATCTCCAGTCAGTACAAAAGTTGAGCCGTCTTCTAAGATCTCAACTGTATTGTCCAAGGTGTCTGTATAGCAACGTTCAAAGACATCAACCCACTCAGGATGATCTTTAGCACGCTCCGCTACCTCATCTAGCCACTCTCTGACAATTTCTTTTGAATAAACCATAAACTATTTTGCCTCTTTCAAACAAATTTTCATTTTCAGTATATAGCTTTTAGTCCAGAAAATATATACACAAATGTTAGTCATTATTCTACAAAATTGTTATATTTTGAAGTCATTTTCTAAAAGTATCCTTTTTCTGATATAATGTAGAAAACTACTGAAGGAAACCACTATGAAACCGATACTTGAAACCATTGATACGCGTTTTGGAACAGCCAGTAAACATGCATTTTCACGAGGAAACACCCTACCCTACACAGGTGTTCCTTTTGGCATGAATTACTTTGTCCCCCAAACCAGTGATCAAGAAGGATCATGGTTTTTTGATCCTCACCTTCCTATCTTTCAGGGTATTCGACTAACCCATCAGCCTAGTCCTTGGATTGGCGATTATTCTTGGTTGCTACTGACACCTGTTACAGGAGAAATCAGAGGTGACTCTCTCTTCCATCGTCAGTCTTCTTATAATCTTGAACGTGCTATTTTCAATCCTCATTTTCTAAAGATTTTTTCTGAGCGTTATCAGATTGAAACGCAGCTAAGTCCTACTTGCCATGGAGCTTCTATTCAACTAAGACAAACACAAGGAAAAGCCCTCTCCCTCTATCTTCACGCAGCAGATGAACTGACAGTTGAACAAGTCGATAAGCGAACTCTGGCCCTGAGACAAGAAGGTGAAACCGAAACTAATAAAAGTCCTCTCGTCATGTACACTGCCCTCACATTCTCTACGGATATTCTATCTATCAATCAAGAGGGGCAAGACTGGCGTATTGATTTGGCTGGAGCGGAAGCTCAGATTCAATTGGCCACTTCATTTATTTCCAAAGAACAAGCTTTCTTTAATCTTCCTAAACAGGATTTTACAGAAACAAGAGCAGACGCCAAAAAAAGTTGGGAAGATCTTCTAGGCCGATTTGATGTCGTGGAAACCGGCTCTGTAGACCGAACATTTTTTGATCATTGTCTATACAGACTCTTTCTCTTCCCGCAAACCTTTTATGAGGTGAGTGAACAGGGAGAAGAGATTCATATAGACCTCGCTTCAGGAACAATTAAACCAGGTCTTCTCTTTACCAATAATGGTTTCTGGGATACCTTCCGCACTTCATTCCCACTCTTTGCCTTGATTATTCCAGAGCACTATCGTCAGTTTCTCGAAGGCTTCCTCAATAGCTATCGAGATACTGGATATCTCCCTAAGTGGCTTGCCCCTGATGAAAGAGGAATGATGCCTGGCACTTTGATTGATGGCGTACTAGCAGATAGCGCCTGCAAAAACATGGCACCTGAGTTTGAAGAAGAATTTCTCAAAGCCATGATTGAAACTGCTACTAAGGTAGATCCAAAAGCTATCAACGGGCGACACGGCCTAAGCCAATACCAAGAACTGGGCTATTTATCCACAGACCACCACGAAAGTGTCAGTCATACACTGGACTATGCTTACAGTGATTTTTGCATCTCTACCTGCGCAGCAAAATTAGGTCAAGAAAATCTAGCTCAAACCTATGCTCAATATGCTAAGAATTATCAAAACCTATTTGACTCTGAGACGGGTTACATGAGGGCGCGTGATGTAGATGGCAACTTCCGTCCTGACTTTTCTCCATATAGTTGGGGGCGAGATTACGCCGAATGTTCAGCTATTCAAGCCAGTCTAGGTGTCTTACATGACATTTCTGGACTTAGCCAACTAATGGGTGGAAAAGAAGCCTTTAGTAACTATCTTTTAAAAGCTTGTCAAAGTCTCCCTCTCTTTGAAACGACAGGCTATGGATATGAAATTCACGAGATGAGCGAAATGGCAACAGCACCATTTGGTCAACTAGCCATTTCAAACCAACCAAGCTTTCACATCCCTTATCTCTTCCGCTATAGCAATTATCCTCAATACACCAGTCTCTTAATCAAGACTCTCCGTCAAAAAGCCTTTCGAGCTGGCTGGAATGCTTATCCAGGAGATGAGGATAACGGTAGTCTATCTGCCTGGTATGTCTGGTCTGCCCTTGGACTTTACCCAACCTGCCCAGGAAAAGCAAGTTATGACCTTGGAATTCCACTCTTTGACCACCTTCGTGTTTATCTTGCAGAAAAAAATCAGTGGTTGGATGTTCGTACTCAGCAAAATCATGAACACTTCCACTTTGTAAAAAACTGTCATCTTGACGGAAAAGAAGTTCAGAGTATTGGTCACCAGGATTTGCTAAACGCCCAAACCCTCAACTTTACCCTCAGCTGGTTACCAAATCACTCATAGTTCAAAACCCTTTGTCATGTACAAGGGGATTTTCTGATTTATAGTAAATCTTCCACAAAGTTATCCACAGATTGTGCATAACTTTCAATCAACTTTCAAATCAATTTCATGTACTTCCAAACGATTTCTCTCAACCATTTTTTTGACATTCTAATGTTAAACACCGTAATATCCTGTTCTATCAGTCTTTATAACTGACTAGCTTAGTACCCAACTCACACATTCTATCTCTTTTTTCTAAACTAACATTTGGAAAACAATTTTTTATTTCACAAAGTTATCCACAGATTGTGTATAACTTTTACTCAAGTACAAACTCCATCTGATAAATCCGCCTACATTTTTTATAGGAAATTTCGAATTTTGTTAGGCGCTTTCAAAAAAACATGATATACTGAAATTATCAGAAAAGGAGACATTATGAAAAAAGATCAACACCAACTTAATTGGCTGATGGTTTCTCTGATTGCTTTCAACATGGTTTGGGGGCTCGGAAACGTCGTCAACAACTATTCTCAACAGGGGATTTCAGTCGTCGTATCTTGGGTTTTAATCCTCGCACTCTATTTTATCCCTTACTCTCTCATCGTCGGACAACTAGGTTCTACCTTTAAGGAAAGCGGAAGCGGTGTTAGTGAATGGGTCGAAAAAACATCAACCAAACGTCTAGCCTACTTCGCTGCTTGGACCTACTGGGTTGTTCACATTCCTTACCTCGCACAAAAGCCTCAAGGAATCCTTATTCCGCTTGGATGGGCCTTGCAGGGTAACGGACAATTTCTAAAACAGATTGACATCCACTGGATTGTTATTCTTTGTTTACTAATCTTTGGACTTTTCCTCTACCTTTCTACAAAAGGATTGACAACACTGAAAGTCATAGGTAGCTTGGCAGGAAGTGCCATGTTGATTATGTCTTTACTCTTTGTGCTTTTGGCTGTCGGTCTGCCTTTCATCAAACCAGACATCCAGTTTGCGACACCACACATGGATCAACTGAGCACTTACATTCCAAACTTTGATTTTTCTTATTTTACAACCATCTCACTACTGGTCTTTGCAGTTGGTGGTTGTGAAAAAATTTCTCCTTATGTGAATCAAACTCGCAATCCTGCAAAAGAATTTCCAAAAGGCATGATTGTCATGGCAATCATGGTAGGACTCTCTGCTATCCTTGGTTCAGTTGCCATGGGAATGCTATTTGATGGTAATAATATCCCTGAAGACCTCATGCGTAATGGTGCTTATCAAGCCTTCCAAATGTTAGGAAATTCTTGGGGAGTTGGAAACCTATTTGTCGTGATTTACGCTCTTACAAATATGGTCGGACAAATAGCGGCACTTGCCTTCTCTATTGACGCACCATTGCAAATCCTTCTCAATAACGCTGATGAAAACTACATCCCAAGCTGGCTTCGTAAACGTACTGAAAAAGGTGTCCTCATTAACGGCTACCTCCTTACAGGCGTCCTCGTTAGCCTTATCATCATCCTTCCAATTTTTGGTATTCAGGAAATTGACGGACTTGTAAAATGGATGACCAACCTCAACTCTATCGTAATGCCAATGCGTTATCTCTGGGTATTCCTTGCCTATATGATGCTCAACCGTGCTTGGAAAACATACAAAAATGCCGAATACAAGTTTGTGAACAATCCTAAACTTGGTTTTGTTATCGGTACTTGGTGTTTCCTCTTCACTGCCTTTGCTTGTATCCTTGGTATGGTTCCAAAAATTAGCTATGCTGAGAATCCAACTGCTTGGCAATTCTCTTTGCTTACAAATATCTTGACACCAATTATTCTGATTGGTTTAGGAGTTATTCTACCAGTACTTGCCAAAAAAGAACAAAAGAAACAAATCAAATAAATTCTACTACTAGCTAGATAAAATCGCTTTTATCTCTGCTTGCAAGAATTTTATCAGCAAAAATCCCCTTGAACAGTAACGTTTAAGGGGATTTCTTTTTGTTTAATAGTCTATTTTCTACTTGGCCTCATACCAAGTTGCGCCTTCATTTTCATCAGCAATGAGGGGCACACTGAGTTGAATAGCTTCTTCCATGGTTTGCTTGACGAGTTTTTTGATGGCAGCTAATTCTGACTTAGGCACTTCAAGAACGATTTCATCGTGTACTTGTAGAAGCATCTTAGTCTGATAACCACCGGCAACCAATGCTTTATCCAGCTGTATCATTGCAATTTTGAGAATATCTGCAGCCGATCCTTGGATAGGTGAGTTGATGGCTGTACGTTCCGCAAAACCACGAATGTTAAAGTTGCGCGAATTGATATCTGGCAACTCACGACGACGTTTGAAGAGAGTCTCTACATAACCCTTATCACGCGCTTCACGCACCACTTCATCCATGTAGTTTTTAATACCTGGGAAGCGTTCAAAGTAGGTATCAATGTAGGCTTTAGCCTCTTTACGACTGATGCCCAGATTATTCGATAAACCAAAGTCTGAAATTCCGTAGACCACTCCAAAGTTCACAGCCTTGGCATTGCGACGGTCGTTTGGAGTTACATCCTCAGGTCGTTCAATTCCAAAGACCCGCATAGCTGTTGAGGTATGGATGTCAGCTCCCTCTTGAAAGGCCTTAATTAAGTGCTCATCTTTAGAGATATGGGCTAAAACTCGCAACTCAATCTGTGAGTAGTCCGAGCTGAGAAGGACACTGTCCTCCCACTCTGGCACGAAAGCCTTACGAATGAGACGACCTTGCTCCAAACGCACAGGAATATTTTGCAAGTTTGGATCCACACTAGACAGACGACCTGTCTGAGTCAAATCTTGCACATAGCGCGTGTGAATCTTGCCATCAGCTAAAATCCAGTCCTGCAAACCAACCACATAAGTGGATTGAATCTTAGCAATCTGACGGTAATCGAGAATTTTCTTGACGATTGGTGCAATAGGAGCTAGACGTTCCAAGACATCCACGGCTGTCGAGTACCCTGTCTTGGTTTTCTTGGTGTATTCTAGAGGGAGACCTAGTTTTTCAAAAAGAAGGACGCCCAATTGCTTAGGTGAATTGATATTAAACTCTTCACCAGCCAGCTCATAAATCTCTTGCGTCAGCTTTTCAATGACAAGCTCATTTTCAGCTTGCATCTCAAGAAGTGTTTCTTTTTTGACCTTAATCCCAGCGATTTCCATCTTAGCAAGGACAAAGGCTAGAGGTTGCTCCATGTCATAAAGGAGGTCCAATTGTCCGTTTTCGCTTAATTTTTCAAGTAAGACAGGCTCCGTCTCAACTAATACAGCAACCTTACGAGCCAAGTGCTCCAAGAATTTTTCTCGCTCTGGAATAGCTTTCTTAACGCCCTTACCATAGAAGGTTTCATCATCGGCTAGGTAAGTTTGGCCATAGAGACTAGCAATGGTTGAAATTTCATTATTCTCGACAGTAGAGAGAAGGTATTTGGCCAAACGACTGTCAAAAGCAGGAGCCTGCAAGTCCAAACCAAAGCGATTTAAGAGGACTTTTGCTTTCTTAAAGTCGTATACTTTCAGAGGTGTTTTTTCTAGAAAATCCTTAAGAATCGGCTCCTGCAGAAGTTCCAGCTTATCTGTAGCATAGAGTTTGTCTCCGCAAGACCAGGCAAAGCCAATCAAGTCATCTGTATGGTAGTTTTCTCCAAAGAGTTCAAAGTGGAAGATGGAGTCTTCACTCAGCATATCTTGACTCACTTTATTCACCATAGTGAAATTCAAAGTCTCAGCTTGGTTAGTCTGAGAAGTATTCAAGGCTTGCTTGAGCTGTTTAAAGCCCATCTCATCGTAGAATTTCCCAAGATTTTCCACATCTGGACCGCTATAAACCAAATCATCCAGTCCAATCTCAATCGGTGCTTTCGTGTCGATGGTAGCCAGTGTTTTAGATAGGAAAGCTTGTTCCTTGTCGTTAATGAGATTTTCCTTCATCTTAGAAGCCTTCATCCCATCGATATTTTCATAAATACCTTCGAGCGATCCATGTTCTAACAAGAGCTTGATACCCGTCTTTTCACCAATCTTAGTTACACCAGGGATATTATCTGACTTATCTCCCATGAGGGCTTTAAGATCAATAAACTGAGCAGGTGTGATTCCCATCTTTTCCATGAGATATTCTGGTGTAAATGCCTCAAACTCAGCTACACCTTTCTTAGAAATCTCAACCACTGTATGTTCATCTGTCAACTGGATCAAGTCCTTGTCTCCACTGACGATAGTTACATCAAATGAATCCTTTTCAGCCAAACGACCCAAGGTACCAATGATATCATCCGCCTCATACTGGGCTAACTCATAATGACGAATCCCAAGATGATCTAGCAACTCACGAATAAAAGGGAATTGCTCGCGAAACTCATCTGGAGTCTTGGCACGACCACCCTTGTAGTCTGCATACATCTCTGTACGGAAAGTCGTTTTCCCCGCATCAAAAGCAACCAAGATATGACTCGGTTGGACACGTTCCAACAGGTGATTTAGCATCAGGTGAAAACCGTAGATTGCATTGGTATGTAGTCCATTGTCATTTTTAAAACGATCCAGTTGCTGGTAAAGTGCAAAAAATGCTCGGAAAGCAACTGAAGAACCGTCAATTAGTAATAATTTTTTCTTGTCCATACACCCATTATAAAGGAAAGCAGGGAAAAATACCATTAGGAAGAGCCCAAATGCTGAATAACACTTATGAGGCTGGTTTTTCTACTCGAACTCCATCAGCATCAACTTGAAATCCATCGATAGTCGTATTTACTGCCAATTCTCCAGATGCATTTACATAATAATGTTTTCCTGAAACCTGGAACCACTGACTGGTTTTCATAGCTCCAGAACTTTCCAGATAATACCAAATGCCCTTATCCTTTAACCAACCTGTCTGCATTTCACCAGATGACTTCAAGTAATACCAATTCGAACCTTCTTTTAACCAGCCTGTCGTCATTCTACCATCAGCTTGCAAATGATACCAGTTCCCATTAATCTTCTTCCAACCGACTGCTTTTTGACCATTGTCATAGTAGTACCAACTTGTTCCCTCTTTTTCCCAACCATTTTTAGAACTACTTGTTTTAGTTAAGGGGATATAGCGTCTGTTTCCACTTCGTGAAATATAACTAATCCATTTATATCCTTCTTTTTCAAAGGTTTGATCATAATGAACACTCATTCCAGCTTCGTAGTAATCAATGACAGTAGCTGTCAGTGTCGGCTGATCCATAATAGCTGATTTTTCTGTGAAGTGATGAGTTCCACTGAAAGCTAGTAGAGACTGATGAGGCCCTACACTAGCATTCCCAACATCTTTAAAATGAATAAAACCAGTCATAGAACTCGCCTTTACAATTCTACGATGATACGTTTCTGTATAATCGTAATTGTACTCCTCAATTTCAATCATGTCTCCAATCACGTTAGATACCCAAGCTACGTGACCATATTGCCCTTTTGTACTCCAAGCAATCGCACCAATTGCTGGTTGCTGGTCCACACGATAGCCTTCTTTTTGGGCTCGATAACCCCATTGATTGGCATTCCCATAAGCAGCTGGTAGCTCAAAACCATTGACACTACTTAAACGAAAAGCAGCAAAAGAGGTACACTGTCCTGAGTACATGCGCCACTTATCAATTTTTTGACTTCCATTTTTATAATAATAGGGATAATCGTCTCCTCGTGCCAGTGATCCATTGTTTGCCTGGTTGGCATGAACAGTTCCTCCACCAAATAAAAAAGCTCCTGCTAGTAATAGTGAAGCTGATCCTACAGCTGTCTTTCTGAGAAAAGTTCCCTTTTTATGTCCTGCTTTAGTAAATGTCATTCATTCTCCTTCAAATAATTAGATTTTTGAGGTTGACCTCATCTATATCATTCGAAAGAAAAAGAAAAAAGTGAGAAATCTTCTCACTTTCATGATTAGCCTTAATCCAAATAATGAATTAAGTTCTTTTCTGTTAAAATATCTGAATAGGTGAAAGATTCAACATAAACATTAGCCTGTTTGTCTCCTTCAACATTTCCAAACTCAACGATGAAGAGCGATGGATAAACCTCAATTAGTTTTCCTAAACGATTTTTTTGGCGTTTACGACCATTTTCTAAGGTCATTTCCACCACTTGTCCCTCATGCGCCTTAATCTCTTCTTTAATTTTTTTCATTTTAGCCACATCTGTAAATGCGTCTGTCATCTTGGTTCCTCCATCTTAGAAATACTTGAAAATTTATTATATTCTTTTTGGAAAATCAATTCTACCGTTCCGCGAGCACCGCTACGGTTTTTCTCGATAATCACTTCTACTTTATTATTTGGAATGCCTTCCTCCTCTTCACCACCGCGCTCATAATAGTCATCACGATAGAGAAAGGCTACGATATCAGCATCCTGCTCAATAGATCCAGATTCACGAATATCAGACAAAACTGGTCTCTTATCTTGGCGTTGCTCTACACCACGAGAAAGCTGACTAAGAGCTATAACTGGAACTTTGAGTTCTTTTGCTAAGATTTTCAACTGACGGGAAATCTCAGATACTTCTTGTTGACGATTTTCTCGACCAGTCCCTGTGATCAGCTGAAGATAGTCAATCAATATCAAGCCTAGATTACCTGTTTCTTGAGCCAGTTTACGGGAACGAGAGCGAATTTCTGTGATCCGAATCCCTGGTGTATCATCGATGTAGATACTTGCATTAGCCAGATTACCCTGAGCAATCGTATACTTACGCCATTCTTCCTCGGTCAATTGACCTGTACGAATAGAATGCGACTCTACCAAGCCTTCCGCAGCCAGCATACGATCGACCAAACTTTCAGCACCCATTTCCAGAGAGAAAATAGCAACTGTCTTGTCTAGTTTGGTTCCGATATTTTGCGCAATATTCAAAGCAAAGGCTGTCTTACCAACCGCAGGACGAGCTGCCAAAATAATCAATTCTTCCTCATGCAGACCTGTCGTCATGTGATCTAAATCTCGATAACCTGTCGCAATACCCGTGATATCTGAAGTCTGTTGCGAACGAGCTTCTAAATTCCCAAAGTTGATATTCAATACATCGCGAATATTTTTAAAGCCATTTCGATTGGCATTCTCACTAACATCAATCAAGCCTTTTTCTGCACGAGCAATAATTTCGTCAGCAGGTTGAGAAGCTTCATAGGCTAGGTTTACAGACTCTGTCAACTTAGCAATCAGACGTCTAAGCATAGCCTTTTCTGCTACAATTTTAGCATAGTATTCCGCATTGGCAGAGGTTGGCACCGAATTGACAATCTCAACCAGATAAGACAAGCCTCCAATAGTTTGTAAATCACCCTGGCTATCTAGTATCGTCCGAACTGTGGTTGCATCAATAGCATCTCCACGATCAGACAAATCAACCATAGCTTGAAAAATCAAACGGTGAGCATACTTAAAGAAGTCCTGTGAATCGATATATTCCCGGACAAAAACGAGTTTAGTCTCATCAATAAAAATAGCTCCCAAGACAGATTGCTCTGCTAGGATATCTTGAGGCTGAACACGTAGTTCTTCAACTTCTGCCATCAGACTTTCCTTCCTTTTACAAAATTGTCAACCAATCGTAAATTATGCTTCCTTGACACGGAGATTGATTACACTTGTCACATCCTGATAAATCTTCACCGGAACATCAATCAAACCAACTGCTCGAATTGGTGATTGAACTTGAATATGGCGTTTATCAATTTTAATACCAAATTGTTTTTGCAATTCTTCAGCAATTTTCTTGTTGGTAATAGATCCAAATGTACGACCATCTGGACCAACCTTTTCGACAAACTCAACGATTGTTTCTTCTGCTTCCAGTTTTGCTTTAATTTCCTTAGCTTCTGCAAGCATCTCTGCATGTGCTTTTTCTTCTGATTTTTGTTTACCACGCAACTCACCAATAGCTTGAGCTGTCGCTTCCTTAGCAAGGTTTTTCTTAATTAAAAAGTTTTGTGCATATCCAGTTGGCACTTCTTTAATTTCACCTTTTTTTCCTTTACCTTTAACATCTGCTAAAAAGATTACTTTCATTCTTCTGACTCCTTTTCTTTTGTTTCATTAAAAATAACTGTTTTTAGTTTATCTCCTGCTTCTTGCAGGCTCATATCTGTCAACCGCGCCGCAGCTAAGTTAAAGTGACCACCGCCACCTAACATTTCCATAATTCGCTGGACATTGATCTTACTTCTGCTTCGTGCAGAAATGGAGATTGCTCCTTGACTATTCTTAGCAAGTACAAAGCTGGCCTCTATACCAGACATGGCAAGCATAGCATCAGCAGCTTTACTAATAACAACCGTATCGTACTCTTTATCCTCCAAAGCTTGAGCAACCAGAATTGATGGTTGTACCATCTGCCCTTGTAAAATTAACTCATTTACTAATCGATATTCTTCAAAATCCGTGGCCGAAATTTCCTGAATGACAATGCTATCACTCCCTCTTGTTCTGAGATAGCTTGCTACATCAAAGGTACGACTTGTTACGCGAGAGGTGAAATTCTTTGTATCCAACATCATTCCACCCATAAGAATACTAGCCTGGATACGACTCAAACGTATTTTCTTAGAATTTTGAAATTGAATCAACTCCGTCACCAGCTCACTGGCACTGCTAGCTCCACTTTCTATATAAGTAATGACTGCATTATCTGGAAAATCTTGGTCCCGACGGTGATGGTCAATGACGATTGTCTGTGTAAACAAGTCATAAAACTCTTTGGATAATGTTAAAGCTGTCTTAGAATGGTCAACCATCACCAGTAAGGAGCGTTTGGTAACCATTGTCATCGCTTGATTTAAAGGAAGAAGTTTTGAAACACCCTCATCTTCCAAATAATTGATCGCTCGAGCGATATCTGGAGACAGCTGTGTAGGATCATAAACCACATAACTATCTTCTAGTACATTACTCGAAAACAACTGCATTCCAACTGCTGAACCAAGAGCATCCATGTCAAGATTCTTGTGACCAACAACAAAAACTCGATCGACACTTTTAAGTTTATCTGAAATAGCTGTCATCATGGCACGAGTTCGTGTCCGAGTACGTTTAACAGATGCAGCTGAACCTCCTCCAAAGTAGATTGGATTTTTGGTTTCATCATTCTCTTTTACGACAACTTGGTCACCACCACGAACTTCAGCTAAGTTGAGATTAAGAAGAGCCACCTTCCCAATCTGATCATGATTCCCATCACCATAGGAAACTCCCATACTCATCGTTAGTGGTAAATTCCGTTGCTTGGCTTCTTCACGAAAGGTATCAATCACAGAAAATTTATCCTGCATCAAGTGATTAAGCACAGTGTAATCCGTAAATAGATAAAAACGATCCATACTTACTCTACGAGAAAACATGGCATATTTCCCAGCAAATTCGGAAACAAAATTTGCAACAAAACTATTGATATGACTAATGTCTGATTCAGACGTTTCATTTTCCAAATCATCATAGTTATCAACTGAAATAACTCCAATTACAGGACGACTTGTTACCAATTCAGCAGTCGCCTCATACTCACCAGAAACATCAAAAAAGTATAAGACACCTGAATTTCTATCTAAATGCACTGCATAACGTTTCTCCCCAACAATGGCATAAGACCCTGGGGAAGAAATCGAACTCTTTAAAATCTTTTGAAATTGAGGAAAATCAATTTCTCCATCCTCAGTTGTCAAAATTAATTCCGCATAGGGATTGAACCATTCAATCTCACTGCTGTCCATATTTAATTTAACAACCCCGACAGGCATTTGCTCCAACAGAGCACTCAAACTATCCGTAGCCTGATGATTGACATACTGGATTTGCTCGATATCTGTTTTTTTGTAATATTTTTTCTGGAAATTAAATAGCAGAACATAGAATACGATAAATAAAAATAGACTTGCTATAGTGATAAGATTATCCTTTACTGACACAATCAAAATGGTCATAATCGTAAAGGTTACCATAGCAATCAGATACATAAAAAAGGGATTTATTTCATTTTTTTTCATTACAAACCTCTTGCGCATTATTATACCATAAATGTAGCCAAAATGCGACTTTTAAAGAGGAAACACTATTTTCAAATAATAGTAAAACATCCAAAATAAAAAGTGGTTTACACTAGTGTAAACCACTTTTACAAACTAATTTTTTTGATTATTTAACTTCTAGAAGACCAATGTCTCCATCTTCACGACGATAAATAACATTTGTTGTTTCATCTTCAACATCTACATAGATAAAGAAGTCATGCCCCAATAAATCCATCTGTAAGATAGCTTCTTCCAAATCCATTGGTTTCAAATCAATTTGTTTTGAACGAACAACTTTTGGTTGTGCTACATCTAAGTCCTCAACTAAAGCATCTGTAAAGAGTTGACTTGTTGATACTTTATTTCTGTTCTTACGTTCAATTTTAGTTTTGTTTTTACGAATCTGACGCTCAATCTTATCTGTCACCAAATCAATAGAACCGTACATATCTTGAGAAATATCTTCTGCACGAAGAGTAATAGATCCAAGCGGAATGGTTACTTCTACTTTAGCAGTCTTTTCGCGGTAAACTTTCAAGTTAACACGCGCATCCAATTCTTGGTCTGCTTGGAAGTATTTTTCGATCTTTTCGAGTTTAGAAACTACATAATCACGAATTGCTTCTGTTACTTCTAGGTTTTCACCACGGATACTATATTTAATCATATAAGTACCTTCTTTCTAAACATATTTGTTTTTCTAATTATATTATAACGCTTTCATATTTTTTTTGCAAACTTTTTCCTCATCTTGCGAGGGAAAAAGTTTTAATATTCTGACAACCAGCCTCTAATAGCATACTTTTAAGACGATTCAGCGTGGTACCAGTCGTATAAATATCATCAAATAGTAAGATATTTTCTGGAAGCTTCACGCCATCTTTCAGCAAAAAGGGAAATTCTGCAAGTAAGCGATCCGATCGATTTTTTGAAGAACTAGCCTCCACTTCTTTTTTAACCAAAATATCCAGATATGCTAACCCAGTATCCTTTATCAAACCTTCAACTTGATTAAAGCCTCTGCTTTTTAAACGATGGTCACTCAGAGGAACAATCACAATCTGATAGTCCTTATACTTCTTTAACTCTTTTTGCAATATCTCAGAAAATACCTTTCTAAGAAGATAATCACCATCAAATTTATAGCGACTAAAATATTCTTTCATAGCCTGATTATAGGAATAAAGAGCCACATGATCAACCTTTACACCTTTTTTACACCAAAATTGACAATCTTGACAGATGATTGACATTCCTTTTTTAAAACAAGTAGGACAATGATTACCACCAATGCTCTCGAAAGACGAAATACAGGATTCACAGACTAGTTCCTCCTCCTTTTTAAAACAGAGCAGGTTAGTAAAGGTTATCTCTGTTTGCAACCTTTTACCACACAATAAACACTTCATACTCCTGCCTCCTGATTCATTTGCTTAATCTCCTTTATGGCTTTCTTAATGGACAGATTGAGTCCGTCATGGAAAAATATCAATTCTCCAGTAGGACGATCCATGCTTCTTCCAACTCGCCCACCAATTTGTACTAAACTTGACTTGGTAAAGAGTTGATGATTGGCTTCCACCACAAAAACATCTACACGAGGGAAGGTAACTCCACGCTCTAATATAGTTGTGCTTATTAATATCGTCAACTCTCCATCTCGAAAGGCTTGTACCTGCTCTAATCGGTCTTCTGTGATTGAAGATACAAATCCTATCTTCTCATTCGGAAACTTCTCCTGCAAAATTTCTTTTAGCTTTTCTCCCTTTTTAATCTCAGAGGCAAAGATTAGTAAGGGATAGGCCGTCTTTCTCTGTTTCTCAATGTAAAGTTTTAATTTTGGAGGTAAGCCATTTTTTTCTAAATATCTATTAAAATGCGATAACCAGATTGGCTTGGGAACAATGAGAGGATTTCCATGAAAGCGACGAGGTAAACTGAGACGCTTTAACTCCCCTTGTTTAACTTTTCTATCTAACTCATCTGTTGACGTTGCTGTTAAAAATATTCTCAATCCATTTTCCTTTACACAATTGTTGACAGCATGGTAAAGTACTGGGTTATCAACATAAGGAAAGGCGTCCACTTCATCCACAATCAATAAATCAAAAGCTTGATAAAAATTTAATAGTTGGTGAGTGGTTGCTACAACTAAAGGTGTACGAAAATAGGGATCCGACTCCCCATGTAATAGTGCAATCTCACATGAAAAATCATTTTGTAGTCGTTTATGTAGCTCTAAGCAAACATCTATCCTTGGACTGGCCAAACAAACAGCTCCACCTTGATCAATCACCTTAGCGACAACTTGGTAGATCATCTCTGTCTTACCAGCTCCTGTCACTGCATGTACCAAGGTGGCCTCCTTCTTATCTACCGCCTGAAGGAGTCCTTGTGATACCCGCTCTTGAAATGGAGTCAGTTGACCTGACCATTTTAGTACATCTTGCTGTGGAAACCTTTCTTGCGGAAAGTAATAGAGTTTTTGATCACTTCTTATTCGCTTCATAATCAAGCATTCTCGACAATAAAAAGCACCAATAGGCAAATGCCATTCTTCTTCTATCTGACTACCACAACGCTGACAAGATAGTTGCCCCTTTTCTTTTTTCATGGATGGAATTTGTTTTGCTTGTTGTCTCTCCTCATGACTTAATTCTTGCTCGGTAAAAAGGCGACCGAGATAATTTGGATTTACTTTCATATTTCTTTATTCGTAAAATGTAGAACTTTACGCTATTTTTTAGTACAATAAAAATATGGAATACAAAACTATAAAAGAGGACGGACAAGTCCAAGAAGAAATCAAAAAATCACGCTTTATCTGTCATGCCAAACGTGTCTATAGTGAGGAAGAGGCTCGTGATTTTATCACAACTATTAAAAAAGAACACTATAAAGCTACCCACAACTGCTCTGCTTTTATTGTCGGTGAGCGTAGTGAAATCAAGCGAACTAGTGATGATGGAGAACCTAGTGGGACTGCTGGCGTTCCTATGCTAGGAGTTCTGGAGAATCACAACCTTACTAATGTCTGTGTTGTAGTTACTCGTTATTTTGGTGGTATCAAACTAGGGGCTGGTGGTTTGATTCGCGCTTATGCTGGTAGCGTTGCTCTAGCAGTTAAGGAAATTGGGATTGTCGAAATCAAAGAGCAAGCTGGCATCTCCATTCAAATGTCTTATGCCCAATATCAAGAATACGGTAATTTTCTTAAAGAGCATAATCTCATAGAATTAGAGACAAACTTTACAGATCAGGTTGACACGATGATTTTCGTTGACAAAGAAATGAAGGACGATATCAAGGCTGATCTCATTGAATTTTTCAATGGAAAAGTTACTCTAACTGATAAAGGTTTACGTGAAGTTGAAGTACCTGTAAACCTATCGTAAAGAAAGGAAATATCATATGGCTTTTGGAAGATTAATTCAGGGACTCGCTGGAAACTTCAGTGAGCAAAGTAAAGAAGCTCTTACCAGAGAGTTTGGACAATATTTATTAGAAAATGAAGACATTCAAAGCGGATATAAACTCATTCGTGACTCAATTATCTTTACAAATATCCGAATCATCTTTACAGATAAACAAGGGGCAACTGGACGAAAGATGTCTATCAAATCAATTTTCCTCATGAACATTGTCAATGTTGAGATGGAGACCGCTGGTCTTGGGATTGATGATAGCGAGATTACGATTACTTATTTAGAAAATGCCTTTTTAAAATCTCACAATGAGCATTTTAATTCTCACAAATTTGAATTTCCAAAGAAAACTGATATTGTACCTCTTTACACCTATCTATTTGACTTAGCTTATCATAATCGTTTGAATATGAATGGTTTGAATCACTGATATAAAAAAATCCTATCACTCCGATAGGATTTCTATATTTTACAAAAGTTAAAGTTAGCGTTATACTAGTAGCATCTTATATAAAGAGGTGCTAATATGGCAATTTATAACAATATCACAGAACTCATCGGTAGAACACCGATTGTTAAATTAAATAACATTGTACCAGAAGGTGCAGCAGATGTTTATGTAAAACTTGAAGCTTTTAACCCAGGATCGTCAGTTAAGGACCGTATCGCCCTAAGCATGATTGAAAAAGCAGAACAAGAGGGTAAACTCAAACCTGGTTCTACCATTGTAGAAGCAACTAGTGGAAACACTGGTATTGGTCTCTCATGGGTTGGTGCCGCTAAAGGTTACAAAGTTGTCATCGTTATGCCTGAAACAATGAGCGTGGAACGTCGTAAAATTATCCAAGCTTATGGAGCTGAACTAGTCCTCACTCCTGGTAGCGAAGGAATGAAAGGTGCAATTGCAAAAGCGCAGGAAATTGCTGCTGAGCGTGATGGTTTCCTACCATTACAGTTTAATAACCAATCTAACCCAGAGGTTCACGAAAGAACAACAGGAGCTGAAATTCTAGCTGATTTCGGAGCTGATGGTTTAGACGCCTTTGTTGCTGGTGTTGGTACTGGAGGAACTATTTCTGGTGTTTCTCATGCTCTTAAAACTGCTAACTCAAACATTCAAGTTTTTGCTGTTGAGGCAGACGAGTCAGCTATCTTGTCTGGTGAAAAGCCAGGTCCTCACAAAATTCAAGGTATCTCTGCTGGATTCATTCCAGATACACTTGATACAAAAGCTTACGATGGTATCGTTCGTGTAACATCAGATAACGCTCTTGCACTTGGCCGTGAAATCGGTGGAAAAGAAGGATTCTTAGTCGGTATTTCTTCTGCAGCAGCTATCTATGCAGCAATTGAAGTCGCTAAAAAACTTGGAGCAGGTAAAAAAGTCCTTGCGCTTGCACCAGATAACGGAGAACGTTACCTATCTACAGCACTCTATGAATTCGAAGTATAGTCTCCTAAATACACTAAGCCCTTGTATAGGGCTTTTTGTTTACCGTTTAAAATAAAAAAAGGATTCCTATGAGTCCCCTCTAACAAAAGAAAAGGAAGCAGATTTGCTTCCTTACTTTTTTATTAGTTATTCAAGGCTGCTGCCATTGTAGCTGCAACTTCTGCTTCAAAGTCGTTTGCAGCTTTTTCGATACCTTCACCAACTTCAAAGCGAGCGAACTCAACTACTGAAGCGTTAACTGATTCAAGGTAAGCTTCAACTGTCTTGCTGTCATCCATGATGTAAACTTGTGCAAGAAGTGTGTATGCTTGGTCAACTTTAGTGTTGTCAAGCAAGAAACGATCCATTTTACCTGGGATGATTTTATCCCAGATTTTTTCTGGTTTGCCTTCTGCAGCCAACTCAGCTTTAATATCAGCTTCAGCTTGAGCAATCACTTCATCAGTTAATTGAGCTTTTGATCCATATTTCAAGTGTGGAAGAGCTGGTTTACCAACCATAGCACGGCTTTCGTTATCTTGGTCGATAACGTGGTTCAATTGTGCCAACTCATCTTTAACAAATTGCTCATCCAATTCTTTGTATGAAAGAACTGTTGGTTTCATAGCAGCGATGTGCATTGAAATTTGTTTAGCAAGTGCTTCGTCTCCACCTTCGATTACAGAGATAACACCGATACGTCCACCGTTGTGTTGGTATGCTCCGAAGTGTTGTGCATCTGTTTTTTCAATCAAAGCAAAGCGACGGAATGAAATTTTTTCTCCGATAGTTGCTGTTGCAGACACATAAGCTGCTTCAAGAGTTTCACCTGAAGGCATTGTCAAAGCAAGAGCTTCTTCGTTGTTAGCTGGTTTTCCTTCTGCGATCGCTTTAGCTGTTGCGTTTACCAACTCAACAAATTGAGCGTTTTTCGCAACGAAGTCAGTTTCAGCATTTACTTCAACAACTGCTGCAACGTTACCGTCAACATAAACACCAGTCAAACCTTCTGCAGCAACACGGTCAGCTTTCTTAGCTGCTTTTGCCATACCTTTTTCGCGAAGCAATTCGATCGCTTTTTCGATATCGCCTTCAACTTCAACCAATGCTTTTTTAGCGTCCATAACACCAGCACCAGATTTTTCACGCAACTCTTTAACAAGTTTAGCTGTAATTTCTGCCATTTTGATTCTCCTATATTTTTTAAAAATAGGAGAGCCGGGCTAAGCCCCGCCCTCCTAGGTAATTACTATTTATATGAATTAAGCGTTGTCGCCTTCTACAACTTCAACGATTTCTTCGATTGAATCTGCTTGAGCTTCTGAAGCTGCAAATTCTGCTTCAACTGCTGCAACAGCATCTTCTCCTTGGCGACCTTCGATGATAGCGTCTGCCAATTTAGCTGTAATCAACTTAACTGCGCGGATAGCGTCATCGTTAGCTGGGATGATTACATCGATATCATCTGGATCTGTGTTTGTGTCAACCATCGCTACAACTGGGATTCCCAATTTTTTAGCTTCTTTAACAGCGATTTGCTCTTTATGTGGGTCAACTACGTACATTACATCTGGAATACGAGGCATATCTTCGATACCACCCAAGAATTTTTCAAGACGTGCACGTTGTTTGTTAAGAAGTGCAACTTCTTTCTTAGGAAGAACTTCAAAAGTTCCATCTTCTTCCATACGTTTGATTTCTTTCAAACGAGCGATACGTTTTTGGATTGTTCCCCAGTTAGTAAGAGTTCCACCCAACCAACGGTGGTTGATGAAGTATTGACCTGAACGTACTGCTTCTTCAGCAACTGCATCAGCTGCTTGTTTCTTAGTACCAACAAACAATACAACTGCATCGTTAGCTGCAGCATCACGCATGAAGTCGTATGCTTGGTCAGCGTATTTTACAGTTTGTTGCAAATCGATAACGTGGATTCCGTTACGCTCAGTGAAGATGTACTTAGCCATCTTAGGGTTCCAGCGACGAGTTTGGTGACCAAAGTGTACACCAGCCTCAAGAAGTTGTTTCATTGAAATTACTGCCATGAGTATTTCTCCTTTTTGTTTTTTCCTCTTCTTGATTTCAGCTTGCAAAACGACCCAAAGGCAACAGTTTCACAATTCATCAAGAATGAGTATTATCGTTTACACGACAAGTTTCATTCTACCATAGTTGAATCTTTTTTTCAAGTAATTTTGTTAGTTTTTCGATGAAGGTAATTTCTCAAAGTAACTTCCACTTTCCTGACCAAAGTGGAAATTAGTCTAAAACGGATTTTTATGGTGGAATTAAGTGTGAGACGTTTGTGGTAGAAATGAGGCCTACTATGACCAAACATAAACACCTTACCCTTTCAGACCGTAACGATATCCAACTAGGCTTAGAACGCGGTGAAACCTTCAAAGCTATTGGGCAACTTATTCTAAAAGACCCGACTACTGTTTCTAAAGAAGTCAAGCGAAACAGACAAGTTAGAGACTCTACCTCTAACAACCTTCCTTGCCCTCTACTTGATAAAGCTCCCTTTGTCTGTAATGGCTGCTCTAAAAGAAGACAAAACTGTGGCTATCAGAAAATCTTCTACCTCGCTAAACAAGCTCAAAAGCAGTACGAACAAACTCTTGTCGAAGCTCATGAAGGCACTCCTCTCAACTCTCAGACCTTCTGGGATATGGACAAAGTCATTTCTGATGGTGTTAAAAAGGGACAACACATCTATCATATTCTCAAAACCCATAACCTTGATGTCAGCTCCTCAACCGTCTATAGACACATCCGAAAAGG